>JBAROR010000113.1:0-123080 GCA_049642265.1 Cognaticolwellia sp. | reverse complement strand
ATACAGGATCATTTACAAAATTGAAGTCTACGCTATCAAATCTGATGCTCCAACTCACCCTTTGATAATCTTCAATAGTAAGAATAAACATATCCTTATCGAAATCAAATTCATATTTCTTAACTTGACTATCAGGCCAACATATTTTGGACAAATGACTATTCAAGTTACTCATAATCTTAGGTGCTTATAATGCCCAAATAACAGGCTAAGTAATGGTTGGCTAAAATGTGAAACGAAGAGGAAGGTAGCCAACTGTTACGTGTCCTTATTTATTTTCTTGATATTGCATTTACTCTACAATATTCATAAATAAAGGGATAGTTGCTTCATTCAATTGATTTTCGAAATTGAAATGCTTATGGATGAGCAATTTACCAGCATCTGTTTTTAACAGATCATTTAACATTTTTAATTCATCGTTTGTATATTGCTGAGAAATTATTTCCATAGCTAGTGGTCTTACTTTTTTCCAAGAAAGTGCTTCTGTAAATGCATTATTAGCAATTTCAGAACCATTTTCAACATACTCATTTAAGTTAGAAAATTCATTTTTCGAATATGTATATTTCGATTTGAGGTTCGTGAGTTCTATATATTCAGACACCAAAGATTCGTCAATTTCTTCAGAAGATGAAATCGGTGAGATTAAAAATAACATTAATATAAGAGAATACTTCACAACTGCCTCCTTGTTATATAGACACAATGAGGGGCAGTTACGAGTAATTACTTCGTTGACAGGCACGTATTATCTATAAGTGTTTTTTGTTTTTTTATTTCGCTAGTATTATTGTCTGTTTGGGCAATACCTAGGTCTATTCTAGCGCTTATACACTTATCTGATAACTCTTTATTCATAAGGTAACTCTGATCTTTTTGATACTGGATCATACCTTCTGCACCGCTATATTGATCTCTGTCTTCTACACTTCTATCTTTTTGGAATGGTGGTGGTTGTGTTGCACTACAAGCTGATAACAGAACGATCAATGAAATTGGAATGAGTTTATTTAACAATGCGCGATACTCCATGTGCGATATCCTTTTGGGGTATAAATTTTTACTTCTGAGTGCTTGAAATTAAGTGATTAAACTTAAATCCGAGTAATTTTTTGAAAGTGATTTTTATAATACATTTAAGAAGTTATCAGCAAACACTAGGCTATTCAATTTTATTTTTTTAGCTTCACAGCGCTTTCTTACAAGCTAATCAATTATAAGAAATGTTTTTAAATGTTGTGTTATATGCGTAATCAACGGTTTTAATAACCTTGGTTAATGATAAAAATGCTGCGCAATGTTTAAATATATCGATAAATGAATTTCATATTAAACTAATGAAAATCAAGCTGAATTGTTAATAATTGTACAGTTCAACGTTGCTGACTCTTTCGTGTTTTATGCTTTTAGTTCTTTAATTGATTGTAATTTATGATTTTATTTTTTTACTAATATTCGTCGTTAACGTTATCTTGAGAAAAGATAAATATTTATTGGGTTTTAAGTTACATTAATATTTTTCGCAGTTGATGGCAGTTAATAATTAACTTACACTGCTATTTCATTTTTAAAAGAGCTATCGCTGTGTTTAATCGTTTGTTAATTCTAATGTTTGCCTTATTGTTTGCTAGTCAAACAATTGCTGCTGCATTTGATTCACACAGCAGCCATCAAAAAGTGAATGCCGCTCAGAACTTGTCCCACCTTAATTTAGATGAATCACATAAATCGCATCAAGAAGGTGCATTAGTTGCTGCTGAGAACAATGTTGATGGTGAGCAACAAGAAAAGTTTGACTGTCATCATTGTTGCCATTGTCATGCGCCTACCGGTGTTTACATCGGCAGTAGTATTTTGGCCAATGTAATACATAAAAGTACTAATGATGTTTTAACAGCTAAAACTGCATTATTGTCACTTTGGTTAACACCCGCACACCGCCCCCCAATAGTTTAAAACTTACCTTTTATGTTTCCCTGTCGGCAATAAAATTTACCGATGAATGGGAATATAATCTTGTAGTTCGAGTGAGTTTATTTATTCGTTATATCGCCTGAATTTTGCATAACTGCTAACCAGATTATTAAATTACGAGTTTATTGTGTTACTTGATAAAGCTAAATAGCTTAAAACTGTACGGTACTAAAATTATCACTGTGATAACGGTTGATTTAGTGCCTATGCATTCTGTTCAAGTACCTATGGATGTATGTATGTTTGTTTTACAAATATACATTAGCTGTTTTTTTATCCGTCACAAGCACGAAAATTTAATCGCATTGATGTCAAATCAGTGACCGTGGTTGCAATAAATGCACATTCAGCATATTCGTATGTTAGGCCTATTTAAGCCTGATTTTGCCTAAATAGGCGTAAAATAAGCGCAATAACTCGCACTATAGTCTTAAAGTACGTAATTAAGAGTATTAACATGAGTAAGTTTAAGTTTAGCCTTAGCTGGCATCAGTCTCGGGTTCAGAAGCAGAAGATTAACCTGAGTTACCTTTGTGTAGCGACACTATTGACCAGTTTATCAATAAGTAGCTTTGCAGAAGAAACCGCAGTATTACCTCGTCAGTTAACCAGTGTTGTATCTGAATCTCACAAAGGTCATACGCACGAAGAAAAAAATTCCGATGTTATTAAATTGGCAACTAAGTCACTTCATAATGAAGATAAGCTTGCTACAGGTAACATCGCCTCAGATAGCATTCACACAGATAACATTACAAGCGAGGAAGTGTACGAAGAGGGCATTAGTTTTAGTGCTTAAAAAATGGCTATAGCAGGTATTGAAGTTGGCATACTATCACCGAAAATTTTTGCTGAACAGGTCTACGCACCAGGTGAGATTAAAGTTAATGGCTATAAAAGTTATATCGTTTCGCCGCGCACAGAGTCGGTTGTGGTTTCTCGTCACGCGACACTTGGGCAACATGTTGAAAAGGGCGATGCATTAGTCACTTTATTCAGTGAGTCGGTTGCTGAAGCGCAAGCCAAGTATCGAGTCGCTTACAATGACTGGCAGCGTAATAAAAAACTCGGTAAAGCAACGGTTAGCGAAAGTCGCTTATTGAGCTCTCAAACGGATTATATTTCTGCTTACAGTCGCTTAAAAGCTTTTGGTTTAACTGAAGCCGCTATTGCGCAAATAGTAAAAGGTGATTTATCGAACGCGGATTTGGGTGAACTTGGGGAGTATACGTTAATTGCTCAACGTGGAGGTGCGGTATTAAGTGATGACTTTTCTCAAGGACAACGCGTGTCAGCTGGTGATGCCATTATGGTACTTGCTGATGAAAGCGAGCTTTGGGTCGAAGCACGAGTCTCCCCAAACAAGCAATTAAACTTACCAAAGGGCACTGAAGCGATTATTGAAATGGCAGAGCAATTTTTTGTCGCTACCGTCATTCAAGAAGCACACACCATTGACCCTAAAACCCGTACCCGCATTGTGCGTTTAGCGGTTAAAAATGAGCATGATAGCTTGCATCCAGGCATGTTTGTTAATGTAAATTTTAGCTTTGAAACTGACGCGACAGTCATGGCGGTACCTGAATCAGCACTGATGCGCTCAAGCGACGGCGACTGGACGGTATTTGTTGAAGATCATCCGGGTGAATTTAAGGCGGTTGAAATTGAATTAGGTCGTTCGTTAGGTGCGTATCGTGAAATATTAGGCTTAGCGCCAGAGACCCGCATTGTCACGAAAGGGGCTTTTTTTGTTGCCTCAGAAATAGCGAAAGGCGGTTTTGACCCGCATAACCATTAATTTATCAATAGCGAAAAATAGGAGCAGAATATTATGTTTAATAAAATGATAGATTTTTCTGTCAATAATCGCCTATTGGTGATGTTGATGTTAGTGGCAACATTAGTCGGGTCAGTATTCATTATTCCAAGGTTAAATTTGGATGCTTTCCCTGATGTGACCAATGTACAAGTGGCGGTAAATACCGAAGCACCAGGCTTAGCGGCAGAAGAAGTAGAGCAGTTAATCACTTACCCCATTGAAGCGGTAATGTACGCTATGCCTGATGTTGAGCAAGTACGTTCAATTTCAAAAACGGGCTTATCAGGCGTTACGGTTGTTTTTAAAGAGGGCACGGATATTTATTTTGCCCGCCAGTTGGTTTTTGAGCGTTTACAAGCAGCAAAAGAGTTAATACCGGTTGGTGTTGGTACCCCTGAAATGGGTCCTAATACTTCAGGTTTAGGGCAAGTATTTCAGTATTTATTGATTGCCGATAAAGATTCTGGTTACGACTCCATGGCGTTAAGAAGCTTAAACGATTGGATTGTTAAGTTGATGGTTATGCCTGTCGATGGTGTCACTGATGTTCTCTCGTTTGGCGGTAATGTGCGTCAATACCAAGTGAATATTGAACCGAGTAAATTACTGTCATACGAGCTTACACAAGACGATATTGTCAGTGCTTTAGATAACAACAATAGCAATGTCGGCGGTTGGTACATGAACCGCGGTCAAGAACAGCTTGTGGTTCGTGGCACCGGTTGGTTTAGTGGCGGCGAATCAGGTCTTACTGACATTAAGCAAGTACCAGTTAAAATTGTCGATGGTACTGTGATCACCGTTGCCGATGTTGCCACCGTTGAGCTGGGCAGCGAAATTCGCCAAGGTGCAGTGACCATGACTCGACGCAATGCACAGGGCGATATTGAAAGTTTAGGTGAAGTTGTTTCTGGCATTGTGCTTAAGCGTATGGGCGCGAATACAAAATCGACTATTGATGGCATTAATGCCCGTTTACCATTAATCGAACAAGCGTTACCGAAAGGCGTGAATTTTGAACCTTTTTATGATCAATCCGACTTAATTGTTAAAGCGGTTGATACGGTTGTTACTTCACTTATTCTGGCCTTTATCTTTATTTCAATTGTGCTTGCTTTGTTTTTAATGAACTTGCGCGCGACTTTTTTAGTGTTGATTTCAATTCCTATTTCTATCGCGATCACCTTAATGATCATGGCTTATTTAGGATTGTCGGCGAATTTAATGTCATTGGGCGGCATAGCAGTCGCCATTGGTATGTTAGTTGATGGCTCCGTTGTGATGGTTGAAAACATGTTTAAACATCTTAATCGACCTGATGATGTGCATGTAAACTCAGCACTTGCACGTAACGAACACGACAATGATCCACATGATATAACACATGACAGGGGTGGTATTCCTTTAAGGCTTAAGCAAGCAGGTAAAGAAGTCGCTCGGCCGGTATTTTTTGCCGCATCAATTATTTTAGTGGTATTTATGCCGTTATTTAGTTTCGAAGGTGTTGAGGCTAAGCTATTTCAACCGATGGCAATTAGTATTATTTTAGCGGTGATATCGGCTATTTTTGTCGCCTTAATCATAGTGCCAGCCATGGCAACTTATATGTTTAAACATGGCGTTAAGCAACGTGAAAGTTTTATTTTACGTCCGCTTGACCGTTGGTATCGCAAAAGTTTAGCGCTGGCGATGCAACATACTAAAGTTGTTATTGCGATCTCATTGATATTGCTTTTGAGTGCGATAGCCTTAGTGCCACAAATCGGCACGGAGTTTGTGCCAGAGTTAGAAGAGGGCACGATCAACCTTCGAGCGACGTTAGCACCTTCTTCAAGCTTAGCGACCGCCTTGCAAGTTGCGCCTATTTTAGAAGAAAAGCTCATGGCTTTTCCTGAAGTAAATTATACCTTAAGTCGAATGGGGCGAGCTGAAATCGGTGGTGACCCA
The DNA here is from genome assembly GCA_049642265.1 of Cognaticolwellia sp. Taxonomy (GTDB): domain Bacteria; phylum Pseudomonadota; class Gammaproteobacteria; order Enterobacterales; family Alteromonadaceae; genus Cognaticolwellia. The sequence continues at coordinate 117,337 of JBAROR010000113.1, read as the reverse complement.
GAGCCAGTAAATAATATCGAAATTTACATCGGCTTGAAACCAGTAAGTGAGTGGACAAGTGCTAGCGACCGTTATGAACTACAGCGTTTAATGGAAATAGAGTTAGAGAAATTTCCAGGGCTGTTACTTAATTTTTCACAACCGATCGCCACCCGTGTTGACGAATTACTCTCGGGCGTAAAAGCACAATTGGCGATCAAACTATTTGGTCCTGATTTAGACGTACTAGCGCTAAAAGGGCAAGAAATAGCAGCAGCAATAAAGGCGGTAGAGGGCGCGCGTGATGTCGCTATGGAGCAAATTATTGGTGAAGCGCAATTAGTGATCAAGCCTAATCGACAACAATTGTCTCGTTTTGGTTTTTCTGTTGGTGATGTTATGTCACTAGTGAGAGATGGCATTGGCGGCACAACGGCAGGGCAAGTGATTAATGGTAACGAACGTTATGATATTTATGTCCGTTTACAGGAAAAAAATCGTAATAGCCGGGATGCTATAGCAGAATTACGTTTGCAGTCACCAACAGGAGCTTGGGTACGTTTAGGGGATATTGCTGATATTTCACTTGAATCTGGACCACCACAAGTACGTCGTGATGACGTTCAACGTCGAGTGGTGATTCAAGCAAATGTACAAGACCGAGACATGGGCAGTGTTGTCGCTGATATTAGGGCAATTATCGCCACTAAAGTTGATTTACCTGACGGCTACTCAGTCGCGATTGGTGGTCAATTTGAAAACCAACAGCGTGCACAAGCGCGTTTAGCCATCGTGCTACCGGTGTCATTAGGTTTAATCGCTTTATTATTATACTTTGCTTTTGGCTCGACAGGTCAAGCCATGCTAATTTTAGTAAATGTACCGCTAGCGATTATTGGTGGGGTTTTTTCATTATATATTTCAGGGCAATATTTATCGGTGCCAAGCTCGGTTGGTTTTATTACCTTGTTTGGTGTCGCTGTATTAAATGGCGTGGTAATGGTTGAAAGTATTAATCAACGTATTCAAGATGGCTTAGCAATATCAACAGCGGTATTTGAAGGGGCAACATCGCGTTTACGACCAGTGTTGATGACCGCAATAACCTCAGCGTTGGGCCTAATTCCTATGTTAATATCTAATGGCGTTGGCGCTGAAATTCAACGACCTTTAGCGAGTGTTATTGTTGGTGGTTTGGTAACGGCAACATTACTGACTTTGTTTGTGTTACCGGTGCTGTTTAGTTGGTTTTCAAAAGCGAAAATAGCAGAACTAAAACGTTAGTTAGAAAATCGTTTTGGGTAGCGTGAATAAAGCTAATATTGCTCTTATTCACGCTGTTTTTATCAAATTTAAGATGTTTAAGAGGTAGAAATGTCTGATCCTACAACTAACGGCTCTAAAAATGAGCCGTCTCATCAGTCTGCTGAAAGTGCTGTGCATGGGGTTAATCATGATCACTCTCACCAAGGTGATCATGAACTTAATCTTAATAAAAAGCACAGCCATACTCATAGTCACAGCCATTCCGGTAATGGCAAGTTAACCTTCGCGGTTTTTATTAATGTGATCTTAACCGTTGTGCAAATTATTGGTGGCATATTGTCGGGGAGCTTGTCATTAATTGCCGATGCCCTGCATAATTTAAGTGATGCTGGCGCGATTGTTATTGCTATTTTTGCTCGTAAAATTTCGGCTAAAAAAGCAGATAAAAACATGACTTTTGGTTATCAAAGGGCTGAAATTATTGGCACCTTGATAAATAGTATTACCCTGATTATGGTTGGCCTTTATCTTATCTACGAAGCCGTAAGTAAATATTTTAACCCCACCGAAATTAATGGCTGGATAGTAATTTACATCGCGGGTGTTGCCTTGGTTATTGATATTGCTACTGCGGTATTAACATATATGTCAGGTGCAAAAAGTAGTATGAATTTACGGGCCGCTTTTATTCATAATGTTTCTGATGCTATGGCATCTGTTGCTGTGATCATTGCTGGCGTGCTGATTATTTTTTATCAATGGTATGTTGTTGATGTGATTGCGACGGTTTTAATTTCCGTTTATGTGCTTTATCACGGTGTATTACTGGCGCTTGAAAGTATTAAGATATTGATGCAAGCGGTACCTGAAGCATGTGAAATTACTGAACTTAAAGCCGATCTCGAATTAAACTTATCGGTTGATCGTGCCTTTGATATTCATGTTTGGCAGCTTGATGAACATAAACTTTTTTTAGAATGCAAATTACAACTGGCAGCGCATGTTAGTACAGTAAATTTAGCCGAAATCAAAGCCATGCTAGCAAGTAAATATGGTATTAAACACTCAACTATTGAAGTTAATCTCGCCGGTGAAATACTAGAGAATAGTTGTTACTAGAGTTGTGCTGTTTGCCCGTTAATCATCGATATTATCGCTTGCTAAGGTCATATTTTTTCTAGTAATCTAGCTTTAAGCTGTTTTGTTTTTCAAGTTGATTCTATTTTGAATATTATCAATGAGTGAGTTTGCTTTCATTGTACTGTAATGGGGATCGACATGATGAGTTTTGAACAAATTATTGCCAGCATTAATAATGTTTTGTGGGGCGAAGGACAAGTACTCATTTATGTTTTGTTGTTCGCGGGCTTTTGGTTTTCTTATAAACTTAAATTTGTACAAATTCTCAATTTTCGTCATATGTTTTCCGTTCTTAAAGGTAGTGCAAAGAAAGATGAAAACACCACTGGCAGTTCAGGAATTAGTTCATTACAGGCGTTATTTATCGGTTTATCTGCACGAGTAGGTACCGGTAATTTAGCTGGCGTTGCTGTCGCTATATCACTGGGTGGCAGCGGGGCGATATTTTGGATGTGGGTTATTGCGTTGCTTGGTATGGCAACAGGTTTTGCCGAAAGTATTTTAGGCCAGCTTTACAAAGTGAGCGACGACCATAAAGAATATCGAGGAGGTCCCGCTTATTACATTAAAAAAGGCTTAAATCAGCGTTGGCTAGCCATTTTATTCTCATTATGTCTATTTCTAGGTTACGGCTTTAGCTTTAGCGCGATGCAAGCAAACACCATTGCCGACTCTTTAAATCATGCTTTTAATATTCCCAGTATGTATTCTGGCGCGGTTATTACCATACTTGCTGGCGCTATTGTGCTTGGCGGATTAAAACGAATTGCTCGTTTTGCTGAACTCATTGTGCCTTTTATGGGCATTGCTTTTATTCTGGTTGCCGTCACGATTACCTTAATGAATATTAGCGCAGTCCCCGCGATGTTATACGATATTTTAACCTCCGCTTTTGGCTTACAAGAAGCCGGCGCCGGTATGTTAGGAGCGGCGATTAAAAATGGCATTCAGCGTGGCTTATATTCTAATGAGGCCGGCGCCGGTAGTGTGCCCCATGCAGCAGCAAGTGCGAGACCAGTGCCTAATCATCCGGTTACCCAAGGCTACGTACAAATGTTAGGGGTATTTTTAGATACCATGGTGCTATGTACTTGTACCGCCGTCATTATTTTACTAGCCGATATTAATATTAGCGGTGAAATGGAAGGTATTCGCTTAACGCAAAGTGCAATTACCTATCATTTAGGAGCCAACGGGGTTTATTTTGTTTCTGCCGCTATTAGTTTATTTGCTTTCACTTCTGTTGTGGCTAACTACGCTTATGCTGAAAGTAATTTACATTTTTTTAAACTCGATAATAAAGTGGGCCGAACGTTATATACGGTGATGTATTTAGGTATGGTTTTTTGGGGTTCAAGTGCCAGCTTGAAACAAGTATGGAGCATGGCTGATGTTGCTTTAGGCCTAATGACCTTAGTCAATGTTATTGCTATCGTACAATTAACGCCAACAATCGTGGCGTTGACTAAAGATTATAATACCAAACGTAAACTTGAAAACGTAAAAGATGCAGATATGGAATTTAAAGCCTCAGATATCGAATTTCAAGGAAAAGTGGAACCCGGCATTTGGCGTAAATAGAGAAAAATAAGCAGTGATAAAATCATCTTTTAATCAATGTTTCTATGGTTTTATCAAGGTTTATAAAAATAGACTAATGACTAATAGCTATTATTAAATCGCACTCTATAATGAAATATGTATATGATTTTTTTAGCTAGCGGTAGTTATATGCAAAAATAAGAATCATAGGGATGTGATAAATCTTACCTTAACTTGTAAGTTAATTTCGATATTTATTTACCTGCCTTCATTTTAGTTTCTGCCAGATCTAGTTTGCCCTTAAAAGACATTTAATAACTCTTATATGAAGGATATATAGTGAAATTTTCTGACATCTCATTTAAAAATAAAATATTTTTATTACTGGCATTGCCGTTGATTGGTTTTATTTGGCTTAGTGCTGCGACAATCCAACAAAATTATTCCGTAAATAATGAGATGAAAAACCTCACCCAATTGACGCGGCTTTCTATTACTTATAGCGAATTAGTTCACGAGTTACAAAAAGAACGAGGAGCCACAGCTGGCTTTTTAGGCGCTAAAGGAAAACGGTTTGTTAGCGAGTTAAGTAAGCAACGTATTGTTACTGATGATAAGAAAAATTTACGTAATGAATTTTTAGATAACAATCATTTTGAGCAAAAATTGATTACTGAATTAAATCAAGATATTGCGAGAGAACTGGCAAAGCTAGAATCAATACGTTCGCAAGTTAGCCAATTAACAATAGATACAGCAAAAGCGATTAGTTACTACACCAATCTTAATACCAAATTGCTGTCGGTTTCTATGTTAATTGCAGATCTCAGTACAGATGCGAATATAACCAAACAAACCATCGCTTATTATAATTTTTTACAAGGTAAAGAGCGTGCTGGTATTGAACGAGCTGTCATTAGTAATACTTTCGCGTTAAATGAATTTAAAGAGGGGATGTTTGTTAAGTTTATAGCTTTAGTTAGCCAACAAAATACCTACATGATGAACTTTTTGGCACTTGCGACAGCCGAAGATACCCATTATTACCTTGAACAAATGTCTCATCCTGCCGTAAAAGAAGTGATAAAGCTGCGTAAAATAGCTGAGAGTAAAAAATCAGGATTCGATGTAGATCCCGTATATTGGTTTCAACAAGCAACACTCAGAATTGGGCAGTTGAAGAAAACTGAAAATCAAATCTCTAATCATTTACTGTTAGCAGCTCACAATAATGAGGCACAAACATCTAATACGTTGATTTTTGATATTGCAGCTACCTTATTTTTATTAGCTTTAGTCGTTGTTGTTACACAGATCTCAATTAAAGATTTATCTTCTCGGGTAAAAGAACTGACTCATGTGATGGGGTTGGTTAGAGATGAAAATGACTTAACGGTAAGAACAACGTTATTAGGCAATAGTGAGTTAGGGCAAATATCAAATGCGTTAAACCTTACTTTAGCGCAATTTGCGAACACCATTAATGAAATCTCTAATTCAAGTATTACGCTTTCTGCAGCAGCAGAAGAAACCTCAACTACCTGTGAGTACAATGCGCGTACTTTAATGGAGCAACAAGAAGAGATTGGCGTTATAGCCGCTGCTGTTGAAGAGTTGTCATCGACGGTTAAAGAGGTGGCTAGTAATACGCAACTTACCGCTGATTCAGCAAAAGAAGCAGACGGTCAAGCGCAAAAGGGCCTCAAGGTTGTACAAATTTCTTATCATTCAATTGAAGTGCTTTCTAAAGAAATTGATAGCTTGGCGCAGCAAATTAATAATTTACATAAAAGCAGTGGAAATATCACCAAAGTAGTTGATGTGATCAAGTCGGTGGCAGAGCAAACTAATTTATTAGCGCTCAACGCAGCGATAGAGGCGGCAAGAGCGGGTGAGCAAGGTCGAGGTTTTGCGGTGGTTGCCGATGAAGTAAGAACTTTAGCTCAACGTACACAAGAATCTACTTCAGAGATAGAGTCTTTTATTAGTTCTTTGCAAACAGATGTCAATGCAGCTCATCAAGTTATTGAAGTTAGTCAAGAAAAGGCTAGCGAGGCGGTAGGAAACTCAAAAAATGTTGAGCATACATTAGAAGAAATAACAGAGTCGATAAGCTATATTTTTTCAATGACAGAACAAATTGCCACTGCGATTGAAGAGCAATCAGTAGTGACCCAAGATGTTGCACAAAGTATTGTTAATATTGAACAAAAATCTACTGAAACAGCAACGGGTGCCACACAAATAGCGACTACCGCTAAAGAGCAAGCTTACCTGGCAACATCAATGCAAGATTTAGCGAATAGGTTTCGTGTGTAAATATGATTTTCTGATTAATTAGTGCTCCAATTATAAACAGGAAACAGTAATTTTATGAGGGTTGATAACGTTTATCAAAACATTATCAGCCCTATTTTATTTGTTGAAGCTGTAATAAATATGATTGTTTTTTATTATTCGGATTAATCATATTTACCTCTAGTTGCTAACCTCACCTTTATTTAATAGCTCATTTTTATCTATATCAAATCAAGTAAAGTGCCACTCATGGTCGTTCATGTAGCTAACGGTTATTAGGCTTAAATTAAACTTGATACAGTCTCTTTGGTGCTTTTATTTACCAATACTTACTCAGCCTGACTTATCTTTACAATTGATTCGTTATACTACTTGTTCGTGCATTTATGCATATAAACTATTTTATCATTGGAAAGACTTTATGCATTTATCAAAGCAGAAATCTATAGCACTACTGGTGCTGGCTTATTATCTTACGGGATGCTCTGCTAATGTTGACCGACCTGATAAAAATTCAGTAGGTTATCAAGAGTTTTTGGAAACGAAGATATTACCTGACGGCTCAAAGGTTTTTAATTTTTCATTAGCTCGAAAACGCCTAAAAAACATGGATAGAAATGAAAATGATATTGATGAAATAACGCCTAATAAAACCAAGCGTAATGGCGATGGAGAGCGAAAAGGTGGCAGAGGAAATGCTGAAAAAAATCGAGAGACAAAATCTAAGCCACCAGCAGTGAGAAGCGCCGTCAATGATGATGCTTTACACACGTATTTTCAGGACCGATTAGCTAACTTGAAAATATTAAAAATGTTTTGTCGACAAGGGTATTTTATTTTAGAAGAGTACGCTGATACTAAGGCCTTGTGGATTAAAGCCGAGTGTAAAGAAAGCGCTTCTGTTGATGATTACACCAAATTCACTAAAGCAAAATAGCGTTAAAGTGCAAGTAAAACTATTGAAGTTTCAAGATGATTTTTTCAAATATAGCGCCTTGTTTTAGAGGCGTTACCCACCAATTATGATTGTTTTTTGTACTAACATTGATATAACAAACATTACCCCTAATAATAATAACCCTAGTAATAATATCCCAAGTATTATCCGGCTAAAGCTTGATCTGTTTTTAATAAATTTAGAAAGTAAAACTGTTCCCCCTAACCACGCTAATAAAAACCAAAGTGGAATACCAAAAACAATAAAGGCTATCCATTCAATATTATCCGCAGGAATAACAAGAATATCCGCCCAGACTAACAGTAAAAGAATAAATGCAATTATGCCAAATACGCCGATCACTTGGTTCGTAGAATATTTAGGAAGCCTTTTTAGTTGTTGATTCAATTGATATTTACTGAGCAGCTAACGACCTGGTTTAAGGTGGGATATTATAGGTTTAAATGCTATTTGTTCGAATATAGCTGGCTAATATATTGCGAAATAAAGTTAGCTAACTGTTTTAATATTTTGAAGGTACTTGTTGTTAATCTTCATATTATTACGAATAAATAAGTAAATTATTTACCACTGAACTCATCATATCGCTTTTCTATATATAAATATTGGTCTTCCCAGTTATTAGCGACTGCAATGCTTTTCAATACCGAAGGAGGGGAGAATAAACTGTTCACTTCAGTTAAGTCTATTATCGATGAACGTTCTAAATTAGATTTTATTTCCTTAACTCTAGCGGTAATGTTTTTGCAATCAGATTTTTCAGAATGCTCAAGATTACACAGTATTATTGTTAAATAATTTATTTTTTGGTCATTAATTTTATCTTCTAAAGCAGCGTCTTTTTTATTTCTATTAAATAACCAATTCCACATACATATCCCTATATGATTAATGTCTTAATAATGATCTAACAGTCGATTGCTTCAAATAAAATAACAAAGATTTAATCTTACCGTGAATGGTTGAAACATTCATTTTGTACTACACCTATGTAGCAAGAGATTTTAAATATTAATTACTTGATTAATGTCACTGAAATATAACTGAAATGTCAGTTAATGCGACATATCAGACCTAATTTAGCCTTAAATTCACCCAACAGATAGTTCGCTTAACGACCTAAATCTGTCGTCCACCTAATTGTATTGGAATGACTTTAAAACATATAGAAATCAATCACACGAATAGTTGTATATAAATATAATAACGAGTATTTCTTCTATATTTACGAAAGTGCGAAAATTGCGCATTTTTGTCGAGTAAATATGTAGAATCTATCTATAAGTACTTTAATTAGCAAAGGTTTATTAAATTTGTACTTAATAGTGAAATTGTAAATGTGTATGATACGTAAGTAGAAAAATGCGTCAATCGCGCACTATTAAATTGTTAGGTGTTTTTACAGTTAACTGTTTTCGTATTTCAACATTTTAGCCACTAATTTATGTGGTTTTATTTTTAAGGGTAGTCGTGCATAAATATCGAGGCAGTATAGCGGGTTTTCTAGGTGGAACTGTTTATGCCATTATTTTTTCTTATCTCTTTTCTATTGGTGAAAAATATTCTATTAATTTTCTAGAATTTATTTCCATTGCAATGTTAATCATTTTACCTGTTTCAGTAGGAATTATCACGGTGCTCTTTTTAACAAAAGAGCAGGCAATAAATAAAAATATTAGAACGTTTCATCCATGGTTACCTGTGTTGGCCTGGTCTATTATTTCTGTTGCGCTGAGCTTGGAAACAATAATTTGTATTATTATGCTATTGCCTTTATATCTCCCTCTTTCTTCTTTTGGTGGTTTTTTGGGGGGGTACATCAGGAGAAACTATTGTGAAAAAACGAATGTAGGTGTGGCCTCATGTTTTGCTATTCTACCTTTATTAATAGCACCGATTGAAAGACCTTTAGAGTCACCTACCTTATTTTACTCCGCTAGCAATACCATTGAAATATATGCGCCAGTGGAGAAAGTATGGGAAGAAATTCCGAACATAGATAACATTCAGTCAGATGAATTATCATGGAATTTATCTCATTTTATCGGCATCCCTAAACCTGTGTCCGCAATAACCAAAAAACTGAAAGTTGGTGGCTTAAGAGAATTAAGTTGGGAGCGTGGTGTTCACTTCCAAGAAAAGATCACTGAGCTTACGGCTAACAAAAAATTAGCCTATCAAGTTATTGTTGATCAAGAGTCTATGAGTATTGCCGAATTAGATACGCATATTGTGGTAGGAGATAAATACTTTGATGTGCTTAGTGGCTCTTATGAACTTGAGTTTATTGACGGGATAACTTACTTATCGTTAACGACTGATTATCGTATGACGTCAAAAGTAAATTGGTATGGTTCGTTATGGGCAAATTATGTTTTAGATGACTTTCACATGTCGGTATTAAACCTAATTAAAAATAGAGTAGAAAAAATATAAAAGCTGATCAAACGTTGTGAATAGAAGTTGGTTGGTTTTGTTAAGTTCATATTTTAGCCACCGATTAATCAGGCACCTAACAAGGGTTAGGTATTTCAAACTAAAAAGGGAGTTACATTTTGTTTAATAGATTAATCATTATTTGTATTATTAGTTTCTTTATTGCTTCATGTAGTAATAAAAAACATCAGAAAGTAATAGTTCAAGAACAAGAACGTAATAAAATTTCTCAGCCTTTATATTTAACGGACATTACTTTTTCTCAAGGAGTAACTGAAGGTAAATTTAAAACTGAATGTGCCATGTTATCAGTATTAAAGAAGTCAATTATAGACTCATCTAAAACCTATTCACTTAACGTATCTTCCACGAGTGCCATTGCTATTGATCAATATGAGCTCGAAGTAGAGTATATAAATGTAGTGCCACACAGATGGACTTTTATGGCGTTAAGGCCTAGTTCAAATGCCACTATTAAAGCTTCTATTTTAAAAGGAGGCGTTACGCTGCATACCACAACTAAAGTTATTGGTTCAGGCGTTGCATTTGGGGCATGTGATCGGCTTGAGAAGATATCTGTTGCTGAGGGACGATATATATCAAAGTGGCTTTCAAAGCACATTTAGCATTATTACAAGTAATCACAAGTGATCATAGGTATAACACGTGACATTGTAGGGAAAATAATTGGCTATATTAATTCGTTTGCAATATAGCTAACAATTTTCCCGCTTCAGAATAGATAAGGTCAAAATCTTAATTTGAGCTGAAGTAATGACCTTTGAGCACCTTAGTCGCGCTTAAGCTTTACTTCTTTCAATTAAGCGACGCTTCTCTATTGCCATAGGCGTAATATCACCATCGAGCTTCTTTTCTAAGCCTAAAGCAAAGTAAACCTCAGCCATTAAAAATAAAGGGCCAATAATTAAACCCATTATATCATCCATAAAAGCAGGCTTAGCTTTTTCATAAATATGACCGATAAATTGAATAACCCAGCCAACAATGAATGTTGCGATACCTATCCATAATGCGTTTTCCATAACAGATACTAAGCTTGCCAGGTAAAGGTTAGCCGCCATGTATAGCAACATAGCAAGTGCTAACTTAAAATGCAGTTTAAAATAATAGAGCATTGTAATGGTGAGAAGAATGATTGCTGGAGTGAAAGTGATCGCGGTATTCTCTAGCGCGATAGTAAAAGTAACCAAGCTAAGCAATACCGTAACAGCCCAAACAATGAGAGGGATCCCAATAAAATGGCTGATAATATTGCGTTTGTTAAAGTGTACACTTTTGTAATTTGATAATTGTTCTTCGACTGTTTTCATGACAGTTCCTCGTTATTATTACCTTAATTCAGGATAATCAATGTTGAATTTAAGCTGTAAAGATAGTCGCAAGTTATTACCTATAAGTAAAGAGAGCAGACCAGATAAGCATAGTTCTAGCTAGTGTTTATCACTTAATTTATGACTAACATAGTTAACAGCGTATCTCTCTTTTGGGCATTATTATTTCTGCTGTATTGTAGTTATGTTGTCTTACTCATACAATAACGGCATTAGTTATTGAAAAAGTTCATATTATGTCTTCAGATAAACTAGGCTCTAGCCTTAATTATAAACGTCAAGAACAAGGGTATCGTGATCGAGCCTTGAAATTATATCCATGGGTTTGTGGCCGATGCGCACGAGCGTTTGAATATTCGAATATTCGAGAGTTAACAGTACATCATATGGATCATGATCATACCAATAATCCTAATGACGGCAGTAACTGGGAATTATTGTGTATTTATTGTCATGATAACGAACATGCAAAATATACTGACCATGCGAATTATCAAACGGAAGTTAAAGCGGGTGATACAAATCAAGACACCGCAACTTACAATCCGTTTGCAGACTTAAAGTCATTATTGAAAAAGTAATTCTTTAATAACAATAACAATACTAAATTTATAAAAGGACAGTGAAAGTGGCAGGAGCGAGTTTATTAACATTAATTGATGATATTGCAACGATATTAGATGACGTGGCTATTTTATCGAAAGTTGCCGCGAAAAAAACCGCAGGTGTTCTCGGTGATGACTTGGCGCTCAATGCTGAACAAGTATCAGGTGTTAAGGCAGATAGAGAGCTCCCAGTTGTTTGGGCTGTTGCGAAAGGCTCATTTCTCAATAAATTGATTTTAGTACCATCCGCATTATTAATTAGCGCTTTTGCACCGCCATTGATCACCATTTTATTAGTCCTTGGTGGTTTATTTCTTTGTTTTGAAGGCTTTGAAAAGGTTTCACATAAGTTCTTTCACAGTAAAAAAGAGTTAGTGGAAGAGCATGAAGCGGTTATTAAAGCGGTCAGTGAAGAAGATGTAGATGTTGTTGCCCTTGAAAAAGAAAAAATAAAAGGCGCAATTCGTACTGACTTTATTCTTTCTGCAGAAATAGTTGTTATTGCGCTTGGCTCAGTTAAAGAAGCTGCATTTGAAACCCAGGTTATGGTCATTTCACTATTAGCGATAGCCATAACTGTTGGTGTATACGGGCTTGTCGCTGCGATTGTTAAATTAGATGATTTAGGATTATATTTACTAAGAAAATCAGTATCTGGTCACTTCAATACACTGCAAAGAGCTTTGGGTCGTGGATTATTAATGTTTGCACCATTTTTAATGAAACTACTCACTATTGTTGGCACTATTGCGATGTTCCTCGTGGGCGGCGGTATTATCGTGCATAGTTTCTCATGGCTTAGTACACAATTTCATCATCTTGAAAATTGGTTTAGCCAGTATATTGGCAGTTTATCAGACAGTATTTTACCGATATTACTTGATGGTATTATAGGCATTATTGCTGGTGCTTTAGTTTTAGGTATTGTCACGGTAATTTCACGCTTAAAAAAACAGCATAAAACCGTTGGCTAGTTAACGTTTTAATTTGATTTAAAACAATGTTTTCAATGGATTAATGAATAAGTTACAAATTAGTTCATTTTAGCTATTGTTTTTTGTTGCTGTAGCCCAGAGTATATAATTGAAGACAACAAAAAAGGTAGCAATATGAAAATAATTATTTCTGGACATCACGTTGAAATCACCGAAGGCATCAATCAAGCAGTTGAAAACAAATTTGCCAAAGTTGCTAAACATTTTCCGAGCTTAATGACATTAGATGTCATTATTACCGTTGAGCCTCATCAGCAAAAATTAGAAGTTTCTACCACTTATGAAGGAGCTACCGTAGCAGTTCACGCAGCTGATAAAGAATTATATGCTGCCATTGCCAGTGCGGCGAGCAAACTTGAAGCTGCGCTTGCGCATCGCAAAGGTGTATTGTTAGCGAAGCAAAAGCAAAAGTATGAAGTTGAGCAATCGAACGCCTTTGAAAGTCCTTAATATTAATTATTAGACAATTACTGTAAAGAAAAGGCCGTTTAACGGCCTTTTTTATGCGTTATTGAACATTAATTATGAACTCTACTTTTGATATTAGCGTTTATAAATCAAGCTGAGCGGATGCGACGGCGTAAAAAATTGTAGCTGAAGCGCTTATTTTTCTAACAATGAGATCAAATAATGGATATTTTGATAATGTTTACGTAAAATACGTTTATTGGCTTTATGTGAAGAAATCTTAATATAAAGCGTACTTTTATACCCTCCAAGGAATTCCATGAAAAAAACATTCGAGTTAACTCACCCTAAAATTAAAATCGATAGAATGGTTGAGTCAGTGAAACACGAAGTTAAGAAATATTTAAAACGTGAGCGTAATAAAAATTTACCTGAAGACGCTGATTATTGGGATTTTGATTGTAAAATTGGTAAATCAGCACAAACAGCAGATGTTATCCATGTTTCAACTATTAGCCAACAAGTAGATACACTTGTTGAAGAAGGCGTAACGTCTTTTTATCTTGAAATATTAGTGAAGCCAGCTGTTCGTACTTTTGAAGAAAAAGAGTAATCTTTTCTAGCGCTAATGATTTAAAAAAGCCTCGCTATGATAAACACAGCGGGGCTTTTTAGTATTTAGCGTGTACGACACGTTACCAGCTACTTATTATCTTGGCTGGTTAATGGTATTAATAACCGATTAAACCATTAATGTGCGCTACAGCACTTCGTCCTAAAGCACCTAATGAATAGCCGCCCTCAAGTACTGAAACAATACGCCCTTGCGCATATTTATCAGCAATATCTTTAATTTGATCTGTTACCCAGCGATAATCTTCATCGACCAAACTTACCTGTGACATATCGTCTTCAACGTGTGCATCGAAGCCTGCAGAGATAAATATCATCTGAGGTTTAAATTTATTTAATGCGGGCAGCCAAGTGTCTATAATCGCTTGGCGAAAATCGGCACTTTTAGTTGTAGCATCTAATGGTGTGTTAATAATTGGCGGTTTTTTACTTTCTTTAATTTCAAAAGGATAAAAAGGGTATTGATAAGTGGAACAAAACAAATAGCCTTTTTTGTTTTTGATAATATCTTCAGTACCATTGCCGTGATGTACGTCAAAATCAACAATAGCAACACGCTTTAATTTATACTTTTCTTTAGCGTAGGCCGCGGCAATAGCAACATTATTAAAAAAACAAAACCCCATACCTTTATTATGTTCAGCATGATGGCCAGGAGGGCGAGTAGCACAAAAAGCAGATGAAATTTCTTGCGACATCACAAGATCTACTGCGTCTTTTGCTGCACCGGCTGATAACAAGGCTGCATTAAGCGTATTAGGGTTCATAATTGTATCGTCATCAACACAATAGGTGCCTTCGCTCGGCGCATTACTAAATATGGATTCAACGTAGTCTCGATCATGGGCTAGATAGAGCAAATCTTTATCAATAGGTTTCGCATTAAACTGTCGAAGCACATAGTCTAAACCACTACGAATAAGCTGATCTTGAATAGCGGCCATACGCTCAGGCGCTTCAGGATGATGTTCACCCATATCGTGGGTTAAGCACTGATGATGACTAATTACGCCAACGGTCATAGTTATTTCCTTTATTTATAGCAGGTAAGTCATGGCTTACACGTAACCTGCGTTGCATTTAATAATTATAATATTTACAGAGTGTATGCCAAACTAACTTCGTCGTAATCTTCAGACGGTTTTCTTAAAAAGCCTGCATTCTCAAATACTTTTAACATAGGTGCATTGTCTCGTCTGACGCAAGCAATCAGTTGGTCTAAACCACGAATTCTTGCAATGGCAATTAATTCAGACAACAGTGCTTTTGCCATGCCTTTACCACGTTTACTTTCTTTGATCACAAAAGCAACTTCGGCACTATTACTTGCTTCAAGATAATAGTAGCGGGCAACAGCTTGGATGGATTCACCTAAATGATCCCGCTCAGTTAAGCACAAGGCTAAATCGACATGTTGATTTACACTGACTAAATTACACGACTTTTCTCGGGTCATTTGCGTCGCATGATGGTTGTAGCGCATCATCAGCGTTTCTTTATTGTGCGAATAAAAGAACTCTTGTAGTTTTCGTTCATCCGCTGGTGCTAATGGTCGAAGAAAATATTCTAGGTCTGCAAAAGTGAAACGTTTCATTTCAACTCGGCCTAATTCAGGCACCGAGGTAGGAGTATTCTCTTGATATTCAGGCACCCAATAATGTTTACGAACATCTTTAAGTAATTGATCTCGAAATTTAGGGTGAGCAATGCGAATTAATTCAAGAGAACGTTCTCGAATGCTTTTACCTTGTAGTGAGGCTATGCCGTATTCTGTTACCACATAAGAGACATGGCCACGTGAGGTAACAACACCACCACCTTCGGTAATATGTGCCACGATGCGTGATATTTTTCCATCTTTGGTGGTTGATGGTAGAGCTATAATTGGCTTGCCACCTTTGCTCAGTGATGAGCCTCGGATAAAATCTACTTGGCCGCCAATACCACTATAAAAATGATAGCCAATAGAGTCAGATACGACTTGACCTGTTAGGTCGATTTCAATTGCGCTATTGATAGAAACCATTTTTTCATTGCGGGCGATGTTGACGGGGGAGTTTACATGTTCACTTGGATAAAATTCAACATGGGGATTACCGTCAACAAATTTGTATAAACGACGAGTACCGACGCAAAAACTCACCACGGTTTTACCTTTATGAAAGGTTTTTTTGCGATTATTGATCACACCCGAAAGCATTAAGTCGATAATACCATCGGAGAGCATTTCACTGTGTACGCCCAAATCTTTGTGATTGGCTAAATAGCGTAATACCGCAGATGGAATTTTCCCCATACCAATTTGAATGGTCGCGCCATCTTCTACTAACATTGCTACATATTGACCAATTTGCTCGGTGGCTCTATCAATTTCAGGCTCTGGCATTTCGGGTAAATACTGCTGCACAGTCATATGAGCATGAATTTGGTTCATGTGCACAAAACTATGGCCATTGGTGCGTGGCATTTTAGGGTTAATTTGTGCGATAACATACTTTGCTTTTTTTATTGCTGCAGACACAATATCAACACTGACTCCTAACGAACAATAACCGTATTCATCGGGTGGACTCACCATGATCAAGGCAACGTCTAAAGGCAGAATATTTTCATTAAATAATTTCGGAATTTCAGATAAAAATGATGGTGTGTAATCGGCACGTCCTTCATTAATCGCTTGACGAATTTTATCTCCGCCAATAAAAAAGGCGTTTACTTTAAATAAATCTTGATGCTTTCTATCGGCCCAAACGTTGTCTGATAGGGTGAGAATATGTACAGCTTCAATATCGTGTAAACCTGCGCTATTTTCAATAAGGTCATCAATGAGGGCATTAGGCACAGCAGCATTAGAGCCAATAAAAATTCGATTCCCTGATTTTATATATTGAGACCAGTCAATGGCAGACTTAGCTTTTCTTTTAAATGGCATAATTTGTCTCTCATATGTATATGTCATGACGCATAGCGTTAAATAATGCTACAGCATCAGAGTTTTCGTCGAGTAATATAAGGCTAAGTGAGTTAAATATTATTGTAAGTATGCTCTATTGAATAAGTTATTTTTTGATCATAGTCAAACCTAATAAGAGTTTAAATTAAATATTTAGCTTTCAAATTAAGCTGTCATTATTTATTGTGCTAACAAGTTTAACAGTATGAGTCGTGATGAATGCAAAAAAACAGTAAAATTATCTTCCTAAAAAACTTAGGAATGATTGTCTTATTTACCTTAACGTTACCTGTTTACGCAAAAGCTAGCGTAGCACAAGAAATCGCTCAGCCAGCCAAGAAACCAACATGGGAAGCAGGGGCTTTATTAGCGACCTTTTATGGTCCGTTGTACCCTGGCGCAGATAAAAGTCATGGCAATGTATTACCTGTACCTTTTGTTATATATCGTGGTGAGCGATTACGCATTGGTGAAAATGGTGTTATCAAAGCCGTAGCTGTTGAAAAACCTCGTTTTAAAGTTGATCTGTCGCTAGGAGCAGCCTTCAATGCTAGCTCTGATGATTCAGCTGCTCGCGAAGGTATGCCTGATTTAGACTTTATATTTGAAGTGGGTCCTGAAGTTAGCTTTATGCTAGGCAATAGTACCGCCAGTGAAACGTGGCTCAATCTGCAATTTCGTAAGGTGTTTTCTTCTGATTTCTCCAGTATTGATGATAGAGGTTATATATTTCAACCAGAAGTGTCATTTCAAGGGAAGCAGTTGTTTAACGAAAATGACTCTTTTAAATTTACCTTATCACCGATATTTGCAACTAAAAAAACACACCAATATTTTTATCAGGTCAATGACGAGTTTAGTACCGCTGAACGACCTGCTTATCAAGCTAAAGGTGGGTATTTAGGCACAGAAATAACACTCGTTAATCGCTTTGAAATTCGTCACGATATTTCTATATTTGTCAGTACCAAATTAGGTTTTTATAGTGGAGCAAGTAATGAGGATAGCCCTTTGCTTAAAGAAGAGGTTAATTATGCGCTTGGACTTGGCGTGAAATGGACTTTATTTGAACGCAGTTAACCCCACTTATTATCTGCTCTATTAGTAATAATGTATTTGATAAGATTGCTCAGTTTAATGGACATAAAAAAGCCCAATAAAATTGGGCTTAGTTCACGGCGATTTCCATCGCTAAAATTTAAGCTAGGTATCGATTAACCAAAAATATTACGCATTAAGGTAATCGCTTGGTCAACAGTTTTACCGTCTTTAACACTATTAACTATGGTACTACGCATATTGATAATAAACTCAGGAATGTCGTCAGCTTCAAAGGCTTTATCGACAATCGCTTCGGCTGATGCTTTACTACGTTTAACCGCTTTGGCGACACCAATTTTGATTTTCTTAGGCTTGTCGCGCATACGAATATAGTTTGAATTTTCTGCCAAGGTATTATCAGCAAATAGAAATAAATCAATTAATATGGCGCGATTTTTCCAAAGTTGTAATTCAACTTCATCACTTGGCATTTCACTACGCCACCATTGTGTACTTCTAATGCTGGCGATCATTTCATGCCAATAATCATCAAAACTTTGATTGTTTAATTTTACTAAACCTAAGCCCTGAGAAAGCATGTCTATTTTACCACTATTTAAGGCAACAAATTGATCGGGACGACGTATTGATAACAAACGTGTTGCTGGACTTAACGGGGCTTTTTCTTCGCTAGAATGTGCAGCAAATATTGCT
The DNA here is from genome assembly GCA_049642265.1 of Cognaticolwellia sp. Classification (GTDB taxonomy): domain Bacteria; phylum Pseudomonadota; class Gammaproteobacteria; order Enterobacterales; family Alteromonadaceae; genus Cognaticolwellia. Next base: position 99,017 of record JBAROR010000113.1, on the reverse strand, counting down.
TTATATGCGTTAACAAAGTTCTGATAATGTGCCAAAGTAACATCGCCTTCTAGAGGGATATTATTAAGCGCGTCATCAAATGCTTGAGGGTGAGATTTTAATAATTGATGAAAAGTTTTTGCACCACGAGTACCAGCAAACCATTCAACATCAAAGGCATAAACACTTATATCATGTTGTGCGCCATGTTTACCGGCATACGCTAATCTGTCTTCATCAATCATCGTCGCTAAATTTTCACCACGTATGTTCGCGAGATAATCTAGCAGTTTAAGTCTTTCTGGTAATGCTTGTAATGTGGCATTTTCTTGGATAAAGCTAACAAATACTGGCCAAGGAATAACACGTGCCATTTTTAATTGGCAGGCACTAACACCGCTAGATAGTGCTTCTTGCAGTTTCTTTAAGGGCTTCTCTTGGCTTGCTTCTAATAAATCACGGTTTACTTCATGTAGACAAATTCTATACAGCTCTCTACACCAGTTAAGAAAATTATCAGGGTGATTTTCTACTTTTACAGCCATTAAATTAAGGCTTAGATCAGCAACAAATGATAAAGCATTTTGATAAATAGTCTGTTCAATAGCACTAAGCGACATGGCATTAGGAGAGGTAAGCAATTTTCTCATGAAAAAGGGGTTTCCGACGGTAAGAATTTAAAAATAGGGCGGCATGATACGTGTAAAATAACCTAACGCAAGCGATAACCACTAATTTTATAGAGAAAATGTAAATTGACTGTTAAAGCAACAAGGAGTGTAGTAATAATCAACAATAACCTTTGTCTGTTTTATACCCAAAGGTATCGACTAATAGACAAAGGTTAGGCTTATTGGTAGGTATTGTATTTATTCAGTAACGGCTATTTGTTGTGGTTTAGTATAGTATTTTACTAAGCCTATTATTGAGGCGGCAATCCAAAATAACTCAATAATAAAACTAGCCAAATTAAAGTTGTAACACAGGCTAATTAACAATAGCACCGCGCCAGATAAGTTAATTAAATTATACGCCAAACTTTTAGGGCTTAATTTTTCCAGTTGTAACATAAGAAATGCGCCAACAACGAGAAATGTTCCTGACATGCCAATGATGTCGAATAAGATATCAATCATGATAAACTCCAAGCTAAAGAGGGTGACCCAAAGTGCTGGCCCTTTACGTGGGTAGGATCGTTTTCGTTCCATGAAACAGCTTGTCGTTTTATTGTAATAACGCGCTATACAGCGTTGCTGCAATAATTTCGGCGCTATTGTAGGCAGGTTTTGCTCTTAGGTAAAGTCACAACTAGTCATCAGTACAAAGTAATAACAAAACGATATCGAAAAACCCTTAAAACAACTAAATAGCCATTTTATCGTTTCAATGAAATCGTCTTGTTATACAGTAATAATAAGCACAGTTAATCGTCTTCATTCACTTTCATGGCTTCAACATTGATAATGGTTGAGCGATTTAGAGTTATTTTAAAGCGTTGAATATGTTGGTTGTATTGCTTATCTGTTTGCATTAACACCACATTTATCTGATAACGCCGTTCAACGGTTTGTTTTGTTATTTTACTACCATCAAGTGAATATAAACGACCTTCGCCTCTTTTTAAAAAACGAATGAATGGGGTTAAATTAAAATATATACGCTGTTGAATTTCATCGTAACCAGGTAAAAAACTTTTCGCGTTTACCCTTGTATCGCTACGAAAATGCAGTAATTGTGCTGCTTGTTTGTTTTGATGACGCCGAGTTTGAAATAGTTTATCGACTTGTTTGGGTAAGTCTTTATCGCGAATGTATTCAAGCCAAATGGTTTCACTAGCGACACGGCTTTTATTAACACTATTGGTATAAATGTTTTTCCATTTGGGTAAACCTTTTTGAATACTGCGCCAAATTATCCGAGTAATATCGTCTTTAAATATTTCCCTTAAACCATAAATCATACCTAGCATGCCAACGAGTGCAATCGTCACTTCGGTAAAGTTTGCACGCGCATTTAACACTAACAACATGACAAAAGTCATTATAATGGCTGTAACTGTGCCGCGAACAATACGCTTTAAATTCGTATTAAGGTTTCTCACTTCTTTTTGAAATACCACACCGTATTCGACCAGTCGTTGTAAAAGCCGCATTTTGTTCGTGATACGGTTGGGATCCGCTAACGTTGTTTGAGAGTTATATTGATTTTCTTCACGGTATTCATTTTCACTGCGACATAGGGCGAATAGAAAGTTTCGCTCTGTTGTGAAATCACTACTTTTGGGACCACGAGATAGCAGTTTTAAAAATGATTGCTCAACTTGCCAACTAAGGTAATTGTCAGCGTTTTCAAAAAAAGGACTCAGTTTCTTATCCGGGGGAGTATATCTTCTTAATTTTTTTAGAAGGGCCATAATTTGCTCCGCTAGCATGATAGCTTGCGGATAAAATTCTTCGCTGTCTTTTAATTTAATGGTTTGTTTTATATCTGTATCAAGTGCAATACGAATTTGGTAAGAAAACAAATTAAGATTTAAGCGGTAATCACTTTGCTGACCTTTCTTTTGGCTGATAAAACGACTGCGTACTAAAGGTAAATGCAGTTGGTCTGAATAATATGCACTGTGGCTTTGAATACTACTGTGAAAATAATGCTCTTCAGTTAAAGTTTTAGGACTAATCCCCATTTCAACCGGTAAAGAGAAATATAAATCGAGTCTTTGATGATCACTCGGTAATAGTTGATAACTAACTTTTATAGAAAGATTTTCATCTTGAATGAGTTTAGTGTTGTTCACGTATAGGTTTCGCTCCTTATCGATTGTGGTTATTAGCTAAATAATTTAATTATGCCTTATTTTTATCCATATTGTTAATAACAAAGCTATTTAATATTGGTTTTTTAATATAGGTTACTTTAATGACAAAAAGCGCTGTTTAAGGTAAATTAAGCTGTTGATAATAAAATGATAAGTTCAATATTAATAGAGAGTGTATAGATGAAAAATATTTGTTTATATGAATGACTTTATCTTGTTGAATTTTACTAATTTATAGTTGACGCTTTCAGTGCTTAAATATTGACTATTAATGTGCCACTTTTATAGCCAATAACAATGACCAATAAGCCATATTTATTCAGCTTAACTACCCGGTGATAAATTGTTTTTGTTTAATAACGCTGCCATAATACTGAATATTAAAATACTGAATATTAAACTGCGGTAATTTACAGTTAATCCTCGACTACATCAGTGGCACAAACCATTGACAAAAATCAGCGATAAAATTTGTATATTTAACTCGTAATTTGTACGTAACATTTATCGTTAATTTACAAAAAATATATTATTTCTTTTCTTAAGGCATCTGAGCAATATTTAGCTTTTACCCAAACGAATTGACATAACTATTTAATCGAGGCTTGGCAACCCCGTGCCTAATGTAATCTATATCTCCTAGGTGACGAAGTATTATGCAAACAGAAATTTCTGAAATTTTTCAATATTCAAATGAGAGTTTATTAGCTGTAGCTGAACATGATCCATGGCTGGTGGTATTGTCAATTTCTATCGCAGTGTTTGCCTCTTTTATGGGTTTTCAAGTTGCCTCTCAAGCAGCAACCCGCTCTGTTGCTCGAAAGCATGTTTCATTATTGATCGGCAGTATCGCGTTAGGTGGTGGTGTTTGGTCAATGCACTTTATTGGTATGTTAGCACTTAAGCTGTGTACTGATGTATCTTACCGCCTAGATTTCACAGCCTTTTCGTTACTACCGGCGATAGCCGCATCTTGGGTCGCTCTTAATTTAATTACTCGTGATAATCTTAAAGCTTATCAGTTTGTTCTTGGTGGTGTACTGGTAGGTGCGGGCATAGGTACAATGCATTATGTCGGAATGGCAGGCATGGAAATGTCCTTACTACTTCGCTATGACTTAGTGATGTTTTGTGTATCGATTCTAGTCGCAGTAGTACTTGCTATTCTCTCTCTTTGGATAAGCTTTGGTCTTGAGCAGTTTGGTAAAACAACACTGAGTCAAAACACAAGAGTCTTAATTTCAAGTTGTGTTATGGGCGCTGCTATCTCTGGCATGCATTACACGGGGATGGCTGCTGCTCGCTTTGTCTTGCCACCAGGGCTTGAAATATCTCAACAAACTAGTCAAATATCGCTTTATTTGGCTTTTGGTATTACGGCTATTACAGTCTTTATCATTGGCCTAGTGTTAGCGGTCAATTTAGTTTTTGGCTATAAAGATAAATCTGCTATCGCTATTCGCAACGAAAAGCGACTCACTGCGACCATGAATACTGCTGTTGATGGCATTATTACCATTAATGCTAATGGCACAATTATTAGTGTTAATAAGGCGGTGTCTAAAATTTTAGGCTGGGAAGAGTCTGAATTACTTGGTAACAGTGTTGGGATGATAGCACCGGAATCTCTAAAAGAGAGCTTTGGGCAGTATATTAAAGAATTTATAAAAACCCGTGTCGCAAAAATCATTGGTACTGATCATGAGATGGAAATTGTGGCTAAAAACGGTGAACAAATTCCTGTTCGTTTAGCTATTGGCCATGTTGAATTGAATGAAAAACACTTGTTTGTCGCTTTTATCTCTGATCTACGTGAACGACGTAAAATGGAAGCGAAACTCAAAAAAAATGAAGCTCAAATTCGTGCATTATTAACCAATATTCCAGGTATTGCTTATCGTTGTATCGACAGTCCAGGATGGCCAAATTTATTTATAAACGATGAGGTTGAAAATATAATTGGTTATCCTGCCGCCGATTTTCTTTTGCCAACGCCTAAACGAAGCTTAGGTGATTTTATTCATCCTGATGACTTACATATTATTGATGAAACCAATTTACGTCATCCAGACGGTTATCAAATTGAGTTTAGGTTTATCGATCGCCACGGTACGATAAAATGGGTATTAGGATATGGCCGAGCGGTTAAAGTTGATAATGAATATTATCTTGATGGTTTTATCATGGATATCAGTGAACGTAAAAAAATGGAGTCAGAGCTTATTACGGCAAAAGAAATAGCCGAAAAAGCAGCTGAAACACGCGCGAGTTTCTTAGCCAATATGAGCCATGAAATACGTACTCCGATGAATGCTGTTATTGGTTTTAGCGATATTTTATTAGATGACGACCTCTTAGATAGTCAACGTAAACACCTTAGTACAATCAACCAATCGGCAAAGTCATTATTACACATACTTAATGACGTACTTGATAGCGCTAAATTAGATAAAGGCAAATTCCAGCTTGAATTTCGTGACTTTTCACTTGTAGAGGAAGTGGACGCTGTAGTGTCTACTTTATGGTTACAAGCGCAAAGTAAAGGCTTAGACCTTGCGTTGAACATACACGCTAATGTGCAAGGATATTATAACGGTGTTCCCGATCGTATCCGCCAAGTATTAACAAACTTAATTGGCAATGCCATTAAGTTTACCGAGCAGGGTCAAGTCAGTATTGATATCAGTAGTACATCAGATGAACTGGTAACATTTGTTATTAAAGACAGTGGTATTGGTATGACTGAACCTCAACTAGCAACGATATTTGATGCGTTTGCTCAAGCTGATGAGTCGATGAGTAGGCGCTTTGGTGGTACCGGTTTGGGAACAACAATCAGCAAGCAACTGGTTGAATTGATGAAAGGAAGCATTTCAGCAAGTAGTATCGAAGGTGAGGGTTCAGAATTTACTTTTTCAATACCATTGAAACCTGTTGAGGCTTCTGTCGATGGTAATATTAAGTTTAAGTCTCATACGCTTCCTAAATTACATATTTTGGTAGTCGATGATATTGATCATAATATTGATTTGTTAACCTTATTACTTAAACGCCATGGTCATAGTGTTATTGAAGCGCGCGATGGTGAACAGGCACTATTGCAGATGGAAAATAATATCATCGATGTGGTGTTGATGGATATCCAAATGCCTGTAATGGATGGTCTAACGGCAGCTAAGCAACGTCGAGTGTTTGAAGCTGAAAATGGCTTAAGTCGTTTACCCATTATTGCGCTGACGGCGAGTGTTTTACCTCAAGACAGAATTTCTGCAGAACAAGCAGGTATGGACGGTTTTGCTAATAAGCCTATTGATATGCAGCAACTTAATAACGAAATATCAATTGTACTAGATTTAGAGAATAGTCCAGTTAGCGAGCCTGAGCGAGTAGACAAGTCGACATTGATTGTTGATCTTGATAAAGGTGTTGAACTCTGGGGTTCAAAAACGACACTTTATGCGCAAATTGCGCGTTTTATAAAGCAGGCTGAAATCGAGATTTTTGAGCTTGGCGCTTTACTGGAACAAAGAGACTTTAAAAAACTTGAGCAACAAGCGCATAAATTTAAAGGCGGAGCAGGTAATTTGACTTTAAATCGCTTTATGACAGTTTTTGACGTCTTAGAACGTTCAAGTAAAGATAAGGATGTCAACGCAATTGATAGCAGCATTGCAAAGGTTGTTGATGAATTTTATGTTATTCAAAACTGTGTTATCAATATGACGGCTAAACAGACTACAAAGACGACTGAAGGGAACACCGTTAGCGAAGTAAATATGAGTGATGTTGTTGATACTTTAACTCAGCTTGAAGTTTCTGTGAGTAAAAATGAATTTGATGAGACCTTGTTAGATAAGCTACTCAGCATGGCATCTGTAAGGCCCAGTGAAATCAATGCGATTGTAAATTCATGCAATAACTTTGAATTTAGCCTTGCCGAAGAGCAAATTAAAACCTTGATAGATCTTATCAAACCAACTGAATAGTCAAGAATAAGGAAACGGGTAAAATGCGAAAGACTTCACAAAGCGTTTTAATTGTAGATGATGAACCAACAAACTTACGTGTACTGAATCAAATTTTAAATGATACCTATAAGTTGATTTTTGCTAAGAGTGGTGAGGAAGCGTTGCGCTTGATCGAGAAAGAGCGCCCAGATTTAATCTTGCTTGATGTCATGATGCCTGGTTTAACCGGGTATGAAGTATGTGAATACCTTAAGCAGCAAAAGAAGTTTGAATCTATTCCTATTATATTTATTACCGCTTTAAGTGACCCTGATGATGAAGCAAAAGGCTTAAACTTGGGTGCTGTCGATTATATATCTAAACCCATTTCCCCAGCTGTAGTTAAAGCGCGAGTGAAAACACATTTGTCTTTAGTGGGCGCAGAAGAAATTAGAAGAACACGGTTACAGGTGATTCAACGTCTAGGTCGTGCTTCTGAATACAAAGATAATGAAACCGGTATGCATGTTATGCGCATGAGTCATTTCGCTAGAATAATTGCATTGGGTTACGGTTTTTCACACGAAGAAGCCGACAATTTATTTAACGCCGCACCAATGCATGATATTGGTAAAATAGGTATTCCTGACAGCATTATGCTAAAGCCAGGTAAACTGACTCAGGAAGAGTTTGCTATCATGAAAACGCACCCTGAAATTGGTGCTGAAATTTTAGGTGAATCTGATTCAGACTTAATTGAATTGGCGAAATTGGTATCGATGACACATCATGAAAAATTCGATGGCTCTGGTTATCCAAAACAATTAAAAGGTGAAGATATTCCTATCGAAGGACGCATAGTTGCTTTAGCTGATGTCTTTGATGCATTGACCAGTGTTAGACCATACAAAGATGCATGGACAATTGAAGCGGCTATGGACCTTATTCATAGTGAGAAAGGTAAACATTTTGACCCGCAACTTGTAGAAATATTTGAACAACTACTTGAACAAATAATCGAAATTAAAGAGCGTTGGAAGGATTAACGTCACGGATAATAAACATGGCGTTATTGTTCTTTTTTAATGGTCAGTTTTAAGGAGAGCAATGATGAAAATGGTTTATACAGGTGAAAGTTTATTTTTAGTTAATAATGCTAAAAACATAATTGAATCAGTCGGCATTTCTACGTTTATTAAAAATGAGTTTGCACAAGGGGCTGTTGGAGAAGTTTCAGCTTTTGATAGTTGGCCTGAACTTTGGGTTATTGACGATAATGATTACGACAAAGCGAAGGCTGCTATAGCGTCATCACTTCAGTCAAGGAATATGGCGGAGTGGGTTTGTAAACAATGTAATGAAAAAAATGATGCTTCATTTGAAATATGCTGGCAATGTTTACAAGAGCAAACATAATAACATTAGAGTTCGCTAGCTGCAGAAATCTCAACGATTTAAACTTTTTGTCTTTTGATATTTAGAGTATTGAAATTTTCTTGGCTATTTAGGTAGTGTCAGTCATGGTATTAAAATAACGATAGCATAGCTGGCAAGTGAAAATAACTAAGATGCAGATTGTTTTTTGAACTGTTAGTATTGATTTCGAACTTATTATGTAAATAGTCACTTAGGTAGCACGCTTGTACTAAAATGGAATTTATCAAATGATTATAGATAGTCGAAGATTTCTTATTAAGCTCTCAATCACCATACCTTTATTTTTAAGCATACTTTTCGTTAGTAAAGTATTCGCACAAACCCCAATAGCTAGCTATGAAGAATTCAAAAAAATACAGCATTTAAATTCAGATGAAAACCATCTGCTTGTCAAACAGATGCTTAGCTTAGTCGTTAGTAAAGAGTACACTAAATTGCAATCGCCTATCTATGCTCATATTGCTAAATTAAAAACCAAAGATGGTAACTGGACAGACGGAAAAAAATACCTAGAAAAGTCGATTGTCACGCTAGAATTACTCGAAGATGACAATTTACGCATAGATTCATTAGAGAATATTAGTTGGATATTTTTTATTCGCAGTGAATACTCCGATGCCATATTTTATGTGCAAAAAATGACGGAACTTGCCTATAAAACGGGGGATGTTAGTGGCCAACTAGCTGCACTGAATCGCTTAGCCTTGAGTTATATTGAATTAGCGCTTTATGAACTAGCGGTTGAGCCTTTGAATAGATCACTAGAGCTCGCGCGTTTAAATAAAGATTATGATAATGAATTTTTAGCCATTCTTTACATGATTAACACTCGCATTAATTTAGAAAATGCTAATCCACAGGAAACCTTGTATTTAGCCCGCGAAGCTGAAAGAAGTCAATCTGGATTAAACATTGATGATGGTTACTTACCGCGTTTGAAAGGTGCTGTTTATCAACAGATAGGGGACTTTGAAAGCGCAGAGAAATGGCTTAAGTTAGCGGAGGAAAAAGCAACATCTAACCATGATGTACGTTTATTGCAAATAGTCAGTAAAAGCTTATCCGAACTTTATTTGGCAACTGACAAGCCTTTGTTAGCACTTGATTACGGTATGATCACCTTAGATTATAATAATCAAATGGGTCATACCAACACCCGAGCCGCGATTCATTACTTGCTGAGTAAAATATATCAGCAGTTCGGTGATGATAAAAACTCATTGAAATATTTGCGTGCGTATATTGAATTTGAACAGTCCGATAGTGATAAAAATACGGTAGGTTTAATTACCACTATGGATAAACGTATTACAAATATTCAACGTCAACAAAGACTGGCAGAATTAGATAATGCTTTATTAACAAATAAAGTTATGTCTCAAAAGAATGAAAATGAGCAACAATTTTTTATTTTTATTGCTTTGATACTCATATTTTGTTTTTTTATTATCGTATTTATTATTCGTCATCGTATGTTGAAAGCGCAAATAATATTGTCGATGAAAGATGAATTAACGGGTGTGTTCTGTCGAAACTATTTAAAGAATTATTTACCTGCGGTACAGTCCCGGTTTGAACGAGAGACCGATGACGAATTGTCATTAGGTGTGCTAATAATTGACTGTGATGATTTTAAATTTATAAATGACACCTTTGGCCATGCCGGCGGTGATAAAGCCTTAAAAGCGATTGTAAATTCTGTTAGCTCGCAAATTAGAGAACATGATCTATTGCTACGTTGGGGAGGGGATGAGTTTGTCTTAATTTGTGAATCCGTAAATCAGGTACAAATGCGCGAATTTGCTAAACGAATCATTAGTAGCATAAGCAATATGTTAATAGAATACGATGAAACAGTGCTTACCGTGACAATTTCTGCCGGTTATGCTTTACATGATAAGGCTGAAAAATTTGATTTTGATGCGCTAATCAAAACTGCAGATGAATTTTTATTAGCGTCAAAAAAAGCAGGTAAAAATAATTACATGGGTAAAAAGCGTAGCAATTATAAAAACAGTAATATTTCAAAACACTTTTCTTCTAGCAATATGTAAAGGCTATGTGTAAGAATCATGTATAAAGGTAATAAAGATAAATAATGCGTAAATCAGATAAGAAAATTGATAATCAAATCATAAAAGTATTAACCGAAGTTTGCCAATCAACGTTAGAAAATACCGAAGGTTTTGAGTGGTTAACACATACAGTAAATTTTCAAAATTTTCCTGAAAGTTTAAAAATTGTTTGTGTTTTTGACACGAACATTAAATTAGCTAACTATCTTAAGTCCGCTAACAGTATGCGTTTAGCAACGTTAATAGCAAATAGTCTTGCAGATATTGGTGTTGAACTTAAAGACGCCAAAAACCAAATAGAATTAGACAGTGAAGAAAATTGCACGCTATATCATGGCGGAAATTGGCGTAAAAGGCTCTCTTGAATCATCAAAGACTATTAAATAACGATAATGCTATCGCACACATGATAAATCCAACAGTTGTATCAATGGCTCTTTTGACTTTAGGTTGATTAAGCCAAGGTGACATTTTTGCTGCGGCACCCGCTAAACTATAAAACCAAATGATTGATGCCAGCATAGTACCAACAGCGAAAGCTATTTTTTCGTTACCCTGAAATTGCCCACCAACACTGCCTAATATCATTACAGTATCAAGATATACATGTGGGTTTAATAACGTTACCGCTAAGGTCGATACTATAACCAGCCATGGTTTTTTATTCGCCTTTTCAGCTAAGAGTTGTTTGCTTTCATAGTTATTAAGCCATGCTTGTCTAAATGATAAGCTGGCGTAAGCTGATAAAAAGATAATGCCGCCCCAGGAAATAATTGTTACTAAAGTCGGAGACGTAGCAATAAGTTTTGCACCACCAAAAACACCTAATGAGATCAGCGTTACATCGCAAATCATACAAATGGTTGCGGCTAAAAAATGATGATTTCTTTTGATGCCATGATTGAGCACATGTGAGTTTTGCGCTCCAATGGGAATAATCATACTGGCGCCTATAAATAAGCCTTGTAGTAGTGGAGTAAACATTTTTATCCTAAATAGTTGCATGTTGTGCTGATTAACTGCGGCTAATTTACTGAAAAAGTGAGCATAAGTATAATTAATGGTTTTTATCTTTGATTAGTTTTGCTAATGTTGGTTGGTGCAATAAAAATTGACTATTTTGGAGAGTAAGACTCTTGTTAGATTATAAGCTTTTACATGCATTAAGCGTGGTTGTTGATGAGCAGAATTTTGACAAAGCCGCGTCTGTATTGGCTATCACACAGTCTGCAGTCTCTCAGCGTATTAAAAGTTTAGAGCAGATCATAGGTCAGCCAGTATTAATACGAAAACAACCTCTCGTTGCCACTAGCGTTGGCAAAAAGTTACTTGGCCACTATCAACAAGTTAAGCTACTTGAACAAGACATTATTCCTGATATTTCAGGGACCAATAAAAATGAAACCATTACGGCTAATATTGCCAGTAATGCTGACAGTTTAGCTACTTGGTTAATCGCTGCTATTGGTGATGTTAGTCATGAATATAATGTCTCGGTAAATTTCCGATTAGCTGATGAAAATAGAACGATTAATTATCTCAAGGACGGTGAGGTATTTGGTGCTATAAGTAGTTATAAACATGCTTTACCGGGCTGTACACTAGAAAAACTAGGTGATATGCAATACCTCTTAGTTGCAGCACCGGCTTTTGTTGAACGCTATTTTTCTAAAGGTATTAATGAGCAAACGTTGGCACGAGCACCTGCAGTGGCTTATGATCAAAAAGATGATATGCATGTTAAATATATTGAGCAAATATTTGGTCTAAAAGGTGGTTCTTATCCATGTCATACCGTACGTTCATCTGAAGCTTTTGTGAACTTCGCTAAACAGGGACTAGCTTATTGCTTGATCCCTAAATTACAAATACAGACTGAGCTTACTTCTGGAGAGCTCATCAATTTAATACCAGAAAACCCTATTGTTAGAACACTTTATTGGCATCATTGGGTATTGTTGAAAGGGGTATTTAAGCAGTTTTCAATTGCTATCATTCACCGAGCTCAACAAGCGCTAAAGAGTCAATGAGCTGTTTTCAATAAGCTACTTTCGCTAATTTGTTTATCAGTGATAGACGACTTTATAAATAAAATGATCAGGAGAAAGCATGAGTAATTTAATCGTAAGAAAAGCGACAGCTGCAGACGCAGGGATACTATTTACATTTATTAAAGACCTCGCTATTTATGAGAAAGCTGAGCATGAAGTTTTAGCGACAGAAGAAAGTATTAAAAGTACTATTTTTGCCGATAATAGTCATGTTTTTGCGTTAATTTGTGAGTTGGATGGTGTTGCTATCGGCTCAGCTATTTATTTTTTCAATTATTCCACTTGGCTAGCAAAATCAGGTTTGTATTTAGAAGACTTATACGTAATGCCTGAGTATCGTGGCAAAGGCGCAGGCGTGAAGCTTTTAAAGGCAATGGCCGCTATAGCGATGAAAAAAGACTGCGCACGATTTGAGTGGAGTTGTTTAGACTGGAACACTCCATCAAGAGAATTTTATCATTCGTTAGGTGCTGTAGCACAAGATGAATGGGTTGGTTATAGAATGGCGGGTAAAACACTTAGTAATTTTGCAGCTGATCTGACTGAATAATCCGAATACCTATTTCAGGGTTTTCGGCGTAGGCTAGCATGGCACAAGCGACTTTTTTTGCCTGAATGACACGATATTTTTTAGGGATCATAAAAGCGAACGTATTCATTACTATTGTGCCAATATGTTCACCCAACCGATACTCTGCACGTTCGCCAGATAACATTGATGGACGGAATATTCCAAGGTGCTGATAACCGATAACACTTAAGCTCGACTCTACTTTTCCCTTTGTTTGATTATAAAAGAGCAGAGAGGATTCATTTGCTGACATAGCCGTTACAATGGCAAACAACGATGCATCGAGATTATAAAAATATTTAGCAATAATTAATGGGTAGTGATAGTCAATTTCTGTAAAAGCGGCTTTAGAACCGGCTTTTTTTATTGTACTGCCCAATGTACAAAATATGTCATCTATTTTTGTGGGGAAATTATTATTACCCGCTTTATTTTTCATCGAATTATCAACATATTGTCGAGATGCTAATTCAGTTTCCAATTGCTCAAAACTAACCTGCCATTGCTCAAGTTTAGGGTTCTCTATTGTAAGAGGACTACGGACTAAAGCAATAACTTTACTATAAGTTGCACTAGCTAAAAGCTTTACTAATAACTGCTGGCCAATTAAACCGCTAGCGCCAACAATTAAGGCAACTTTAGTCTGCTCTTTTTTATGTTCTCGAGTGTTGTTTGCCATTTTATCTTTCATTCAAAAGGTAAGGGGAGAGCAATAAAGTCTCATAGAAAGCACTAAATTATCTACTTAAATTTTCAAAAAATCAAAAACTACTGCGATATTAAATATTCATTAGTATTTCTTATTTATCGAGTAAAGTTGTGTAAATTACCTGAAAAGACATCGATTGGTTTGTATAGTGCTTCGATATAGAGTCATTACTTTTTCAATCAAGGTTGGGTGTTTACTATGAAAAAAATTATCGTTGCGTTAATACTATTGAGCTTCGACCTACTGACTGTGGCTAACGCTGCAGATCAACTCACGGCAACCATTATAGGCTCAGGCTCGCCGATTTATAATGAAAATCGTGCCAGTGCCAGTACCTTAATTTCTGCTGGAAATACCCATATATTAGTTGATATGGGCAACGGTACACAGGCTAATTTGAGTAAGCTAGGTTTCGACTCTCGAAATTTATCGGCTTTACTTTTTACTCACCACCATCTTGATCATAATGAAGAATTTGTACCTATGTTTATCCGTTCATTATTAGGGAAAGGTACCTTTAGCATTATCGGCCCTCCTAATACCGTTAAACTTACTCAATCAAACTTAGCTTTATATGACGAAGATATTTCATATCGCTTAGGGAAAACTCAACGTACACTGGCTGAGCGTAAAGAAGCTTTTAAAGTAAGAGATTTACAAGGTGGTGAGTCATTCAAAATTGCCGACATTATTGTTACTACCCTGCAAGTTCCGCATGCTATTCATACTATTGCTTACCGCTTCGACTACAAAGGTCAGTCTATCGTTATCACTGGTGATTTAACTTATTCAGACGACCTACCTACACTCGCTAAAAATGCTGATTTTATGATCATTGATTCTGGTGGCATGGTGATGAAAGACGGGCGTAGTAAAGGTAAAGCAGGTAATAAGTCAGCTAAAAACAAAGGCAATAGTGACAGAAAAAGGCAAGGAAAAGCACACCTCAATTTAGCAGACTCAAGCAGTATGGCTAAACAAGCAAACGTTAAAAACTTGGTTTATACACATTTCAATTCCACTACCGTTGATACTGTTGCTAGCTTGAAAGAAATTCAAAAAAATTATCGCGGTAAAGTGATTTTTTCTGAAGACTTAATGGTGCTAAATAAAGTTGTCACTCCTAGCCTTTATTCTTCAACTCTAGCTTTACCTCAAATATCAAATAGTTATGCCATTGTTGATACAGGGCAAAGAGTTACTTATAACAACAATGACATTATTGTTTTACCCAAAAATGGTGATAACTTCTTTGGACAAGATGCGAGCTATATCATAAATCCACCGTCATATACTGATAATAAAGATGGCACAATTACTGATAACGTCACTGGCTTAGTGTGGCAAAAAGATATGGGACAAAAGCTATCTTTTGATGAGGCATTGAAAAAAGTCAATCAAGTAAAGTTAGGAGGTTATAGCGACTGGCGCATACCTACGATTAAAGAGCTTTATTCTTTAATTCAATTTTCAGGCCGTGTGAAAGGAGACAAAGCGCTTTATCCTTTTATCGATACAAACTACTTTAACCAACCTATTGGCGATACCCGAACGGGAGAGCGAGAAATTGATGCTCAAACATGGTCGAGTACTGAGTATGTCGCAAAAACAATGAAAAATGACGATACTGTTTTTGGTGTTAATTTTGTCGATGGTCGTATTAAAGGTTATCCCAAATATAATCCTCGTACTCATGAGTCGAATAAAATGTATTTCAGGTTTGTTAGAGGTAACACTGACTACGGAAAAAATCATTTTGTTGATAATAGTAATGGCACAATTACTGATACCGCCACTGATTTAATGTGGCAACAAACTGATAGTGCTGAAGGGTATACTTGGCAAGATGCACTGAAATATGCGCAGCAGTCGACACTAGGGGGCTACAATGATTGGCGTTTACCTAATGCTAAAGAGCTACAAAGTATTGTTGATTATACGCGCTCGCCTGAAACATCAAACTCAGCAGCGATTGCTCCTTTATTTCAAATATCGTCGATTAAAAACGAAGCTGGTGAAAAAGATTACCCATACTATTGGAGTTCGACAACGCATCTTGATGGCCCAGTACCGGCTGAAGGTGCTGTTTATTTAGCTTTTGGTAAAGCGCTAGGTGAAATGCGAGGCAAAACAATGGATGTGCACGGTGCTGGTTCACAACGTAGTGATCCTAAAACCGGAGAACCAACCTCTAGAGGCCCACAAGGTGACATCATCAGGGTTAAAAACTATGTTCGCATGGTCAGAGGTGGTGAAGTTAATATTGCGACGGGTGCACTAAAAGAAATAAATGCTGAATATGCTACAACAACTTCATCGATACAAAGTGACAGTAATGAAAGACAAAGTAGTGCTAGTAATCATCCTCAGTTACCGACTACATTAGGAATAGCTAATAACAGTAAATTCATCAATCGATTAGATAAAAACAAAGATGGCAAGGTAGCCTTATCTGAATTTCAACGAGGAGAAAAGCGCTTTAAGCATCTTGATAAAAACAATGATGGTTATATCAGCGCTGATGAAGCCCCTACGGGTCCAGATAAAAAATCTCGTTGAATATAAACTTGATAATCTCGAATCTTTTCAACGAATTAGAGTATTTAACGTAAATAAAACAAGCTATGGCTCTGCAAACTGATTGCTTGTTTCTTTGCTGAAGCTATAGCTTATTTGAAGCAAAGCAGCTTGGTATATGAGCTTGATTGTATGGCTTAGTTGTAAGAGCTTAGTTGTATAAATTTGTTGTGGTAGTGCAAAGACCATATTTGGTAACCATTAGCTTGATTGGCATTTAGCTTTGCATGACTTCTATGACACTAAACTTGCTTGCTTCCTTTATATTCAGGAAGTTTTAGTGATAATAGCGCTGCGGTCGCGACAAAGGCAGAAGATATCCATAAACAGGCTTCTAAGCCATATGTTTGATAGACCAGACCAGATAGCACCGTCCCCATTAACCTGCCCATGGCATTGGCCATATAGTAAAAACCAACATCGAGTGAAACTCCGTCTTTTCCTGCATAGCTGATGATTAAATAGCTATGCAGGGAGGAGTTTATTGCGAAAACGGCGCCAAAGATCAGTAAACCGATAATGATTGAAGCTTTAATGTAAAAATTGAAATGCAAAGCTAAAGCAATAGCGAGCGGTATTAAGGTTAAGTAACTTGCCCATAAAAATGCCGCTCTACCTGAGGGAGCAAGATTTTGGCTGCTGTCAGTAGTTTTTCCACTAATGGCTTTATTCTCTGTGATCAAAGGAGCAAGTGATTGTACAAGGCCATAACCAATGACCCAACTTGCCATAAAGCCTCCTACCCACCAATGATCCCAATTAAAGGTTACCGCTAAAAATACCGGTAGAGCGACAACAAACCAAACATCACGGGCACCAAACAAAAACATACGTGCAGCCGATAGAATATTGATTGGCTGACTTTTAGAAAATATCTCATTAAACTTTGGCTTATTTTTCGCCTTACCTAAGTCTTCTTTTAACGCAAATAAACTAAACAGCCACACCACTGCTAATAGGCTTGCCATTAAAATGATGGCACCTGTAAAGCCTAATAAAGTCAGTAGTAAGCCACCGAGAAAGAAGCCAACGCCTTTCAAAGCATTTTTAGATCCTGTTAAAATAGCAACCCATTGATATAATTTACTTTCAGCGCCTTCAGGCACCAGTAATTTAATCGAGCTTTTCGCGCTCATTTTATTTAGATCTTTCGCGATGCCAGATAAAGCTTGTGCTGCCATGACATAAATAATGGTCAGCATTTCAGCTGGAACCGCTAGCATGCCCAGCGCAACTATTTGCAGCCCTAAACCGATATTCATGGTTTTATTTAGACCAAGTCGCGCACCTAACCAACCACCAACAAGGTTGGTGATAACACCAAATATTTCATAAAACAAAAACAGCATAGCTATATTTAAAGGGCTATAGCCTAACTGATGAAAGTACAACACAACTAGCATTCGAAGTGCGCCATCAGTTAAAGTAAATGCCCAGTAATTACCGGTGATCACCAAGTATTGTTTCACCTGCTTGGACATCACTTGTTTAGACTCAGCCTGTTTGGAGATCAACTGCTTAGCCCCTGTTTGCTTAGACTCTGCCTGCTTGGTCATTATTTAAACCTTAGCGTGCAAGATTGTGCAACTGATGTTTTGTTGAATGAAATAAGTCTCATCGATCATTAATCCTTATCTGCTAAACCAACCATACGAGCTAACTCGGCGGCGCGGTTTGCATAGCCCCACTCATTGTCATACCAAACATAAAGTTTAACTTGGGTATCGTTGACTACCATGGTTGATAGCGCATCAATAATACTTGAGCGCGGATCAGTTTTGTAATCGATAGAAACTAATGGGCGCTCTTCATAACCCATAATACCCTTGAGTTCATTGTCAGCCGCCGATTTAAGCAATTGATTCACTTCGGCAACTGATGTCTCACGTGCAACTTCAAATACGCAATCGGTAATTGACGCATTGGCTAAAGGAACACGTATGGCATGGCCATTTAGCTTGCCTTGAAGCTCAGGAAAAATATGAGTAATAGCAGTCGCTGAGCCTGTGGTGGTCGGAATTAAACTCACGCCACAAGCACGTGCTCGGCGTAAATCTTTATGTGGTGCGTCTAATATCGTTTGCGTATTGGTTATGCTATGAATCGTGGTCATTGAACCATGTTTAATACCTATTTTCTCATGAATAACTTTTACTACCGGGGCTAAGCAGTTAGTCGTACAAGAAGCTGCGGTAATAATAGGATGGATAGCTTTATCGTATAACCCTTCATTCACGCCCATAACAATATTTAAAACGCCTTCTTCTTTAACTGGCGCGGTAACAACAACACGCTTTACCCCTTGATCTAAATAGGCTTGCAATAACGCTTTGGTTTTTATTTTACCGGAGGCTTCTATCACCACATCACACTTAGACCAATCAGTATCCTGAGTGGCTTTATTTTGCGTACAAGGAATAGCTTTGCCATTAATCACAATTGACTCTGCGTCATGCGAAGCGTCATGATGCCAGCGGCCATGTATCGAATCAAAAGTCATTAAGTGGGCGAGTGTTTCTGCATTGCCTGCGGGATCGTTAATGTGCACAATTTCAATATCGTCCCAATCAAATGCAGCTCGCATTGATAAACGCCCCATACGGCCAAAGCCGTTAATACCAATTTTAATCGTCATGTGTTTATCCTTGATTTTGTTAAAATAATTTTTAAAAACGTCTAAAAAACAATGTAAAAAATGGAGTTTAAAGTAGTGCTAAATTGTAAATAATCATTAAAGTCATTAAAGTGATTAAGTTACAATGGATGATTTAACCTCTAAAACTTAATAGCCAATGTATAATGCTTAATTCATATTCCCTAATTTCTGCACTTGCTTTATAACGTCATTAGCAGTTTAACCAAAAACCGAAAGAGTAGGTCTTATCACTCGCTCTAAGGTCTAGTGGCATCATTAACCTTTCAACCATGACTCAATAGTGTCGACATTTGGGATAGAGCCACTGTGTACATTGACCTCATCAATAATGACGGCTGGTGTACTCATTACGCCATACCCCATAATCACTTCTACATCTGTTTCTTTTTTTATGTCGATAGCAATATTTAGTTCGTTTGCTACCTTTGAAATTAGCTCAATTGTTTTTGTGCATTTCGCACAGCCAGTGCCTAACACTTTTATTTCTTTCATTATGTTTCTCTCTTAAGTTAAAGAGCTATGCCTAGGCGATAATTTTAGGCTTAAGCTCAAAGATAAATGTTAAAGAAGCGGGGCCAGAAAATTAAAAATCCAGCCAATTAATGTAAATGCACTCAGCAGTAGTAAAAAAAGTACCGCTAGTAATCGCCACTGCATCACTTGTTTCAATAATATAAATTCAGGAAAACTTGCTGCTACCGTACTCATACAAAAAGCCAGTGTTGTACCAATTGGCAGCCCTTGGGTAATTAAGCTTTCCATAACAGGAATAACACCTGTCGCATTCGAATATAAAGGTATTCCAAGTAATACAGCTGACGGAACTGACCACCATTGACCATCACCTAAATGAGTTTGAATCCAGCCATCAGGAACAAAGCCATGTAAAGCTGCGCCTAACCCAACCCCTATGATGACCCATTTCCATACCCGTCCGAATATTTCCAACATTTCATCTTTAGCAAAGTTATGTCGTTCTTTTAACGATAAAGTAGATGTTTGTGCACTTTTAGCTCCTGCTGAAGCATTTTGGCCTCGTTCTAATGCCTTAGCAGCAAAAGATTGCAGCCACCGCTCAGCTTTAATCGCATCAAGAAAAACACCGCCTAAAATGCCAACTGACATACCAACCACAACGTAAAGCAAGGTAAACTTCCAGCCTAATAAGCTTAGTAGTAATAATACCGCCACCTCATTTATTAATGGTGAGGTAATGAGAAATGACATTGTAATACCGACCGGAATGCCGGCTGAGGTAAAGCCTAAAAATACGGGAATACTCGAACAAGAACAAAAAGGCGTTATTGCGCCAAAACTAGACCCTAATAGGTAACCGACACCTTTATGCTTTCCCGCTAAATAATCTCGCACACGCTCGACATTCATCGACGCTCTTAACAAAGCAATAGCGTAAATCATCACCAGCAATAAAAAGAATATCTTAGTGGTATCTTCAATAAAAAAATGCAGAGCATCCCCTAGCTTTGTTGCTTTTGAAAGACCCAAAACATCAACCACTAACCACGAGGCTAAATCAGTAAATATTTCAAACATCAGCGTCTCCAAACCAGTTTTTTGTTCGGTTAATAAAATAGACTAAAGACAACATAACGGTTACCTCATCCAGTACGCCAGCAACTATTAATGCCACGCTAGAATACGGCCAAACAGCGAAGTAGCGGCGGTTAATTATAAAAATGTAACGTGCCAACTAAGAATACTGAAACACCAGCCCAAACCGATAAATAGCGTTCAAAAATCCTCATCACACAATTCACATAATCCTTAAACTACTCTACTTACAAAAACTCGCTTTATCGGGTCTGTTTTGCATGTTATTTAAGCGTTGTAGTTCTTTATTAATCAACGAAACATTATTTTCAGTTGTTTGTGCAATCACGGACTTTGCCCACAAAGGTAGCTCAGGGTTTATGCGATAAAACACCCACTGGCCATGTTTTCGGTCAGTAATCACTTTAGATTTTTTTAATACCGCAAGGTTGCGTGATACCTTAGGCTGGCTATCTTCATCAAGTGCTGCCATTAACTCGCAAACACAAAGTTCGCCATGATAATGGGTCAACATTAATGCTTTTAATCGAATATCGTCAGTCAGGCTTTTATAGAAAGTAATAGGAGAAAAGTCAGCCAATGGTTGGGCCGTTTCATTGCTGGAATTTGTTGGGGAAGCATTAGCTAAATGGCTTGATTCTGCCTCCATTTCCACCAAAAGAAACATAGCTAAGCGATTGTTCAGTTCGTTTAATGTCGCAGAAAATGGGTTGCTATCGTTACGTGTTTTAGGATCAGGAAAGTCCCATGCTAGTTGTTTACCTGCATTAGGGTAGTTTCTACATTCGCTGTTAGCTTTGTCACAAAGGGTAATCACATAATCAAATATTTGGCCTTCGAATACCGTTACGCTTTTAGATGATAAATCTTCAGTCTTTAAACCAAATTTTCTTAAGGCCGCAATCGTTCGTGAATCAATATCTTCAGGGCATGTACCGGCACTAAAAACTTCAAACTTGTCACCGGCTTTATGTCTTAGTAACGCTTCGGCTAATTGAGACCTTGCTGAATTACCCGTACAAAGAAAGAGAACTTTTTGTTTTTTGAGCATAGTCATTTGATCACTAAGCTTGTATATGTGAAATATTATATATGCATAAGTTTGTATGTAAAGTGAGTTTTCGAATTAATCAAATATTTGCCTAATAAATGCAATAGCTTTAAATTAAGAGTTTACTCAAACAGATGATTCACATAGTTCATTTTATAAATTACAGATAGAATACTCGTGGAATTACTTTTGATCTGGTCGTTGTACCAGCAAGCAATATTTTGTGCTTTTTCGTTCATGCTCGTGTATAAACTTCTTAAACAAGTAAACGGTAGTTTGATGCACTGGTGATTTAAAGGGAACACTATTTTTATGAGTAAAAAATTATATGCTAAGGAAGGTTTATGAAAAAAATCATACTACTTTTATTGTTATTAAATACGACGGTTCATGCTTCAAAATTTAATCAAGATATCACTGCAAGTTTAATTGAAAGAACCAATCATAAGGTTATTTATGATGGTTCTTATGTATCTTTAGCCTATCCCAATGGCGATGTTCCTTCAGGAACAGGTGTTTGTACTGATGTTATCATTAGAGCCTATCGAGCTATAGGTACAGACTTACAAAAGCTAGTGCATGAAGATATGAGGGCAAACTTTGCTCTTTATCCGTCTAAACGCATATGGAACCTAAATTCAACAGATAGAAATATTGATCATCGACGTGTTCCTAACTTACAGACTTACTTTGAAAGGCAAGGGGGCTCTCTAGTAATCAGTGCTGATAAAGCTGATTATAATGTCGGTGATA
This sequence comes from Cognaticolwellia sp., assembly GCA_049642265.1. GTDB lineage: Bacteria > Pseudomonadota > Gammaproteobacteria > Enterobacterales > Alteromonadaceae > Cognaticolwellia. Next base: position 76,821 of record JBAROR010000113.1, on the reverse strand, counting down.
TTGTTACTTGGATGCTGCCAGGTAATTTACCTCATATTGGTATGGTTATCGATCAAGTCAATGTAGAAACAGGTAACAAAATGATTGTTCATAATATTGGTCAAGGGCCAAGGATTGAAGATATGATTTTTGATTATAAAATAACGGGACATTATAGATTTGAACCCATAGATTATAAGCTAAGCAAGCATGACTAACTTATATAGTAGCCGTTCGCTTAATTGTACTCTTGGTTATAACAATGACTGATAAAATAGCACAGCATTTGCTTGATGAGATATGTACGATTTTCCCAGAGATGATACCTGTCATGGATAATCATGAAAGGTATATGATGACTTCAAAAATGGAAGCGTTTGCAGATGCTACCTGTAAAGCTCTTGCGCAGGGACATATAGCATTAGCCGAAAAATACTTAGCTTATATCGACAATAAACTAATAGATGCACACTCTACAGTGTTTGAATATATCGATGTTTATTACGTTGAACATCTATTTTGGGAAGCTACTCCTTCAACTAAAGCTATCGGTTGGCCACTTATACCGGATAAATTACAAAAACTTTACGTGAATTTTCATGGCAAAGCGGCTCTATAACAGGCTAATCCAGAGATTCCCTTCAGATATAAGGCTATAGGTGTACTCTTAGCCGTGTTAAAAATTTTCTTATGAAGCGAATAAACCCTTAATTACATTAGCAAAACAGACTCATTCGTTTTATAATTTTAGCTTTATATTTACCATGAAAAGGGAATTACAATGGAAGCAATAGAAAACGCTATTGAAGCAGCATATCAGGCACATATATCATCACTTTATAAAGTTTTTTCTCAATCACTTTTATCTGCAAATAATGATTCAGATGAGATAACTGCAGCTGAAAATAGATTTAAGAAAGGTCTAGATTTTGCTGCTGATGTTAGGAATAAAGCTAGAGTTGCCGCAGGACTATAAAATACAAACTTCTTACTGTGACTAAATAAAAGTAATATACGCTTTTTAGTATTTAAGATGTTATCAAATACTTTCTTCGACATTTTCTTCGACATTTAAGCCAATGCATGTGATTGGCTTAAATGTGTCATAAAATAGATATCTGTGGTGCTCGCAGGATTTACTCTATACTTTCAAGTCAAATACTTCGAAAAATAAAACTGAACAATTAATGGCAGAGCTTAAGCTTCTTCTTGGTTTGAATTCATGAGTAAATATCAATTGTCATTCAGTTTTTTTAGCACCTTGCTTGATTCACTAAACCGAAACCGAAACCAAAACCAAGAGACAATGTTGCTTCTTTCGGTATGACGCTAGTCTTAATACTATTCAATCTCGATACAATGTACCATTTTGATTAATTGTTCGTACTAGCTCATTTGATAACCACTGTGCTTGGTTTATTTCGTCAAACGTTAAGCTCTTCATTAATTTTTTGATATACCATTGATTACGTCGATAAAGCTCATTGTTGTCAGTAAATTATGCAAGATCAGCGGTTACACTAGTAGACGATAATAGATATATTCGACGATTACAGCGTTACAGCTGATTAAGTATTATTTGTAAATTATAACAAAGTGCTAGTACTTATTTTTTTAGTGTAAACGCACCACGTATATCACCCAACGTAAAACCAGTTGCCTGATCGTTAGGATATAACGCTCGTACTTTTGTTGTTACAGCCTCGTCTACTTGCGCGCCATGGCATGTTAAACATAAACCGGCTGTGGCTATAGGTTTCATATAACGGTAAGTTAATTGCTCTCCCTCTTGAATTACCTCAGCATATTCCATGGTTTTTATGTCTTCACCTGCGATTTTACGTTCTTCAAATTGACGTAGTACCGTCGCTTCCCATGCGTCGGGTGCGTTATTTTCATTGCGAACTTTTATTGCTGTGCGCGCTATTTTCCAACTCGATAAAGCTGAATTTTTCTGAGCAATCGGTGCAGCTTCAACATTGCACACAGTTAATGCTTTTATTGGTCCGCCAGATTTCATCGCCGTCGTTAACGCATGCTTTAAATCACCACCAAAAGCTTTTATCAATGTACGTGCTTCTGCAATATCTTGGCTAGGCACTTTGACTTCAGCATTATTAATTTCAGCATGGTTAATTTCAGCATGAGCAAGTGAGGGTAATGTAAATAAAACGCTAGTGAATAACATTTTTACAGTTAATGATTTCATGCTTTTCTCCAATATCACCGTGTGCTACACAATGTTTAAATGAAAATAATATCGTCTACGTTTAAGCTGAACTTAATGAGTGGTTCAGGTCAGTAATTAAAAATAATTCAGTAGTTTTTGATAATACTGATTATCACTATAAAGTTGTTGATGACTTCCTTGTGCGATAATTTCGCCTTGTTCCATCACCACTATTTTATCCATTTTCTCAAGCATTAACGGTTTATGAGTGATCACCACTAAACTTTGTTGATGTTGTTTTACATGCGCTAAAATATTCACCATCATGGCTTCTTCATTGCCACGGTCTAAACCTTTTGTTGGCTCATCTATAATCAATACTTTTGCAGAACGCAGTAATAATTGCGCAATTTGTAGTCGTTGTGCTTGCCCGCCTGACAACCCCGTCCCTGTTGATCCTAACCAAGTATTTAAGCCTTTGGGCAGGTCATCAATAAAGTCACTTAAATTCACTGATTGACAGACCTGACGCATTTCTTCTTTAGTCGCATCGGCCTTAGCTAAACGTAAGTTGTCTGCAATACTGGCATCAAATATATGTCCCTGTTGACTCATTAAAGCAATATGTTGGCGTAAAGAATCACGCTTTATCTTACTTAAATCTGAACCGCCAAGTGTTATTCTGCCGTTATTCTTGGAACTGCTATTTTCGAGTACTGAACTGGCTAAATTTTTCGATGAAGAAAGCGCTACTCCTGTTGGCCAAAAGCCCATAAGTAGGTTCACTAATGTTGATTTTCCCGCGCCACTCGCGCCAATAACCGCCACTTTATCACCTGCTTTTATTGATAGATTAATGGCGCGCAAACTGGCATTTTTTTGTTCGGGATAACTAAAGGTGAAGTTTTCGAAATTAATATCGCCATGCTGAGCGTCTTCAACACCGATATCAATAGGTTTAGTTTTATCGATAATCGCAAATAACCTTGCGGCACTGGCTAAACTTTGCGGTAATAATTGCAAGGCTAGCGGCATGCTGCTGACGGTTTCAAAACTTACTAAAACTAATAAAACAACAGCCACTAAAGACTTACTGTCAATTTCAGCGGTTGCTAACGATGGTAATAAAATAATGAAGCACACGAGCGCCGATAAATGAATAAGCAGAAAAATAACCGCATTTAAGCGCGCATTAATTTTAACTAAGCGATAACGCACAGCATAATATTTCTTTGTAATACTCGCGATTGAACGCTGATAACGGATACCTACTTGATAAACCAATAAGGTTTTAATCGCGCCAATGCCATTAACCAGTTCTTCACTGAGGTGGCTTTCTAAATGAGACTTTTCTTTTGCAAGTTGCATTGAAGCCAAGTAACTAATCACCGGTAAAACAAGTGCAACAATTAACAAGGCACTTAACATTACCCAGGCAATCATGGTTGAGAAAGTCGCTAACGTATAACAAACAATAGGCACTGAAATCAAGGCAACGAAGATGGGTAATAATACTCGCAAGTAAAAATTATCGAGGTTATCTATATCTTGTTGTAGCCGAGCTAACAGGTCTCCCGAACGTAAATCAAGGCGATAATATGGTAATAACGGCTCAAGTTGCTGATAAAAATAATGTCGCAAATCGGCTAATGCATTAAAGGTTGCTCTGTGAGTTAACATACGCTCAGCATAACGACCTGCCGTGCGCACAATGGCTAAAAATCGAATGATAGCTGCCGGGGTAAAATAGTTAACGGTTATGCCAGTGGTGCCAGCAATTGCCATTAGCGTTATAAACCAACCAGACACAGCCAATAAACTGATATTAGCTAATACCGTAATAACCGACAATAAAGCGCCAAGCAACATCAAAGGTAGCTGCGGTTTAAGTAAACCGATTAAGCGAAAAAATATCTTCATACGTTCACCTGCTGCGCGTAATAGCCGCCATGAGCTAATAACGTTTGGTGAGTACCTGATTCAATCACTTTCCCTTGCTCAAGCACGATAATTTCTTTCGCGGCCATCACCGTCTGCAAGCGATGGGCAATAACAATCACCAGATGATTTTCAGCATAAGCATTTATCACTGATGTAATAATTTGCTCTGTTTCTTGATCAAGGTGGCTGGTTGGCTCATCAAGTATCAATACATCTGGTTGATGGTAAAACACTCGCGCGAGAGCTAAACGTTGCGCTTGCCCACCGGAGAGCCCGGCACCATCTTCACCGACTTGGCTTTCAATGCCATGTTCAAGGCTTTCTACAAAGCTTGCTAAGCCTGCTTTTTCAAGTGCTTGAATAACAAGCTCCTGTTGATAGTCGTCCGATAAGGCAATATTAAACGCTAAAGAGCCATAAAAAATTTGTGCCTGCTGAGAAATCCAACCACAGTGTTGTAACCATTGATCTCGGTTATTGGCCGTTAATATTTTATCGTTGATCATAACTTGTCCAGCACTTGGTTGAACAAAGCCTAAAATCATATCGATTAAGGTTGATTTTCCCGAGCCACTTTCACCAATAACTGCGTATAAACCTTGGCATGAAAACGTGATGTTTATATCGTTTAAAGCATTACTTCGCTCAGGGTATGCAAAGTCTACTTGCGCTAACTTAAGGGTAAAAGGGGCGTTAAAGAGTGTTTTTGAGGTATGTTGTTCGCGTGGTTGATTCAATACTTGCACAAGATCTTCAGCGGCGGTAACACCGGCCATTTTTGCATGGTATTGCGTACCAAGTTGGCGAAATGGCAAGTAAAATTCAGGGGCAAGTAATAAAACCCATAAAGCGAAAACATAATCAACATTGCCATAGTACAAACGAAAACCTAGCACAACGGCAACCAACGCGATGGAAATAGAAGCTAAAAACTCTAAAATAAATGACGAAAGAAAAGCAATTTTTAAAATGCCCATGGTTTCATCTCCATAGTCATCACTGATTTTTTTGACTGCGGCAATTTCTCTGCGCGAAGCATTAAATATTTTAAGCTGTGTTAATCCTTGGATAATATCAAGAAAGTGACTGCTCATGCGCTGCAGCTTAGTCCAATGTTCTTCATTTAACCGCTGCGCTTTATGACCAATCAGTATCATAAAAAATGGCACCATTGGCGCGGTAAGCAATAAAATTAAGCCTGATTGCCAATCAATGGGAAATACAGCAATCAATATGGCCAAAGGAATAACCGCGCAGTAAGCAATAACAGGTAAGTAGCCCGCAAAGTAATCTTCTAATGAGTCAATACCTTGATGTAGTAAATGAGCTAACTTCGCGCTGCCTTTGGTTTGCGTGTAAGCCGGACCAAATTGAAATAAACGATACAGCAAACGCGAACGTATATTGGCTTTAATATCCATAGCGCCACGTCGACTGTAACACTCGCTAAAATATCCCAAACCTGCACGACAAAAAATAATCACCACTAAAGCGGCAATGATCATGCTTGTGTCGGTGAAAACTGTGCTATCCATTGCTGTGGTTAGTGTGCTTTCTGCACTTGGAAATATCACTAAATTAATAAGGTAAGCTAGCACGGCGGTTTGCAAGATCATTAATAAGCCATTGATGGCTCCTAAAGCAATCGCGCGACTTAATTTGCCGTCTGCATATTTTTTTTGAGCTTTGAGCCAGTGATTAACTTGCTTTTTTTGCTGCTGTGTTTGCTCTGTCATTATTACTGGCTCGTTTTTCGTTACTTATGACTCGTTAAGAGATTTCATCGTCGTTATTTTGATCTTTAGAAACATTATCAACATGCTGTTCCATCTCGTACCACATAACATTGATTATGCCCAACGAGACTGCAAGCAACACACCTAATATCCAAGTGAAATACCACATAAATTTATCCTTTATTTTCTTAACAACTTAACGGTATTTATTATCAATACCGTTAAGTTATTTATCTGAACTTACTTACCTACACTTACTTAACAATACTTACTTAACAATACTTAGTTTAACTAATGCTATAGCAAGTAAATTAATAGGCACTGTGATTGTTTTGCTCTATTTCAGCAATGGTCACGGTACGCCACATTTTTTTGTAACACCAAAGGGTATAAGCAATAATAATGGGAATGAAAACAGCCACTACAATAAACATTAAACCTAACGTTCCTTCACTCGACACCGTATCCCACATCAATAAACTGTGATTGGGTTGGCTACTCGAGGGCATAACAAAAGGGAACATAGCAATACCCGCCGTTAAAATAATACTAATAATGCTGACAGAGCTACCAACAAATGCACTGACTTTTACCGACGTACTTTTATCTTTTACACTCAATAAAGAAGCCACTAAAAATGGGGTAAGTATGCCAATTGCAGGTATTAACCATAAAAATGGTGACGCGTTATAATTAGTTAACCAAGCACCAGAGGCCGTCGTTACTTCTTTCATCGTTGGTTGTGCTTGCCCCATGGTATCGATAGCACTGACAACTAAATAACCATCAATACTTTGCCAAACCATCACACCCGCTAGCGCGAAACAAAGCGCTAATACCACAGATACCACACGCCCGATATTCGCAGAACGCTTTGCTACATCAGCATCGGTGCGCATCACTAACCAAGTAGAGCCATGCATTAACATCATCGCGACACTCACCACACCCGCTAGCAGAGTAAAAGGAGTGAACAAAGCAAAAAACGAACCGGTATAGGTCACGCGCATTAATGAGTCGAAACCAAAGGGCACACCTTGTAATAAATTACCAAAAGCAACACCAAACACTAATGGCGGTACCATAGAGCCAACAAATAAGGCTTTGTCCCAGTTACTACGCCATTTTGCCGATTCAATTTTACTACGATAATCAAAAGCTAGTGGCCGTAAAAACAAGCTAAACAGTGTTAACATCATGGCAAAGTAAAAGCCGCTAAAAGCGGTGGCATATACTAAAGGCCATGCGGCAAACAACGAAGCGCCAGCGGTGATAAACCAAACTTGGTTACCATCCCAATGCGCACCTACGGTATTAATAACGACACGGCTTTCTGCATCTTTTTTCGCCACGAAAGGTAATAAGCCTCCGACGCCCATATCCATACCATCGGTGATCGCAAAACCGATGAAAAGAAAGCCAATCAGGCACCACCATATTAGTTTTAATGTTTCGTAATCAAACATGCATTTCCCCTTAAGAATTCTGGCTACGAAGACCAGACGTTAGCTCTGGTGCTTGTTCAAAATGATAACGCCCGGTATGTAAAGCACTTGGGCCTAAACGAGCAAACTTAATCATTAAATACATTTCGATAACAAATAAAATACTGTACACAACAATAAAGGCGACAAGAGAAAACAGTACATCGCTTGCGGCTAAATTAGAGGTAGACAAAAATGTCGGTAACACCTCACTAATAGCCCAAGGTTGACGACCAAATTCAGCAACAAACCAACCCGTTTCTATCGCAACCCAAGGCAGTGGTAGAGCAAGAATTATGGCTTTTAATAACCAACGTTTCTGTTCGATTACACGTCGTGCATTAAAGTAAAACGCTAAACAAAATAGCAATAACATTATAAAACCAGACGCGACCATCATCCGAAACGCCCAAAAGATAGGAGCAACAGGAGGAGTTGAGTCTTTAACTGCCATTTGTATTTGTGCTTCGGTAGCGTCAACCACATCATTGGTATAACGTTTTAGTAACAACCCGTAGCCAAGGTCATGTTTTGTTTCATTAAATTTCGCAATATTTTCTGGTGTTTCTTCACCATTACGCAGCTTCATCAAGTACTCGTATGCGATCATACCATTACGAATACGTGGTTCATGGGCACTTTGTAAGTCACGTAAACCCATCACTTCTTCATCTAAAGACCGCGTAGCGATAATCCCTAAAGCATAAGGAATTTTTACCGCGTAATGTGTTTCCATCGCTTCATCATCTGGTAAGCCAATCAAGGTAAATGCTGCTGGTGCTGCTTCGGTATGATATTCAGCTTCAATGGCCGCAAGTTTTACTCGTTGTACCTCACCGACTTCATAGCCTGATTCATCACCGAGTAAAATAACCGAGAATATCGCTGCCAGACCAAAGCCTGCGGCGACAGAAAACGAGCGTTTAGCAAAGGCAACATCTCGCCCTTTCAGAAGATAATAACTACTGATGCTCAACACAAACATAGCGCCCGCAACATAGCCTGCAGCCACCGTGTGAATGAATTTAACTTGTGCGACAGGGTTAAAAATAATTTCGCTAAAGCTGACTAATTCCATACGCATAGTCATGTAATTAAACTCACTACCAACAGGATTTTGCATCCAGCCATTGGCAATTAATATCCACAGCGCAGAAAAGTTAGTACCTAACGCCATTAATAAGGTACCCATTAAATGCTGGCGCTTACTTAGCCGTTCCCAACCTAAAAAGAACATGCCAACAAAAGTAGACTCGAGGAAAAAGGCCATTAAGCCTTCAATGGCCAAAGGTGCACCAAACACATCACCGACATAATGCGAGTAATATGACCAGTTAGTGCCAAATTCAAACTCCATGGTTAAGCCAGTAGCTACACCAATGGCGAAGTTGATACCAAATAGCTTGCCCCAAAACTTTGTCATATCACGATAGATCTCACGACCTGTCATGACATAAACGGCTTCCATAATGAATAAAATCCATGTTAGGCCGATAGTTAAGGGAACAAACAAGAAATGGAACAGTGCAGTAATAGCAAACTGCCACCGCGATAATTCTACTAGTGTTTCACTTATCATACTGATTACTCTCGTTATTGCTCTACGTGTTCAAATGACGTTGAAAAGAATGTTGATAAAAATATAGTTGCTAATCAATAAAAATGGCGCTTTACGCTGAATTTATACAATCTAGAGTCATACCTACACAGTATATGTGCTCAGTAATCCTCTCATAATCATTTAAGTTTTAGTCACAAGCAAAAGTAGCAGCTGTCGAAACAGTGTATTTAAACTCTTTTGCTCGTCTAAAACAGGATGATTAACCTTATGTTAGCAACAAAAGTGCCAAAAAATATCGTTCTGCAACTTTATCACTAAAAACCTAAGTCAATGAAATAAAAGACAATAATATCGTACTCCTAAAAGTAATTTTAAAATAGCTTTTAATTGCGCCATAAGTGTCATTTAATGACGTCGAGTCACGTCAATATTGACAAAAAAATAAAATTTCAAAGGTATATCAACCATGGTTCATCAAACTATTCAAGCCATTATTGAGTCGGTCGAAAAGCCAGCCATATTTATCACAACGGATTATGCCATTGAAGCGGTTAATCAAGCCTATCGTGACACTTACAAAAAAGAAGTCATATTGGGCGAAAGTAAGTGTTATGAAGTTTCGCATAACGCCACTCAGCCTTGTGATCAACAAGGTGAATCTTGCCCGTTATCATCATGTAAAAAAACCGGCAAAAACAGCTCTGCTCTGCATATTCATAAAACAGCTTCAGCAGATATTTATTGTAATATTTTGATGAAGCCCGTCAAAGACAATGACGGTATAACGATTGGTTTTTTAGAAACGCTAGAAAAAGTAGATTTTGCCAGTAGTGTCAGCAGCGACCGTAAATTAATTGGTAAAAGTAAGCCATTTCAAGCGCTACTTAAAATGATTACGCGAAGTGCCAATAGTAATATTAGCATTTTACTGCAAGGTGAAACCGGTACAGGCAAAGAGCTCGCTGCACTATCAATTCATCAAGCAAGTAAGCGTGCAGATAAGCCTTTTATAGAAGTTGAATGCACAGGGCTTAGTGAGTCATTGTTTGAATCAGAGTTATTTGGTCACGAAAAAGGCGCATTCACGGGAGCAAGCTCCAGTAAAAAAGGCTTAGTTTGTATGGCGAAAGGTGGCACCTTATTCTTGGATGAAATAGGCGATGTGCCACTTAATTTGCAAGTAAAATTATTGCGATTACTTGAAACGGGACAATATCGACGTGTTGGTAGCGTTGAAAAACAAACAGCTGATTTTAGATTAATTTGCGCTAGCCATAAAAATTTAGAACAGATGGTAGAGGCCGGTGAATTTCGAGAGGATTTATATTATCGCATAGCGGCTTTTCCGATTAGCTTACCGACACTGCGCGCCAGAAAATCCGATATTGCCTTGTTAGCCGAGCACTTATTATTAAAAAGTGAATTTTCAGAAAAAAAATTCACTGCCGAAGCTTTAGCGCTATTAAGTCATTATCATTACCCAGGTAATGTTAGAGAGCTCAACAATATAGTACAACGCAGTGCGTTGTTAAGTGACGATGAGCTAATAAATAGCGAACAATTACCCAATCAATTTTTTGGTTTAAACCAGTTCGAAAATGACTCTGCGAATTTAACCATAAACGAGAAAAACCATATCACTGACCTACTCAATCAATATGGTAACCAACCACAAGTCATTGCTGATCATTTAGAGATCAGCGTTAGAACTTTATATCGAAAATTACAAAAACATCAATTGAACATTAAAGAGTTTTCGTTACCAAAGAGCAATCGAGCTGGGTGAGGGCACTTTAAGAAGTGAGCTAGTGGTGATTTGAATGTTGTTGATAATTTAAGTTATTAAATATGGCAAACGCGACGCTTAAGGCAATTAACTATCAAGGATAATTGCCTTAAGTTTACGCAGAATAACTAATATTAATATTATGAATAAATCTTGTTTGCCCAGCGGGTTAAGCCAGCCGTCACACTGCCAAAATGATCACCAATAACGATAGGCGTATGTTGAAATTGTTGTTGTAAAAACTGATTTAAAACTGGCGATTTAGCAGTACCACCCGTTACAAATACCACATCAGGTTGACAGTTAGCTTGCGTAATAGCATCGTTCATTAAAGAGGTTATTGAATTTAATTCACGTTTGCATGCAGCGGCAAAGCTATCTCTATCAAGCTCTATAGATAAGCCTTCGTCTATATCTGATAAATTTATCTGTAGTTGAGTTTGATCCGTTAGAGCAATTTTACTTTGCTCCGCAGAATTGACCACACGATAACTTAATTTCTGTTGTTGGACTGTTAATAAGCGCGTTAGTAGTTCAGGTTGTTTGGCATCGCGAATAAGTTGCTCTAAAAAACGCCCGTTAGCAGCACTATAGAACTCAGTTTGATGATTTATGTTGTTAATAGCCATAGCTTGCCAAAAACTATTACTTGGCATTGGTTTACCTGTTTTTAAAACACTGTCTAAACCAAAACTAGGCATAATACCTTTAAGAGCAAAGGCAATATCAAAATCATTTCCACCAACACGTTCACCACTGTGACTCAATAAATCTGCAGCTCTGTCGGCTAAAACAGCTTGTTTTGGTCCCATCAATAACATTGAGCAATCGGTAGTGCCACCGCCAATATCGACCACGAGAACTTTAGTTTCTTGTGTGAGACTTGCTTCGTATTCAAAGCCGGCAGCAACGGGTTCAAATTGAAATTCAACATCTTTAAAACCAACACGTTTTGCTGCGTTGGTTAATATTTGAATTGCTTGTTGATTACTCTCTTCTCCGCGTAACCCTTGAAAGTTAATCGGACGGCCAATCACCGTTTGGCTAACCGTTCTGCCGAGTGCTGCTTCAGTGAGTTTTTTTACATTACTCATCATTGAAGCAACGATATCTTCAAATAATTCAATTTGTTGCGGTAATAAACCACTCGCGCCAAGAAATGATTTAGGTGACTTTATATAGTAACCTTCGTCGGGTTCTTGTAAATAATTATTTAATGCTTTTTGACCAAATGATAACTCAGTAGGGTAGCCATCTAAGGTTAATTCTCTTAAGGAATTTTGGCCTTTTTGTAATTGTCTTTGGCGTTGCTGTTGAAAGTTTTTCTGTTCTGCCACATCCAAGTGTTTGTTCAACCAATTAACAATAATATCACGACTTGGGGCATATAAAGTTGACGGTATATACCGACCATGATCACCTAAAGATAAAAGTTTTGGGCTGTTATTTTCCATAACGCCGACAGCACAGTTTGATGTACCGTAATCAAATCCGATCATGTTGAGATCCAAAGATAAAAAGGCCGCGTAGAATACTGAGATATTCGTCACTAGGCAAGGGCTTTTAGCTTATTAGTTAACAATTTTAACTTTAATAAGCATAAATAAAATAATCGTTTATTTCAGAAGAAAAAATTCATGTTCTTTCGAGTTAATAAATACCTGTCCGACATTGTTTGACAGACACTATTTGACGGATATTGCTTAGTTTTATTGATAGCCACAACGTTAATGGTGCTAGACACTAATTTTAACGCACTAGTTGGCGATAAATAGCTTCACTTTATGAGTACTAGGTTGTTGTTCGCAATAAAAAAGACAGCGATTAAGCTGTCTTTTCTTGTTTAGTTAATCAGCTATTTATTAATATTTTATTAAAATAAATATGTCAAAAAAGCTTAACCAGAAGCCATCGCTAAGATGGTTTTAATGTCGAGAGTTTCTTGATATTGAACAAAACCTTTTGTGCATTTTACTCGAGCTAGCACTGCCATTCTATCAGAGAGCTCGTTACCTTCTATGTTAGCGTGACCTTTAACATGGCTAATAATCAAATTCGCTTTTAATGCTTGGTAAAGCGTAAAACATTGTTTGATGATATCAAGGTTCTTAATTTCTTCACCTTTACCACGAGTCCAGCCTTTTGCTTGCCAGCCTTTTGCCCATTTTGTGATACAGTCAATTGAATATTTCGAGTCAGACAATACCTGAACGGTTTTACCTTGTTTGATATGTGCTTGCGCGTATTTAAACGCTGCAAGCATGCCATTAAGCTCTGCAGTATTGTTGGTTCCCATAGGCTCGTATAAACCATACCACAGCTCAATGAGTTGCTGTTGTTGATATACCGCCATCCCTGTTCCTGACTTACCAGGATTAGGTGAACAAGCCCCATCGCAATAAATATTAAAATCAGCAACTTGTTTTGCTGATGATGTAGTACTACCAGCCCCAGCATTATCAGATTTAACATAGGCGGCAGAAGCTGAAGGTTTAGCACCGCCACTTTTACTCATCGAACGCTTAGTTAATGCTTTAGTGTAGGTTGATTGAAAAGCCAGTTCTGCCTCTGCTTTTGATTCAAACCCCATATATTGAGCATCAGGTCGTCCTTGGGTATGACTTTTAACATCATTCCACTGTTCAAAAACACCGGTTTTTGCACCTTTCCATACCACGTAATACTTTTTAGCCATGAATTTATAACCACATCTTATTAATTATATTTTACCGCCCCTGTATTTTAAAAGTTTGAGGAGCGGCGTTAACCGTTAAAGTTATTTTATTTTTGTATCTTTTTATTGTTTTTGACTGACCAGATAACTAAGGCAATACCAGCGATAAAAAACGGAATACTTAACATTTGTCCTGCTGTTAGAGAAATGTCAGCAGCATAGGCTGCTTGTTTTTCTTTTAACATTTCAATAAGAAAACGGGCAGTGAAGATTAAAATTAAGAAAACACCTAAAATAGACCCTTGTGGCGTTTGCGCTTTTTTGCGTTTATAAAAAATCATCAAAACAAAAAAGATAGTTAAATAAGCAATCGCTTCATATAGTTGCGAAGGGTGGCGAGCAACGTTATCTATACGTGAAAAAATAACAGCCCAAGGTACATTGCTTGGCGTGCCTAATATTTCAGAATTAACAAAATTTGCACTACGAACAAAAAAGCCAAATAAAGCGGTACATATAGCGAGTCTGTCAAGCAACCAGATAAAGTTAATTTGATGTTTTCTGCTATAAATGCCAGCAGCAATTATTGCACCTAAACCACCGCCATGACTCGCCAGTCCACCTTCCCAAATGGCAAATATCTTCATTGGATTAGCAAAATAATAACCAGGATCATAAAAGAAACAATGGCCAAGGCGGGCACCTACGATCACACCAATAACAATGTAAACGAGTAAGTTATCTAACGCGGCTAAATCTTGTTTTTCAGTTTGAAAAATCCACTTCATCACTTGTAAGCCAGATAAAATAGCCGTAGCGAATAATACGCCATACCAATGTACAGTCAGTGGTCCAATGGAGAAAAATACGGGATCTAGGTCCCAAACTAAATGTTGCAAAGAATAACCCTTAATATTGCTTATGTTGATTTATTGAGTGTTAGCTAGGTCGTTTAATGACCCAACTAACCACTACCCATTTAATTGTCGATATTCTATCAAGCTACTTGTTGCTGTGGTGAATTAATTTGTGCCAAAGCGTTAATGACTTCTGTTGGTTGTTCTACATTGATTAAAACTTGTTCGAATGATTCAACAAAAGAACCCATCATGCCCCAATATTTTATTGGCTGTTTAAATGTAATGTTAATATTATGCTGTTTACCTCTACCAATTTTTAACTGTTCATTATTTATCACAGCTTGTTGACTGTCATTTTCAGGATCTATAACGTCATTTTTTTCAATATTACTGGATGATTTCTCTGTTTCGTTATCATGAGCTGTCGGTGTCGAAACCGACTTGATCGCATCAAGAGGTATCACCATAAAGTTAAAAATACTGTTGTTGATGATTAATTTTTCGTCTTGAATATAAATCGAATAATGACGTGATAAGCGGTAGTTTGCTGTTAGTAGGATAAAGCTATATAAAATGAAGGTTGCGGCCATAATGGCAGCTGTTTCGCTCCAATCAATCAATAGCTGGTAACTTGTCAAAGCAATTGTTATTAATAACAGGCTCACCATTAAGAAGTGCCAAGCTTTGCCTGACCACAATATAATCTTACCTAATGACTTGGTATGACGTTTAGATAATCGAGGGATCGCGTAGTACCAACTCGCTGGCTCTGTAGCAAAAGTTAAGGCTAAACCTTGCTTTTTATCATCATCGTATTTTTCAATAGCCCCAATACGTGGATCGCCAGATAAATTACGAGCTTGCCATAGTCCTTTAACGATAATAACGATTAAATAAAGTTCGATAATCAGCAAAATAGCCATAATTGGATAGCGTAACCACAGTATAAAGTCGAAATATTGAGCAATATCTTCAGGGTAACTGTAACGGGCGATAGCACTAGATAAGCTGAGTATAATTAATAACTTCCAAGCTTTTTGTTTACCGGCTTTTATGATCATAAACCAATAAAGTATCGGCAATATGGCAAAATATAAAACGCTAGCCAAAATTACCGGGTAGAGCCCTAAAGAAGATGTTGTAGATTCAGGTATAAAGTTAAAGCCCAAGTAGTAGCTGACTATGGCAATAAATAAAAATATCAGTCGGTATTTTACAGACTTTCTCACAAGCAATCCTTTTGTTATTTATCAAATTTTCGCAGAAAAAAGCTAAATGTATTCATAAACAACTCCAGAGTATAAGACAGTTTACGCAGCGCTTGAAGTTGAATTTTAAAGCAAAATTAATTGTGGTGATGAGCTCAGTGTTATGCAGCGAATCTTATGCAAAGCTCATTAATGATAGAGCCATCTGTTTTTTCTCATAATCTAATAAAGATGAATGAGGTTAGTTTAATAGAAACAGCAATTAATATAATGAATGGATAAGCACTCGTTATATCGCGAACATAAAAAAGCCATGCAATGTTGCATGGCTTTTTATATTTTAAATACCGATTTACTTTATCGCTGTATGAGCTTACAAGCCATTATGATATTGAATGTTGGTTGATTCTGGCACTAAAGTATTCAGTTGCTGTGTTGCCGATGAAGGGTCACTTAATGCCTGATTAGACAATAACTCTTCGAACTGCTTGATCAACAAAGCTTTATCAGGAGAGGCTTTGTCACCTGCGCCAATGTTAGTTAAATCAATCATAAAACTGTCGAATAAATCAGACAAGTCTTCAATAATTTCCATATTTAAAAACTGATCTTGGTTATAAATGCTTGGATAGCCAGCCTTTTGTTTATCGATAGCAAACGACACACCTTTAAGGTTAGTAATGCTGGTCGATTTATCACACGACAGCATACAGCCATTGTCGATACGAGGCTTTTCACAGCCAACACTTTGTTGGAAGAAACATTGTCGGCTAGTCATCAACAAAATAGGGTGGTAAATACTGTAAAATAATTTGAAGTTTTCAGGACGAGCAATATGTTTCATTTGCATGGCATTAATTTCATTTGAAATAAACGCGCCGCTACAATCAAAACCTTCCTTCATCGCTAATAGTGCATATGAATTGGTGGTGTTTAAAAACGGCCCCGCAATCCACTTTATGCCTAAGGCATTGGCTTTATAAGCAATACCGGTATTATTAGTGACAATTAAAGCCGGCTTAACTTGTTCTAAAATAGTGACGGCCGCGTCATAATCTTTACCAATAAGCACGGCAGGAAACCACGGAATTAAACGCGGATTATTTTGTAAAAAGCCAACATATTTCGTGCAGCCACGTTTGTAAGCATCCGGCAATTTAAAGTAAATATCGGCATCAGTAACCTCGGCTAATTCAGCATCAGCTTCATCGCAAATTAAAATCGATAATTGCGCTTTTTGATCAGCTGACAGATTAACTTTCGGATGATTAACCAGTTTAGGTAAAGTCACTTCTGGAATAATATCTACGGCATTATTTAAGCGGCTAGCAATTTGATTTTTAAGGGCTGTTAGCTCTTTAAACGGGATGCTTAAACCGGCAGTTAAGTTATCGCAGTTTAACTCAGTCAATAAAAATTCGGCATTGTTAAAGCTTTTAAAGCGCTTTTCTATCGTTGCCTGATCGATACTGGCGTTATCGCTAAGTCTTAATAAGCTAGTGGATTGCACGGTAAAGGTGTTTTGCTCAACAGAAAAACCTGTGGTGGTTACTGTCACCAAAAGGGGTTGATCAAGCTGAGCTGAGAAGCTTAAGGTTAGCGGTACTTTTTCAATACTTAGATGTTTTATTTTCTCAACAACTTCCGCTTCAATGTCGTTTTTATCTGCTTGTAGGTTTTGCTCTACATCTTGAATTTGAACCACTGAAATGGCTTGGCTTTCATCCGCTTTAAACTTGCTCACCGCATGTACTTTTGAGTTATCGCGAGGGTTATCGATAAACATTGACTGGTTTAAATCGCCACGTAAAAAAGCATTAGAGAAATCACGGTTGAATACCTTATACAGGCGTTCACCGTCTTCAGTTAATTCGCCGGTATTCAAGAAACCATCAATTTGTTTACGGAAACTATCGACAACCGTATGGACGTAGTTTGCGCCTTTAATACGGCCTTCAATTTTAAATGAATGCACACCAGCATCAATCAATGCCGGTAAGTCGAAAAAGGCCGAATTATCTTTAATATTGAGTGGGAAGTTATTACCAGAGGGTGTGGTTTCGTATTCTTCACGACAGGCTTGGCTACAGCGGCCACGATTACCAGAATTACCTACACTGGCTGATGTTGAATAACATAAACCAGAAAAGGCGACACATAATGAGCCATGGACAAACACTTCCGTGAGCACATTATATTCGTTACAAACTTCTGTTATCGCAGTAATTTCACGCAGGTTTAGCTCTCTTGATAAATTAACGCGCGAGGCACCTAATTTTTTCAAAAACGGAATTTGGCCGATATTGTGTGTGGTTAACTGGGTTGAAGCATGAATGTCTAATGTCGGGAAATGCTTCTTGATGATATTAAACATACCGATATCTTGCACGATAACACCATCTAAAGTGGTATTGACCAGTTTACTTAATAACTTAGCAATCGACTTAAATTCACGCTCTAAAATAATAACATTTAGCGTTAAGAATATTTGGCAATCGTATTGGTGCGCTAAACGAATGATGCCAATGAGTTGTTCAAAGGAAATATTAGAAGCGCGATTACGGGCATTTAGGGTATCTAAGCCACAATATACCGCGTCAGCACCTGCAATAATTGCCGCTTTAATTGCGTCGACATCGCCGCCAGGGGCTAATAATTCAATTTTATGATCCATTTGTACAACTTTTTTGTTCGCTAAATTTCAGAGCAGGGATTTTACCCGTATATTTCCCTAATGAATACCGTTAAAGTTGCACGATTAAAAGAAAATGAATTCATTAAGAAGAGCACAATGGCACTCCCGATCCTTTATTCGTTAAGAAATTGCCCTTATGCAATGCGAGCACGCATCGCCATTTTTAAATCACAACAACCCGTTTTACTGCGTGATGTGGTACTAACCAATAAGCCAGCTGAAATGATTTTAGCTTCAGCCAAGGCTACTGTGCCGATTTTAGTACTAGAAGGTGAGGGCGAAATTAGTGGCGATATTAACAGCGAAAATTCAACCCTATTTAAACATGCAGTCACTAAACATAGCGTAACTAACAATACCGTTATTGATGAAAGCTTTGATATTATGCTTTGGGCCCTGAATAGGGCCGATCCTGATAACCTGCTTCATCGTACTCATTCATCGCCAGAGCAAGAAAATACTACTTTAGCTGAAATGTTAGCGTTAATTACAGATTTCGATGTTGAATTTAAAGTGCGCTTGGAAGCGTATAAATGTGCAAAACGTTACCATGAAAATAATCTTAGCGATTGCCGAGAAGCTTGCGAGCAATATATTCGAATGCTAGAAAATCGCTTAACGCAACATGACTATTTATTTTCAACACGCGAAAGTTTAGCCGATATTGCGCTGCTCCCCTTTATTCGCCAATTTGCCCGAATAGAGCGTCAGTGGTATT
Organism: Cognaticolwellia sp.; assembly: GCA_049642265.1. Classification (GTDB taxonomy): domain Bacteria; phylum Pseudomonadota; class Gammaproteobacteria; order Enterobacterales; family Alteromonadaceae; genus Cognaticolwellia. The sequence goes on along the minus strand of JBAROR010000113.1, from coordinate 58,009 downwards.
TACAATCACCATATCCAAACCTTCAAAAATGGTTAAACCGCTATTTACAAAGCCCAATGTTTACTAGAGTCATGGCAAAACATCCGTTGTGGCTTGATAGCGGTGAAGAGGTTGTTTTTGTTGGTAAATAGCCAATGTTTTATCAGCTCATGCGGTAAACTTTAGTCTATAGGTTGCTGTTTGTAGCATCAGTTCGTAGCTAAATGATAATAAGTAGTAACGCAAATACAACGCTGGTAAGTATTTAAAATTAATCGAAAATATTCAAATAGCTAAAATTTAAAGGTTTTCGATTGTCAAAAGAAAACAATCAGGTTAGAGTATTTCGCTTAAAAATAATATCAAGACAAGTAATTCTAAATACTTGTTATATACACAGTTTATTAAAGGAAGTGTTATGAAAAAAGTTTTATTGTTTATATTGTTAACAACCACGTCAATGGTTTCTATAGCGCGAGATGATGTTACTGATTATTCAGTTGAAGAAGCAATGTCAGTTAATAAAGTATCTTCAGCGATTGGCAATGAAGTAGCGTTCTTTTTTGCGGGTCAAACACACAATAAAGTTGCTAAGTTAATGGGCGAATATCAAAGCAATAAAAAAACTAATGCTTTTGGCAAAAGTGATAAAGAAGCATGCCAGTGGGCTTTTGCTTCTGCAATGAAAACATTCAAGAAAAGAGCGCTTAAAGAAGGTGGTAATGCCGTTATCAATATTCGCTCTAATTACAAAGGCACAATGACATCAAGTGAAACCACGTTTAAGTGTGGCGCTGGCACTATCATGGCTGGTGTAACGCTTGTCGGTGATGTTGTTAAACTAGAAGAATAAAGTTATAGGTTATTGATAAGGATCCTAAACCGTAAACGGCTTCGTTTACCTCATTGGTTTATCTTGTAGTTTCACTATAAGTAGAAACATAGGTCTTGTTTATATCAAATGTACGCCTTGATACCTTTCATCGGTTTCAAGGCGTAATTCGTTAGATTTCTGACTTAACACGCTAAAAATCACCCTATATTGTTAGCGCCAGCTCAAATCCCACCTACTTTTTAAAACCAGTACTTTGGATAATGCCTTAAAGGATTGCTAGATAAGTTGTTTATTACTAAGGCTATGACCAGCAAAATTAAGGTGCCAATAGCAACAGGAGATACAACAAATAAATAACCATTGCTGTGTATTTCTGAACTGCCAATAACAGCAATTAACGCGGTTGCACCACCTGGGGGGTGTAATGTGCGGGTAAAATGCATTGCTACAATTGAAAATGATACAGCTAGCGCGCCAAGTAATTCAACATCTAAAGCTAAATGTTGTTGTATAGAAACGCCAATAAAAGCAGATATTATATGGCCACCGATGAAGTTTCTTGGTTGGGAGAAGTCAGCCTGAGGTGCACCATAAATAAGTACGGCAGATGCGCCAAAAGAGCCGACTAGAAACATGCTTTTTAATATATCAACTTCGGTAAGGCTGCTGACAATAGCAACCAAATACATACCAATAAACGCACCAAGCCAAGACCATACAACCTTCGAAAGTGGCATTCTTGGAGGGCATGTTTCACCTCCTTTCATTCTTGAAAAAACAGCTTTAATCATAATAAAAAATACATCCTCTAATACTTAGTCTTTTACAGGTAAAACACCCAGCCATGAAAATTGAACTGGCTGGGGGATAAATAATGTTCGTGGCTTTTATACGGATATGGCAAATAACGTTTCAACAATCTTAACTTTAGATGACACGTACTGAATTAAGATAGGAGGCTAAATGAAGTGTGCCAAATGTCACATATAGTGCGAATATCTGCGATTGCTTGACACTTTTCTACCGAGTTCACGCTCACATAAAGCTTACTGTTTTTCGTGATCACTTTTTCAATACCGGCTACGGTCGACAGTTCTTGATAAAAAATATCTTCATCACTCTGACATTTAAAAATGGCCGGATTTATTTCAATTTCAGTGAGCATGTAAATCTTTTCTCGTGATTTATTGGGCGAGGATCTGTTAGTAATTAAGAGCTGCTTCCATAAAATGCTTACTATATTACTTGGTGATTCATCGTTGAGATAACCGTTATGAGCACTCGGTTTTATCGGCGCGCATATTCCCACAATACTTAACGTATTAACAATGATTTTTAGCCAATACTTATCTCAATTATATCTTAGTGAGATTACTTGGTAATAAGAAACAAAATGTAACGCAATAGCATTAATCACGATGAAGTTTTTTTCGGCAATATATGTTTGATTTAAAAACTGATGAACGGGTATGAATATATCAATTCACAGGTGAATGACTAGCTGAATGAGTAACGAAACGAATAGATAGAAAGCCTTGTCATGGCATGGCTCGAACTCTAAAGTATTATAAAATTTAGTGTCTAAAACGTTAAATAGCACAAAAAATTCAGAATACTTACATTGGTGCTAAGAAGATAACGAGTCTTTAGGTGCACCATTGTCACACTTTATACAGTTTAATTGTTGCCCTAACATGGCATTTCTAGTGTTTAATGCCATAACCCAAGGACGCTTGATAAAAGGAGGTTGATGACGAACGTGTTGAAAGTGACCACAATCAAGCTGTGCCACCCAATGGTTCTCATCATCTTTATGGAAGCCAGCTATAGCTTGTAGCATTTTGATTTTTCCATTTATATTATTAGTGATCGATAGCGTCATTTTCATTATCGAGTCGCTCAATAAACGTAATGCCGTCGAGATGATCTAATTCATGCTGAAAAATACGTGCAAGAAAGCCGCTTAATGTTTGGTTTTGCACGAGACCTGTTTCATCAACATAACTCACATCAATTGTGCTGTAGCGCGGTACAAGTGCTCTTTTACCTTGAACACTTAAACAGCCTTCCCAGCCTAACTCTATTTGTTCACTTACTTTTAGTATTTTAGGGTTAATGATCACGGAAGGTGGTAATAACGGTGCATCAGGGTAGCGCTCACTCGGTGCAGAACACATAATGAATAAACGTAAACTTATACCTACTTGGGGGGCAGCAATACCGACGCCATTTGCTTGGGCAACCGTGGTTTTTAGATCAATAATGAGTTGTTTAATTTCAGTCGAGTTAATGGTACTTACTGGTTGTGCTACTTGAGCTAAAACGGGCTCACCGCGTTGTAAAATAGTTAAACTACTCATGTTAATACACCGTTTTTTTTAATGTTTTTGTTTGGTTAGTATGACGTTCGACCAGTTTCTGTTGGATTTTCTCACGCTCTTTTTTAAAATAAAACCAACTGACGATAAATAAAATTAAAATAAAAGGCAGGCTTGTTAATACCACAACATGCCATCCGGCTTTAAACAATATCCAGCCTGCCATTAAAGAGGCTGTGGCTTGAAAAGCAAAAATAATAAAGTCATTAATTGCCTGCACTTTATGTCGCTCACTAGTGCGATAGCTTTGTGGTAATAGCGATGTACCGGTAAGAAAAAGAAAATTCCAACCAATGCCTAACAGAACAAGTGCCCACCAATAATGCATAACCTGTTCTCCCGACAACGCAATTAAAGCCACTATCGCGTAAATGAACGTGCCAGCGAGCATTAAGTATTTTAAACCGATACGTTTTACCAATAAAGCGGTAAATAATGATGGAATGAACATAGCGGCAATATGGCTTTGTATCACCCATTTTGTATCGTTCAAACTATGACCATGCAAATGGTGCATGCTTAAAGGCGTTGCCGTCATTAAGTAGCTCATCAGAGCAAAGCCGATAGCGGCAGATAAAATCGAGATAATAAAAATAGGTTGTTTAATTATTTCACTTAAAGGCCGAGCTTCTCCCTGATTATCGGTTAATTTAAGCTCTGGGTTTTTAAAGCGGATCATTAAGATCATGGCAAGAATAAATAACCCGGCTAAGAATAAAAAAGAACCTGCGTAGCCATAGGGTGATGTTAACCAGTCTTTAGCGGTGACCGCAATTTCAGGCCCTAAAAAGGCAGAAAAAATACCACTGAGCATTAAAATTGATAAAACGGTTGGAATATCTTTACTGTCCGTAACACTTTCAATGGCAGCAAAGCGTAACTGTTGAATAAAAGCAGTACTGGCGCCAAACAGGAGACTGGCGAGGACAAACAATTCAAAGCTGGCGTTTAACGTGGCAAACATGGCTAAAATAGTTCCTGAAAATCCGAAAGTGAAACCGGTAAATACAGCAAAACGTCGACCTTTACTTTTAGCTAATAAAGCCGCTGGAATTGCAGCACTTGCCACGCCTAATATCATCACAGTAACGGGTAGGGTAACCAGCGCAGGATCTGCCCCCATACTAGTAGCCAGTATACCGCCAATAAATACAATTACTGGCGATGCAGCCATTACTAGAGGTTGTACTAAAAAGAGCAGCCAGATATTTTTAGGCAGCGTAAACAAACGCTGTAAACCAAAATAACTTAAAAGTAATAAAGCTAGTGTTATAAGAATATTAGATAGCATGCATTGCCCTTAATTATTTTGTCGAACTAGATGAGGCGTTATCATACTGAAGTTTTATAGTTTTAGGTAAATTTAGCCATTGTGAAAACAATAAATTCTTTTCATATATTTATTATCAATCGTTAAACCTAGTGATAAACTCCGCTATTGAAATCAATTATTAAGATTGATGCCGTATTTTGCAAAATTAACCAAGTAAAGAAAGAGTCGTAATGAAATTTAGCCCGTTAGTTCAAGAACTTATTGATTCGTTAAAATGTTTACCCGGTGTTGGCGGAAAGTCAGCACAACGTATGGCCTTTCATTTACTTGAACGAAATCGTCATGGCGGCAGCAAGCTATCACAAGTTTTAGCACGAGCCATGGAAAACATTGGTCATTGCCAGCAGTGTCGTAACTTTACTGAAGAAACGTTATGTGAAATCTGTCAAAGTCCAAAACGAAAAATAGCAACACAGCTGTGTATTGTTGAAACACCTGCTGATGTTATTGCCATTGAACAAACAGGTGAATTTCAAGGTCGTTATTTTGTTCTAATGGGACATTTATCGCCGCTTGACGGCATTGGTCCTGACGACTTAGGTTTAGATGTTTTGGAAACACAATTAGCGACAGGACAATTTAACGAAGTAATTTTGGCGACTAACCCAACTGTAGAAGGTGAAGCAACCGCACATTTTATTGCTGAACTCACTCAAACATATGATGTTGAAATTTCACGTATTGCTCATGGTGTGCCTATTGGTGGAGAGCTAGAGTATGTTGATGGCAATACTTTATCGCACGCACTATCAGGACGTAAAAACTATAACTTTTAGTTTTTAAAACGTTTGTAGCATCAAAACGAGGACAATAATTTGTTACGTATTAGCGTTATTATTAGTATTTTTTTTCTTTTGGGTTGTTCAGCAAAAAATAAAACAACTCATATAGAGCAAACTGAATCGATTATAAAATATAAAAAGAATTCAGTAACGCCGACTCTGTTTTCAAATTTATATCCTGGCAAGAAAAGCTACTCTATTACTTGCCAAGATAATTGTTATCAACCCTCACCATTACTTGAATGTGAAACCGAAGCCGAAAATTGTCGTTTTATTGGTGAACAATCAAGCCCGAATATTGGTACTGGATTTACGTTTCGCTGGCTTGGGCATGCAAGTTTCTATATTAAAAGCCCTGAAGGCAGCACATTACTGCTAGATCCGGTCAGCGAGCAGTTTGATTGGCCCGTCAATTGGGCTTTTAAACTCAATGGTGGTTTTTTTCGTAATGAGCCTCAATGGCCTACAGCTAATGAAATTGGTGATGTAGATGCTGTTTTGTATTCACATATTCACTATGATCATTTCAACAAAGACGATATTAACAAAATAGGTACTGGAGCTAAGTACTTTGTACCGTTAGGCTTTGGCGAACATTTTCCCAATGGTGGCTATGACATTAACGAAATGGCATGGTTTTCAACCACAAAATTAACAGAGTTAAGCCTTAATTTTGTCCCTGCCCATCATTTTAGTAGCCGGATTTTAGTCCCGTTTGTTTATGAGGATAACGATGCCACGCTTTGGGGCGGTTGGGTTATCGAACATCAAGATAAACGCATATTTTTTGCTGGCGATACCGGTTATTCAAAACACTTTAAAGACATTCAACAGCGTTATGGTGATATGGATGTTTGCTTAATCCCCATTGCTTCTTATTACCATAAAGAAAGTAGTGCATGGTATCGCTATGTGCATACCACGCCAGAAGATGCTTTATTGGCAGCGCAAGAGCTAAATTGTAAAGTCATGATCCCATGGGGCTATGGTAATAGTAGCTGGCAAATGGGCGATCATAGTTCGCATTCTGCTCTGCTTCGTTTATTAAAAATGCATAAAGAAATGGACTCTCAAATTCCTTTATATATTTTGAATGAAGGTGAAGAAGTTAGTTTTTAGCTTAAATTTTAGGGGAATAAAATAATTATACTGTTCTTTCGCTCACCTATCGGATAGTGCGTTATAAAAACTGATAAACATGTTGAATATCGTAAAGCTTGCTAATAACTTACTAAATATATTGCATAAAATGTTATATACGAATAGGTAGTATTGAAAATGTCGACGGTATAAATCGAAGTGCAGATTAATACATTGTTAAGTGTCATGCATAACGGAGCAGATTTTGAGTGAACAACTTGTGAGTTTTGAGTTAGAAACCGATTTATTAATGGCTTTAGAAAGTCTTTCTAATTCATTAATAAAAGTAAAAAGTGGATTAAATAGCTACTTAAAATGGTCGCTAATATTTGGTCATGCTGCTTTGCAAAGTGCTATGTGTTTATCTTTGATAACCTCAGCTACATTTCTTGTTAGAAATAGATCTTCATATAAAAATATCTCAGGAGATTTAGATAATGTGGAGTGGCTTTACAAAAAATTACAGAATCCTAAATTTTTGCCTTATATAGGCAGTAAAAATATACCTACGCTATCAGGCGAGTTAAGCCAAATTAAGCGTCTTCAAGAAGTTAGAAATACGTTTACTCATCAAAAACCTGACTTATATTTTTTTACTTTTGAAGAGTTATACGAATTAATTGTTTTAACGGTTAAGTTATCCCGTTTTCTTATTAGTAAAAGTGAGCGGATGGTTTTAGGTGTAAATGTAAATACGGCAACGTTGGAAAATCAACTTGAACTTATAGAAAGTCAGCTTTCGCAACTAGGTGATTGAGACGTTATATTTCACGGAGGGTTTAAATTGTCATTTCCACTTTTAGAGATGAACCGCTTAAGGTTAGTTAAATTATCTAAAGAAGATTAAAATAGTCTATTTGACTTGCTTTCAGACAACTCAGTTAACGAATATTATTATTTGGAAGCATTCACTTTGCTGTCACATGCGAGCAATTTAATTATTTATCTTATTCTTAAAAGGACAGTTATTAAGCTACTTATAATAATTTAATTTCTGTCCCACCATTATTTTTAATGTATATCTAATGAGGAGTATATATGTCTTTTGAGAGAATAATGGCTTTAGACGTCACTGATGATGAAGTGTATCAACAATACCGAGAGCATATGATCCCGATATTGCATTCATTCGGTGGCAGTTTTGGTTTCGATTTTAAAGTTAGTGAAGTATTAAAATCGAAAACGGAAGACACAATAAATCGCGTTTTTACTCTAGATTTTCCAAGTAAAGCAATAATGGATAAGTTTTTCTCTGATCCTGACTATCTAGTTGTTAAGGATAAGTATTTTCAAAAGTCTGTAAAATCAGCCACTATTATTTCAATGCATGAGAAAGGTGGTAAATAACTCATAACGATTAAACAGCGTAGTTAGTTATACATAGCTGGTTACACCTGATTATTTAACTGTTTTAACTCTTATTTCTGTTACTTATTTCTGTTACTTATTGAGAACTACTGCTTATAGCTGGCTGGCCGCATGATTATTGGTCATTAAGCGTGTTTTGGCATACTTAAGTAATATGATACCAATAACGACAATAAAGGCGGTGAGATAAAGCGCGGCGTTGTAGTTGCCAAATTGCTCTATTAAGGCGACACAATATAGCGGTGCAACGACTTGTCCTACGCCATAAGCCGCGGTGATCACGCCCATAATAAATACGGGGTTCTTTCCTGCTAATTGACCGGCAAAATTCATAAACAAAGCGACTAAACCAATAAAGGTTGCGCCATATAACATGCCGCTGATTAAGTTCAGGATTATGTTGCTGGAGAAAATAGGAATTAAAATACCGATAACTTGCAGCGCCATGGCTAACATCATCATATCTATGCTGTTGTAGCGATGCGCTAAACGCATCCAAATAATGCAGGAGGGAATGCCAGCCAAACCGACGGCTAACCAAGCATAACCGCCATAGCCTGCTAACCCTTCTAAAGAATTGACAATATCAGGCAAGAATGTTGCTTGTACCACCATACCAACACCTTCAGTAAAGTAGGCGAGGGCAAGTATAATGACTAATGGGCTAAACAAAGATTTATCAAATTTATGCTTAATGATTTGATCAGCATTTTGTTTATCAAAACTTAAAATATAACCCGAGTAGCAGGCGAACACTGTGCCTGCAATGGCTAAAGCCAACCAAGCATGTTGCCAAGAGTCACTGAAATTAAAAACCGCGCGCATAATCAAATCTGAAATTAATATTGAGAAACCAAGCCCGCTAAAATGAATGCCCATAGCTTTGGTTTTATTGGTATTTTGTAATTTTGACATCACGATGGCAGAGCCAACCACTAATGCCATGGCGGCACCAAAACCCGCCAATAAGCGTGCTATTAACCAAACAATTTGGTTTTCAGTAAAAGCTAATAATAAAGAGGTGATAATACATAACACTAAGCCAAACCTAAAAAACCTTACTTTGGCGTGGATATCTTTAATAAAAATAGAGAAAATTGAACCAGATAAGTAACCGACATAATTGATTGACGCTAGCATGCCGGCGAAGGCAATACTCAGATGGGTTTCCAGCATGGCAGGTAATAAAGACGTAAAGGCGAAACGAGCGACACCAACGCCAACCACTAACGCTAGAATACCGGCTAATAAAATAGCGAGGTTGTTATTTCGATCAAGCAAACGTGTGAATCCTTATGTTTTTTGGATGCTGAAAAATGCCTATGCGTGTTGGCGGAAAAAGAAATCGTCAAGGCTCTAATGTAAAGGACAGTGTTAACTTAAAGCAACTTATTATTTGTTATAGACAATATGTCAAAATAAATATCAGTAACCAGTAATAGTTTTAATTAAAAGTTGAAGTACAGTAACATTAAATAAAATTAGCAAAGATGCAGAGAATAAAACTTTAAAAGGAAGTAAATAAATATGGCATTTAATGAAAAAAGCAAAACTGATGATAACGATATCAACCTTAACTCACTTATAAAAATATTTTTTATCACGTTTTCTATAGTTTTATTTGGTGCTATTGCCTACTTTATATTTCATGTAGCGCCTTCACCTTTAAAACCAAACGAAATAGGACAAATTGGCGATTTCTATGGCGGCTTGCTTAACCCATTGTTGACGTTTTTCACTATTATTTTTTTAATTTGGTCTATTCGACTTCAATCAAGAGAATTAGTGGCTACTAGGGAAGAACTAACTTTTACTCGTGAGGAAATTAAACAAACAGCCAAATCTCACAAAGAGTTGGTTGCTCAAGGTAATGCGAATTTTTTTATTGAACAAGCTATTGGTTCATTTGTTTCTTCGGAGAGTGAAATTAAAGATATACTAGATATGAAGGCATGGATAATTATTCATCAAAATGGTGAAGGCCCATCTATGGCTGTATCTAGCCTGCATACGGAGGAGGAAACTGTTCATGGGGCTATTAAACTTCGAAAATTCACTAAGGTTAAGGACTTTCCAATTTCGTGGGAATATGGCATGGAAAGAAAGATATTTCTTGATGCTAATGCCAAACCTTTTATAAAGGATCTATTTCAAAACATAAAGCATGAGCTAATCAACGTAAATGTTTTAATTGAACACCATGGATGGAGCCATGCGCTGACTTGTTTACGCTCCCTAAAGTTCAATATTGCAGTGTTGAGTTATTTTAAACTAGATATTCAAGATGAAAGGTTGATAATAAAACTTATCGATAACGCAGTTGCAGCAATTAGTAATGATCTTCTAGAGATGAAAGAGAATGGAAATCAATTTGCTACATTATATTTATTAAGTGACTTAGCGGAATGTATAACTGGATTACTTGATATCGCAAAAAAGAATCCGTTTGATGCATATTAAATTAAAAGATTGAGTAAGAAACTATCTCTTCAATTATTCAGTTAAACCGATCCATATCGTTTATGGTGAATCCATTTCACACATGCCCTAGGTTTTTTTTAAAGTTATCTCTGATCTTTTTAACTTTTTGCTTGAAAATGTTTTCGCTACCCCCACATGTTAACTATCGAGTGAGTATTGAATAATGATGTTTGATGTTCACGATAAACAATCGTTTTTTGTTAGTTAGAGTAGGAAGTTTTCAAATGTCTGAGACAGGTCAAAAAGAAGTTCACGGTTTTCAAACCGAAGTAAAACAACTATTACAGTTGATGATTCATTCACTTTACTCAAATAAAGAGATTTTCTTACGTGAGTTAGTTTCCAACGCGGCAGATGCTGCTGATAAATTACGTTTCAAAGCCTTATCTAATGCAGACTTATATGAAGGCGATGGTGACTTACGTGTACGTGTAAGTTGTGATAAAGAAAACAATACCCTGACTATTTCTGATAATGGTATTGGTATGACTCATGACCAAATCGTTGAGCACTTAGGTACTATTGCTAAGTCAGGTACTGCTGAATTCTTCTCACAACTTTCTGGCGACCAAGCGTCTGACTCACAATTAATTGGTCAGTTCGGTGTTGGTTTCTACTCAGCATTTATCGTTGCTGACTCAGTTACTGTGCGTTCACGTGCTGCGGGTGTTGATGCATCTGAAGGTGTTGAATGGACAAGTGCTGGCGAAGGTGAATTCACCACAGCTAAGATTGAAAAAGCTAATCGTGGTACAGACATTATTTTGCACTTAAAACCAGAAGAAAGTGAGTATGCTGACGACTGGCGTTTAAAGACTATTGTGACTAAATACTCAGATCATATTTCTGTGTCTGTTGAAATGCTGACACCAGAAGTACCTGCAGTTGAAGCCGTAGCAGAAGTAAAAGACGATGAAGGTAATGTAACATCACCAGCTATTGAAGCACGTGACGCTGTTCCTGCTTTATGGGAGCCAGTAAACAAAGCTACAGCGCTTTGGACTAGAGAAAAGTCTGAAGTTACTGATGAAGAATATAAAGAATTTTATAAGCATGTATCACATGACTTTGGCGACCCTCTTTTATGGGAACACAATAAAGTAGAAGGTAAAACTGAATATACTTCATTACTTTATATTCCATCTAAAGCACCGTTTGATATGCATAACCGTGAAAAACAGCATGGTTTAAAATTATTTGTACAACGTGTATTTATTATGGATGACGCTGAGCAGTTTATGCCGAGCTACTTACGCTTTGTTAAAGGCTTATTAGACTCAAATGATTTGCCACTAAACGTTTCGCGTGAAATTTTACAAGATAACAAAATCACTGAAGCAATCCGTAAAGGTTGTACTAAACGTGTTTTAAAAATGCTTGATAAATTAGGCAACAAAGATGCTGAACAATATCAGTTGTTCTGGAACGAATTTGGTCAAGTACTAAAAGAAGGTCCAGCAGAAGATTCAGCCAATAAAGATGCTATTGCTAAATTGATGCGTTTTGCTTCTACAGTTCAAGATAACAGCATGCAAAGTGTTTCACTTGCGCAGTATATTGAGCGTATGAAAGAAGGCCAAGATAAGATTTATTATGTTGTTGCTGATAGCTTTGAAGCGGCTAAAAACAGCCCGCATTTAGAAGTGTTCCGCAAGAAAGGCATTGAAGTATTATTGATGTCAGATCGCATTGATGAATGGTTAGTGAGCCACTTAACTGAGTTTGATGGTAAGCAACTACAGTCTGTAACACGTGGTGGTTTAGATCTTGGTGATATGGATGATGCTGAAACGAAAGAAGCACAAGAGAAACTTGAGCAAGAATTCGATTCGGTTGTTACTCGTATTAAAGCAGCGCTTGATGGTAAAGCTAAAGATGTGAAAATTTCACAGCGTTTAACTGATTCTCCTGCTTGTATCGTGGCAGATGAGCATGACATGAGCAGCCAAATGATGAAGTTAATGCAGTCAGTGGGTCAAGAAGTTCCTGATTCATTGCCAATTTTCGAAATCAACGCTGAGCACGATTTAATCAAACATATTGCTAACGAGCAAGATGATGATCAGTTCAAACAATGGACTGAAGTATTATTTGAACAAGCGATGTTAGCAGAGCGTGGTAGCTTAAAAGACCCAGCGACTTTTGTTACTCGTTTGAACAAATTAATGCTGAGTTTAACTAAATAATGATTTAGGTCATATTGTCGTTAGACTTTAGTCAAAAAAAGGAGCTTTTTAGCTCCTTTTTTGTTTTTTTGCACTGCTTGCTACTTGTTTGAAACCCTTTGAATATGTATAGTGTTTGCTTTACGAAAACCAATTCATTAATTAAATAGGGTTATACTAAATGCGCATTATTTTATTAGGTGCACCGGGTGCCGGTAAGGGTACTCAAGCACAATTCTTAATGGCTAAATTTGGCATTCCGCAAATATCTACGGGTGATATGCTACGCGCTGCAATTAAAGCAGGTACTGAGCTAGGTAAAAAAGCCAAAGCAGTAATGGACGCAGGGCAACTCGTTTCTGATGAATTAATTATTGGTTTGGTTAAAGAGCGCATAGCGCAAGATGACTGTAAAGCAGGCTTCTTACTTGACGGTTTTCCTCGTACTATTCCACAAGCTGATGCGATGAAAGAAAACGGTGTTTCAGTTGACCATGTGGTTGAATTTGACGTACCAGATGAAGTTATCGTTGAACGCATGGGTGGACGTCGTGTTCATGCTGGCTCAGGTCGTGTTTATCATATCGTTTACAATCCACCTAAAACGGAAGGTAAAGATGATGAAACGGGCGATGAGTTAGCCATTCGTCCAGATGATGAAGAAGCAACGGTTCGTAAGCGTTTAGGTATTTACCATGAACAAACAAAACCATTAGTGGACTATTATCAAGCTGAAGCGAATGCTGGCGCTTGTTCATATTTGACTATTGATGGAACACAACCTGTAGAACAAGTTAGCTCATTGTTAGATGAGAAGTTAGCTTAAGCTACATACAGTACGCTAAAGTTTAAAATTAAAGCTCGCTTATGCGAGCTTTTTTATGTTCAGGACGAACGTATGTCGTGATCATAAGATTGTGTAAGGCTGGCAATACCAATAACACTAATCAAAAATGAAATACCTAGCAAATTATGACTTGAGTCGGAGCTATTTACTGTCTGTTTTTGCTCAAATGGCGCTATTATTCGATAGTTTTAATAGGTATGATTTCTTTAAATAATAAAAACATCAATAAGGGAAAAAATGACCACACTATTACTAACGGGATTCTATGCAAGCTTACTCGGTATTTTGTATGTTGGTTTAGCTATTAATATCATCCGATTACGAAGACGTTTTCAAGTCGGCATTGGCACAGGTGACAATGAGTTATTAGCTAAAGCTATTCGTGCGCATGGAAACTTTTCGGAATATGTACCTTTAGCCGTTATTCTCCTTGGTTGTTATGAATTAAATGGTGGCTCAGATATCATGCTTCATGCGCTTGGTAGCATATTATTATTGGGTCGAGTGTTACACGCCATTGGTTTAAATAAAACCATAGGTGTTTCACAGCAAAGAGTGTTTGGAATGCTTTCAACCTTTTTGGTTATGTTGATTTTAGCCGTAGAAAACATTCGACTATTTATGTTTGCTTAAGCACGAGCAAATAGTAAAGGATAGTTAAAAATGCCAACATTGATTATATTGATGTTGGCATTTTTTTGTATTAAAGCGGTTGAAAACTGTTAAAAGTCATTTAGATTAGTGATTTTTTAACATACCAATGTGCGGTATACCATCTTCTAAGTACATATCACTAATACGTTCAAAACCATGATGATTATAGAATTTTTCTAAATGTTCTTGCGCTGATATTTTTATGGTGTCATTAGGAAAGTATGTTAAACAGTCAGCTAAAGCGACTTTCATTAACTCATGACCTAGCCCTGTGCCTCGAGCACAAGACGCAACAACAACACGACCTATGCTGATGTTACTAGGGTAGGTTAATCCTTTAGGTAGAATACGTAAATAAGCCACCATTAAACCGTTTTGGTAGCAAAATAAATGTTGTGTTTCGGGATGGCGATCATGTTCATCTAAATCGGGATAAAAACAGGTTTGCTCAACAACAAATATATCAATTCGTAATTTGAGTAAATCGTAGAGTTCATGAGTATTTAGCTGTGAAAAGGTTTTGTTGTGCCAGATGAATTTAGTCATCGTTAGTCGCTTGATTAGCAATTTTTTAATAGTTTTTCATGATAAGTGACCAATGTACAGCCCTGAACTACTAGTCTCACTACTTATGGCATTATTAGTCGTGAGACTAGTTATATTGTTCTCATTAATTATTGGCAAGCTTGCATCAAATTCAAAGAGATAAATTATTTTGTTCAATAAGCAATTTTTCAAAGTCATTATTTGAAAGCGGTCTAGCTAATAAATATCCTTGCCCTAAGTCACATCCTGCTTGTATTAGCAGCTGCTTTTGTTGTTCAGTTTCTATTCCTTCAGCAATGACCTTAATATTTAGTTTCTTCGCCATTACGATAATAGCTTCACACAAGGCGATATCTTTATTATTTGATGAGATGTTTTGCACAAAACTTTTGTTAATTTTTAAGTAATCAATTGCATAGTTTTTAAGGTAAGCAAATGAACAATATCCAGTGCCGAAATCATCAATTGAGATCGAGACTCCTTGCTGGCGGACTTTATCAAGCGCATCGATCACTTCTGCTTGATTTTCCATTAATAAATTCTCTGTAATTTCAATGGTTATTGCTTGTGGTGGTATGTCTTGTATTATAAGAGAATCGGCCCAAGCTGTAATTTGTTCACCTTCATTTCGATATTGAACGGGAGATGTATTTATGCAGATCATTAAATCTTTGCAGTATGAGTTTCTCCAATATTTAACTTGCTGAGAAACCTCATTAAATATCCATTCACTAATTTCAACAATTAAACCAGTCTCTTCCGCAATAGGAATAAAATCTAATGGTGATATTAAACCTCGTTCAGGATGCTGCCAGCGAATAAGCGCTTCAGCTTTAATTATTTGGTTATTTGCTAAATCAACAATAGGTTGGTAAACCATGTAAAACTGCTGTTCGGTGATGGCAATACGTAAATCTTGAATGATTTCCATCCGTTTTAGGAAGTCTGTTCGCATGTTATCAGTAAAATAATGCAGGCCATTTCGTCCACGAGTCTTAGCTCGATACATCGCTTGGTCGGCATTTCTGAGTAAGGAGTCAATGCTCATTGCATCATTAGGATAAAAAGCTAGGCCTATGCTTGCTGTGCAATAAACATTTTTTTCTTCAATAAGATAAGGTTGGGCAAGGGTGTTTAATAATTTTTGACCAATATTGTCGATATCATCAGGCGCCGTGGTACCAACAAAAGCAATGATAAATTCATCACCACCTAATCGCGCAACAATGTCATTTTTTCTAATGGTGCTTTTAATGCGTTTAGAACATTCTGTAAGGACAATATCTCCGGCTCCATGGCCTAAAGAGTCATTAACATCCTTAAAGTTGTCAAGATCTAGCATAGCAATAACAAGTTGCTTTTTGTCACGCTGAGCATTGGCTATGGCGCTTATTAGGTGTTCGTGCAATAAATTACGGTTTGGTAAGTTAGTTAAACTGTCGTAATTGGCTTGTTGCCATATGATTTGATCTGCTTTTTCTCGTTCTATCGCGATACGGGCGAGGTTTGCAAATTGTGCAATTAGTTCGAACTCGAAGGCATTTGGTGTCGATATTTTCTGATGATAAATAGCGAAAGTACCTAAAACATTGCCTTGGTTGTCAATGATAGGCTCTGACCAACAAGCAGCTAATTTTGCCTTTTTGGTTAATTCTGTCCAAGAGGACCAGTAAGGGTGTGTGGCTATATCAGCAACAATGACCCTTTTACCTGTATAGGCTGCCGTGCCACATGAACCAACGCCTTGGCCAATAGCTAAGCCTTCTATAGCTTCATTATAAAAATCGGGTAGGTTAGGCGCTGCACCTGCGGTGAGGTGCTTACCTGTTTTGTCGAGTAATAAAATACTACACATGGTATTAGGCAGTTCATTTTCGATACCTTTTATTACCGCAGGCATTACTTGAGATAACTTACTTGAACTGGCAATTAACTCTAGAATATTATTACGTAGTTGATTTATTTTATCTTTTTCTAATAACTGACGATTCTTATTTTGCATAAACATTGAAAATATTAAAGCAAATATATTCGTGACAACGAAGGATGCAATTAATCGAGGTAACGTGAAACTGTCAAATTGCTCATAAGTAAAGTAGAAGGCAATGGTAATGATTAAGCCATTAAGTAAACTGGCGATAATTGTGGGTAGTAAATAAAAACCGGCTATTATTATTGGAAATAGCCAATAAATTAAGCCCGGACCTTTTATATAAATGC
This sequence comes from Cognaticolwellia sp., assembly GCA_049642265.1. Classification (GTDB taxonomy): domain Bacteria; phylum Pseudomonadota; class Gammaproteobacteria; order Enterobacterales; family Alteromonadaceae; genus Cognaticolwellia. The sequence goes on along the minus strand of JBAROR010000113.1, from coordinate 41,281 downwards.
CTATTAAAATAGTAACTTGGGTAAGAACAGCGAATATACCGCTAAAAAGCTTAACTCTACTTGTGAACCAGACACCAGCAAATACGATAGAGGTACCGCCAACGGCGACCAAATCAACTATAACTTGTGATTTATCAAGCGCGATAAGGCTTATAATGAGAAAAGGAAATAATATTAGAATTGCTGCAGCAGTGATGGCTAATAGAATTTTATCTTCCATAGTCCGATGTTTCATTTTAACCGTCATATTGAATTAATATCCCTGTATTTTATTCTGATAAACGATAGAGCTAATTTATGATGTGTGCGGAGTTCTTTTGTACAGTAACATTTTTAAGTGCAAGGAGTTATTTCGCACTGTAATCGTGTGTCGAATTTGTTTGAATTAATGTCTAGCGAACGTTGTTTTTCTGCTGTTCCTTAGCTGTAGGTTTTGTTCAATTGTGACGTCATAATTATAATAAAACAAGCGGTTGCTCGCAACCATTTGGTATTGTTTTAATTAGATATTTTTACGATATTGACTGGTGATGATACCTAGTTTCTTTGTGGTTGTTAAGACATAGCTATGTTTATAAAAGGGTATGAACCCCAACTTAAATTAATATATTTAAGTTGGGGTTAAATTACAGGTATGTAAGCAGGTTATTTTTTTTGATGTCTTGTTTGCAACACGGCCATGACTTCACTTAAGTTAATGTTTTGGTCTTGTAGCAAAACTAAGGTGTGATAAAACAAATCAGCACATTCACCTAGCAAGTCTTCTTTAGTTTCAGCCACCGCCGCGAGTGCTACTTCTACGCCTTCTTCGCCAACTTTTTGCGCTATTTTAGTTGTGCCTCGTGAAAATAGGTGTGCAGTATAACTGTTTTCAGGTGCATCATTTTTTCGGCTAGCAATGACTTGTTCTAATTGGCTCAGAAAGTTTTGTTGGCTAATGTTTTGCTCAGGAAAGCAAGACTCTGTACCCAAATGACAAGTCGGGCCTTGCGGTCGACAGGCAATTAGTAAACTATCTTGATCGCAATCAGTCACTACTTGGCTGACTTTTAAATAATTACCACTCGTTTCGCCTTTACACCAAAGTGCTTGTTTAGCACGGCTATAGAATGTTGCGAGGCCTGAACTTAAGGTTTTTTCTAAAGCCTCTACATTCATATAGCCTTGCATCAATACCGCACCAGTATCTTGGTGCTGAATAATTGCTGGGATCATGCCCGACATTTTATCCCATGCCAGTTTACTTATGTTATCTTGTGTAATTAGCATAATCTGATCTCAACTTTTTCATTTTTAAGGGTTTGCTTTAATTCGTCCATAGGGATAATACCTTTATGGAAAACACTAGCGGCGAGTGCACCGTCAACATCGGCTTGCTGAAAAACATCAACAAAGTGTGATATTTCGCCTGCACCACCCGAAGCAATTAATGGTACCTTGCATAGCTCTCTTACTTGTTTGAGCTGTTTAATATCATAACCTTGACGCACGCCATCTTGATTCATGCAATTAAGGACGATTTCTCCCGCTCCTAATTTCTGTACTTCTTGAATCCAATCCAGTGTACGCCATTTGGTTTTTTGTGTTCGAGTTTCATCACCAGTGAATTGGTAAACTTGGTATTCACCTTCGCCGTTATTAGCGTCTTGATTGAAAAAACTGTCGACGCCAACCACAATACACTGTTGACCAAATATATCTGCTAAGCGAGATATTAAACTTGGATCTCTTAATGCGGGTGAATTAATAGAAATCTTATCCGCACCCATCATTAATATTTGTTTGGCATCTTCTTCGGTTTTGATGCCGCCAGCGACACAAAAGGGAATATCGATAACTTGGGCAATTCGGCTTACCCAGCTTTTATCTACCACGCGGTCATCTGAACTGGCGGTAATGTCGTAAAAAACCAGCTCATCGGCACCAGCTTCAGCGTACTTCTGTGCAAGCGGAACTATGTCGCCGATAATTTCATGGTTACGAAATTGTACACCTTTAACTACCTTACCATCACGAACATCAAGACAAGGAATTATACGTTTGGCCAGCATGCGATTGCCTCCTCTAAGGTAAACTTTCCTTCCAGTAGTGAACGACCAAGTATTACGCCATCGACACCCGTTGGGATCAGCGCTTTAATATCATCTAATGAACCAATGCCGCCAGAAGCTTGCCATTTTATGCTTGGATATTGCTGACAAAGTTCTTGATACATTCCAACATTACTGCCGGTAAGCGTGCCATCTTTACTGATGTCGGTACAAAGAACATGAATTAATCCGGCTGTAATGTAATCATCTAGTAACGTTTCTAAATTCACGCCACTGTCTTTTATCCAACCGTGGGTTGGTAAGGTTTTATTACCCAGAGCATCAATTTTTACGTCTAATGCGAGTACGACTTTCTCACCACCAAACTCTGTTATCCACGTGCGTACCAGATCGGGTTCTTTTATCGCTAGCGAACCAATAACAACACGGTCTGCGCCTAAGCTAAGGAGTTGCTGGACGTCTTCTTTACAACGAACACCACCACCGACTTGAATGATCATACTGTCGTGTTTAACTAGGGTTTTAAGCAATGTTAATTGGCGTTTGTCACTATCTTTCGCACCGTCTAAATCAACAAAATGCATGACAGTCGCGCCTGCTTTTGCGTACACGTTTTGACGTTCTTTTGCGGTGTATTGGTAATTCGTTTTCTGTTGGTAATCACCTTGAAATAATCGGACGACTTCGCCGTCGATTAAATCAATTGCTGGGATCATCATGGCTTACATCTCCAAGAAATTTTTAATAATTTTACTGCCAAGCACACTTGAGCGTTCAGGATGAAATTGGCAACCGATAAAGTTGTCTTTCGCAATAGCGGCAGAAAACTCGCTACCATATTGGCAGTTAGCAACGGTGTATTCAGATAGTGGAGCGGCAAAACTATGCACAAAGTAGAAGTAATCGCCTACGCTGATGCCTTTAAATATGGCATGGTCGCTCACTTGCGTTAAGGTATTCCAACCCATGTGCGGCAGGCGTAAGCTTTTTGCTTGCAAGGGCGTAATATCTGTAGGAATTAATCCTAAACATTGCACTACTTCATCTTTGCCGGCACCCTCAACAGAGGTGCGAGCCATTAACTGCATACCTAAACAAAAACCTAATACCGGTTGGGTAAGTTGTTGCAATGTAATTACTAAGCCCTTTGCTTTGATGTTCTCCATTGCGTGGCGAGCACTACCGACACCAGGTAAAATAACTTTGTCGGCACTTTTAATGGTAGTGATGTCATCGGTAATCGTGATGGCAAAGCCTAAACGCTCGACAGCAAACTTTACTGACGCTAGGTTTGCACAACCGGTATCAACAATGACAAAATTAGCTTGCTTGTTCTCACTCATGCTACAAACATCCCTTAGTGCTCGGTAAATCATCACCGGCTACTGTTATTGCTTGGCGAAGTGCACGACCGAAAACTTTAAATAAGCTCTCAACTTGGTGATGACAATTGCCCTCAGTTGTTGAAAGATGCAGGGTTATTGCCATCGAGTCCGCTAATGAACGGAAAAAATGTGAGACCATTTGTGTGGACATTTGTCCGACCATGTTGTCAGTAAATTTAGCATCAAACTCTAACCAAGGACGGCCTGAAAGGTCAATCGAGCACTCAGCTCTGCATTCATCCATCGGTAAAACAAAACCAAAGCGACCAATGCCTCGTTTGTCACCTAATGCTTGCTTAAGTGCTTGGCCTAGAGCTAAAGCTGTATCTTCAACACTGTGGTGTTCATCAATATGATAGTCACCATCGACATTGACTTGCATACTAAAACCGCCATGCGCGGCAATTTGTTCAAGCATGTGGTCGAAAAAGCCTAAGCCAGTTTTGATTTTGATATCACCCACTTTATCTAAGTTAATCGCGACATTGATGTCGGTTTCTTTCGTGGTTCGGGTGACTTTTGCCGTACGCGATTGTGTCAATAACTGCTCGGCAATATCGTTCCAGTTAAGTGCTTTTCTATCGTACTTTAGGCCTTTAATGCCCATATTGGCTGCAAGTTGAATATCAGTTTCTCGATCGCCAATAACAAAAGAGTTAGCAAAGTTGACTTTACCTTGTTGTAAATAATCACTGACTAAACCCAATTTAGGTTTACGACAACTGCAATTATCGGCCTCGAAATGTGGGCAAAGCAAGACATCATCAAAACTAATACCTTGTGATGCAAATATCGCCATCATTTTATCATGTGGTAAATCGAAATCACTTTGTGGGTAGCTTTTCGTGCCCAATCCGTCTTGGTTAGATACCATGACTAAACGGTAGCCTTTTTTCTGTAGGGCAATTAATACAGGAATTACGTTAGGTTCAAAGACTAGTTTCTCTAAACTATCAACTTGCTTATCGCTGATCGGCTCTTCAATTAAAGTACCGTCTCGGTCAATAAATAAAATATTTTCTTGGCTCATATTAATTCTCTTTTGTAACCGGTTGGGCTGTTGATGTAGTAAAACTAAGGGTAATAGTTTGCTGTAATAGTGAAAGTTCGCGTTCACTGCCAATACTAATACGTAGACAGTCAGCTAAATTAAACTGCTTGGACTGATCGCGTATTAAAATGCCTTGTTCTGCTAAACTATTGAAAATAAAGTTTTTCATATCTTCATTTTGACAGCGCAATAATACGAAATTAGCATCACTGTTAAAGACTTGGCTACACCAACTTTGCTCAGCTAACCAGGTAGCTAACTGTGTACGTAAAATGTCAGTTTCTTGTACTCGAATACTCATCTTTTCCAGTCCTGATTGCGCTAAAGCTTCGCTAGCAATATCGGCAACAGGTGCTGAAATAGGGTAAGGCGCAATCACTTTACTGATCATTGTGATGATGTCTTTATTTGCAAGCGTAAACCCGCAACGTAAACCTGCTAAAGCGAAAGCTTTTGAAAGCGTTCTCAAAATAACTAAATGCGGGTAAGCTTTAAGCCAACTTGCGACAGATTGTTCAGGGCTGAATTCGATATAAGCTTCATCAACTACGACAATCGCTGAATCTTCAAAAAGCTCAAGTGTCATTTTAATGTCTTGTTGCGATAGTAAATTACCTGTTGGGTTACCTGGTGAACATAGGAAGACAACTTTAGTTTTACCTACTTGTGCTTTTAAACCCGGTAAGTCTAATGATAATTCAGACGTTAACGGCACTTTAATGATATCAGCCCCGTGATTTTCAGCACTAATCGCATACATGCCATAGGTAGGAGGACAAATTAAAATACTGTCTTGATAGGCTTGGCAGAACGTTCTGATGATCAGTTCTATTCCTTCATCAGCGCCGCGAGTAGCCAAGATGTTTTCTGCTGGCAGGGCACAATATTGGCTATACGCATTGATCAAGTTTTCAGGCTGAAAATCAGGATAACGATTAATGCTGTCACTATTTACTTGGTAAATACCGGGTCCCGAGGCTTCATTGGCGTTTAACCAAATCTTCCCTTGCATGGCACCGCTACTGGCGTAAAGTCTACGTGCTGATTGATAAGGCACCATATCTATTAATTCTTTACGGGCAAGTTTGTTTGCAATACTCATTTATGCCTCCGCGCTATTAATCGCAGTATCATTAAAAGGTGCTTCTAAACGAATAGTTACCGCTCGCTTGTGAGCGTCCAATCCTTCAGCATCGGTGAGTTCGCAAATACATTCAGCTAAAGTACTTAAACCTTGGCGAGTAATTTCTTGCACCGTAAAGCGTCTTGAAAAATCAGCTAATGACAAACTACTGATCACTTTAGAATATCCGTAAGTCGGTAATACGTGATTAGTACCACTAGCATAATCACCTGCAGATTCTGGTGTATAGGCACCAACAAAAATTGAGCCAGCATTACGAAGTCCCGTCAATAATTGTTGAGCATTTTTAGTTTGAATAATTAAATGCTCAGGGCCGTATTCATTTGAAACTTCAACCGCTTGAGCTAAATTTTTGGTCAGTATTAATCGACTTTGTTGTAAGGCTTTACGTGCTATTTCGGCACGCGATAATTGGGTCAGTTGCTCTACTAATGCTAATTGCACCGCGTTAATGAGTGTCTCGCTATCTGACAACAAAATAACTTGGCTATCTGGCCCATGTTCGGCTTGCGATAATAAATCAGCAGCAACAAAACCTGGGTTAGCATTGGCGTCTGCAATGACAAGTACTTCTGAAGGTCCTGCAGGCATATCAATAGCGAAGCCATTAACTTGTTGTGACAGCTGTTTTTTAGCTTCGGTGACATATTTATTACCTGGCCCGAAAATTTTATTAACAGCTTTAATCGTTTCAGTACCAAAGGCTAGCGCAGCACAGGCCTGAGCACCACCAACGCTATATATTTCATCGATATCACATAATGATGCTGCTACCAGTATTTCGTCAGCTAATTGACCGCTTTTGTTTGGTGGACAAACCAGCACTTTTCGTGGGCATTTTGCTAATTGTGCTGGTACGCCTAACATCAGTACGGTTGACGGTAATGGTGCGCTACCCGCAGGAATATATAAACCAACACTTTCAATAGCTTCAGTTTTTAAGGTACAAACCACACCCGGCGTAGTTTCTACTCGAATATCTTCACAAATTTGTGCTTGGTGAAAACGTCGAATTTGTCCGTACGCTGTTTCAATCGCTTTTAAACGTTTAGGCGTTAATCTCGCTTTTGCTGCTGTAACCTGTTCTGGTGTGACATTAAGTGTCTCAAGTTGCACGCCATCAAATTTTTCAGTTAAGTCGAATAACGCTTTATCACCATTCTCTCTTACATTCGCCAGAATGTTCTCAACTTGCTGAGACAATAAACCACTCTCAGCAATTGCCGGTCGGGCGAGTGCAAAACTTTGCTCAGTACTGGACAAAGTCTCCCAAACGATTAAGTCTTTTAGCTTATTTGTGTTTTGGTTCTGAATGCTCATGTTTAGCCCATCATTTTTTCAATTGGCATTACTAAAATAGAGTTACAACCTAAAGCATTAAGTTGCTCCATGGTTTCCCAGAAAAATGTTTCTGTTGCTACTACGTGTACAGCAACAAGATCTTCACGTCCTGCTAAAGGAAGTATTGTTGGTGTTTCTTTACCAGGCATTAATGCACTAACTTGAGCTATTTTATCTTTTGGAGCGTGCAACATAATGTATTTACTTTCTTTTGCTTTCATTACGCCTTGAATACGAGGTAATAAGGTATCAAGAATCGCTTGTTTCTCTGGCACTAAGGCGTTGGCTGTTTGAATCAATGAAGCTTTTGATTGAAAAATTTCTTCTACTTCAACTAGCCCGTTAGCTTCTAATGTTGCACCTGTTGATACTAAGTCGCAAATACCGTCAGATAATCCAACACGTGGTGCCACTTCAACCGAGCCTTTAAGTAAACAAAATTCGACGTTGATGCCATTGTTTTTAGCAAAACGATTAAGTAATTGTGGGTAAGTGGTGGCAAATCTAAGGCCGTTGAGACTTTGTATACCTTTATATTCAAAACCTTCTGGCATGGCTATTGATAAACGACAACCACCAAAATTTAGTCCTGAAGTACGAATGTATTTTGATTTTTGATCCATTAAGGCGCGTTCTAGCGCAGCTTCTTCAAGTGTATTATCACCAACAATGCCTAGGTCACAGACACCGTCCATAACTAGACCTGGAATATCACTACTACGTACTCGCATAATATCAATTGGCATATTGGTAACATGAGCTAGTAAGCGTCGGTCAGAGACATTAAGTTTAAGGCCACAGCGTTTTAATAAGGCTTGTGTATCGTCGCTTAAACGACCTGATTTTTGCATTGCAATGCGTAAACGTGGTTCAGTTGTCATGTTATATATCCTATTAAATTTAAATTTTTATACTATTTGGTCGATTTTTATCGACTTAGAATCGTTCAAAAAACATCATGTATATACAATTCTAAAGCCATAAAAATGCGAAAACCCCCGAGAGAGGTGAACTCTTTCGGGGGTTTATAAATTAGTTTTTATTTATCTTACACCGCTGAAAGGTTCAAAGCCCCTCAGCGAATAAACCTGAGCAGCTAATCCGTATGATGATGGTGATGATGGATGGCAATCAGATTTAATGTCATGGCTATTTACTCAATTAGTTAGCTTGGTGTAAGTTAATTATTTATTTTCAGTTTTAGTGTTCAGTTCTGTATTAAAGCATTACTTTTTAATGTTTATTAAAGCCGGAGATATATAATCGTGAGGCTTTTTAAAGTACTTACTTTAATTTAGGTTTACATTACGTTGATTTTTAGACCAGATCAAGCGTTTAATTTTTAACTCGATATGATATTTTGAACTAAGTTAGTATTGTTTTGTTCTAAGGTATACAGAGCTTTGTTCAAAGGTATACAGAGTTTTGTTCTAAGATACAAAGCATAAAACTCAAGTGTAGGATCGTTTAGCCGATAGAGATAGCATACTTTACTAGAGGGCAAAATAATGGACATTTTTACTACTGCGTTAACACGTGTTGTTCCTGTTCCTATTAAGCCAGTTAACTTAAAAGTTAAGGCTTTGGCGAAAAGCGCAGCTACTGATGCAGTTTCAGACGATATTAGTGGTTTAGAGGAGCAACCTTTATATATTAAGAAGACTTCTATAGAACAATCATCAGATAAAAAATCTAGTGATAACAAAGCAGATAGCGAAGGCAATATCAATGAATCGTCCGTAGAGCTCAAAGAAAACACCGGCCAACATATTGATGTATTCGATGATAATGATAATGTTTCGCCAGAAAATGATGGTAAGTCTCACCTTGATATTTTCGTATAAAATCATGTTTACTAATGAATTTTTTCTTCTCATTATGAAATTACGGGTCATTTATTTTACATATGATTAGCTGCATTTTCATCTGAGTTGTACTTTATTTTTCCTGTTATTTTATGCTGTGATGATTATAATGAGCGCAAATTTATCTATGTCGTATTTTCATGAGTGCAGTCGAACATGCGTTTTCACATCAAGGGGCTTTAGCAAAAGCGATTAATGGCTTTTCTCCTCGTCAAGCTCAGCTCGATATGGCATTGGAAGTGGCTAAAGCGATTGAGCAAAAAAGCTCACTTATTGTGGAAGCTGGTACGGGTACAGGTAAAACATTTGCTTATTTAATTCCTGCGCTATTAGCCAATAAAGCTAATGCTGAAAATAATGCCGGGCAGAAAAAAATTATTGTTTCTACAGGAACAAAAAATTTACAAGAACAACTTTTTCATAAAGATTTACCTTTAATCCGAAAGGCACTCGCTAGTAATGCACAAGTAGCACTACTAAAAGGGCGTGCCAACTACCTTTGCTTATACCGTTTAGATCAATACCAACAGTCGCGAGGCCAACTCGATGCTCAAACATTAGCTGACTTTGTTAAGGTTAGGGCATGGGCAAATGGTACGCACAGTGGTGATATTGGTGAAGTAGTTAATGTTACTGAAGGCTCTCCTGTTTTTCCTTTTATTACGAGCACTGTGGATAATTGTCTTGCCAAAGACTGTCCGAATATTGACGATTGTTATTTGATAAAAGCACGTGAAAAAGCCATTGATGCAGATCTTGTCGTGGTAAATCATCATTTGTTTTTCGCAGATATGGCATTAAAAGATAGTGGTTTTGGTGAGCTGATCCCCAAAGCGGACGTAATGATTTTTGATGAAGCACATCAAATAGCTGATATTGCGAGTGAATATTTTGGCGAAGCGTTCTCTACACGACAACTGTTAGATCTTTGTAGTGATGTTTTGCAGGTTTACCGTTCAGAATTAACTGATGTAAAACAGTTAGGTAGGGCAGCAGAAAAACTGCTAAAAACCAGCCAAGAATTTCGTCTGCTATTTAATTATGATCCTGAGCGAGGTAATTGGCGAGAAAAACATAAACAGCAACAATTTTCTCATGCATTCACTTTAGTAAAAACTGATTTAGATTTTCTCTACCAAGTTATAAAACTTTGCGTATCGCGCAATGAAGCCATTGATAATTGCTTTGATAGAGCAGTAAATTTATTGGCTCAATATGAAGTGATGGCCGATGTTGATGCTATGGGTATGAGCTTTTGGTATGAAACGACACCGCGGCATGTTGTCTTGCATAAAACGCCTTTATCAGTTGCCGATAAATTTGGTAATTATGTCAAAGAGTCTGGGGCAGGTTGGATATTCACTTCTGCAACTCTAGCCGTTGACGGAGCATTTAAACATTTTTCAAGTCACTTAGGCATAGAGCATTCAGCTAGTTTGTTACTCGATAGCCCGTTTGATTATGCTAAACAGTCACAATTAATCATTCCGCGTTATTTACCTGCAGCTAATGATATGAATCGGGCAAAAGCGTTAAGTGAGCTTGCTATCCCTTTAATTACAGCCAGTGCTGGCGCTTGTTTTATGCTGTTTACTAGCTACCGTGTTATGCATCAGGTTGCCGAGTTATTAACTGAAAGTATTGATAATCCGTTATTAGTTCAAGGGCAAATGGGTAAACGGAAGTTACTTGAGGAGTTTGTAGCGCAAGACAGCGCGGTTTTATTAGCTACCGCCAGTTTTTGGGAAGGTGTTGATGTTAGAGGAGATAAACTTACCTGCGTGATCATCGACAAACTCCCTTTTGCTTCCCCGAACGATCCTTTACTACAGGCACGTAGCGAAGATGTAAAACGCCAAGGCAAAGACCCATTTACACAAATTCAATTACCCCAAGCTGTTATCGCTTTAAAGCAGGGAGTAGGGCGTTTAATTCGTGATGTAAATGACAATGGTGTTCTTGTTATATGTGATGACAGACTGGTTAATCGCCCGTACGGAGAAGTTTTTCTGAAGAGCCTACCAGATATGAAGCGCAGTCGAGATATTACCAAAGCAGCGAAATTTTTAGCACAACTTGCTGAGAGTGAATAGCATTTACTTGCATTTTAGTTTTCTAAGCACAAAGTTTTCTGGGATTAGCATAAAATAATGTTAAACTCGCCAGATTATAATGACAGTAATTTTAAAAGGTTTTTTACGTGAATTTTTTGGCCATAGATGCCTCAACTGAAGCTTGTTCAGTAGCAATTAAATACAACGATATACAGTTTAGTGAATATGAACTGTGCCCTCAATCGCATAGTTTACGTTTACTGCCTATGATCGATAGCGTGTTAAAGCAAGCTAACGCAAAATTATTGAATCTTGATGGTATTATTTTTGGCCAAGGTCCTGGTAGCTTTACTGGGGTACGTATTGGCATAGGTGTGACGCAAGGCTTAGCGTTTTCTGCGCAGTTACCCGCTCGTGGCGTATCTACGTTACAAGCTATGGCTCAGCAAGCCTATAATGACAAAGGTCAAAGCAAAGTCATCGCAGCAATTGATGCTCGAATGTCAGAGGTATATACCTGTTACTTTGAGGTTGATGTACGCGGTATCATGCAACCAAAAACTGAAGAAACAGTGTTAAAACCAGAATTTGTTGCCCAATATTATAAAGACGTTACCTTACCCGCTTATGGTGTTGGAACCGGCTGGGATGCTTACCCTGAGCTAGCAGCATTAAAATCCAATGTAGATTCACCTGATATTTTGTTCCCATCTGCTGTCGCTATGTTATCTATCGGAGAGGTTGATTTTAAACAACACAGTGTTGAGGCTGAACATGCTCAACCTAAATACGTTAGAGATACCGTCTCTTGGAAAAAACTTCCTGGACGATAAACCTTATTAGCACCGCACCAAAGCACCTTACATATACCAATTAATCGATGTAAACCTGCTTTGGTGGTTATTTATACGTTTAGCTTTATAAAAATAGTTTTCACCTTGACGAAAATTTGTTAAATTACCCTTATGCAAGTTAATAATTCCGCCAATGTAGCCTCCCAAGCCGTAATCGCATTGGGAAATAATATCTCTGTACCAGCTCAAGAGCAGCGTACTAGAGCACTTGCGCGTGAAAATTTTTCTAATGAAGAAAATCAAATACAAAAATCACAATCAGATGTAGACACACGTCAACGTCTTGATATTGATGAGCAGGCCATTGCACTCATTGAGCGTGAACTTCCACAACCTTATAATAATGCTAGCAACCAACAAAACGTTGACCAAAAAAATAACTACAACAGCCGTTATGATGCACCTTCAAATCAGAACCAATCTGCAGTAGCTGCTTATCAATCTGTTGATGCTATCGCTCAACGCGATAATATTCAGCAAGTGTTTGGTGTTGATTTGTTTGCCTGATTCATCTCCCCACAATCTTCGTTCATCTACTCCAAAAAACAAGTTGAATTTTCGTCAGAGATATCAATTTTGGTTGATGTTTTTAATGGCACTTATTGTTTTGCAGTTACCTGTTGTTTCGATTCCTTTCAAGTGGTTAGAAAGCTATTTTCATGAGATTAGCCATGGATTAACAGCACTATTAACTGGCGGAAGTATTGTGAAAATTCAGTTGTTTCCTAACGGTGCTGGCTTGTGTACAACACGAGGCGGATCGGCTTTTTTTATTAGCTTAATGGGCTACGGTGGCGCGATATTATGGGGAAGTTTAATATTCTCTTTAGCATCTATGCATCGAAAAGTAGCACATATTTTCTCTATACTTCTCGTAGGTTTATTAGTTTGTAGCATGTTGCTATGGGTACGAGATTTGTTAACTTTAGTCATTGTTTTAGTGTTACTTGCTATGGTACTGGCGCAATTAAGATTTTCATCACAAAAATATCTACAGAAATTATTACAAGTGACAGGATTGTTGGTGCTTATTAATAGTTTATTAAGCCCGCTTTATTTGCTCGATGGTCAAGCGCTTGGTGATGGTGCTAGTTTAGCTAATATCACTTTTATTCCTGAAATAGTCTGGGTTGCTCTTTGGTGTTCAACGGCCTTATTTGCGACTTATAGACTCAGTAAAATATCGTTGCGAGGCGCACAATAGCATTAGTATTATATTGATTTAATATGCTATTGATGTAGTTCATCGAACAATTTTATGATGTTTTACCTCTAAAAAAGGATTTCTATGTTGCAATCTACTTCCATAAAAGCTGCTGAATTTGAGATTAATGGTCAAAAGATCTGTGGCACTAGCAATGGTAATACGCAAGGTCCAATACTTTTATGCTTACATGGTTGGCTTGATAACGCTGCAAGTTTTCAACCATTGATGCCTTATCTATCAGATTATCACGTTATTGCTATCGATTGGCTTGGGCATGGTTTATCTAATCACCGCAGTGAAGATGCACATTATTATTTTTTAGATTGGGTATATGATTTAATTAACTTATTTCGTTCTCAACAATGGCAAAGTGTCGATATTGTTGCTCATTCTATGGGCGGGATGGTGGCATCAGCTTTTGCAGCCGCGTTTCCTGAGCATGTAAAATCATTAACATTAATTGATTCTATCGGTTTTATGACATCAGATACTGAAAGTACAACAGAACAATTACGTAAAGGCATGCTTAGTCGCTTAACTCGCCATAAGAAGCCTAAAAACAACCATGCTACTATTGATTCAGCGATTGCTGCTAGAGTATCCGTTTCAGATTTAAGTACAGAAAATGCAGCATTAATTGTTAAGCGCGGTATTGAACAGACAGAAGCGGGTTTTATTTGGCGCTCAGACAGTCGTTTACGCGCAACTTCTCCTTACCGATTTACCTTAGAACAAGCTCAACAAATGATTTCGGATATCACCACGCCGGTACAATTACTTTATGGTAATAAGGGCATGGATATGGTGACTACGGGATTGAAGACCTTTGGACCATTATTTAAAAGTTTGCATACACATGAATTGACTGGTGGTCATCATGTACATATGGAAAAACCAGAAGAAACTGCAAGGTTAATAAAGCAGTTTGTTCAGAATAAATAAACAACAGAATTAGATTGAATTTAAAACGATATTTTTACTGCTCGGACTATAATGAGTCGAGTAATTATCAGCTAAATTTAAACAAGTGTTTAAATTAACTGGATCGACCAGTGAAAATTTGATAAAACGTATCATTAAAATTAAGCATAAGCATTAAAAGAGGAAAGGCACAGTGGAAAAAATTTGGCTTGAGAAGAGTTATCCGCCCGGCGTTCCATACGATATCGACCCTGATAAATACGCTTCACTAGTTGACATGTTTCATAAATACACAGGTGTTTATGCCGATCGTGCTGCATTTATCAATATGGGAGCGGAGATAAGCTACCGCGAACTTGCCGAACAAGCCACAGCCTTTGCTGCGTATCTACAAAAAGATTTAGGCTTAGTGAAAGGCGATAAATTTGCCATTATGGTTCCTAACTGTTTGCAATATCCTATTGCACTATTTGGCGCCTTATTAGCAGGTTTAACTGTGGTCAATGTGAACCCACTATATACAGCGCGTGAGTTAGAGCATCAATTAAAAGATTCCAATACTAAAGCTATTTTGATTATCCAAAATTTTGCCAGTATTTTGGAAAAAGTTATTGATAAAACACCCGTTGAAAAAGTTATTTTGACCTCGCTTGGTGATCGTTTAGGTATGGTTAAAGGCGCTATTGTTAATAGTGTTGTTAAGTATGTTAAAAAAATGGTGCCAGCATTTAATCTTACTAACGTAGAGCATTTCAATAAGGCCTTGTTAAAAGGTCATAAGCTAAATTTTAGTCCTGTTGAACTTTGTGGTGAAGATTTAGCCTTTTTACAATACACCGGTGGTACAACGGGTGTTTCAAAAGGCGCAATGTTAACTCATCGCAATATGGTTGCTAACTTAGAGCAAGCAAAAGCAGCAATTAGACCGCAATTAGAAGATGGTAAAGAATTGGTTGTTACAGCACTGCCGCTTTACCATATATTCGCTTTGACAGCGAATTGCTTAACGTTTATTACGTTAGGCGGCACAAACTTGTTGATCACCAATCCGCGCGATATGCCTGGATTTGTTAAAGAACTAAATAAATATACATTTACCGCAATTACAGGGGTAAATACTTTATTTAATGGTTTATTGAATACTCCTGGCTTTAGTGAACTTGATTTTTCTAATTTAAAGTTATCACTAGGTGGAGGCATGGCAGTACAACGTCCGGTTGCTGAGCAATGGGAACGAGTTACCAACTCTCGTTTGCTTGAAGGTTATGGATTAACTGAATGTGCACCTTTAGTAACGATTTGTCCTTATAATCAGCAGCATTACACCGGTAGCATAGGTTTACCTGCATCTTCTACAGATATTCGTATTGTTAAAGAAGATGGTACTGATGCTGAGATGGGTGAAGCGGGTGAGATGTGGGTTCAAGGACCTCAAGTAATGAAAGGTTACTATAATCGTCAAGAAGCTACTGATGAAGTCTTAAAAGACGGTTGGTTAGCAACAGGTGATGTCGCTTGTATGGATGAAAATGGCTTTTTCAAAATCGTAGATCGTAAAAAAGATATGATTATTGTTTCTGGCTTTAACGTCTTTCCAAATGAAATTGAAGAAGTGGTTGTCGGTCTTGATGGTGTATTAGAAGCTGCTGCCATTGGTATTCCACATGCTGCTTCTGGTGAAATAGTAAAAATATTTGTCGTTCGTAAAGATCCTACGTTGACAGAAGAAGCTTTGATTAAACATTGTCGTGACAACTTAACTAATTATAAAGTACCTAAAATTATTGAGTTCCGTGATGATTTGCCAAAAACTAATGTCGGTAAAATACTTCGACGTGAGTTGCGTTAATTGAATTTTATAGTTTAACGTTAAATGATCAGATATTAAAAAGGCCAACATTTGTTGGCCTTTTTTGTTCATGTAAAACAGCATCTCGCTAAATCGCACACCTTGTTAATGTGTGTAGAGCTTAATAATTATTGTGCATTGAGTCTTTGGCCGTTAACTGACTTACTGTCGTCTGCCATTAAATATACATAAAGTGGCATAATGTCTTCAGCCGAGGCTATATCGGATTTGTTTTCTGCAGGGTATGCACTTAAACGCATGCCTGTATTAGTAGCACCAGGATTAATTGCATTTGTACGAAGTGAACTATTCTCATATTCATCAGCAATAACTTGCATCATACCTTCAGTGGCAAATTTAGAAACACTATAAGCACCCCAGTAAGCTTTGCCTTTGTTACCTACACCCGATGAAGTAAATATTAATGAAGCGTTTTCCGCTTTTAATAAACTTGGCATTAATGCTTGCGCTAATAAAAATTGAGCATTAATGTTCACCTGCATGACATCTTGCCAAATTTGTTCGTGAATTTGGTTAAATGGTGTTAATTCACCCAGTATTGAAGCATTTAATAATGCGCCATCCAATTTACCAAATTGATGAGTGATGGTTGCCGCTAAATCAATATAATTTTGTTTTGTTGCCCCTTTTAAATCCAAAGGCACAATAGCAGGTTCCGGATAGCCTTTTGCAAGGATATCATCATACACGGCCTCAAGTTTTGCGACAGTTTTACCAAGTAAAATAACCGTAGCGCCTAATTCGGCATAAGTGAGTGCTGCTTGGCGACCAATACCAGCACCTGCGCCGGTAATTAAAATGGTTTTGCCTGCTAAAATTTGTGATGTTATTGTATAGTCAAACATATGATTAGTTGCTGATAAAATTTGTTAATAATTCTACTACTTTCATGACTATGCTGACGAGTTTTTTCGGCGTTAAAGTGCATTCACTTAACAAAAACTGCTAATAAAACAAAAAATCACTAGCACTTGATCTATTCTTGAGTTAAGTTTGACTGGTCTAACAAGTTGAATTTAATGCTAGGATAAGTATGGAAATCAACAATAAGAACACAAAAAAGAACGCAAAATAATAAATATATTCTTGAAGATATTAAGCATATAAAATAAAGATTAGTCCGTGGGGAGATAAAATGAAAAAGCTAGTACTAAGTCTCGCAATCGCCAGCACATTAGGTTTAAGTGCCTGTGACGACGAAACAATAAAAGATGTTGAAAACGAAGTTGACAATAATGGCCCTGTCGTTACCGCAAGTGCGCGTGTTAAGTTTGATCCAAATGCTGGTGCTGCTGGACTTTCTATTCCAAATGATTTGATTTTTCAAAACACCGTCGATGGTACTCTAGAAATCCCAGTTGCTGATCCAACTGATGGCTCAGACCCTTTTGTTGCTATTAGTGCACTTGATGGTTGGTCTATATCACAGCCATTTTCGCTTGCCATAGAGTTTCCTGCAGGCACCTCATTAAATGCTGATAGTGCTTCTGAAGCAGCATCGGTTCGTATTTTTGAAACAATTATGGGTGGCGATGCTACTGATGCTGATTGCACAAGCGTTACACGTGGTTTAGCGTGTAAAGTTGTTGGTGAATTGGTATTTGGCCAACATTTTGTCACACAAAAGTCGGGTGATAATGTTGTCGTTGTGCCGACTCAGCCGCTAAAAGCTGAAACTAGTTATATTATGGTGATGACAAATAATCTTCGCGATAATAATGGTAAGGCTGTTGCCGGTTCAACAACATACGAGCTAGCACGACAAGATATTAATACTTTACCTCTAGGTAATGCTGCGCAACTTGGCTTACAAGGCGCGATTAACAGCTATGAAGCTGCTGTTGTTGCTGCCGGTGTTGACAGTGATACTATTATTTACACTGCCGCGATGACAACACAATCTACAACACGTGTATTAAGTACCGTTAAAGCTGTGATGGCTGCCGGTGTACCGCAAATGCTTGCTAATGCCCAGCAAGGAGTTCCTGCCATTGGGATAGCCGATACTGGTATTTCAGTAGCCAATGTTTTAGATGGTTTAATTCCAGCGGAACTAGTTCCATTATATTCAGCAGCGAATTATCTTCGCGGTTCAATTACCTTACCTTATTATTCTGGTGTACCGTCCGCAGAAAATCCATTAGCGCCAGTTAATGATTGGTGGCGTGCCCGTTGTGATTCAGGTGCAACACTTGCCGGTTTAGCCGCAGCAAATCCAAGTGCAATTCCTGCAGGACCATTAGATGCAAATGATGGTTTTTGTATGAACTTTGGTTTACGTGATTTAAGTTCAGTGATGGCTATTGATACTGAACGTAACTTAACTAAGTTCAACCCAATTCCAGTAGCAAGCGCTATGTTGCCAATTGATGTACAAATGACTACGCCGGACTTAGCTGTTGCTAATGTTGTTCGTGCAAGTATGAGTTTGCCTGAGTTAGAAGAGCCTGCTGATGGTTGGCCGGTTGCTATTTTAGTTCATGGCATTACCTCTACTAAAGAGCAAATGTTGCCAATTACAGGTTTGTTGTCTTTGTATGGTATCGCAACTATTGCTATCGATCAGCCGCTACATGGTAGCCGTGGTTTTGATTTGAATGGTGATGGTGTTGATGATATCAACACAAGTACCGTGTCTACTTTACATTATGTAAATTTAGGCAGCATGCTAACTATGCGTGATAATACACGTCAAAGTACTGCTGATTTATTAGGACTACGCTTAGGCATGAACTTCCTAGGTGGTGTTGATAGCAGCGGTAGCCCAATTAAGATTGATACCAGTAAAGTGCATCTTTTAGGTCATTCTTTAGGTGGCATTTACGGCATGAATACAGTTGGTTTAGCAAATACTCCATTAAACCCACAAATTGATGGTTTATTTAAAATTGCTAGTACGTCGTTAGCGATGCCAGGTTTGATGTTAGCGAATTTTGGTTTGGATTCACCAGCATTTGAAGGTTTAGCAAAATCTAATTTAACGTTACAGTTATCTCCAGATTTTAAAGCAGCTGTCCAAGCGACTTTACCTGAAAACTATAGCCAAGAAGAGTTAAGTGCTTTCTATTTTGCTTTCTACAATGCTTTATCAGTAGAACAAAAAGCGACGTTAGATGCTGGCTTTGCTCAATTTACTTTTGCGGCACAAACAGTGACAGACTCAGGTGATCCTATTGCCTATGTGCAAGCACTAGCGGCAACGCAAACGCCTACACATTTAATTGAAGTTGTTGGTAATGGTGTTGATAACCTGCCAGACCAAACGGTTACTAATACGGCGCCATTTACCCCGATGGGCGGCACTGAACCTGCCATTGCTTTCTTAGGACTGCAGGGTGTTAGTGAAAGTACTAATGGCTCTGGTGTAGTGAGATTTGTAAATGGACACCATAGTTCAATCCTTGATCCTCGCGCAAATGCGGCATCACCTGATGTGCTGTTAAGTGCTAGAGCAACACAAGAAATGCAAACTCAGGTTGCAACATTCTTTGCTACAATGGGACAATTAATAAAAATAACGGATGCAGCTGTCGTACAATAAGCACTTGCTGACGTTAATGTAAAAAAAGCCCTCAGATGAGGGCTTTTTTATGTTCATCTCATTAGTTATCGTGTCAGTTATATTGTTAATTATATTGCTCAGAAGTGCATTGCTGTCTTAGCGAGATAGGCAATATTATTTTAATTACTTACTTGTTATCTACGTGCAGCCCTACGAGATTAATAGTGTCATATATATCGTGAAAAGTGGTTATGCTTCGATATTTCGCCTTTGAGGTAGTAATCCATCCCTGTGTGGCATAGCAAAGATTAGTGATGTTTGTTTTTATGACTGATTTTTTGAATAATTCGACATTTCCCCCTTTTTATATAAACTATATCCCCCATATCCATAGATATAATTATCTTTAAAATTAATACATAACAGCAAATTAAACGTGCGTTAACTTGTTGGTTAGGAGAGAAATATTGGAATTTTTGTATGAATACGGCTTGTTCTTAGCTAAAGCGATTACTTTTGTCATTGCGGTGATAGCTATCATTATTGCCATTGCATCTTCAGCTATGAAGCAGGGTGGTAAAAAAGGTGAATTAGAGATTATTGACTTATCAGAGCAATACCTTGAAGTTGAAGAAGATATTATCCACCATCTACTTTCGAAAGAAGAGATGAAAGATAAAGAAAAACAAGAAAAAAAATTGGCAAAAGAAAAAGCCAAAAATGATAAGAAAACAAACAAAAATGGCAACGAAGAGAAAGAAACGATACCACGTTTATTTGTCGTCGATTTTAACGGTAGTATCGATGCTAAGGAAGTTGGTTCTTTACGCGAAGAAATTAGCGCAATATTAACAGTTGCTAAGCCAACTGATGAAGTATTTGTTCGTTTAGAAAGTGGCGGCGGCATGGTACATGGATACGGTTTAGCAGCTTCACAACTTGATCGTATACGTAAGAAAAATATTCCATTAACGGCATCTGTAGACAAAGTAGCTGCCAGTGGTGGTTATATGATGGCCTGTGTTGCTAATAAAATAGTTTCAGCTCCGTTTGCCATTATTGGCTCTATTGGCGTTATTGCGCAAGTACCAAATTTTCATAAATTATTAAAGAAAAATGATGTCGACTTTGAGCAGTTCACTGCCGGTGAGTTTAAGCGTACTGTCACTATGTTTGGTGAAAATACAGATAAAGGTCGTGAAAAGTTTGTTGAAGAGCTTGAGGAAACTCATGTGCTCTTTAAAAACTTTGTTAGTGAGCATAGACCAAGTCTTGATATTGCAAAAGTGGCTACTGGTGAACATTGGTTTGGCACACAAGCTAAAGATTTAGGGCTGGTTGATGAGTTAGAAACGAGTGATGATTATCTGCAAGCACGTTGTAAGTCTCATAAACTTGTACAAATCAAGTATGCGACTAAAAAAGGTTTAGCTGAGAAGTTTTCAAAAGCGGCCTCAATGTCGTTTGATGCTGTGATTAGTAAAGTTTGGCAAAATAACCGTATTTTCCCTGGTTAAACGCATTTTGATATATTAAGTAAAGCTACTGGAGGTATGAATGGAAAGTAGCTTTTGGCATAAATGTTGGGAGCGCAACACGCTAGGTTTTCACCAGAGTGATGTGCACCCATTATTGACGCAGTACCTCCCAAAATTAATTTTACCCTCAGATACGCACGTGTTTGTGCCTTTATGCGGTAAAACACTTGATATGGTCTATTTAGCGCAGTTTATGCAGGTAACTGGCAATGAAATAAGTGCCATTGCCTGCAAAGACTTTTTTATCGATAACGACATCAGATACAAAAGACAGACGCTAGGCGACTTTGAATATTTCTCTTGTCAGCAACTGTCATTATGGCAAGGTGATTTTTTTAAACTTTCTGCAGATATTATTGGCAGCGTAGATTTGATTTATGATCGCGCCGCATTAATTGCACTGCCACCAGAAATGCAGCAAAGTTATGCTAACCATCTCAAGCATTTTTTCTCCGCTCATACACGTTTGATATTGGTGACAGTAGAGTTTCCAGAGCAACAATTAGCGGGACCTCCATTTTCAGTCAACAGGTTTGACGTGGAAAGGTTGTTTTCAGGTTTTATTGTTGAGTGTATTGCCACTAATGAACTTAAAGACAAATACTTCGCTCAACGAAAATTGAAGGTAGATTCTTTACATGAAAAGCTTTATATCATTAGATGTGAACAATAGTGTTGTTAAAGCTAATAGTGATAGGTCGTAATGTTTAATAGCTAAGCTTGATACCTAAGTTTAATACCCAAGTTTGATGTCTGAAGGCTAAAGATCAAAGACTAAAAAAGGTGCCATCGAGCACCTTTTCTATTACGGACATTAATTCTAGAGAAATTAAGCCTGTATTTTCATCATTACTATTCAGCAAGTACCACGGTTTTATTAATATTCATATTCCCTGATTTTTTACTGAAATGTATGTCATTCATTGCTACTTGAGCACGCGCTGTTTTTTCTATTGGGCTAAATGCTATGGTATTAAATTTAATTGATTGTGCTAAATTTAACTTTGTCACTTTTAAAAGTTCACTGGCATTAATTTTTTGTACTTGTACTAATTCTGCAGCCTGAGCGTTATTCGCAACAAAGGCGAGGATTGCAATAGCTGATATTCTTAAAATGTTGTTCATAAGTCACCTGTAATAAAACGTCAATAGTCCATATAGATGTTTTGGGACTCTTTCTTTTACATACAAACAGGGTTGGGGTTCTGCTTGATTATTGCCCGATTAAGTCGGGATAAAGATGAAGTCCTTCATCTATGCCGAGTATAATAAGGTAATGCTGGTAACTTTTAAAATGACAATTTATAATGCCTTTCATTAGAAAAACTAATCCGACATGGTTATGTCAATAATGTGATGAATTATGCAGATACACATCTGTAATCACAATAAGATACAGGTGTAAATTGGCTAATAGAATCCCACCACTTAATGCTTTGAGAGCATTTGAAGCATCTGCTAGGCAGTTGAGCTTTACACGAGCAGCTGAAGAGTTATTCGTCACTCAAGCAGCGGTAAGCCATCAAATAAAAGCACTGGAAGATAATTTAGGCATAAAATTATTTATGCGTAAAAATAGGGCGTTATTATTAACGGAAGAAGGCCAATCATATTATCTTGACATCAAAGATGTGTTTAACGCTTTACACGATGCAACTGAACGATTATTAGCTCGTGGTGAAAAAGGAGCTATCACGGTCAGCTTACAACCAAGTTTCGCAATACAATGGCTAGTACCAAGATTAAATACCTTTAACTTATTACACCCTGATATTGATGTGCGAATTAAGGCCGTTGATCAACCTGAAAACTCTTTGACTGAAGATGTCGATTTAGCCATATATTACGGCAGAGGTCGTTGGAACGGTATTCATGCCGAGCAACTGCATACTGAATACTTGATCCCTGTATGTTCTCCTTTATTGCTTTCGGGCAAAAAACCGCTTAATAAAATTGAAGACTTGGCAAATCATACCTTGCTACATGACACCTCAAGACGAGATTGGAAACGTTGGTTCAAACATGTCGATGTTAGTGGTGGTAATGTAAATCATGGGCCGATATTTAGTCACTCCGCGATGGTCCTTCAAGCAGCAATACATGGTCAAGGTGTTGCACTTGCTCATAGTGTACTAGCAACACCTGATATAGATAGTGGTCGACTCGTCTGCCCGTTTAAAGAAGTACTGGTTAGTAAAAATTCCTATTATATTGTTTGTCGAGAGCAGCAGCTTGAAATTGGTAAAATAGCCGCATTTCGAGAGTGGGTATTACAAACGGTGGCCGATGAACAAAATATTGAAGAAGGACAAGTGGTTTGATTAACGATGAATTACCCATAAGTACACTTTTAGATACCGCTGAAGATGCTAAAGCATTAGTTATTTTTGCCCATGGTGCTGGTGCAGATATGGAACATGAATATATTGAAGCGCTCGTTCGCTTGATGAATGCGAAAAAATTAAGTGTTTTACGCTTTAACTTTCCATTTATGGATAAACGTAAACTTGACGGAAAAAGGCGACCACCAGATAGAATGCCAGCGCTAGTTGCCTGTTATCAATCTATATTATCGAGTGTTTCGGCTGATTCAAATGCCGATTTGCCCATTTATATAGGGGGTAAGTCAATGGGCGGGCGAGTGGCGGCAATGCTATCATGTGATAAAGCTTTGATGCTAAAAGAAAAAATAAACGGTGTCATTTGTTTAGGTTACCCGTTTCATCCGGTAAAGAAACCAGAAAAGTTACGTTTAGCACCGTTGCAAGAGACACATCTGCCAGTGCTAATATTACAAGGTCAAAGGGATGCGCTGGGTAACGAAGAAGAAATTAATTCTTATGAAATTTCCTCTCGTTGTCAGCTCCATTATTTTCATGATGGTGATCATGACTTAAAGCCAAGAGTGAAGTCTGGTTATAACTTGAAACAACACCAAAACAGTGCGATTAATAAAATGAGTGAGTTTATCGATGAAATTAATAACCCTTGCTAAACTACTGATGATATTTGTTGGTATCAGTGGTTGTTTTTCTGTATTATTCGGCGCTTGGTTAGCCCATGGTGGACAATCACTACCTTTGGCGTCACAAGAACGACTAATGACGGCCTTAACGTATCAATTTTTTCATACGTTAGCGTTAATGCTAACCATTATCCTATATAAGCTACACGGCAGACTCACGTTACTAATTGCAGGTATATTATTTGCGTTGGGCATCGTACTTTTTAGTGGCAGTTTGTATATCAAAACTTTATTTGAAGTCTTGAGTATTGGAAAGTTGGCGCCTTCTGGCGGCCTGTCATTTGCACTTGCATGGCTATTGGTTGGATTTGCAGGTACTAAAATGTTTGATCATAAGTTAGGTAATTAATCGAAATGACTGCAATAGTTTTATATTGTCGCCCTGGATTCGAAAAAGAATGTGGCGCAGAAATTCAAGAAAAAGCATCATGGAATGAAGTTTACGGCTATTTAGAATTAAGTAAGAACCAAGGCGTGGTTTACTTTCATTTAAATAAACCGGAAGAGGGTGAAATGCTAATGGAAAAAATTCCATTACGTCGACTCATTTTCGCCCGTCAATGGTTTGTTACCGTAACGGAAAAAATAACTTTACCCGACTACAACCGTGTAGAAGCAATTGTAGAAGCGTTAGGTAGTGAATGGCAATATGCCGATTTACGAATGGAAACACCTGATACAAATGACGGTAAAGAACTGTCTAAATTTTGTCGAAAATTAGCAGTACCGTTGCGACAAGCACTAAGAAAAGAAACAATATTGACTGAAAAAGGTAATAAAGACGGCGGTGTATTACATGCGTTATTTTTATCAGGTAAAGAAGTTATATTTGGTTTTTCATTAGCAAATAATACTTCTCCACATGTAATGGGTATTCCACGTTTAAAATTTCCTAATGCATCACCAAGTCGTTCAACATTAAAATTAGACGAAGCTTTTTTATATTTTATCCCTAAAGATGAATGGAGTACTCGTTTAACTTCAGGTATGAATGCTGTTGATTTAGGCGCAGCGCCCGGTGGTTGGACGTATCAATTAGTTCGTCGTGGCATGATGGTAACGTCAATTGATAATGGCCCAATGGCTGAGTCTTTAATGGAAACGGGCCAAGTTAAACATCGTATGATGGATGGCTTTAAATATGTACCGCAAAAGAAAAATGTATATTGGTTAGTGTGTGACATGATTGAAAAACCACAACGTGTTGCCAAGCTGATGAGCGAATGGTTATTAAAAGGCCAATGTCAGGAAGCTATGTTTAACTTGAAGTTACCTATGAAAGGTCGCTATCAGCAAGTTAACAATGACTTACAAACTATTAAAGATGCTTTTGCACAATACAATGTAAAATATGAGTTGTTTGCTAAGCATTTGTATTATGATCGTGAAGAAGTGACTGTACACGCGAGATTACTTTCTCCTGCACCGATGGAAATTTAAAACTTTTCGATAAAACGATGAGTTTTAAGGTCGTATGGTGAAGTAGTCCAATCAAGGCGCTAAATTTTAATTTAATTTTGCGCCTTTTTTATGTCCCAATATAATGGTTTAAGCAGGTTTAAGCAGGTTTAAGCAGGTTTAAGCAGGTGAAAGTTAATTAGGTGTTTTACTTTTATTTCTTAGACATAAAAAAAACCAAGCGTAAAGCTTGATTTTTTCTTTTAACTTCAGAGCGTATAGTAAACGTTATAAACGTTCTAATACCGCTTGAGTAAAGTCTGACGTGCCGTGTGTGCCGCCAAGATCACGCGTTGTACGATCACCCGTTTCGATTACTTCAGTAATAGCACGGCGAATGTTATTCGCTTTATCAGCC
Organism: Cognaticolwellia sp.; assembly: GCA_049642265.1. Taxonomy (GTDB): domain Bacteria; phylum Pseudomonadota; class Gammaproteobacteria; order Enterobacterales; family Alteromonadaceae; genus Cognaticolwellia. The sequence continues at coordinate 15,657 of JBAROR010000113.1, read as the reverse complement.
ATTCCTAAATATTCTAACATTTGAATTGCCGCTAGAATAACTGAAGTAGGGTTTGCTAAGTTTTTGCCAGCAATATCAGGTGCGCTGCCATGAACTGCTTCAAATATGGCACTATCAGTACCAATATTAGCGCCAGGAGCCATACCTAAACCACCAACTAAACCTGCACAAAGATCTGACAATATATCACCAAATAAATTTGTCGTTACAATAACGTCAAACTGCTCAGGGTTCATCACTAATTGCATACAACAGTTATCTACGATCATCTCTGTTGATTCAATTTGTGGGTAACGCGCAGCCACTTCACGAGCAACTTTAAGGAATAGACCAGAGGTAGATTTCAAAATGTTCGCTTTATGAACAGCGGTGACTTTTTTACGACCTTCTTTTATCGCGGTCTCGTAAGCGAAGGTTACAATGCGTTCAGCACCTTCACGAGTCACCAAGCTCATTGCCTCTGCTTGATTACCATCTGCTGAAACAGTTTGTCCAAGACCTGAATACATGCCTTCAGTATTTTCACGAATAGTGATGATATCAATATCTTCATAACGTGCTTTAGTGCCTTTAAATGACAATACCGGACGCACGTTAGCATAAAGTTGAAAATGCTTACGTAAGGTAACGTTAATTGATGTAAAACCATCACCAACAGGTGTTGTTAATGGACCTTTTAAAGCAATTTTATTCTTTTTAATCAACGCGAGTGTTGATTCTGGCACTAAATCGCCATGATTCTCCAAGGCGGTAAGGCCAGCATCAGCATACTCATATTCAAAATCACAGCCTGCTTTATCTAATACCTTGATAGTTGCGTCTATAATATCTGGACCTATGCCGTCACCTGGGATCACTGTTATGGTTTGTTTAGCCATTATTTCATTACCTTTTGAGTATTACTGTTCTGGAATTGCAAGAATCGAAATTTATTGGCTGAATATGCAACAATTTTCAATAAATATACTATATCGAGCACTATTATTGTTTATCTAGCCGAGTTAATGCCCGCAATTATAGCAACTAATCGGAGCAGTTAGTAAGTATTAACGTTAAACTTTAGTCTTATATAAGTGAATTAAGTGATCTAGTTGATATCGGGTGGGGCGTTGTAATATAAGTTGTGTTTTTTCAGTTTTAAGAATGACTACTAAATGCATGATGGCGCATAACTAGATGCTGTAATCATAATAAAATTTTAACCGAGTTGTGATTAACATAATCAAAAACTCGGCTAGTGTATTTCGTGCATTCTTGAATATATTTACTAAAACTAGCTATTAAATTGTACTCTAGTTATAGTTTTTGAATTGCTGATATGCGGTTTTGCCAATAGCGGTCAATATGCCATTAGTGAACAATAATGCGGTACATTCATCTTGTGTGGTGATGCCATCAGACTTTACATGCTGAGTACGATAAAAACTAACTTGGTAACTGCTTTCGTTAACTATTTTAGCTTCTGTAATATCCGGACTACCAAGCTGTTCAATGGCTCGATTAAAATCGAAGTTTTTTAACTCGAGTTTAGCAATAAATTGTCGGTTGTAGGCTTCGCGATCTTCCCATTGCATTTTTGCAGGACTGTCGTCGTAAAAGTTGACGACTAAAGCGACAAATATGCCATATGCGGCTAATGCAACTAATATTCTAGCAATGACTTTTTTATTCACTTTTATTCCTTGAAGCGTTTTATAACTTATAGTTTTAAAACATTGTTTGATGACTAATACGAGTTGATATGGTGAATAAACTTTCCACAGGGGCACAATAACATGTTAAACGAAGTGTGAACTGTGCGTAAAGTTTTATTGAAATGCAGGTTTAACTATTGTTTATCAATAGTATAACGAGCATTTATCAACAATATAGCAAATAACGTCATTCTTTTTATTTTGGGTTAATCGCTATCATATATTTAAGCATATAATGTTACCAGATTGTTAAGTACTGGCAAGTGCATTTTCACATGGTAGCCTGATGTCTTTTAAATTAAATCCTAAAGGAATATCAAGTTTCAGGGTTAATAACTTCTGACTCAAGGCAATTTGCTCATCATGCTGAGATAACTTTTCACGGATGCTACTTTTTAAGTCTGTAGCACTGAGTATACTCGTCATTGAACCGTACTCATTGAGAAGTTTTGAAGCCGTTACTTGTCCTATCCCCGCTACTCCCGGAATCTTATTGGTGTTATCTCCCGTTAATGTCCATAAATCCATTAACTTGTCGGGCTTAACACTAAACTTACCCATGACATATTCCTCATCTAAGTCGCGACGATTAAAGTAGTCGTAAACACGGATATGGGGATTTAGTAATGATAAAAAACACTTGTCAGTTGATACTATCGTGACATTTTGGCCACGTAAGGCAACTTTTACCGCTAAGGTTGCTATTAAATCGTCAGCTTCATCTGCTTCTGAAACTAAAGAGTCGACGTGTTGTTTCATAAATCCATCTTGAATATCGGTTAACTTATTCGCTAAATATTCAGGCATTTTCTTGCGACCTTTTTTATAGTCGGGATAGATGTCATATCGCCAACAAGGTGCTTGAGAATCAAAAACGGCAAGTGCATGACTTGGTTGTAATTGCTCAATAATTTTTTGTAAAGCCTGATCACAGGCTTTAGCGGTATTAAATAAAACTTGTTGTTTGGTATTGTCAGCTAATTCATTATTTAACAAAAATGGCCGCTCTTGCACCGCGTAAATTCTTCTGATTAAATTTAAAGCGTCTATTAGCACCAAGTGAACAGCCATATAATCTACCCTTCAATGACTTTGTAACATGGCACATATTCGCTGCCTGGTAATTTCATTCTTTGTTGTTTGACGAAAGAATTTAATAGGGTGTCCATTAATGTCATTATTTCACTGTCACCACTGATCTCAAAAGGTCCGTATTCACGTATTGCTTTTATTCCGCTCGCTTTTACATTTCCGGCAACAATACCAGAAAATGCACGACGCAAGTTAGCTGCGAGTGAAGCAATATCTTGATTATAATGTAAATTTAATGATGACATATTTTCATGGTCCGGCTCAAATGGCTGTTGAAACTCAGGCTCTATGGCTAACGACCAATTAAAGTGATATGAATCGCCGGTGAATTTCCGATGAGCGACAACTTCTTCTGTACTTGATTTAAATGCTTTTGCGACTTGTGCTGGATCATCAATAATAATTTTATAGAGTTGTTGTGCTTTTTCACCTAGCGTCGCAGCAATAAAATCATCTATTTGTTGAAAGTATTCAGCACTTTCAATTGGTCCGGTTAAAATAATGGGTAATATTTGTGACTGGTTATTGGGGTGTAACATGATGCCTAAAATATACAGCAACTCTTCAGCAGTACCAGCGCCACCGGGAAATATAATAATACCATGTGACATGCGAACAAACGCTTCTAAACGTTTTTCTATATCAGGCATGATAACCAATTCGTTGACAATAGGGTTTGGCGGCTCTGCTGCAATAATGCTTGGCTCAGTTAAGCCTAGATACCTGCCATTAGCGTTACGCTGCTTGGCATGGCCGAACGTCGCTCCTTTCATTGGCCCTTTCATTGCTCCTGGTCCACAACCTGTGCAGATATTAAAAGCACGTAACCCCAGTTGATAACCCACTTCTTTTGTATACTTATATTCAGTACTATTAATCGAATGTCCTCCCCAACAAGTGATCAAATTGGGTGAACTGTCAGGAATGATAGCGCCTGCATTTCGTAACATATCAAAGGTTATCGTGGTCGCACTGTCCGTTATTTTAGCGTTCGTATTGTAACGATCAGCAATAAATAATATGTCACGCAAGACAGCAGAAAGGTGTTCTTGAATACCCCTTATAATCACGCCATCAACAAAGGCATGTTCAGGAGGATTATCCAGAGCTAGTTTGACTCCTCGTTCTCGTCGTAACACTTTTATTTGAAAATTTTGAAATTGCTGATAAATATCTTCGGCATTGTCAGTGTGACTGCCTGCATTTAATACAGCTAATGAGCAATTGCGGTAGAGATTATAGAGTTCACTGCTGGCAGATTGCTGTAAATGGTCGACTTCAGCTTGAGACAGCAAATTCATATTGCCAACGGGGTTCACTTGGGTATGCATCTATATACTTCCTCTTACTTATTATTATCCGTAAAGGACTCTGTTTTTTCCGTCTTTTTTAGCTTGATATAGTGCGGTGTCAGCACGTTCAAATGCGGAGTGAACATTGTCATTTTGTTCTATCATCGTTATGCCAATCGAAAGAGTTATGCTGACGCGATCATTCTTAAAGGTGAAGGGTAAACTGGCTACTTTTTTACGCAATACATTGAGTTTACTTATCACGTCTGCTTTGTTTGTATGACCAAAAACCAGCACAAATTCCTCACCACCATAACGACCAATAAAGGCATCGTCGCCCATAACTTTGGTTAGGGTATTTGCAATGACTTGTAAGGTTTTATCGCCAGCGATGTGACCATAAGTGTCATTAATACGTTTGAAGTCGTCTAAATCTATTACTGAGATCGCTAAATCAAATTTTTCATGGTGATAGCGAACAATTTCTTTTGCAAAATACTCATCAAAAGCGGCTCTGTTAGCTAATTTAGTTAAGGAATCTTGCAAGCTTTTAGCTTGTTGCTCTTGAATGCGCTTTTCAAAACTTTGACTTTGTAGCTCTAATTTTTTTACTTGCGCGGACATTTTAACCAGTCTATCTTGCAACGATAAACGTTGCTTCTCCTCAAGTAGAGTCTTAGCTTTAAATGTTTTAGCGATCTGTTGTAGTTTATAATTTACATCTACTTTTATTTCAGTAATCGAGCCTGCACCGCTAATTTCTGCACTCATTTCGTTTATTTGAGCTTTTAATTCTGCATTGATTTTATCATTCTTGAGGTTGGATTCTGTGGTACTTGCGATGGTGGTGTTTACAGATGCTTGAACAGATGTGAGAGTTTCACTTAATGTCGATAAAAATATTTTAGCTGTACTGCGCTCTTGTTTTAAATCTTCGATGATGAAGTCAAAAACAGTGAGGCATTTTGTCATTAGAATATGATTTGAAATATTACCTTTCAAGCTAGATTTTATCTCATTGATATTCGCTTTATGCTTAGAGGAAATGACTAAGGTGTTTAATATTGAATTAAAACGCCCAAGTAACTCTGTTGATGCGTTTTGGTTGTCTGAGGGACTTATCGTTTCTAATTGTTCGACACTTATTTTATTTATCTTTTCAGCATAAAGAGTCTTGTCCGTGTTAACCAAGCTGATTTCTTTTTTACTACTTTCTATGTTTAGTAAACTTTCATAGAAAACAATGAACTCCCTCATTAACGGTACATATTGCACGAGTGAGGCTTGGCCTTGTTGAATTTTGTCGATAATTGTTTTTAGTAAGCGTCGATTAGTCGGAGGCAGGTTTTTAACCTTTTGCAAACGCGCACCGGAGCTTTGTAGTTGCTCTTGTATTATCTTTATACTTTTATCATTGAGCAGAGAGTGCTGTTGTAACAGTGTCGATATAGTTTCAATCTCTTTTTCTAAATCAGCAAAGCTAGTCGCCTTTTTTATCGTTGTTCTTAACTTTGCTAATTTATTATCAAGTAATATATCAGCGCCTTTGCAGGTATGTGATAATTTACTAATAAACCCCGTTAATAATGAGGATTGCGCACGCAGGTCCTCTTCTAGATCTTTGCGAGTATTGATCGCGATATCAAGTCGTGACTTTAACTGACTGATGTTTTTTTCCGCGACAGTATGTCCGCTCATAAAAGGATTCCCCTAAAACCAATGTTTATCAATGCAAAAATGCTCATCATGCTTTTTAAATATTGCTTTAACATCAAGGGCAAAGCACTATTTTTTAGTATATGCTAATAATAAACATAAGCGCATAAAAAACTAGCATATATCTTTATTTAGCTATATACCTTTTGAAAGACAAGTATTGTTTTTTATTGTCTAAGTGTTCTTAATTTCGGTGCTTTTTTATCAATAGTTGAACGAAAAGGGTTAATATCTAAACCACCTCTGCGGGTGTATCTAGCAAAAACCGTTAGGTTGTCAATTGAACAAAAATGCATAAGGTCACAAAAAATTCGCTCAACACATTGTTCATGGAACTCATTGTGCTGACGAAAGGAAATTAAATACTTTAAGAGTGTTTCATGACAAATTTTTCTACCACTGTATTCAATATAAATACTAGCCCAATCTGGTTGATTAGTGATTAAACAATTCGACTTTAATAAATGGCAAACCAAATACTCTGTAACATTGTCGTTCTGTGAGTCATTAGCATTTTTTAGTATTTCAGGGTCCATTTGATAATGGCTAATTTCAATATCTAAATCATCTATGCATAACGCAGAGTCAGTTGCTAAAGCAAGTGCGGGACAATCATTAACCGGGAACAACTTTACATCGGCCAGTGCTCCAGCTGTTGCTGATAAATCAGTTGATAAGGCTGATTCTACTTCTTGCCATGAAGAAAACCTAGTTTGGTTGAAGCTATTTAAGTAGAGCTTAAATGACTTTGATTCAACAATATTAGGACTTGTACAGGGAAAACTAAATTCTGCAACGGCAACTACAGGTTTACCTTTACTATTCAACCATGAAAGTTCATAGCCATACCAAACATCTTCACCGGTGAAAGGGAGTAGTTCTGTATTGAGATTTAAGCTGTCTCTATTTAAGCTTCTTGGTACCGCTTGTAGTAATTCTGGGTTATATTGGCTGCAATAGTTTGTTGTTTTTCCAAGTGTTAAGTTGCTTAACTCTTTTGCGTTTGTGTAAGTGCTCATTTTGAGTAACTTCTTCTCTGGTTGTAACAATAGCGATCATTATTTACTTTATTTTATAGGAATTAATCGTTAGATGAAAATATCAAATTCTTCTCTTAGTGAATTCGTGTGGCGTTTTTCTCAAGATTATTTACAAAGCTATCAGCATAGATTCAAGCATTTACCGATCACTGAAAAATCTGAAGACTGGCTATCGGCCTGTGAGCAAGGCGTTCATCAAGAGATTTTTTCTTTATGGCAACCCATTAGCATTGATGAAACACTAACATTTGATAATGTTGAAGCGGCTTTAGAATTAGCCTTACATCACGATATTAAAGCATATTTTAGCACAATTTATAGTGACAGCTTAGATGCAACATGTTCAGAAGGGGATTTGTCTTTGTTATTTGCGTGGAATCAAAAAGATTTTTCGCGTCTTCAAGAAAATATTATTGGTCATATTTTAATGAAAACAAAATTGAAACAAAAAATCACGATTTTCTTTGCGCTGACCGATGATGATGATCATATTATTTCATTAGATAATGAAGATGGCTCAATTTGGGTAGAGAAAGTTGGGTGTGAGCCGCATAAAAAGTTAGCGGATTCGCTTGCTGAATTTATCTTACAACTTACACCACGGATTCCACCAACAGAATTAGATAATAGTTAGTTTTTATTAAGGATGTAACTGTCTATGCTGTGAAACATAGCATGAGCATTTATCCTTTTATTTTTGATTTTCTAACAGCTTTACCATTTGTCGTTGTAAAGCGGTAATTTCTTGTTGGAGCGGTGCTATTGCTTCGGCTATTTTTTTGTCTATTTCATTATTGCTTGCCTGATCTTTTATTAGCCCTTTATTTGATATTTCTTGAAATTGGCTTTGTATAAATGTCGGATCATGTTGCCAACTTTTTAATGTCGTAATAATTTGGGGTAAAGGCACCGGTTGTTTAAGTTGGCTTTTAATCAATGCAACACTTGGTGTTTTACCTTCATTTGCAAGTTTGTTGGCAATGATGGAAATTTCATCAAATATAGTCATAACGCTTAACCTAAGTGTAAAAGAAATGATATTTTAGCGAAAAACACCAACAGTGTCTTGTTTTACTTATATTTGATTTATTAATGTTGAATTTAATCAATTAGTTATAAAGGTGGTTAGGTATTTGCAATAGTGTTTAGCAAAATAATCACTTTTTAAAAAGAGTATAAAATGAAGAAATCGATATTAGCACTTATGATTGTTACACCATTAACGTTGGGATTGTCGGGGTGTGTTATTGCCGTTGGTGGTGAAGATGGCCATTCAAGCTCTGCAAATTTTGAAGATAGAGAATACGATAATAGAAAGGCAATAGCGGGTCTTCAATTAAATACCGCATTTTCTGATGTGGTTCGTGAAATGGGCGTTGCTGACTTCAGCGAAACATATTTAGAGGAAGGTAAAACGATTAAAGTTGCTTATTATCGTACACATCGTTTACATAAAGATGGATTAACGACCAAAGATGAATGTACAAAATTAGTTTTTTCTGACAATAGATTAACAGCGATAGAGCAAGCTCGTTAATTTCGAGGGAGTTCGATAGCTATTTAAAAAGGGCAATATCATTAATGATATTGCCCTTTTTATTCGTCCTTTAACAAGATAGATATACCTTTGCTGAACCATAGCACTTTATTTAATTCTGTCTTTTTGAACGACTCTGTTGCGATCTGTTGCTATGTATTTTTCGGTGACTAACCGTTTTAGTCGTAGAGTGATTATTCGTTCTTGTAGTACTTTTGGTACTGTGATTTTTTGAGTTAGCATTTTTTGATGCTTTTACTTGTTTGCGATAGCTCTTTTCTTGGCGTTTTTTCTGAGCAAATACCTGATTGTTTTTTTGAACACTATGATTTTTCAAATCAGGTTTGTCAGCTCGATACTTATTTTTATCCTTTTTATTTCGCCATTGATCACTTGTATGTGACTTACTTTTATTTAATGAGTTTTTTCTCACATCATGTTTATCAATTTTTACTGCTCGGTTAACTTGCAGTTTATGTTTCAAACTTTGATGTTTACGGCTGTTATTTTTGATAACAGATCTATTTTCATTGATAGAGTGCTTTTGTTTTGCACGCACTATTTTATGTTGTTGAACACTCGGTGTGTGGCTGCGATACTTTTTTTGTATTCGTGATGAACGATACGCCACGCCTTTTCTATGTTGAGGGTTATGCACCCAACGTTGAGTTAAGTAACTGGTAGAACGCTTCTTTTTACTATGATGTTTGTAATATCGAGACTTGTGACGATGAACCACCACATGATGGTTATTCCACATTACAGCCCCAAAAAACAATCCTACAGAAAGGTGTACGGGATTATCCCAATAAAATGGACCATGATGTGAAGTGTAGCGTAGCGGTTGATGCCAATAAACTGGCGGATAATGAGACCAGCGCCAATTACCATAGACAACTCTTGTATCGTAATAAGGAACATAAATAACATCGGTCTGCGTTGGCTCAATGACGATTGTTTTTGTGGAGCGAACAACCTTTACGTTACCCATATTATCAAGGTTACCTGCTTTATCAGCTTGCGAACGTAAGGTTTGTACACTGCTAAGTACCTGCGCTTCATTTTGCAAAAAAGCATCGCCTAAGTTACGCATCCAATGCAAATCTTCACTTAACTTTTTAAGTATGTTTGGGAAAGGTAGTAAAGCTTTAACACTAGGATCCCAATCTTTATCTTCTGCTGCGTCAGCAAGTTCTTGGGCACTTAGTTGGCTATTTTTACTAGCCCAGCGTTCAGCGTCGACAACTTCAATAGGGTAGGTTGTAGCAATCAGAATGTGGGTAAGTAAAGTGTCTGGATAAAGTGCTATTGGTGCCAGCATTTGTGCTAGCTCGGCATCAGTAAAGTTATTTACTTGCTCAGCTACTTGGGACTCAGCGTTCGAGTCAGAGAGTGCAACTCTCGTGTTATCAGCGGCAAAACTTGATGCTGATAATGCTAAGGCACTTGATAAAGATAGAATTAAATAATTCAAAGTCTTTTTATATTTTACTTTTTTCATGTTGCCACTCCTTAATACGGGTGATTAAAAAGTCATTTACATAAAACTGTTCGGCTGACTTTTCAAGTTATGCTGGTCATATTAACGGTTGTAAACTGAACGTTACCTGAACAGCTGAATTAATATCACTAATTCACTATTAGAGCGGAAAATTAAGGATGAATTTTGCCCCAGTTAACTGTTCTGATGTTTCAATGCGTATATCTCCTTGGTAACTTTTTACTAAATCTCGCACTATTGCTAAACCTATACCATGACCATGTTGATAAGTGTCGGCTCGAGTTCCTCGTTGTAATATGTCTTCTCTTAATGCTGGCGCGATACCCGAGCCGTCATCTTGAACGATAATAGTCATACTTTTAGTATCATGGCTAATATCAAGGTGTATTTCTTTGTTGGCAGCTTTGCAGGCGTTATCTAACAAATTGCCGAGTATTTCTAATAAATCGGCTTCATCACCTTTAAAATTACAATCAGGGGGAATATTTACGTTGATTAATAATGATTTTTCTTGGTATATCTTATCTAAACTATTGAGTAATTTTTTTGCTATTGGAGCTATAACAGTGCCTAAGTACCATGAAGACTGTCCTGCACTCTGTGCTTTACGTAACTGATATTCAATAGTGGCATTAATAATACTGAGTTGCTCTTGAGTGAGCGGAGATAGTTCTTTTTGGGTTTGCATTACGGCTAACGGTGTTTTTAAACTATGAGCAAGGTCCGAAAGTGCATTACGATAGCGTTGACGCTGCTTTTGTTCTGCGCTTAATAATAAATTTAATTGTTCTGTCACCTGGCTTAGCTCTGTAGGGTAAGTCCCTGTCAGTCGTTCGCTTTTCCCTTGTTCGACATGACTTAGTTCTACACGCAATGTTTTTAATGGTTTTAATGTCCAAAGTGACCATAAATATTGAATAAACAAGAGCACTAACATTAAACCAGCTAAGCCAAGCAAGAGTTGCTGATGAAATTCTTTCATCATATTCGTTAAGTTGTCTTGTTGTTTTATAATATGCAAGGTCATTGGAAACGGTTGTTGTTCGCTGCCATAACTGACACTTAAACTATAGACAAAGTGTGGCTTGTTGGTAATTTCGGTTTGATAAAATTTACTGTTCCCCAATTTAGGCTGTTGAAAGTTTGTCGCCTGCCAGGGGGATAATAAAGATTGAGAGCTCCAGAGTTCTTCTGATAAAGCTGGCTGTTCAAGGTTTACATTGTTTTGATTTGCTGGAGCGCTAAGTACAGCATATAAGCCAGATTGACTTACATTAAACTGGGTTTCTAATAACTGCTCTGGCATGATTAGTACGTTGTTTTCAACTTCTACAATGGCTAAGATTGAATATGAATATGCCGAGAGTTCGTTTTCAATACTAGCAACCATATGCTTTTCATAAGCGTTACTGATAATTAACCCGACAATGGGTAATAAGATGAAAATCATCAATAAGGCACTAAACAGTACTCTAGTTTTTAAAGAGTTTAGTGATTTTTTTAGTGATTTCTTTAGTGAATTAAGCAACTAAATTTCCCTTGTTTTAGCTGTGATAAATTATAAAACGGCGTTAGATTTATTTATTCGACTGTAGCTTAGTTAAGTCTTTCAATAAGTAACCTTGACCACGTAGAGTTTCAATAAATTGATACTGATTATCAGGATCAAGCTTCTTTCTTAAGCGGCGAATAAACACTTCAATGACATTGGAGTCTAAGTCAAAGTCTTGATCATAAATATGTTCAGTGAGTTCTGTTTTTGATTTTACTTCACCTAAATGATGCATTAAGTATTCAAATAACTTGTATTCGTAACTACTAAGAGCAATCGTTTGCTGATTAACACTGACTTGCATACTTGAGGTGTTTATCTCGAAAGGACCATTTTCAATCAGTGGACTTGCCTGCCCGGCACTACGCCGAATTAGTGCATTCAATCGAGCTAATAACTCTTCAATGTGAAATGGTTTCGTTAGGTAATCGTCTGCACCAGCATCCAAGCCTGATACTTTATCTTGCCAACTACCACGCGCCGTCAAAATTAAGATAGGAAAAGTAAAACCTTGTTCACGTAGAGATTTAACAACACTAACGCCATCAAGTTTTGGTAGTCCTAAATCTATAATCGCGGCATCATAGGGGAATTCTTGTCCTTGAAATAATCCTGCTTCACCATCGTTAGCAACATCGACACTGTATTTTGCTGTGATTAAATGGTCTCTCACATGTTGTTGAAGGTTTGCATCGTCTTCTATGAGCAGTATTCGCATTGAATTAGTATCCTGATACACGGCCAGATTTGGCGTCAACATTAACTGAAATTACATGGCCGTTATCTTTGAGCAACTTCACCCTATAGCTCGGGTTTTGTTTAGAACCACTGTTATTAACCTTTAAAACTTTACCGCCAAATTTGCTTTTTACAATACGTGCGGCTTGTTGAGCACTTAATGATTTAGTACGACCAGATTGAGCGTATTTCGTCTTCACAATCATCAAATTATTAGACGCAACCTCAATCGTAGCAAACGCAGGTGTTGCCATTAATGAAGTTATTATGCCTAGAATAAATAATTGTTTTTTCATTGTTTCACCTAATCAAACCGATATTATCAAACAGTGTAAAATAATGATTGGTAATATCCAAGTAACGCTTACTTTAAAATATCAAAGCTGAATGCTCTATGAACATATAGCAACGGTTCTTTTGATGTCTTTATCGTATTTAGGATGGCTTTGCTTGAATGTTAAAAATATAATTTAAAAATTTTTAATAAAAAATTGTTCAGCAAAGGTTCAGAATGACTCAGGCTAAATGATGAACATACTTTATATTGAGGCTGTCTCTATGTTAAATAAATTATCTAATAAAAAAATGTTTAATAAAAATTTACCAATTAACTTAACGTCAATCCTATTATTGGCAAGCTTAAGCCAAGTGTCATTTGCACAAACGGAGTTGAATAAAGAAAGTCATTCGATTAGCGGACTCAAAAATAAAGAAACAGTTATTGAGCAGGCTAAAAACACTGAAAGAACGTTAGCATTCAAAGGCATGGATAGAGCGAATGTTAAAGAGGCTCGTCAACGAAAAACAAAACAACGATCAACAACGTCATCATTAACTCAAGCTACTGAAAAACGAACATCTTTTTACCATAGTTTTTCAATTTATAATGGCTATAGTCAGCTAATCAATGATATTGACGGAGATGGCTACTACCAGAGTTTTAGTGTCACGTTTGATGCAGATATCTTGTCGTCAGAAGCTAATGAACAAGCACTCGTTTTTGCTGACTTATATTTGAGTCAGAATGGTGGTCCTTGGGTACTGTTTTTTTCTACCGATGATTTTATCATTACCGGAGAAGATAGCGAGGATGCATTTGAAGTGGTTACCGTTTTAGATTCTGGCTATGAGCCAGATCAATATGACGTATTAATTGACCTTTTTGAAGTGGGTTATAGTGATGTTGTGTCAACCTATAGCTCGAATGATAGTAATGACCTATACGCCTTACCATTAGAGAGCCGTGACTATGATCCAGAGTATATAGAAGTTGAATACCATGAAGAACATGGTGGCGGTAGCAGTTGGTTATTACTGGGTGCTTTAATCGCTTTTGTCTTTCGTCGCCGATAAGCGGAATATTTACAACACTTTGCTAAAAGCAGACCTGTAGACAATAACATTATAGCTGCACTTTAGCGGTAATTTAGCGAAAAGAGAAATTGTTGATAAACTCAAAAAGCATACTTAGAGTTTGTTGATTGGAATATTATTTGACCTGATTTCTAGTATCCTGATATGGTGAGTGAATAAAAACAATAAAAATTCACATCATTTATGAGGGGGTCTAGATGTCACCATCAGTCATTGACAAAACCAATGTCGATATAAAAGCCGCTTACCTTTCGGCTGAAGATTTAAAATTAGCCGCATCGTTATTATATCAAGCGTATCATGATGATCCTGTCTTTCTGGAAATTTTTTCTGCTGATAAAAGCGATTACGAACAACGTCTACGAGCCTCTATACGAGAAGAGCTTAATGCTTTTTGGCAAGCGAAACAGCCAATGGTTGGCTTGTATTTGGGTGATAACATGGTTGGTGTTGCTTGTTTAAATAACCCAGAAGAAGGAGTGTCGTCAGAACGATTTTGGCACTGGCGCCTGAAAATGTTGTTGGGAGCTGGGTATTTTGGTACCAAGCAAATGATTGAAAAAGAAAAAATTGTTTTAGCATCAGTACCTTTGAAAAAATTTCATATGCTATCTTTCATTGCTATACACCCACTACATCAACATCATGGTTTTGGGCACTATTTAATGGCGGCAGTAAATACAATACTAGCCGAACATAAAGACAGTGAAGGTGTTGCTGTTTACGCGACAAGCAAAAAGTATAAAGCTTTTTTTGATGGCGTTAACTATCAGTTTATTAAAGAGGTAACTGTAGGTAATGTTTCAGGTTCTTTAATGGTTTATTATAGAGAGGATGAGGTAAGTTAATCGTTACTTATTGAATTCTAAAATGAAGGCAGCTGCACTAGCTGCTTTTTTGATAAATAACCATTAAGTCAGTGGCTATAAAATTGTTTTTTGCATTATTTTTAAGCGCTACTGAGTTTCGTATATCTGCACAAGTACTAACCTAGCAATAGCCATAAAATACCTTTGAAATTAATATTGCGAAGCAAATAATACTATTTTCGACATCATGCTATTTACCCTCAAGTTATATTTGATAATCCAAGTTTATCTCTGGATCAGTGATCGTTATATTTCAAGTAGTTAGAAAATTTTCACCAAGATCGAATTAATATTTATGTAGGTTAAAGCTCGGATCTTTATCCGCTTTCCAAAACATCTTCTGGATCATCTTTAAAACCTGTGCTTTTTTAACCGCTCAATGTCTGGCATGAACCCCACCTATTCTTCATGGGACTAGGCTTAATAGGTTCTGCATCAATTTTATAATATACTAAGAATCTAATAAGTTCCATTAAATCCAAATATTATTTTGATGATTATTAAGCAATAATTTGTGTTGAATAACATGTTAATTTGTAACCCACCTAAACTAACACCAGATCATCCATTTAGAGCATTCAAAACACAAAAATTCAATTATATTGACAGATAACTAAGCGTTTGATGAGAAAAGATCTATCGAGTTTGAAAGCTAAATGACTTTAGATTTTCTAAGACAATTTTTGAAGATTATATTCGTAAAGTTTTTCTTGAATTAGATGTCAATTTTTTTGCTGAAGCTAGGCCACATGAAAAAGGAAATGCATTGAAAACAAGCTAAAGAGAAGATAAAAATCGGAACTATCATTCTCTAAGTAAGGGCGATGTTATTCGTTTAGACTCTGAACCGACTTATAAAGCTCACAAAGTATAATCAACAGATATTGTTATTGATAAAAACACTCAAATGGCGTCTCCCCATAAGAAAAGTATTATATAAATAGAAGGCTGGTCTCTTGCAAATGAAAGTAATTCTGATTAATAAGAACTTGGGATAACTGAAATATCACTATGTCCATATTTCTACTAGGAAAATATCATCCTGAGAACTTCAAAAACTATTTGCGTAAGTGCATACATTACAAATAAAAACAAAACCAATGGTATAGAAAGCAATATAATTTGGAGCCTGTAACAAATTTTGTGTAAGTACTTTTCATCAGTTACCCTAACAGGGTCAAAGAAAGGTAGAGCACATGAACCAGAAAGAACTTGAAGCTTTTGCAAAAGAAGCAGCGAAAAGCATTAAAAC
>JBAROR010000106.1:0-82195 GCA_049642265.1 Cognaticolwellia sp. | reverse complement strand
CGTGCGATCAAGCGTGCTCGTTACTTAGCATTATTACCATATACTGATTTACATAAGTAACCTAATAAGGGGTTTTGAAAATGGAAGTAATACTTCTTGATAAAATCGCCAAATTAGGCGGCCTTGGCGACAAGGTAACAGTTAAATCTGGTTACGCTCGTAACTTTTTACTACCAAAAGGCAAAGCTGTTTTTGCCTCTAAAGCAAACGTTGAGCACTTTGAAGCTCGTCGCGCTGACTTAGAGAAAAAATTAGCTGAACAACTTAGTGCTTCTGAAGCACGTGCTGCTAAATTAACTGAATTAGCTGAAATCACTATTGCTTCTAAAGCTGGTGATGAAGGTAAATTATTCGGTTCAATTGGTACACGTGATATTGCTGATGCAATCACTGAAGCTGGTGTTGAAGTTGTTAAAGCTGAAGTACGTTTACCATTAGGTAGCATCCGTGAAACAGGTGAATTCGATATCGTAATTCACGTGCATAACGATGTAGACGCAACAATTAAAGTTGTTGTTATTGCTGCTGCTTAATTGCTGACAGTAATCGTATAATGAAAACCCTGAATTCAGAGATGAACTCAGGGTTTTTTTATAGCCATCATATTTATGTCACCAGTACTCTTAATCGTACGTTAATTAGTAAGTGAGTGTAACTTGTCATTCGGTGGTAATGGTAATGAAGGCCAGTCTTCTGGATTAAGTAAGCCACGCGTATACATGCCAGCTAGCCCTTGTAACCCTCCCGTATGTAGCAATACAATTCGATGATAAGCCGGAAAGTAACCTGACTGAATAAGATCGAGTAACGCTAAAACCATCTTTCCTGAGTACACAGGTTCAAAAGTAATACCAACAACTTTATTAAACTCATTAATACGCTCTGCATCATGCTGGCTAAATTTAGCGTAGCCCCCGCGATGAAATTGATTCATTATTTGCCAATTACTATATGAATCAGCATGTGTAGGAAGTAGTTTGTAAATCTCTTGTTCTAAATAATCAACTTGTTTTAACACTGCAATGCCGAGTAGTTCGTGATGTCCTTTATCACCTAATATTAATCCTGCCAGTGTTCCGCCACTGCCAACTGGCGTTATAAGTGTGTCAAAGCTACTTTGTTGATCAAGTTCAGTAATGACTTCGGCCATACCTGTAAGTGCTAGCTCATTACTCCCACCTTCAGGAACAATAAGGTGATTTGGATATTGTTGCTGCAATTGAGC
The DNA here is from genome assembly GCA_049642265.1 of Cognaticolwellia sp. GTDB lineage: Bacteria > Pseudomonadota > Gammaproteobacteria > Enterobacterales > Alteromonadaceae > Cognaticolwellia. The sequence goes on along the minus strand of JBAROR010000106.1, from coordinate 80,970 downwards.
TAGGTAAGTTACTTCATCACGTAAACGGTACGTTTTTCTATCAACAAAAGAGAGTTGCATGCCCCAATGTTGTGCCCAGGCTAAAGTGTAATTTTGCTGATTAGTCTCTTCTCCACGAATAATACCAATAGCAGATAATTGCTGCTGATTACAGGCAAAGGCACAGGCGTGAATGTGATTAGAGAAACAACCACCGAAAGTAACGATGCCTTCAGCACCTATTTTTTTCGCATGATGTAAATTATATTTGAGCTTACGCCATTTATTACCTGAAATGATGCGATCAATCTTATCGTCGCGCTTCACCTGTACTGATATTTTATGTTCAGTAAATAGGGGGTGATGAATTGACTGTAAATTGGATAAAACAGACATAGTCTTGATAACTCAAAAATGAATAAATTAAAGTACTTGCACCGAAAGTAGAATCAGCGATAATGGTTTTATGGTGGCAAATAAATAAAATAATATTATCGCTTAATGTCAATTATTACACGTATCAAAAATATTTTCTCTAAAGCCAAGTCAGCAGACGCAATTGGTGTCGCCTTACGACAGCACTCGATTAGCTATTTTATTAAAAAACCAAATGAAAATCAGTGTGAAATTATTGATAATAAAGCATATTCAATAGTGCAAAGCTTGAAACATTTAATGCATACCCAGTCGTTATCTGGCATATGTCACTTGGTATTATCTAATGCACATTCACAAATTGTTCAAGTTGATAAGCCTAACGTCCCAGACTCAGAAATAAACGCCGCGTTGAAATGGCAGATAAAAGATTTAGTTAGTATTGCGCCTGAAAATATGGTTTTGGACTATTTTGATGGCCCAACCTTAGCAGGCGGACACGAAAAAGTTAATGTGGTATGTGTCGCTAAAAACGATCTTATAGAGTTCATTACTAGCTTAAATGACGATGATTTAAGCATTGAAAGTATAACTACTGAAGAGTTTGCTTTTGCAAGTTTACTACCCATTCAACAAGATGCGACATTATTAGTTTGCCAACAACCCAATGAAGAAATTAACCTGTTAATTGTTAAAAATGGCCAGTTGTTTTTTAGTCGTCGCTTACGTGGTTTCTCCCAAATAGCTAATAAAAGTGAAGATGAATTGGCAATGAGCGTTATTGATGCCTTAAGTTTAGAGATTCAACGTTCTACCGATTATTTTGAACGACAATTAAAGCAAGCGCCCATAAAAACTATTGAAATATTATTGCCAGTAAAGACCGAGGCATTTTTAGCCCGCAAGTTAGCTGAAAATACTAATGTTGAAGTGACGTTATTTGCTATGCCTCCAACATTGGAAAACCTTCGTGGCAGCGCCGCAGCTATTGGAGCAACACAGTTAAATTTTATGGAGTTAAGTTAACATGGCTAAACATTCAATAAATTTATTTCAGGCTGATTTATTGTCTGCTAAAGCTTTATGGACACTTAATCGTGTTGTGGGTTTATGGGCAGCTGTTTTGGTTGTTATGTTAGTGTTAATTGGTATTGCTCAACTTCAATTAAGTAATTTAAGCGCTGAGTTACAACAGGAAAACCTACTTAATAGTACTCAGAAGTTACAATTGCAACAATTAGAATCAACGATTAGCGCCAATCGAAAAGACACGGAATTACTGGCAAAACTAAATACTGTTAAATTAGAGATAGCGAATAAGCAACACTTACATCAACAATTAACTGATCCAGCGCAAACATACAGTGCTGGTTTTTCTACTGCAATGGCAGAGTTAGCAGAACTACATGATAGAAATATTAGCTTGCAAAGAGTTAATATTGGCAATGGAAATATGACCTTTTCGGGCATAGCGCTAACTCCTGATGCGGTTCCCAACTGGTTGTCCGGTTTTGAATCATCGACATTCCTTTCTGGTAAACGGTTTGTTAATTTTTCTCTAACAGAAAACGAACAAAAATTAACCGAGTTCATTGTTAGCTCTGCATCTAACGAAGGAGAGTAACACGATGAACCAGTGGGCTATTTATAGTGAAAAATTTAATGATACTACACCACGTGAAAGCTATCTTATTATTGCTACGGGCTTAGTGGCTATTATTTTTACCTTGTATAGTTTCTTTCTGGACACCTCATTTCAACGTATTAAACAGTTGAATCAGCAAATATCAGAAAGCCAACAAAGTAACTTAAACAATCAAAATTCAATACAACTTTTAGAACAAGCATTGCATGAAGATCCAAACCTTGTTTTAAAAAAGGAGTTAGCACAATATCAAGCAAAGCTAGGAGAAATTGACGAGCAATTATTGGCGTTAACTTCTGACTTAATTGACCCTATTCAGATGCGTTATGCTCTAATTAAGCTGTTAAAGCTGCAAACAGGCGTTAAATTACTTTCCTTCGAAGTGTTGCCTGCTAGTCCTGTTACGAAAACTAAAAATAGTAATGAACAAGATATAAGTAATGCTGAAAAATCAGATGTGAATCAGGTAAAAGCACAACAATTACATTTGTATCGACACGGCATTAAAATAAAACTGCAAGGAAGATACTTTCAGTTGAAGGACTATTTAAGTCAATTAGAAGGGTTATCTTGGAAGTTTTTTTGGCAAGAGTTTGACTACCAATTAAAAACGTATCCCGTTAGTGAGCTAGAAATAGAAATTTATAGTTTAAGTACGGCACAGGAGTTTATCGGTGTATAAAATTATTATTGCTTTTCTGCTGTCATTTCTTTCTCAATATGCAAGTTGCCAGCAAGTTGATCCCACTATGCCTTTTGGTGCAGTGGCATCAACAAGTGGTAATGAAAAAATTACCGTTTTAGTTCTACAATCGATTATCAAAAGTGATATAAAAAAAGCAATTATAGACGGTCAAATACTTAATGTCGGTGATAAATACAAGGGGTTTGAGTTGATAGAAATTAACTCAAATGGAGTCGTGCTGAATTCAGCACAAGGTCGAATGGAATTGTCATTATTTTCCGGTGTTATAGCGAACTCAAAATGAAAAAAATAATTAAACATAAAAAACACCAAGTACAATTGTTTTGTTGCTCTGCAGTACTTGTACTCGCTGGCTGCCAATCGGCACCAAAACCGCCAACAGACGTAACTCAAGCCTTAGATGAGGCGATTGCTCAAGCAAGTAAACCTGCAGCCCCTAAACCATTACAAGCTCTTCCTAACTCCGTTCGTCAAGAGTTGATGCAAAAAGAAGTGCAAAAAGCACGTCATGGTTTATTAGCGGAAAAACGTTTAGAAATTGCCGCTGTCGATGTCGCAGCAGAGCAGTTTTTTGCTGCGATAGTTGAAGATTCTACTTATAGCATTGCCATTCACCCAGAAGTTAGTGGCACAATTACGCTGAACTTAAAAGATGTCACGTTGGATGAAGCACTAGATGTTACTGAAGCACTTTATGGTTATGATATTCGCCGTGAAGGTCGAATAATTCAAGTATATCCATCGGGTATTCGCACTGAAACAATTCCTTTAAATTACCTGTATGTTAAACGTAGTGGGGTTTCTAGTACTAGCATTAACTCTGGCGGAGTATCAGAAAACGATCCCAATAGCAGTAACTCGAGTAATAATAGCAGCAGTAATAATAATCAAAGCAGCAGTAATCAAGGCAACAATAATAACCAAAATGGTAGTAGTGGAATCAATATCTCTACTGTGAATGAATCTGACTTTTGGACTGAGCTAAAAGAAACCTTAACGGCCTTGGTCGGGCATGAAGGTGGTCGTTCTGTTATCGTCTCCCCGCAAGCAGGTTTAGTGACGATTAAAGCATTGCCTTCTGAAATTACTGCGGTTAAACGCTTTCTTGATAGTACCCAAGAGCACTTGCGTCGTCAGGTAATCATTGAAGCGAAAATTATGGAAGTGACACTTAATGATGATTATCAACAAGGTGTTAAGTGGGATCAGGTTTTAGGGCATATTGAAAGTACAGACATCGGTTTTTCAACGACAGGTAATATTGTTGGCAGTACTATTTCTTCTGCCATTGGTGGCGTGACAAGTCTTAGTTTCTTGAATAAAGATTTTAGTGGCGTGATTGACCTCTTATCGACACAAGGTAATGTTCAAGTTCTTTCAAGCCCTAGAATTACCGCGACAAATAACCAAAAAGCGATCATTAAAGTGGGTGAAGACGAGTATTTTGTTACTGATGTTTCCAGTACAACAACGACAGGTACTTCAACCACCACAACACCTGAAATTGATTTAACACCATTCTTCTCTGGTATTGCTCTTGATGTGACACCGCAAATAGACGCTGAAGGCGAAGTCATTCTGCACATTCATCCTTCGGTAACTATTACCGATGAACAAACCAAGACTATTCGATTAAACAATGAAGATATAATTCTACCACTGGCACAAAGTAGCGTACGTGAATCCGATACTATTATTCGTGCTAAATCAGGTGAAATTGTTGTTATTGGTGGCCTTATTGAAACGCGTAAGGTTAATCTTGAATCGAAAACGCCGTTTTTAGGTGATATTCCTATTATGGGCGAATTATTTAAGAGTAAGAGTGAGTCTGTGCAAAAGAAAGAGCTGGTGATCTTACTTAAGCCGATTGTTATTGGTCAGGACACTTGGAAGAATCAATTACAAGATGCGCGTGCATTGTTGAAACAATGGTTTCCAGAAGATGCAGATGCGGCCAGTAATTAAGTTGTAATTTTATGTATTTGTATCATTTTGGCTTAAGGGAATTACCGTTTACCCTAACACCAAACACGAATTTTTATTTAGGATTAGAGCCTCATAATGAGGCCTTAGCAGTACTACTTACCGCGTTGAAAACTGGTGAAGGTTTTATTAAAGTTGTCGGCGAAGTTGGCACAGGTAAAACCTTACTGTGCCGTAAGTTGTTAAATGAAATACCAGAACATTTTGTCACAGCATATATCCCCAATCCTTATTTAAAACCTGATGAGTTACGGCGCGCAGTAGCTGTTGAATTAGGCGTAAAGCAAGCGCAGCGTATGTCACTGCAATTGCTCACACAACGTATTCAGCAGAGACTGTTGGAGTTACACAGTCAAGGTCATTCAGTGGTCTTGATTCTCGATGAAGCTCAAGCATTACCGGCAGAAAGCCTTGAAGCGTTGCGATTATTTACTAATCTAGAAACGGAAACACGAAAGCTACTACAAGTGGTTTTGTTTGCTCAACCCGAATTGGATGAAAGGTTAGCCGAAAATGCTTTTCGTCAATTGAAACAGCGTATTACCTTTTCATATAAATTACGTTCGATGACTGCACTTGAGGTTGAACATTATATTCAACATCGCTTGCAAGTCGCAGGTTATAAAGGGGCAAGCTTATTTAATCGTGCCCTCACGAAAAAAATAGCAAAAATGAGCAATGGTATACCGCGACTGGTTAATATCATTTGTCATAAAATGTTGATGCTGAGTTATGGTGAAGGTACTTATCAATTGAGCAATAAACATTTAGTCAGTGCGATAAAGGATACAGAAGGAATGCAAATTAAAATGTCGCATAAGAAATCTTTTATTTACTTATTAATTATTGCGCTTGTTGCCAGCTTATATTATTCATGGAATATCGTAGGGGTATCAATATGAGCGTAATTAATCAAATGCTCAAAGATTTAGATAAGCGCCAAAATGAACAACAAGGCGCTGCTAACGCAACGGCTTCTATGCCAAAAAAATCATCAACTAACACTTTGTTGTTTATTATTGTCGCTATTATTATTTTAAATGTTGTAGGTATACTTGGCTGGCAGCTCTACAGCGAAAATCAGCAGTTAAAATCACAAGTAAGCCAAGAGGTGATAACGTTTAGAACCGAAAAAAATACTGACAAAAGCAGTGTAAATGAAGAGCATAAGTTGGCTCGAGAAGAGTTGGTAACACCAACAATTGCAATAGATCCCAACATAACAACAGATAATAGCTCTGTGGCAACAAAAGCACTCAAACCAGTACTTTCTGATACTTTTGTAAAAGGCAGTGATACTGTCAAAGCGGATTTAGCAGAGATGACTGAAAATAAGCATCTAGTCACTAAACCAGTCATGCATAATAGTGCCGTCAGCCTTGTTACGCCAATTGCCGCAGAAAAGGATGTAGTAAAGCCAATACCGGTCGTTAAAAATATCGCAACCAAGCCGACATTAACTATTTCACGCAGCCAATTATCACCGCAAGCCTTGGCGGAAAATAAAATTACTGAAGCCGAGCAAGCCATTGAACGAAATGACATTGTTAAAGCTGAAGCTTTATTTGAGGAAGTTTTGTTAGTGATGCCTGAGCATGAAACGGCACGCAAACAACTAGCGGCTTTATGGTATGGTAAAAAATCATATCAAGACGCGGTTAATTTGTTATCTCAAGGTATTGCTTTAGCCCCTCAAGCACAAGAAATGCGCTTAATGAGCGCACGGATCTATTATGAGCAAGGCCAAGCAAGGCAAGCATATAATATATTAAGCCCTGTGAAGCATAATGCCGATGTAGAATTACAAGCATTGTTAGCTAATCTTGCCGCAGAAATAAACGAGCACGATGCTGCTATTATTGCCTATGCTAAATTAATTGCGCTTGAACCTAATGTTGGTCGGTGGTACTTAGGTTCGGCAGTATCATTAGATAGTCTTGGTAAGTTTGAACGAGCACGAGAAGCATATAAGCAAGCGATAGCACTAAATAATTTATCCAGTAGTGCGATGCAATTTGCTCGTCAACGGCTGATAGAGTTAGGAGAATAATATGGCAGCACCTAAATTAAAAATGCGTTTGGGCGATTTACTCGTACATGAACACATTATCAGCAACGAACAATTGATGCAGGCGCTAAACAGCCAAAAAACTAGTGGTAGAAAGCTCGGTGATGCCTTGATTGAGCTCGGCCATATTGGTGAACGACAGTTACTTGAGTTTTTAGCGCAACAACTCGATGTGCCTTTCTTAGATATTAGCCAGCGCAGAATTCCAAGCGAAGTAGCCAAATTGTTACCTGAGGTTCACGCAAGACGTTTACGAGTTATTATTATTGAAGATCAAGGTGATTCAGTGCTATTAGGCATGAGTGACCCTGCTGATTTAAGTGCGCTTGATCAACTAGAGCAGATGTTAGCACCAAAACGTTTAAAACTTGCGGTGGTGATGGAATCGCAATTATTTGACGCCTTTGATAGTTTGTATCGACGTACTGCTGATATTGAATCGTTTGCCAGCCAACTCGAGGAAGAATACGATCAAGGTAGCGATTTTGACCTATCAAATACTTTTCTTGAAGAAGGTGGAGATGCGACGGTTGGTAAGTTGTTGCAATCAGTTTTTGAAGATGCCGTACAAATGCGTGCTTCAGATGTTCATATTGAGCCCGATGAAAATTCATTACGTATTCGCCAACGTATTGATGGCGTGTTACAAGAAAGTATATTAAAAGAAAATAAAATTGCCTCAGCAATGGTGCTGCGTTTAAAGCTGATGGCTGGATTAGATATATCTGAAAAACGCTTGCCTCAAGATGGTCGATTTAATTTACAGATCAAATCCCATAGTATTGATGTACGTATGTCGACAATGCCAATACAACATGGTGAATCTGTGGTCATGCGTTTACTTGACCAATCAGCGGGCTTACTGTCATTAGACGAAACAGGTATGCCTGAGCATTTTGTGAAACGTATTCGCCATCAAATTTCACGACCACATGGCATGGTATTGGTAACCGGTCCTACAGGTAGTGGTAAAACAACCACGCTGTATGCAGCTTTAAGCGAGTTAAATCAGGCAAGTAAAAAAATCATTACAGTTGAAGATCCCGTTGAATATCGTTTACCTCGTGTTAACCAGGTTCAAGTTAACAGCAAAATACATCTGACTTTTTCAAGTGTTTTACGTACAGCATTACGTCAAGATCCCGATATTTTAATGGTGGGTGAGATGCGAGATCAAGAGACCGTTGAGATTGGTTTGCGAGGCGCTTTAACGGGCCATTTAGTCTTATCAACATTACATACTAATGATGCTATCACTAGTGCTTTACGCCTTTTAGATATGGGAGCCGCTGGCTTTTTAGTCGGTAGCTCATTGCGGGCTATTATTGCGCAGCGCTTAGTACGTAAAGTCTGTGAAAATTGCCGCCAAGATTACCAACCTGATCAACAAGAAACTATGTGGTTATCGAACTTAGTTGATGATGATATTAGTACGGTTACGTTTAGTCATGGTAGAGGCTGTCAAACTTGTCATTATACAGGCTATAAAGGTCGTATAGGTGTGTTTGAGCTCTTGGAAATGAATGAAGCAATGATGACAGCATTAAAGTGTGAAGATACTGAAGCGTTTACCCAAGCTGCTAAGGTGCATCCTGAGTTCAGACCTTTAGCTCTGGTAGCCTTTGATTACGCTAAACTGGGTATAACAAGCGTAGAAGAAGTACTGCGCTTAGTTGAAACCGTTGATGTAACAGGGTAAGCGATAATATTATGCCGACATTTAAGTATATTGGACGAGCAGCCAACGGCAGCCAAGTAACAGGGGTAATTGAAGCGGATAATTCAACGGCTGTTGCTGAGCAATTGTCACGCAAATATATCATTCCAGTATCTATCGAGAGTGGCAGAAAAGCCAAGGCGGCTGGCAGCGCTAAAGATATTGATATTGGTGACTTGTTAGGTTTTAATCAAGTGAGCCTAGATGATTTAATTGTTTTTTGTCGGCAGATGTATGCATTAGTAAAGTCAGGTGTACCTATTTTAAGGGCGATTAATGGCATGGCTGAGTCAAGTACATCAGTAAAGCTAAAGTCGGCATTAACGGATATTTCAGCACAACTTGAAGGCGGTTTCCCGCTTTCTACAGCAATGCATAAACATCCAAAACTATTTACACCATTATTTGTCTCATTAGTACATGTGGGAGAAAATACGGGTAATCTTGACGATGCTTTTTTAAAACTTGCTGGGTACTTTGAACGAGAACAAGAAACCCGAAAACGTATTAAAACGGCATTGCGATATCCTAGTTTTGTGTTAATTGCACTAGTAGCCGCTTTAGTTATTTTGAATATTTTTGTTATTCCGACCTTCGCAAACATGTTTAGCCGATTAGGTGCTGACCTGCCTTGGGCAACGAAAATGTTAATTGCTAGCTCTAACTTTTTTCTTAATTTTTGGCCGCACATGTTGATCGCGAGTGTGGTCGGTTACTTTTCCTTACAACACTACTTAAAAACGACTAAAGGCATGTATTTTTGGGATAAGCGTAAATTAAAGCTCCCTATAGTCGGTGGTGTTATTGAACGCTCTATTTTATCTCGTTTTGCGCACAGTTTTGCTATTATATTACGTGCAGGTGTACCAATGACAACAGGTCTAACGTTAGTTTCTGATGCCGTAGATAATACCTATATGCGAGATAAAATTGTCTCTATGCGAGCCAGTATTGAAAGTGGTGAAAGCTTATTACGTGCCGCAGTTACTAGTACTTTATTCACACCTTTGGTACTTCAAATGATTGCTGTAGGTGAAGAAACCGGTCGTGTTGATGAGTTGCTAGCAGAAGTTGGTGATTATTATGAGCGAGAAGTTGATTATGAGCTTAGCACCTTAACTGCACGTATTGAGCCTATTATGATTGCCATTGTAGCTGGCATGGTGTTAATTTTAGCTCTAGGCATATTTACCCCTATGTGGGATATGATGTCAGCATTTCAAGGTAAGTAAGTGTACTGATTTTTGGATGATACCGTAATGACATCACTACAGGTTGCTGAAAAAAAAGAAAAGTCGCTGACAGAAATTCTTATTGTGGTCGTGCTAATCGCAATATTAATGGCTAGTTTTATTTTTTATTTTTTTAAGTACCAAGGGCAATTAACACGAGCAGGCTTCACTTCGATAGCACAAGTTTTTTCAGCTAGGGTGACAGGTATTCATGCACAATGGTTTATGGATCAACAGCCACGACTTGTTAATGTTAAAAGTAGCAAAATACAAGCTGATGGCGGCACTAATGTGAAAATACCGGTTAATAGCGCTGGTTGGGTCGATGCAGGAAATAAAGCATTATCTTGTCAGGATATTTGGCAATTTGTAATGGAAACACCATTAATATACATGAAACAATCTGTCGGGGCTGTTTTAGTGGATCAAGGTTCAAGAGTATTGGCATATTGCCAATACAGTTTACCCAGTGGCGAATATTTTACTTATCAACGACATAGTGGCAAAGTCAGTACAGTTAAGCTGACGCATTAATGACATGTTTTTAATGAAAAATGTTTGTTTTGATGTTTATGTCAAATGTAACTAACTAAGTAAGTGACTTTGTTACTATTTTGTTGTTAGAATAAAATTAATCTTCTAGTTAAGAGGTCGTTATGAAAAAACAGTCAGGTTTTACCCTAATAGAATTAGTTATTGTCGTGGTGATTTTAGGCTTTTTGGCTGTTACCGCCATTCCAAAATTTCTCGATTTAACCGATCAAGCTAAACAAGCAAATATTGAAGGTATGGCTGGTGGCTTTGCTACAGCTATTTCACTCGCTCGTGCCCAATGGGAAGCAGAAGGTCGCCCAACAGACGGAACTAACCGTAATGTTGTGAGTTATGACGGTTCTGAATTAGTGTTAACAACAGAAGCTACAGATATTAGACCAGGTTATGTGGTTTCATCAGTAGCAGGACAAAATAATACGGGTGCTGCATTAGGTACTGGTTTTACAGCAGCAAACTGTGTTGATATATGGCAAAATATTTTTCAGCAGCCACCTCGTGTGACTGACGCTATCGCAACGATTAATAGTGATAGTAGTATGGATTACTTAGCGGCAAAATCAGGTACAGGAGCAACTACGCTCTGTCATTTTTATTTAAAAGAAACTTTAGATAAAAGTGGGGATGACTATGCAGACCCAGGTACTGCAACTGACACTGGTAACGCCAATAGTTTTACTTATCAACCGGCAAATAGTTCAGTCGTTGTTTATATCAACAACAATTAGTTTTCGATTAGTTAATAACAAAAGGTTTATATTATGAATAAGTTCAAAGGCAACACTTTTAGTGTGCAAAAAGGTTTTACACTAATAGAATTAGTGGTTGTTATTGTTATTTTAGGTATTTTAGCAGCAACAGCAGCGCCTAAATTTATTAACTTGCAAGAAGATGCTCGAACGGCAACATTGCAAGCAGTTAAAGCGTCAATGCAATCAGCATCTACATTGATACATAGCAAATCTTTAATTAAAGGTAATCAAGATAGTGCAAAGGCAGCAACAGTCAATGTTACTGTTAATGGTGTTGTTCTTGATACACATTATGGCTATCCTTTAGATGTTTATACTGGAGCTACTGGTGCAGGTAGATGGACTGACTTAATTGAAATAGCAACAGACTTTACCACGGCTGAAGTTGGTGGCTCACTTGTTGTTTACCCTGTTGGACGTACTGCGCCTTCAGCTATTCCTGCTTCTCCTTATACTGCAATTCCAGCTAGTAATTGTTTTGCTTTTTATACAGAGCCGACAGCAGCTAATGAGGTACCAAACATTCAAGTTGTTGAATGTTTATAGGTTTAACCGTGAAGTAACATTTAAAAAAGGAGAGCTTAGCTCTCTTTTTTTGTATTAGTACATCCAAAACTGGTCAGAAAGCGATAAAGAGTTAATTGAATAATACTATGTTATTTTCGTTGAAAAGCTTAAGTCAGTTTCAAATCATGTCTGCTTTACTTATTGTTTTCATAAAAGCTAGGATCTTTATATAATCAAGTGTATATATTAACACTAGTGATAGTTATCTCTTCAACACTCAGGATAAATTGACAAAAGGCCGCATCAGATGAATTCAAAAGGATTTACCTTAATAGAACTGGTCGTTATTATCATTATTTTAGGTATTCTTTCTGTTACCGTTGCACCAAAGTTTTTTACGAAAAATGGCTATTCTGAATATGCTTATCGAACGGACATCATTGCAAAGTTACGTTTAATACAAACACGTGCAATGCAGCAAGTGAATAGCCCGTTTCCTGCCGATAAAAAATACTGCCACCAAGTCTTACTGAGTGCAAAACAATTGAGTAAAGGGACTTGTCTTCCTGTTGTTGAATATGTCGTTCAGTCTGAACAAAAAGCAACAAGTGTGACTGTCGCTAGTGACGATAGCGTTACTTTTAGCCCTGTGGGTCTAACCTTTGCTTTTGATAATATGGGCAGACCTAATGTTAATGGCAGTAATAGTAAACTTGAAATTACCATTACGGGTGAACAAACTTTAAAGGTAGTTGTTGAATCAGAAGGGTACATTCATGCAAGTTAATGATGATTCTTTAGTTAAGTCAAATATTACTAGGCAATTACAGCGTGGTTTTACATTGATTGAAACCATTATTGGCATTGTTGTGCTCTCAATATCTTTTGCTATTCTCACCAGTTTAATCTATCCCCTATCCGAGCAAAGTGCAGAGCAAGTTCACCAAGTACGAGCCGCTGAATTGGGTCAATCAATGATTAACGAAATTTTGGCGAAAGCATTCGATGAAAATTCAGATATGTCTGGTGGCTTATATCGCTGCGGTGATGATATTAATAATGATGGTGTTATTAGCGCAGCAGAGGGAGAACATGCGTGCTCGGCGGGGGGAGGCAATGAAGAATCTGGCGATAGAGCATTATTTGATGATGTTGACGATTATAATGATTTGATTCTAAATGAAATTGAAAGCTCTCTAGGAGCAAGCGACTCATTAGATAATATTTATAGGGGCTTCAAGGTTAAAGTTAATGTTACAAACGACAGTAATTATGGTGCTGCGGCGAATGCTAATAACTTCGGGGCTAAGTTGATCACGGTAACCGTAACAACACCACAAGGTTTCGATTTTGTATTCTCTGCGTATAGGGCTAACTTTTAATGAGTATGCTAAGGGCAAAGCAAAAGGGTTTTACGTTAATTGAATTAGTTACCGTGATTGTTATTCTGGGAATTGTTGCGACGAGTATCACCAGTTTTATTCGTTTTGGTACACAAAGCTACACTGATGCCAGTGATCGTGAAGCGTTAGTGTCAACTGCTCGTTTCACTATAGAGCGACTGAATCGTGAAATCAGAGATGCACTGCCCAATAGCATTCGTACTATTGGTAATAATCAGCAATGTTTAGAGTTTACTCCGATAGATCAAAGTGTTATTTACTTAGATATTCCGGTAGCTCCGGAAGTTGCTAGTAGTAGCATTGAAGTGTTGATGTTGGATGAAACACTCTCATCGTCAACACAGTATATTGCCATTTATGCATTAAACAGTGATGACATTTACAATAAAAAAGCAGGGGTAATTGAAGCTTTCTCCTCTGTAAATAATGCTTTAGATAAACAAGTCCCCTCGACAATTAACTTTGCGAGTAGTGTATTATTTGACGTCGAATCTCCGACTAAACGGCTATTCTTTATCGACCAAGCAGTCAGTTACTGTATTGAAAACGAAAAACTTAAGCGCTATCAAGGTTATAATGGTTATGGCACTACAGGTCAGCCGAATAATACCGGTGTGTTGATGGCTGAATTTATTGAAAACTTCTCTGCTACTGCAGCGACTGTTTTGCCTTTTCAAACGGTACCTGCAACTTTACAAAGAAATGCCATTGCACTCATTCGCTTTAAATTCGTGCAAAATGATGAAGAAATAATTTTTAGTCATGAAATACAGGTGCCTAATGTACCCTAATAAAAAACCACTCTCTAATAAATATGATTATCGTTTACTTAATCGAAACAGAAGTAATGGTAGTTCATTAGTTATTGCTATTTTTGTCATTATTGTGATGTCTTTGCTAGGAGCAGCTCTGGTTAAAATGATGGAGTCTAGTCAAGAAAATGTTGCGTTTGAAGTGTTAGGGACTCGTGCCTATACTGCTGCACGAACCGGTATTCAATGGCAGTTAGCACAGTTGTTTCCAGTTGGGTTAAACAGTGAATCAGTAAAAACCTGCGATAATGCGAGTAACAATCCTCCTGACATTAGTAATATACCGGGTTTGCAGGGATGTAATATAGTGAATCCGATTCAATGTGAAAATTTTTTACGTGATGATGTTCGTTATTATACTATTACTAGCGTGGGGCAATGCAATATAGATGGCGAAGTTACCTCCAGAGTCATTGAGGTTGAAGCGCGAAGTATGTGATAACTATCAGCAAAGATATGACTTAAGTAATGAAAAGCAGTGTTTTTATTGGCACTAGCTGACTTTACTAGGATAGGCGGCAGCATTGTTGAGTGTCATATTTCAATTGCTTGGGGCGCTAATGATAACGATACTAAATTTCGTTATCATACCTTTATAAGTGCTTACTAAAGCAACGGCCTTAAGTCTTCCTGAACCAATCACTTTAAGTCTTTTTTTATTGGACTATTAAGCTTTATACTTGGTAACGCAGAATTAAATAAGGCCAATGTTCACTCATTGAAACCCGCTCTATGCGGGGTTTTTATTGCTTATTTAATTACATAGCGGTACCTTGACCCTATAACTGCTAGGAAAATAGCAGATGCCGCTAAATTTTTATTTTATGTTACTGCGGTCTTTTGGGTTTTGAAAATGTAATGTCCAAACCTCGAGTTTAGTTCGACTGAAAGAGTCAGCTACTTTAAATATTTAAAGGTTGAAACACATGAAGTATCTTGTCTTGCTGGTTGTTTGTTTGCTGTCACTTTCTGCAAGTGCTTTTGAAGATATTGTTTATGATTACAATACCCGCTCTCCAGGCAGTGATATTTATGCCTTTAGAGGCGAGTCAAGTATCCAAGTACCGAATAACCTTAACTTCCCAAACTCTTCTGTAGATTATGCAAAGTTACAGTTTGATGATGATAGTTACCTAGCAAGTATTGCAACTTCAACCAATAACTTCCCTTCAATGCACTATATTATTTTTATCGATCAAGATGAAACTGATGTGACCGAGTTGAACATCTTGTGGAACGGTTATGGCATTAATAATAGTAGTAATAAACGTGATGGCGTTGTCTTGTATATCTGGAACTTTCGTCAAGATAGTTATGAAGAATTAGCCTTTACTACATCAGCCAATGAAGTTAATTTAACCAGTGTGTTAACAAGTAATATTACTGACTATTTAGGTGGCAGCAATGAAAATGCTATCGTTTTATATGCAGTGTCTGTAGATAGCAAATCATCAGAAAATAGCGTCAGTAATATCTATGCGGATTATGTAAGCTTGCGGGTTAGTGTGCCAACACCGGCGACATTAACAGCTAACTTTCAGTTTGATGAGTGTGCTTATGTGGGGAATGGTAACGAAGTTATCGACCAATTAGGCAATTACTCTGGTACAAGCCATAACGATGTAAACACCTCAAGTGATGCACAAATAGCCAAAGCACTGACTATTTCTAATGCTCAGCATCATGTTCGCACCAGTATCCCTGTAACCGCTGACTTTAGTGTCTCGACATGGTTTAAAAAACCCAATGATGATACCGGTAGTCGCTATTTTGCCCTAGGCGCGATGTCAGGTGGTGGTGACTTATTTTTACTTGATAGAGATAATGACTTGCGTTGGGCGGTTTATAACCCAAGCCAAGGTAACGTTAATGGCACTTATTCATTCGCAAATTTGGACTCTGCATGGCACCACATGGCATTAGTATACAGTGGCAACGAAACGAGTCTTTATATCGATGGTAATTTTATTGAGACAATTAGTATTGTGCCATCAGGAACGTTGGCATTTATTGGTACTTCATTTGACGATGTTGATTCCGCTAATCCACAAGGTTTTAGGGCACCTATCGATGAGTTTCTCGTTTTTAATGGTTCGTTAACCCCAAGTGAAGTGTCAAGCATTTATAACAACCAATTATCCGGAAAAAATTATGATGGTGCTACACGGCAAGCTACTTACTGTGTAGCAACACCAGTTGCTAACTTTAAATTTGACGAAGTAGAATATACTGATGTTGCTGGCGAAGTAAAAGATAGTATTGGCTCATTTCATGGTCGAGCAAAATTTGCTCAACCTGTTGAAGGGAAAGTGTGTCAGGCACTTGATTTGTCTGCAACAGGCACTGCCGATTATGTTGTACTCGATGAAGATGTTTTGAATGGTAAAAGTGAGTTTAGTATTTCAGTGTGGGCTAAAACCGCTAAAACAGGAGCTCAAAGTTTCCTTTCTGGTGCAACATCGGGCAGTAATAATGAACTAATTATGTGGTTTACTCGTGATACTAGCTTTCGGCCCCATTTACAAAATACCAATAATGGAACTTTAACTGTTTCCTCTATTGCAGGCGATACCTGGCGGCACCTAGTTTGGACCCACGGTAACAATAAAAGTTGTTTATTTATTGATAAGGTAGCGCAAGGTTGTATTGATCAACCAACCAATGTGCTTGAGATATCAAGCTTGATAGTCGGACAAGAGCAAGACAGCGTTGGGGGGAGTTTTGATGCAGGGCAATCTTATAACGGTTTACTCGATGAGTTAGTGATTTATGATCAAGTTATCGATCAAAGCCAAATCGATCAAATATATGATTATCAAAATAACGGTTTAGGTCTAGATGGGGAGCCGGTTTCTTGCATAGTTAATCCGATTCTTCACTATTCTATGGACGAAACCTCATGGAATGGTAGTGCAGGTGAAGTATTTGATGAAACTGGGAACTTTAATACTCAAGCTATAAATGGCCTCACGACAGGCAATAGCACGCGAGCGTTAACGGGAAATCCAGGGACTTGTGGTTACGGTAATTTTGATGGTGTTGATGATTACATTCAGCTTAATGATGACCCTAGATTAGATTTACAAAATGCACTTACTATTAGTGCTTGGATTAACCCTGAGGCGCTACCAGCTTCAGGTTTGAAAACAATTGTATCGAAAGACGAAAACTATGAATTTCATTTGACTCCTGCTGGCGAGATCAATTGGTGGTGGCAAACGCAATCGTTTTCAACCTCTGGCGCAGGTATTACTGCAGGTAATTGGCATCACGTCGCTATAACCTACGAAAGTGGCAAACAAGTGATATATGTCAATGGTGTTGATAAAGGTTCTAGAACTTTTACGGGAGACTTGATTTTAAACAATGATCCTTTGCAGATTGGTCAAGATCAAGGCTTGAGCGAACGATTTTTCTCAGGTTTTATTGATGAAGTTTTTATTTTTGCTCGTGCGCTCTCTACGTTAGAAATTAATGAAATTTATAATAAACGTCATGCTTGTGTGGAGCCCGCGATTCATCACTATGAAATTGTGCACGATGGTAATGGTTTAACTTGTGCGTCAGAGCCTATTACCATAAAAGCTTGTACCAATAGCAGTTGCTCTACTAATAGTGATTTAAGTACAGAGTCAGTGTCGTTAGATTTTGTTGTAACAAGTACAATCGATGGTAGCATGATTAAAGCTTCTCCAACATTTACTGGTAGTACTAGTTTTAATTTCAATCATTTTAATGCTGAGAGCCTTGTTTTATCTATAGATGGCGCTACGGTATTAGCAAGTAATCCCGTAGAGTGCTCAGGATTTGGTACCAGTTGTAACATGACGTTCGCTGATGCAGGTTTCAGGTTTCTTTATAGCGATAGCAATAGTCCTATTAGTCACCAAACTGCAGGTAAAGAGTTTGAAGAAGAGCTGAAGCTACAAGCGGTTAAAAGTAATAATGGGGTTTGTGAAGGCATATTTACAGGGGACGTTAATATCAGTCTCGCTCAAGAGAATGTTTCACCAGACTTAAACTTTAATGCAGGCTTAGCCTTTGAAAGTAATGGGAACACAATCGCAAAGTACCCACTATTTACTGATAATGTTACTTTGGACTTTGGTAGTGACAGCATTGCTATTATCCCTAAGCCTATCTACTTAGATGCGGGGGAAATTCGTCTTCATGCCAAATACTCAAATAGCGATATTTCAATTGTCGGCAGCTCTAATGATTTTTGGGTAAAACCTGCTCGTTTTGAAATAGTAGCGAAAAAGACTGAAGGTAATGCAAATGATTATTTAAATGGTGATAATGCCGAGCATGTAACGATACATAAAGCCGGTGAAAACTTCAGTTTTACTATTAATGCTTTAAATTATTTGGGGGCTATTACCCAGAACTATCGACAAAGTGATGGGATATTGGAACTGAAAGTTTCGAGGATAGCTCCGCAAGGTGATGCGGTCGATGGCACATTTACTTACGCGGCAGGGCAAAATCGTAGCACGTCGACTTCAGCAATATTTGAAAAGGCTACAGTTACAAATTTTAGTGATGGGAATAAGGGTAGCTCGGTATTTAATGGCGCGCAATATGGCGAGGTCGGTATCATTAATCTTGACGTTCAAGATAGTAATTATGGTGGTTTGGGTGAGAGTAATGGTTTAGTGTCGGCGGCTGATATAACAGTCGGGCGATTTACCCCCGCTTATTTTAAGCAAACGGTTAAAGATGATCATAAGGGTAAGCTTGATGCTTTTCAAAGCGCTATAGGGCAGTGTGGTATTTCTGAATGGACATATACTGGTCAACGTACCAATGATGATGAAGGTACTATTCGTTATAGTTTAGAGCCAAAAATTACCATTACAGCTTTCAATGCGCTTGGCCTAATAACAAAAAACTATACCTTGGGTGAGCCTGAGAAGTTTTTAAAGTTAGAAGCCAGTGGTGTTGATATTACCCTACCGACACATGATGAAACACAGCAAATTGTGGGCAGTGTGACTGATAATCCAGTTGCCATTACCGGCGTTATGAAGGAGGGGAGCTTTAAAGAAAGTCTTGATGATGACGGTAACGCTATTGCTGGTGAGTGGCTTTATACTTATTCTGATGAAGACCATTTTAGTTATGATCGCGATGATACTAGCTTCTTAAAACCGTTTGATGCCATGATACCATTTGTAACTGAGCAAATTACCGATTCAGATGGTATTACACTGCAAAGTGATCCTTCAACGAGCCTTGTGCTTGACAGCGCTATTGAAAAGTTTGTTGTCGAAGGTGTACAAATTCGTTTTGCTCGCATGGTACTAGAGAACTCCTACGGCGCTGAAACAGCAGAGCTACGTGCCCCATTAAACATCCAAGTTTATGATGGTACAAACTTTAATATTCATAGCGACGAAAACTGTTTAACTGCAACCATTGGCGATAAACAAGCTGGGGCTAAATATTCGGGTAACATGAATCTTTGGGATTATCGTTTAATCGATATAGAAGCAGATGCAATACAGGTGGGTGATACCGAAGCTAGCATTCCTGCTATAGCAGGTATAGACAATGCACTTGAAAGTGGTATTCAAAACCAAGTGTTTTTCTCAGCACCGGAGAAACAAGGGGCGCTGGAATGGGAATATGAAGTTCCCAGTTGGCTAAAATTTAAGTGGGATGCTCTAGATTCAGGTAATGATGGAAATTTTTATGATGATAACCCGATAGCAGTGCTCAATTTTGGTCGTTTCCGTGGTAATGACCGAATTATCTCATGGCGTGAAGTGGTTAATTAGCATTTAGTTTTGGCAAACATTCACACTAAAGGTGTGATGTGTAACTATTTCTATTTTTTCCTCAAAAAAATCTTAATATTTCACAATATTTTTGCTATTGATACAACACAAGCATGATAGTCTGCGGTATGATAGCGTGTTAATAATACCAAATATCATTTGTCAGCTGCTTTTCATCTGGCAAATCAAGCGAAATAATATTCTGGCAATTTGTTGCCTAGGTGATGTTTAAAGGACATTTCGACAATATGTTTAAGAAATTACGTGGCATGTTTTCTAACGATTTATCAATCGACTTAGGAACAGCAAATACCCTGATTTATGTAAAAGACCAAGGCATTGTTTTGAACGAGCCTTCAGTTGTAGCTATTCGACAGGACCGTTCTGGCGGCTCTAAAAGTGTTGCTGCCGTTGGTACTGCCGCGAAACAAATGTTAGGTCGTACACCGGGAAATATTGAAGCGATACGTCCGATGAAAGATGGCGTTATTGCTAACTTCTTTGTGACGGAAAAAATGTTGCAGCATTTTATTAAACAAGTACACAGTAATAATTTTTTACGACCTAGCCCTCGAGTTTTAGTCTGTGTTCCTTGTGGTTCTACTCAAGTAGAGCGACGCGCTATTCGTGAATCAGCTTTAGGTGCTGGTGCTCGTGAAGTGTACTTGATTGATGAGCCGATGGCCGCTGCAATTGGTGCCGGTATGCCGGTATCAGAAGCAACAGGTTCAATGGTAGTTGATATCGGTGGTGGTACTACCGAAGTCGGCATTATTTCATTGAATGGTGTGGTTTATTCTTCTTCTGTGCGAATAGGTGGCGATAAGTTTGATGACGCCATTATTAACTATGTTCGACGTAATTTTGGTAGTTTAATTGGTGAAGCAACAGCTGAGCGCATTAAACACGAAATTGGTTCAGCTTATCCAGGTGAAGAAGTCATTGAAATTGAAGTGCGCGGTCGTAATTTAGCGGAAGGCGTACCACGCAGCTTTACTTTAAACAGCAATGAAATACTTGAAGCCTTACAAGAACCGTTAACCGGCATTGTTAGTGCCATTATGGTTGCTTTAGAGCAGTCACCGCCTGAATTAGCTTCTGATATTTCAGAACGCGGTATGATTCTTACCGGTGGTGGTGCTTTATTAAAAGGTCTCGACCGTTTGTTAATGGAAGAAACGGGCATACCGGTTGTGGTTGCTGATGATCCACTAACTTGTGTTGCGCGTGGCGGTGGTAAGGCCATTGAAATGATTGATATGCACGGTGGCGATTTATTCTCTTACGAATAACAAAGGCATTATTCATTGCCATTTTGTCAAAAAATAGTGTCGAATGTACCGATTGATTAAAATCAATTGTGTACATTTTTTGTCAAACGACTCAATGGCTGCCGATGAATTCGAATTTATACAAGTTTAACTTATGAATCCTATTTTTAAGCATGGACCAGCCCCACAGCACCGACTTATTTTGGTGCTGTTTTGTTCTATGGCTTTAATCTTTTTTGATCATAAAATGAATAGTTTCGAGTCTGCTCGGGGCTTTTTACAGTCAATGGTCAGTCCTTTACAGTATTTAGCTACCGCGCCTAAACAAATGATGAATTGGGCCGCTGAAAATATAGTTACCCGCCGCCAACTTATTGATGACAATGAACAATACAAAATTAATGAATTAGTTTTTCATGAGCAAGCATTGCAATTAGAGATTGTGAGTCGTGAAAATGAACGATTAAGAGCTCTACTTGCTTCCCCTTTGCGTAGCGACGCTAAGAAAATGGTCGCGGAAATCCTTGCGGTTGATAGCGATCCATATACTCATCAAGTACTAATTAACCGTGGTGCAAATGATGGTGTATTTGAAGGCCAGGCGGTTATTGACGATGAAGGGATTGTTGGTCAAATATTGCATGTTGGTACAACAAGTAGCCGTGTATTGCTGATCACAGATGTTACACATGCTGTACCGGTAAGAATAAGCCGTAATGGTGTAAGACTTATTGCTAGTGGCGTAGGTGTTATTGATCGCTTAACGCACAATCATGTACCACACAGTACCGATATTCGTGTCGGAGATTTACTTGTTACGTCTGGATTAGGCGGCAAATTTCCTGAAGGCTATCCTGTGGCGAAAGTTACCTTGGTACTTGAAGATGAATCACGTGCTTTTACGCAAATTCAAAGTCAGCCAGTGGCAAAAATTGATCGCTTACGTTATTTGTTATTGCTATGGCCTGAGGCGATAGATGCGCAACAAGTCAAAGAAATATCAGCAATGTCAGTTCAAAAGGCTAAAAATAAATGACCCTTTCTAGTCGCTTGATTATTCTTTTAACTTTATTAGTCTCATTGATGGCGAGTATTATGCCGTTGCCGTTAAGTGTTGATGCTTTTCGTCCTGACTGGGTTTTAGTTGTTTTACTTTATTGGTGTTTGGCATTACCAAGCCGAGTCAATGTTATTTCAGCTTGGGTGATGGGTTTTATTCTCGATGTTTTACTCGGTTCTACATTGGGCGTTCATGCAGGTGCTATGGCTATTTCCGTGTATATTGTCGCGGGAAACTTCCAAAAAATACGTAACTTTTCTGTGTGGCAACAAGCTTTAATTGTCGGCGTATTATCGGCGTTATATCACCTTATTGTTTTTTGGTTACAACGATTTTTGACTGACGCAGTATTTTTACCTAGCTACTTATATCCAGTACTCACAACGATAATACTCTGGCCTTGGGCTTTTTTATTATTACGTAAAATAAGAAGAAACTTTAGAATCAAATAATATGTCTACTACTTTAATTCTTGCGTCACAATCACCGCGCCGAAAAGAACTTCTCCAGCAACTTGGCTACGATTTTATTTGCTTACCAGCAGATATTGATGAAAGCGTGCTGTCAGATGAAACACCTGAACAATATGTTTCGCGCTTAGCATTAGAAAAAGCACGTGCTATTGCACAACAATACAATGACGATGTTGCTGTACTTGGCTCTGATACTACTGTTGTGTTTGGTCAGCATATTTTAGGTAAACCAGAATCACTTAGCGATTGTATCGCTATACTTAGTATGCTTTCGGGCAAATCTCACCAAGTGCTGACCGCTATTGCAGTAGTTCAAGGTGAACGTAATGAAGTCGTTGTGGTCAATACTGAAGTAGATTTTAAAATACTGACTGAACAAGAAATAAAATGCTATTGGCAGAGCGGCGAACCACAAGATAAAGCAGGCGCCTATGGTATTCAAGGTATTGCCGGGCAATTTGTTAAGCAAATTCGTGGTAGCTATTCGGCCGTTGTTGGTTTACCTCTATATGAGACAGCCCAATTGTTATCGGCATTTGGCGTACCATCGTCAATGACATCAGATTAAATAGGAAGCGATATGAGCGGTGAATTACTTATCAATGTTACGCCGAGTGAAACCCGAGTAGCATTAATCGAAAATGGCTCATTACAAGAAGTGCATGTTGAGCGTGAAGCACGTCGAGGATTAGTCGGTAATATATATTTAGGTAAAATTATTCGCGTCTTACCTGGTATGCAAGCTGCTTTTGTTGATATTAATTTAGGCAAGGCCGCTTTTTTACATGCCTCAGATATTAATTCTAAATTGATTTTAAATGAAGATAACTCTAGTGATCAGGTGCCAGATATTCGTAACTTGGTACATGAAGGTCAGTATATTGTTGTGCAAGTTGTTAAAGATCCGCTTGGCACAAAAGGAGCTCGACTGACCACTGATATTACCGTTGCCGCTCGATATTTGGTGCTAATGCCTAATGCGAGCCACGCAGGTATATCGCAACGTATTGAAGACCCTGCAGAGCGTAATCGTTTAAAATCAATTGTTACTCCCTACTGTGGCGATGACCACGGTTTTATTGTTCGTACCGCAGCGGAAGGTGCTGGTATTGAAGAGTTACAACATGATGCTGAATTTTTACGTCGCGTTTGGGCAAAAGTTACCGAGCGCAAAGAGCGTAAACAAACAAAAGACCCTATTTATCAAGATTTATCGTTAGCATTTCGTGTGTTGCGAGACTTTGTTGGTGTTTCGCTTGAGCGTATTCGCATTGACTCAAAATTGACATTTGAGCAGTTAGGCGAGTTCACCACTGAATTTGTACCTAATTTAGCACGAGTGTTGGAATATTACCCTGGTGAGCGACCTATATTTGATTTATTTGATGTTGAAAGCGAAATTCAACGTTCTTTACATCGAAAAATAGTGTTGAAATCGGGCGGCTACTTGATCATAGATCAAACCGAAGCCATGACCACGATTGATATAAATACCGGGGCTTTTGTTGGGCACCGAAATTTAGAAGAAACGATATTTAATACTAATATTGAAGCAACACAAGCTATTGCTCGACAGCTTAGACTACGTAATCTTGGTGGTATTATCATCGTTGATTTTATTGATATGAACGATAAAGATCACCAGCGTCGTGTTTTGCATAGTTTAGATCTAGCAATGGCTAAAGATAATGTTAAATATAGCTTGTCAGGTTTCTCTGCTTTAGGTTTGGTTGAAATGACGCGTAAGCGTACACGTGAAAGTTTAGAGCATATATTATGTGGTGAGTGTGAAGTTTGTCATGGCCGTGGTTATGTTAAAACGGTTGAGACAGTATGTTTTGAAATCCTTCGAGAAATTGTGCGTGTTAATCGAGCATACGATGCGGATAAGTTTATTGTTTATGCGTCATCGTCTGTAAGTGAGTCATTAGCAAACGATGAGTACCATAACCTAGCGGAACTAGAGGTATTCATTGGTAAGCAGATTAAAGTACAGACTGAAAGCATGTATAATCAAGAGCAGTTTGACGTTGTAATGATGTAGCTTTTAATCTGTAAAACTTAAATTAGACGGCAAGTTTTATGCGTGATAATTACCTGTATATCTATATATAAATATACAGGTGTACCTGCATATATGTCGTCAACATGCTCAGCTAAAGCCCTACTTGCCTTTAACTTTTCCGAGCAACAGTGCTAAATATTATTTGGATCCTATCAGTGAATAAAGAGTGTTGGTAAAATATTAATGAGTGTTTCTGCGGTATTAAATAGATGGCTTAAACATCTGTATAAATTACTGGCTATTTTGCTAGTGGTTTTTGCTGTGTTGATCAGCGCATTACGACTATTTTTACCTTACGCACACAATTATCGTCAAAATGTTGAAGACTATATTAACACTCGATATAACAGTAATATTTCTATTGGCTCATTAAGTATGGGCTGGCGTGAATCAGGACCTACTTTGATTACGCAACAAGTTGAACTTTTATCCCGTCATGACAGTAAAATTTATATTGGTAGCTTAGAAGTCGAACTGGACTTTTGGCGTAGTTTACGTTCTGGGCAGCTGGTGACTAAAGATTTTGTTATTTCAGGGGCGAAATTAGAATTTGAACAAGCAGCATTAGTCAACTCAACAGAAAATATCACAGCTAATGAAGGTGATAATGAAAGTGATAATAATGATCTAACAGACTCACTTTCTACCATTTTACTTGAGCAAATATCTCGCTTTTCGATTCGCGATAGCCATGTACTTTATAGGAGCATTGCTGGCGTACGTGCATTTACCATTAATGAAATGTTTTGGTTAAATGACCAAGAACGTCATCGCGCTAATGGTACGGTGATTGTTGATGGCTTAAGTTCTAATAATTTAAAAGTATTATTAGATTTTCAAGGTCAAAAATTTGATGATTTTAATGGTCAAGCTTACCTAGAAGCTAATGAAATAGACATAACTCCTTGGTTAGGTCGAGTCTTAGCGATCGAAGATGCCAATACTCATTCGGCGATTAACTTTAATGCTTGGCTCAATATAAACGCAGGTAAGCCAGAGTTTATTCAACTAGCGTTAGGGCAAAATGAAATTACTTGGCAACACCATGATAAAAAACAAACATTTGAAATTATAGGTGGCGATGTTCAAATCAAAATATTGGATGAGTTACTTTTTGATGTTGCAACTTCGCCGTTAACCATAAAACGAAATGGCATTGAAACAAATAAAATATCGCTACTAGCAAACGTTAATGGCAGCAACATCAATGGTTATATTAGCGGCTTAGAGCTAGCAAGCTTTACTGACGTATCACCACTACTATTTGATGATGTACCACTTGAAAAGTTATTACTTGACCTTGATGCTGTAGGACGAGTCGAAGATATACATTTTCGTACCAGTGCTGATGACGTGGCAGTATCTGCAAAGCTTATCGATGTTGATAGTCACTTCAGTCATGGTATTCCTGGTATTGACAATGTCAGTGGCGAACTACTTTATGCAAATAATCAACTACAAATAACCTTAGATGCAATTGATGGTGAGCTTAACTTTGGTAAGCACTTTAAAAAACCGATCCCTTATACTCATTTAAGTGGACAACTTAATGCACAGTTTTTGGGTGATAATTGGCAGCTTTGGGTTGATGACATTGATTTTGACTCACCAGCATTAGCTTTAACTGCAGACGTTAAGGTCAATAGTGAAAAAGATAAAGCGGTGACATTAGCGTTATTAGCTAGTGTTAGTCATGGTGATGCCAAGTACGCCGAGCTTTATTATCCTCATTTATTAATGGGAGAAAACCTTTATAGCTATTTAGATGATGCCATTATTGACGGTACGCTTAATCAAGCCTTGGTGCTATTTAATGGTCCTTTGGAGAGCTTTCCATTTAATCATAATGAAGGTGTTTTTGTTGTCGATGCAGAGTTAACAAAAAGCACTTTTAGTTTTGATGCTGAATGGCCGGTGATAGAAGATTTTTCAGCGAACCTTAATTTTACCAACAATAGTATGTTAATTACCGGACGAGAAGGTACATTGCTAGGCATTGATGTTACCGGTGTTGAAGCGGCAATTAACAGTTTATCTGATGAGCAGATACTTACTGTAGATGCAGACTTTAAACAAGTACAACCCAAGTTGGTCAGTGCACTGATGGATGCAAGTCCATTACAGGGCTCTATTGGAAAGACATTAGAACAAGTGCAGGTATCCAAGCCTATCAATGGTGATTTTTCATTAATATTACCGTTAAATGATCTTGATGCGGTTGTTGCAAAAGGCCATGTAGACTTTAAAAATAATAGCGTAGTGTTGAATACTCCAAGCATGGTATTTAACAAGGTGAATGGTCGTTTAGATTATTATAATGATATTATTAAGGTTGATGGCGTCGAATTAGGTTGGCAAGGTCTTCCTTTAACGCTGAATGTAGAAGCTAAACAAAAGTCCGACCATTATAACGTCAGTATTGAAACCTTAGCTCAGTGGGAAGGAGAGCAATGGCAGTCGAAATTACCTGAAGAGCTAGTGAAATATGCTCAAGGACAAGCCAACTGGCAAGGACTCTTATCGCTGAATATCAGTGATGATAAATTTTCTTATGATTATCAAATAAACTCAACATTGGATGAGCTTACTTTAAGCTTACCCGCACCGTTTAGTAAAGCTGCTGGTGAAAAAGTAGCGATGAGTGTACATGCTTTTGGTGATGAATCTGCGAGTACCATAAATGCAGATATCGGTAATAAAATAGGTTTTTACGGTTTACTTGATCATGAAAAAACGTATTTTTCATCGGCACATTTAGTTTTAGGCAAGCCACAATCATGGTTACCTACCACGGGGTTTCATATTACGGCTGATGTTGAGCAAGCAAATTATGCTCAATGGCAGCCTTTAGTTTTAGATATTATGGCTACGCTTAAAGTTGAATCAAACGATTTAAATGAATTTATCGAACCATCAGATAAAGATATGGCTCAATACAGTTTATTATCAGCGCCGGAAAAAATACAAGGTAAGGTGAGTAATTTAGATGTTTATGGCGAGCACTTTCAGCAAGTAAGCTTTGACTTTACACCTGAACCGAATTGGTGGCTGCTCAACATTAATGCTAAAGAGTTAAGGGGAGCAGCTAAATTTTATCCTGACTGGTATCAACAAGGCGTAGATATTGATATCGACTTCATGCATTTAAAAAATAATGCTAGTAAGTTAACGCTAAGAGCAGATGACACAGTTGTTGAAGAAACTGCACCGGAGCTTGAAATTAAAGAGTCGAGCAGTGCAGCACAGGCAAATCTAACTGCCCTTACCGATATTGAACATAATGGTGAAGAACAAGCTAATCCCCCTGATTCTAGTGAAAATAGTGTTTTAGCATCGCAAATCCCGGTTCTTATTGATCATGCTAATAATATGGAGATATTTAGTGAAATCCCACCGTTAAAGGTTAAGTGTGGCAGCTGCCAATATGGTATGTATGATTTTGGCGAAGTCGATTTTACGTTGGAACGTGAAGGTCAGAATATATTAAAGCTAGATAATTTTACCGCTAAACGCGACAAAACAAAGCTGTTACTTGATGGTAAATGGCAGCAAGATGAAAATAATTCACAGACAACGATTAAAGGTTCTCTGGTAACAGATAATGTGGCTACTGAGGTCGAAAAATTGGGCTATGTGTCGATTATCAAAGATAGTGGTGTTGAAATAAACTATGACGTTGTCTGGCAGGGTGGACCGCATAACTTTGCTATGGCAACTTTTGATGGCGATTTAACCGCGAAATTTGATGATGGTTATTTGGCTGATGTCGATGATAAAGGTGTGCGTATTTTATCGTTATTAAGCTTGCAATCATTGGTGCGTAAACTCAGCTTTGATTTTAGAGATATTTTTAGTGACGGGATGTTCTACCGAGAACTTGGCGGTGAGTTCACCGTTAAAAGTGGTGTGGCTTATACCGACAATGTACTAATGAAGGGAACAGCAGGTGATTTAACTATAATCGGTAACACTAATTTTAATAATGGTGATCTCGATTATCGCATGTCATACAAACCTAATTTAACCTCTAGTTTGCCGGTGTTAGCTTGGATTGCGACACTGAACCCCGTAACATTTTTAGCGGGGATGGCGTTAGATGAAGTGATCACTTCATCTGTCATTGCGGAAATTAATTTTGAAGTCACAGGAAATTTGGACGATCCGCAATTTAAGCAAGTAAGTCGTAAAAATAAAAATATCAGTGTTGGGCGATCTTCGCCACCGCAAATAGTGGAAAATACTCCCGATGAGAGTGGTGCTATTACAACTGATGAAACTGAAATAAAACCATCTGTTAAAGACAAAATTGATGGTTAAGCAAGAGGAAAAATAACAAGATGCAACTTTGTGCAATTCAACTGTGCTCCGGTACTGATATTTCCGCCAACTTTGCCGACATTGAGACACAACTCGCAACGCTAACTTATCAGTCTCAGCAACTTGTCGTGTTACCTGAATGCTGTTTGTTTTTCGGCGGAAAAGATCAAGCACAGCTGAGTTTAGCTGAGGATAATCAAGTTAATGATGATTTAAAAACGCGACTTGCTGAACTAGCAATCCGTTATAATGTTTTTCTGGTAGCGGGTAGTATTCCTGTGTTGTCAAAGCAGTCTAAATTTACCAATACTTGCTTTGTTTTTTCTCCTGAAGGCAAAGAGCTAGGCGACTATGATAAAATTCATTTGTTTGATGTTGCGGTAGAAGACAATGAAAAAAATTACTGTGAATCACGCTATGCGCAAGCCGGAGACCATATTAGCGTGGTGAATGTTGCGGGTGTAAATGTCGGTTTGACGATTTGTTATGATTTGCGTTTTCCTGAGTTATTTCGACAATTATGTCAGCAAGGAGCCAAAATAATCACTGTGCCTAGTGCGTTTACTCGCGTTACTGGCGCAGCGCATTGGCAAACATTATTACAGGCGCGAGCAATTGAAAATCAGGTCTATATTATTGCCGCAGGGCAAGAAGGTGTACATTTAAATGGTCGAGAAACTTGGGGCCATAGTATGATTATTAGCCCATGGGGTGAAATATTGACTCAGCTTGATACCGGAAAAGGTATTATTTGTGCTGACTACCAAGAACAAGAATTAAACAAGGTACGTAAAGCTATGCCTGTTGCCACCCATAATCGTTTTAAAAATAAGTTGATGTCGTATGAATAATGTTGAGATAGAGCTCTTAGCCGATAGTGCTATTGATAAAAGCATGTTAATGGATACCTTGGATAGCATTTTCCAACGTAAAGTAGATTTAGCTGATTTATATTTTCAATCGAGCAGTCATGAGTCATGGATGTTAGAAGACGGTATCGTTAAAGAAGGCTCTTATAACATCGAACGCGGAGTTGGCGTCCGTGCTATATCAGGTGAAAAAACTGGTTTTTCGTACTCTGATGATATTTCACCTTCAGCATTAAGAAAAGCTGCAGATGCCGCTAAAGGCATTGCAAATGCTGAAAAGTCAGCGAAAATACAAGTATTTGACGGTAAAAAAATACAACAAAATCCTGAGCAATACCGTGACTTAGATCCACTTGCTAGCTTACCTCAAGAGCAAAAAATAACCTTGTTACATGAAGTAGAAGCACACGCTCGTAGTGTCGATAAGCGTGTTAAACAAGTTATTGTAAACTTGTCAGGAATTTACGAAAAAATATTGGTTGCGGCCAGTGATGGTACTTATGCTACAGATATACGTCCTTTAGTTCGACTTAATTGTTCTGTGTTAGTAGAAGAAAATGGTAAGCGTGAACGTGCCAGTTCTGGCGGTGGTGCGCGTACAGATTATAGTTACTTTTTTGAGTTGGATAATAATAAACCACGTTACTTAGCTTATGCTGAGGAAGCGGTGCGACAAGCACTTGTAAACTTAGTCGCTATAGACTCACCTGCTGGCTTGTTACCCGTTGTATTGGGAGCTGGCTGGCCTGGTGTTTTATTGCATGAAGCAGTAGGGCATGGTTTAGAAGGCGATTTTAACCGTAAAGGTTCTTCAGCATTTTCTGGCAAAGTGGGCCAACAAGTTACGTCAGATTTATGTACTATTGTTGATGATGGTACGATGGCGAATCGACGAGGATCGGTCAGTATTGATGATGAAGGCACGCCAGGGCAATACAATGTTCTAATTGAAAAAGGTATATTGAAAGGTTATATGCAAGATAAGCACAATGCCGGTTTGATGGGTGTAAAACCTACAGGTAATGGCCGCCGTGAATCTTATGCACACTTACCTATGCCACGTATGACTAATACTTATATGTTGGCAGGTGAGCACAAACCTGAAGATATTATTAAGTCAGTTAAAAAAGGTATTTATGCACCTAACTTTGCTGGTGGGCAAGTGGATATTACTTCTGGCAAGTTTGTTTTTACTAGCTCTGAAGCATATTTAATTGAAAATGGGGAAATAACCTCACCAATTAAAGGCGCAACACTCATTGGCAGTGGTCCTGAAGCGATGAAGAGCGTTAGCATGGTAGGTAATGATTTGAAACTAGATGCAGGCGTTGGTGTTTGTGGCAAAGATGGCCAGAGTTTACCCGTTGGTGTTGGACAACCTACCTTGAAAATTGATGAAATGACTATTGGTGGCACACAGTAATTCGCACCTAAGTTATTACATTATTTATAAAAAAAGCCCTTGAGGGCTTTTTTATTTAAATGGTTGTAGCGTTTGAATTACTTTAAACGAATGCCATCAGCTTCAATGGTGATTTTACCATTTTTCATTAAATTGCCGACAGTTGCTTTGAAGGTCTTTTTACTAACCCCTAATATACGCTTGATTAATTCAGGATCACTTTTATCATGTAAAGGGCTAAAACCGTCATGCTCAGCAATATGGGCTAATAATACATCACTAAAGTCTTTAACTTTACCTTCTCCCGGGCGAGTTAGGGATAAATCAATACGGCCATCTTCACGTACTTGTTTGATATAACCTGTTATTCTCTTACCCGTGCGTAGCGGTTTAAATATTTCATTATCGTAAAGTAAGCCCCAGTGGAGATCATTAATAATGGCTTTAAAACCTAAGTCAGTTTTAGTGGCAATAGTTAAGGTTACTTTATCCCATTTTTGGTATTCAGCAGGCCAAATATCAATAAACTTATCAAGTTTGCTTGAAGCAACTAAGCGATCAGTTTTTAAATCTAGAAAGACTCTGACTAGATAATACTTACCGACTTCCATTGGGCTGTGCTGTTGGTTATAAGGCACGAGTAAATCTTTAGGCAAACCCCAATCAAGAAAAGCACCCATTTTATTTACTTGGCTAACTTTTAATGAAACAAACTCATCAACTTCCGCTAACGGTTCTTCTGTTGTAGCAACGATGCGATCTGCGGTATCGGCATAGATAAATACCTTAACTTCATTACCTACTTGACAATTTTCTGGAACGAAGCGGTTAGGTAATAAAATTTCGCCTAATTCATTTGCATTTAAATAGGCGCCATTATCAGTAATTGCTACTACAGGGAGGGTATTATATTTGCCGATGCTTGCCATTTGGATTCTTGAGGTCAGTTAACTTGTGGCTATAATAACCGATCTAGTCCCCAAGTTAACTATAACTTTCAATGCAGGGGCTAAATTTATTTAGTCTCAGTAGTCTTTGCTTGGATATTTAATTTAGTTTGAATATATTCGCTATGTCTTAAGTTTAATAAGTCAGCAATTTTACGAATGATATGTTCCTCAATACTCGCGAGTTCACCATCGGCATATGCTACTTGCCAAAGCATATTGAGCATTTTCATGCGTTGTTCAACACTGTAACTTTCATTAATTCTTGAGGTGAATTGATAGAAATCGGTCGCATTTTCACATAAAACTAGTGAGCGCTTTATTATATCTTGCACTTCATCGTTTGAAAGTTGAAATTGCTGAGCAATAATATCACTTAATTTTTGCTGCTCTGCACTATCAAGTTGTCCATCGGCGAGCATGACCTCACATAATAAAACGCTGCAAGCGATCTCTAAACTAATTTCATTACTCTGTGGGCCGCTTTCTTCACCTAGCGTTTGAAAAAACTTACTGATTTTTGACAACATAAAATATCCTCTTTGTGTGCTGTTAATCTTAATGTATTTACTTTTGGGCACAAGCACTTAAAGCCTTTATTTCATAACAAATTGTAACCAAGTAATGTCAGAATGGTATTTGAACATTATGCAGCTGTTGAGGGATAAACTCCTCAATATTTATTGCTATTCATGTAACAACGATTGTTTAATCGATTATGTGCACTTCATGATGCTTGACTAACTTATTGAGGTATAAGAACAAACAAAGTGAACGTTTCTTTAGCGACTATAAGTCTTGGGCCTTGCTTCATATCACTTCGCCTTATCTCAGTGCCATTTTTATTGGCTATATCGACTAAGCTCTTTATAAAAGTCTAACTATTTAGTGAAAAAAACCAACCACTTTAAACTTAATATTAATTAATTAAGCTTGAACTTTTAAAGGAGCCAAACTTAAGTTGTTGTTATATAATGATTTAAAATTGATTGTGTTTTGTTTTGTTAAAGCGGCGCAGATATTGTAACAAGCATTTACAACTTTGTTAGTTTTTGTAGCCAGTGATTTCTGTATCCTATGGGCAATTAAACTAATAACAATAAATTTTACACTTTTATGAGGATGTAACAGTGACACGGAAAAAACAAATAATCATACCTTTTGTCATTTTAATCGCAGGTATTTTAATTTTTGTACTCTTTTCAGGAATGGAAAAACCTCCAGAAGAAAAAGCAGAAGTTGATAATACCCCTATTGTTGCAATAGAACCGATTTCTGTCGCGCCTATGACATTAGAAGTAGATTCATATGGTGTTGTTAAACCTAAGTATGAGACGGAGCTAGTGGCACAAGTTAGCGGGCAAATTGTTGAATTGTCCAAAGCATTTGTTCGCGGTGGTTTTGTTAAAGAAGGTCAGTTATTAGCACGTATAGACCCTAATGATTACGAAGCTGCACTTATTGATGCTGAAGCAACGATGGCATCAGCGCGCGCATCTTTAGAAACAGAACGAGCGCAAGGGCAAGTTGCTGAGCAAGAATGGAAACGTATTACTGATACATCACCAACTGAACTGAGCTTACGTAAACCACAATTAGCACAAGAAATAGCGCGCGTTAAATCAGCACAAGCTTCAATCTTACGTGCTAAACGCAACCTAGAGCGTACAGAAATTAGAGCGCCATACGATGCAATGATTGATAGTAGAAATGTTGGTTTAGGCTCGTTTGTCGGAACTGGCAGCATGATTGGAAAATTACTCGGTACGGCAATAGCTGAAGTACGTTTACCGGTGGCTGATAATCAATTGGAATTTTTAGTTAACCAAGGTGACAACGCTACGGTGAACTTAATAGGAACATTTGCCGGAACAGAAACGCAATGGTCTGCAAAAATTGCCCGTAATGAAGGGGTTATTGATAGCACTAGCCGTATGAGCTATTTAGTTGCTGAAATTCATGACCCATATGCTCTGTCTGATAACAATAAAAAAACACCAATACGTTTTGGCTCTTATGTTAATGCCAAAATTTTAGGCCTACATGTTGATCATGCAACACGTATTCCTCGCTATTTAGTCGAGAATAATCGCGTTGCTATCTTAGATAGCGAATCTAAACTACATTTCGCTGATATCAATATTATTCGCCAAGATGGTCAAAAAGTTATTGTTTCAGAAGGTTTATCTCATGGTGATCAGTTGATCGTTTCAGCGCTTGATTATCCAATTGATGGTATGAAATTAGCGTTAATTACTGAGATGTCAGAACAAGATGTTGAACCACAAGCCGATGATACGCAAAGCAGCACTCAAGTTGCGCTAAATGATAGTGACTCAGGGGAATAATCATGACAACGGCTACCCCGAAGAAAAAACCAGAGATTGACCATAGTATTGATACTAATACAGGAATAATCGCTTGGTTTGCACGTAACAGTGTTGCGGCTAACTTATTGATGATTTTTATTTTAGTCGGCGGTTTGTTTACTATTCAAACCATCAATAAACAAATGTTTCCGCAAGTTCAAATTAATTGGATTGCTTATACTGCACCATATCCTGGGGCTGCGCCGCAAGAAGTTGAAGAAGGTATAACCATTAAAATAGAAGAAGCATTGGAAACTGTTCAAGGCCTTAAACGTGTTATTACTTATTCAAATCGCAACTTTTCAAATGGCTGGTTTGAGGTTGAATTAGATTACGACCCTCAAGTAGTGCTTGAAGAAGTGAAATCTGCGATAGATTCCATTTCTAGCTTTCCTGATGGTATGGAACGCATAAAAGTCGAGCGAGAAAAGTATCGACAAGAAGTCATGTATCTAAGTTTATATGGCGATTTAACCAACGGTGAATTAAAAGAGTTGGGTCGTAAAATTCATAGTGAAATTCAACAACTGCCAATGATCAATATATCTGATTTGTATAGCGGTTTAGACTATGAAATTTCAATTGAAGTCAGTAAAGATAAGCTTAGAGAATATGGCTTGAGCTTCACTGATATTGCGAATGCTGTACGCAGTTACTCTCGTAATATGTCAGCAGGGCAAATACGTGCTGAAAATGGTTACATCAATCTACGAGTAGAGAATCAGGCTTATCGCGGCCATGAATTTGAGCAATTACCGGTAGTCACTTTAGCTGATGGTACTAGGATCTTGCTTGGTGAAATAGCGACCATTATTGATGGCTTTGAAGAAGGTTTGCAGTACTCTAAATTTAATGGTCAAAACTCAGTTACGCTATTTGTTGGTGCTGCGGATAACCAAAGTATTACTGCGATTGCTAGCATAGTAAAACAATACGTTGAAGAAAAAGCTGCGGTTTTACCACCTGGCGTTAAGTTAGAAACATGGGTCGATATGACTTACTATCTTGAAGGTCGCTTAGACATGATGATAGATAACATGAAAAGTGGTGCGGTATTAGTATTTTTGATGCTGGCGTTGTTTTTACGTGTTCGCTTAGCCTTTTGGGTGATGATGGGGTTACCGGTTTGTTTCCTTGGTACTTTGTTAGTGATGCCTCTGGAATTTGTTGGTGTAACCATTAATGTTATTAGCTTATTTGCCTTTATTTTAGTGCTTGGTATTGTTGTTGATGATGCCATTGTAATGGGTGAAAGTGCACACGAAGAAATTGAAGAGCATGGTCATAGTACCGAAAATGTTATTCGTGGTGTTAAACGCGTTGCGATGCCGGCAACTTTCGGGGTACTAACGACGATTGCTGTATTTTTGCCTTTTCTATTCGGCGAAGGTCCGTCATCTGCATTTGGTAAGGCCATTGGCTCTGTGGTTATCTTATGTTTAATATTCTCTTTAATTGAATCTAAACTTATTTTACCTGCCCATTTAGTTAAGATGAAAATAAAAGCCTTCAACCCTAGAAACCCTATCGATAGATTACGTTTATGGGTGGATACTAAGCTGAAAAGTCTCATCGAAAATTTTTACGCGCCTTCTTTAGCTGTTTTTATTCAATATCGCTATGCCGTTCTAATGTTCTTTATTAGCTTAATGTTGATTAGTGCCGGTTTGTTTAGCGGTGGCTTCGTCCGTTTTGTTGGACAGCCTAAAATTCCACATGATTTTCCACGTGTAACGGTTGAAATGAATGTCGATGCATCGGAGAAAGCGACGCTAGATACTTTATTAAATATTCAAGGCGTGATTAATCGTATTGATAAAGAGATTGAAGCTGAATATGGCAGTTCTATGATCTCTGACATGCAAGTCGATTTACGTAGCCGTACCAGTGGACAGTTGATGGTTAAACTTGTTGTACCTGAATTACGTCCAATGAATACTTTTGAATTGGCTGACTTATGGCGCGCTGCTATTCCAAACTATCCAGGCGTTAAGTCTTTCACTATTGGTGATAACTTATTTGGTGGTGGTCGTGATGATGGCGATATAGCCTTCAGATTAGAAAGTAAAAATGATGCCGATCTACTTGCTGCTGCAAAAGAGTTAAAAGCTAAGCTCAATTCGCTGAAAGGCATTGGGGATGTTAATGACAGTCGCCAAACGAGTGCCAAGGAAGTGCAATTTGAATTGAAACCATTAGCTTATAGCTTGAACCTAACACTTGCTGATATTGCTTCACAAGTTAGTTATAGCTTTTACGGTTTAGAAGCCCAGCGTATTCTGCGTGACAGTGAAGAAGTGAAAGTGATGGTACGTTATCCACTTGATCAACGAAGCTCCGTGGGCCATGTTGATGATGTGATGATCCAAGCGCCTAATGGTGCAGAACTACCGTTATCAGAACTTGCTGTTATTACTTTAAAAGAAGGGGTAACAAGTATTCGTCGTGAAAATGGTAACCGTACGATAAATGTTTGGGCCAGTGTCGATGCTGAGCAAGTTGAACCATTTAAAATAGCGACTGATATTCGTGATAATTTTATCCCTGAATTGCTGCGTAAATACCCGCATGTACAAAGTGAAGTGTCGGGCAGTATTCAAGAAGAAATGGAAGGTGCGAGTAGTCAGATGCGAGATTTCGTTATTTCGTCACTAATTATCTTTTCATTATTAGCAATACCACTAAAATCGTACTCACAAGCAACAATGATCATGATAGTTATTCCTTTTGGTGTTATTGGGGCGGTACTAGGGCACTTTATTTTAGGCATGGATCTAAGTGCTTTATCTGTGATGGGTATATTGGCTGCGGCAGGGGTGGTGGTAAATGACTCCTTAGTCATGGTTGATTATGTTAACAACGCGAGAAAACGTGGCGAGCGTCTAAATGATGCAGTAATGCATGCAGGGACCAAGCGCTTTAGAGCGATACTGTTGACATCAATTACCACTTTTATTGGTTTAGTGCCGATCATATTTTTTGAAGTGAGTGCACAAGCACAAATAGTTATCCCAATGGCGATTTCACTAGCTTTTGGTGTGCTTTTTGCCACGATAGTAACCTTAGTGTTAATACCATGCCTTTATCTCATTATTGAAGATTTAAGAGTACTATTCACGCGTAAGAAAATAGCACCGCAAACTGAGACCGCTGCATTAAATAGCCTTAAGAAAGGGGTTTATAGCAAGTAGCAGTATGCTAAAACGTAAAAGCCATCACAATGTGATGGCTTTTTTATTACGCTTTTATCAATACTCTGTATTAATCTCTGGCTTAAATTTTATTCAATGAATAAATAAAATAGAATAAAGTTAATCGTGAAAAATTAATACGGCAGTGAAATTATTTAACGCCTAGCTCTCTCAGTCTTTCCAATAAATAGCTTGCTTGCGTATGATTTTTAGAAAGTACAACTTCGCTACGAGGATGTAAAAACAGCGGTAAAGAAATACGCGATTTTCCTGAGTTTGCACCGGTTGGATTAATTACCCTATGGCTTGTTGATGGAAAGTAGCCTTGCGATGCTTCTTGTAACATGTCACCAATATTGACAATTAAGTGACCAAAATCACTGGGTACATCTAACCATTCACCTTCTTGAGATTGTACTTGTAAGCCAGGTTCGTTGGCGGCAGGTAAAATCGTCAATAAATTTATATCTTCATGGGCCGCAGCGCGAATAGCTCCCGGCTCTTCTGTTCCGTCAAAAGGAGGATAATGTAGAATACGCAATAAGGTATTTGGCGTATCCATAATCATATTTGAAAGTGGTTCAGAATAATATTTTGCAACATCCGCTGGACTGTATTTTTCAACCCAATCAAGTAGCTCACTTGCAAGGTCTGAAGCCATTTTATAATAATTAAGAATATCTTCTTTTAGCTGCGCTGGAATACGACCCCAAGGGTAAACATGATAATATTCTTTGATATCTTTTTTACTATGACCCTTTGCCGTTTCCGATATTTCAGGTGCGAAATAACCATCTTGCTTTTCAGGGTCAAAGGCAAAGGCTTTTTTCTCTTCTTGAGTAAAAAAGGTATACCAATCATGATAAATTTTTTCTACTAAACTTTGCTGAATAGGGTGGTTGGTCAATACGCCAAAGCCGGTATTACGTAAACTTTCAACAAATTTTTGTGCAGCATCACTAGCGCGGTAATCAACAACTTGTACTTGCATAGTTTTCTCCTAATACAATAATCTTAATGCTTAATCTTTATTTTTAAGTATTATATACTCAAAGCAGAGGGAAGTGGATGAATTCAATCGTGTTGGCAACCAAGTTAATAACAATAACGCCGATATGTGTCATAATTCACTTAACACGCAGTTTTTTACACTTTCAATTCACATTCGACAATAATTAAGTTTTTTGAGTAAAATCATTCTAATGAGATGATTTATCATAAGCAAAAGTTTAGTCAATTATCCTTAAGTATTGATTTATTTTGAAAATAAGAGAAATAAAAATAATGAAACAACTTGTATTAATAGTTTCCGGTGTATTATTTTTTTCAGGGTGTAGTTCAAGTAGTGATGTTTGTGAAGATGCCACGTTAGCATCAGAGCAAGTACAACAATGTCAGTTATTACATAAAAAAATTATTAATAGCAAAAATAAGCCGTTAATTCGTACTGAGTTAGAGCGAAGATATCAACAAGACTGTATCGACATTCGTTACTATCGAGACGACAAACAAGCAGGAGTTTGCGGAAATAAAGTTGAAGTTGAAAAGTCTAGAGGACTTGGCAAGTAAAACAATAACTTAGGGTCTTAATGTCATATATATTTTGTTAACTTATTCTACGTTTAAAGGATTCGAAACGTATGCCTGACCTTTTTATGAAATTCAAATGCATAATTTCAAATGCATAGTATGGTGAAAAAGTTGACCGACCCATTAACTAATTCTAATGCAGATTCAGCAAAAGAGTCCATTGCCTTGCTAAACAAGTATCAAAAACTTGAAGACCGCTATACTGCTTTATTTAAACTTAACCAATTATCAACTGATTGTGCCAACCTGAGTACCTTTTTTGAAGAAGTTCATCATGCTATTGCTACGGTAATGAGTGCTAATAACTTCTATATTGTGCTTTACGATCAAACATTATCAACCTTAGAATTTGTTTACCATGTTGATGAAAAAGACGAAATTGAGAAGGGAATTTTTGCCCTGAGTGAATATGCGGGCTCAATGACAAATTATGTTATTGAAACGGGAAAAGCCTTACTAGCAACACCAGAAGTGATTGCACAATTAGAAAAAGAAAAGAAAATTAAACCAATAGGTACGGCCGGTGTAGATTGGTTAGGAGTACCTTTGATGCTTGATGGTTTTGTTATTGGTGTGATGGCAGTGCAAAGTTACTCAGCGGCCACTCGTTACCAAGACTCTGAACGAGACTTATTAGAATTTACTGCTCAGCACATTGTTACAGGATTAACGCGCTTACAAGACCGAGGACGATTACAAGCCGCTGTTGACGCGCGAACACGAGAATTAATGCAACAAATTCGTGAACGTGAAAAAGCGGAGCTATTACAAGAGTCGTTATACCGAATCTCTGAATTGACCAATGAACCCGACCTAGATATAGATAAATTTTATAGCATGGTGCATAACATTGTCGGTCAGCTAATCAACGCTGAAAATTTTTATATTGCCAAATATAATGCGATAGATAATGAGCTATTTTTTGCTTATTTTCTTGATCAAAGATTTACTGAAAATACTGAACACTTTAAACCACGAAAACTGTCGAATGGCTATACTGAATTAGTCTTAAAAAGTGCTGAAACAATACTGCTTAATCAAAATGATATGCTGAGTTTGCATCAAGAAGGTAAAACCGTTAAACCAGAAGCTGAAGTCGTTTCTTGGCTAGGTGTACCTTTGATTAATTCTGGTGAAGTTCTTGGCGCTATGGTTTTACAAAGTTATCAGAGGTCGACTCAGTTTACAGAGCAAGATGCTGAGCTACTGCGTTTCGTATCGAGACATGTTGCGTCTGCGATGCAACGTCGTGAAATTGCCGATTATGAACGAAAAGCACATGAACTGTTAGAACACCAAGTTAAGTTACGTACTGTCGCGTTAGAAGATGAAATAAAGCAACGTAAAGAAGCCGAAGAAAAGCTTAAGCATGCCGCTTCACACGATATTTTAACGGGCTTGCCTAATCGTGCCGTATTTCTAGATTTATTAAAACGTGCGATTGCGTGTAATAAGCGCAGACCAGCCTTTAAATTTGCGGTTTTGTTTCTTGATTTAGATCGCTTTAAAGTGGTGAATGATAGTTTGGGTCATCATGCTGGCGATCTTCTGCTGAAAAACATTGCCACGACATTAATTGATGCTGTACGAGATACTGATACTGTTGCACGATTAGGTGGTGACGAATTTGTTATCTTGGTAGAAGATATTGCGAACGATGAAGAAGCGTACGACATAGCTAAACGAATAACTGAGTTATTATCATCGCCATTTTGTATTGAAAACCAATCGGTCTTTATCGGTACGAGTATTGGTGTGCTATTTAATAACGAGCGTTATGATAGCGCAGACAATATGCTCAGAGATGCTGATATCGCTATGTATCACGCAAAGGATAAAGGTAAAGGGCGTTTTGAAGTATTTGATTCAAGCATGCATAAACAAGTACAAAATGCCTTGTCATTGGAAACTGATATTCGTGAAGCTATTGATAAAAAAGAATTTGTACCATACTTTCAGCCAATCGTACGGATGGCGGATGGAAAAATAATAGGCTTTGAGGCTTTAGCACGATGGCAGAGTGAAAAGCGTGGTTTTGTGTTGCCCGATGACTTTATACCATTAGCAGAAGAAACTAATGTGGTGATGGATATTGATTTACAAATTTTAGAAAAATCATGTCAACAACTGAAACTTTGGCAACAGCATCTTGGTTTGGACCACCTTTATGTTAGCTGTAATTTCTATTGTAATCACTTTTTTAGTTTAAGTTTACCGCAAGATATTCAAGCAATTATTGATAAGACTGGTGTGCAACCACATCAAGTGCGTATTGAGTTAACTGAACGTGCTTTGTTAGAAAATAAAGAGGTTGTACTGAATAATATGCGCGCATTGAAGAAAATGGGGGTGAAAATATTACTTGATGATTTTGGTACCGGTTATTCGAGTTTAAGCTATTTACACCGTTTTCCAATGGATGTATTAAAGATTGATCGTTCATTTATCGAAAATGTTCATGAGCGCGGTAATCATCAAGCCATCATTAAAACCATTATTGATTTAGCTAGTAATTTAAATATGGCAACAGTGGGCGAAGGTATTGAAAATGAAGCGGATGCCGAATTGTTAAAAGCGATGGGTTGTGTTTATGGTCAGGGCTATTATTATTATAAGCCTTTACCAGGCGATGAAATTGAAAAGTTTCTCGTGAACCAATGCTAAATTTTTGCAATTCGCTTTAAATTGAAATCCATAAAAAATCCGCTCATAATTTTATTATCAGCGGATTTTTTATGCTTCCAGTCTTAATAATATAAACCGTTGATAGCTTTATTAATCAGCAGAATAAATCTGAATCTAAGGTTACAGTAGCCGCTGCTGAAGTTTATTCTTAGCTGTAAATACAGTGTACAGTTATCTTTGGATAGCCCGTTTTTCTCTCTTACATCCTTTATCCGTATTCAGCGGTGATCATCTAGTTTCTCCGCACTTTGATGTAATAATAAAAAGTGTATTGGTGATTTTCGTTTCTTTGCGGTAATTTGTGTTAAAAATTAAGTAACAAACTATAAAATT
Source organism: Cognaticolwellia sp. (assembly GCA_049642265.1). Classification (GTDB taxonomy): domain Bacteria; phylum Pseudomonadota; class Gammaproteobacteria; order Enterobacterales; family Alteromonadaceae; genus Cognaticolwellia. Next base: position 38,887 of record JBAROR010000106.1, on the reverse strand, counting down.
AATGGATAGATTATGAGTAGTAACCTTAAAGCTTTAGACCGCATTGATTTAATTATTTTAGATACGTTACAAAAAAATGGCCGAATTTCAAATAGTGCCTTAGCTCAACAAGTAAACTTAAGTGCTAGCCCATGCTTGGAACGTGTAAAGCGCCTTGAGCAAGATGGATATATAGAGCGTTACGGAGCTTTTTTAAATGCTAGCAAGCTCAAATATGGTATGACAGCATTTATTCAAGTGACACTAGATCGCACCACGGCCGATATATTTAATCAGTTTCGTGATCGGGTTATTGAAATTAAGCAAGTCGCTGAATGTCATATGGTTGTGGGGGGCTTTGACTATCTACTGAAGTTGCACTTTGAAAATATGGACGCTTATCGGGCTTTGTTGGGCAATATCGTTGAATTGCCGGGGGTTTCTCAAACCCATACCTATGTTGTGATGGAGCATGTTAAGCGCTACGCTGGCGTGCCCATTATCGATTAACAACAGCTATAGTAGATTATGTCATACTGCTTAAATAATGTAGCCTAGACACCAATAGCTAGTACTCTACAGACTCTATCGGATGAGTGCTTTAAGTAAATGAATTGCGATGACTCACTCTATTTTTATCAGTATATTAATATTGAATCGTAGGATGAAAATCACCAAAAAATGGTCTACAGGCTTCTATAACTCAAATAGATAAAAGCTTAATAGTTATCTCAAAAAGGATAAGTTACATTGATGAATTCACTTGAATATGCAATGCAAGCCAATGGCTCTTTTGCACTACCTGACGCCTGTTTTAAAATAAAGGCTTTAATGGAAGATGAAGAATCCATGATCGAAGACTTCGCGAATGTTATTAGTATTGACCCCTCGATGACTTCACGTTTACTTCAAATTGCTAATAGTGCTGTTTACAGTTTTCCCGGTGAGATCAGTACCATTTCACGCGCAATTACCATTATTGGTACGCAGGCCATTTACAATATGATGTTAGTAGATGTTGCAGCGACAGCGTTTAAACACTTTTCAAATCAATCGATAGATTTAAATCGGTTTTGGCATATGAGTGTATTTTGTGCTTTAGCAACTAAAAACTTAGCCATTAGTGCAGGGATACGAGATATCGAACGTTTATTTGTCGCAGGTTTATTGCAAAATTTCGGTGAACTTATTGTTGCAAAAATATCACCAGAAGTGGCTAAGCAATGTGAAAAATATCATAAGGAGCTATTACCGTGGCAATTACAACAACAGGTGTTAAATTTTACCTACACTGATATTTCAGCTGAATTACTTAAAATTTGGCAAATCCCTGAAAAAATCATATTACCTATTCGTCATTATAATAATGCTAATAATATTCAAATTAATAAAGATGTCAAAGTGCTGTATTTAGCCTCTCGATTAGCATTAGTTGAGTGCCACCCTGAAATCTATAGTTATGATGATAGTGTTGACGCAAAACTTTGCCAATCATTAAACATATCCACTGATGATTTAATTGAGGCTGCAAAATTTGCTGCGAAAGAGACGGAAAGTATTCTTACTATTATGAATGCAAAATTTTACGTTGAGTAGCTCTGACTGCTGCTGATATTAACTTGAAATAAAGACGTTATAGAGTTGAACAATACACTTTATGACCGAATAAGAGAGCAAAATATACGGTAAATATTAAGCAAAAAAACGTTTACGGTTAGTAAGTGTTCAGGTTACTTCTCAGGTGCAATAAATATTATACACTTTGGCTACTATTGGCTGTTATCAAAACAAGACATTATTAAAAAAGCCTGCTAGCATCGGTCAGTTGTTAGAGCAAGTTACCTCAATAAAAATGGGCACTGCACAGTAAAAATTATAATCATTAGCCCTAAAGAATTATAAAGAAGGACGTCTATGAGTACAGAAAGAGAGCATTTCAGTTCCCGATTAGGGTTCATTTTGGCTGCTGCTGGTTCGGCAGTTGGTATTGGTAATTTAGTTGGCTTTCCTGTGAATGCAGCTAAAAACGGTGGTGGTGCATTTTTATTGATGTACGCTCTTTTTGTTTTTCTAATTTGTTTACCTGTGATGATTGCTGAAATGGCTGTCGGTCGCAAAACGGCAAAAGAACCTGTAGGTGCTTATAAAACCTTAAGTGGTGGTAGTCGAGCTTGGGGAGCCGCTGGTTTTCTTGGCGTACTAACTCCCTTTATGATCGCGGTATTTTATATGGTGTTAACGGTATGGATTTTTGGCTATATCGTTTTAACATTAACCGGAAATCTAGACTATTTAGCCAGTAGCAACGGCTTTGGGGAGTTTGTTAATAGCCCATACTTATTTGTTGGTATGGTTGTGGTCGCTGGCATTGTTAATTTTATTCTTGTTGCGGGTGTCAAAGACGGCATTGAGCGAGCATCTAAAATATTGATGCCTACACTCTTCTGTATGTTACTGATCATGGTGATATACGTATTAACACTCGATAATGCCTTGGCTGGTGTGAAATTCTTTTTAATTCCTGATGTTTCTAAATTAACCCCTGCCGTGATTAATGGTGCACTATCTCAAGCATTCTTCTCACTATCTTTAGGTATGGGTATATTGATCACTTACGGCTCTTATATTAACCGTAAAACCGATATAGTGGGTTCAGCCAAGCTGGTTGCTTTGACAGATACTGCTGTAGCATTTACCGCAGGCCTAATGATTCTACCTGCCGTGTTCTCATTTAATCCAGATGTTAACCCAGCAGAGTTGAGTGACAGTTCAGTATCATTAATCTTCACATTCTTACCGAAAATATTTTTAGCATTACAAGCTTCAATTGGGTACATCGGTGCGAGTGCGGTCGCTGCATTTTTCTTTATATTAGTATTTTTTGCCGCGATAACCTCATTGGTTTCAATTTTAGAAGTTCCGGTTTCTTACTTAATAACAGAGAAAAAACATAGTCGTAAGAAAGCATTGTCAATCTTACTGATGAGTGCAGGCGTCTTAACAGTTTTTGCAACTTTGTCGTTCGGTATGGTGTCCTTTTTTACTGAGTTCACTACCTATGCTGGCGGTAATCGTTCATTTTTTGATGTTGTTTATGACATTTTCTACGATACTATATTGCCGCTGAATGGTTTCCTATTGTGTGTTTTTGTCAGTTATCGTTGGAAAAAACTTAATTTATCTGATGAGCTAGCAATAGGTAATGATAACTACAAAGGCTCGTGGGCAGAAAAATACATTAACTTCTCTCTGGGGACTTTTATTCCGGTGATTGTTTTTAGTATCTTTATCAATACAGTTGCTCAGAAATTCTTTGCGTATAGTATTTTTGGCTTTTAAAAAGCACTAATTTAACGCGAATAAAAATGCGTAAAATGACACCTAAGGCCGGATAATTTGTTATTATCCGGCCTTATTTTTATAGCCAGGTTAATTTTCTTATTATGATTGAATTTATCCAACCATCTGACTTCATAGAAAGTCAGCGATTATTTCATGGCCGAGGTCATGCATATCCTGAATTGTCGCATGTTAATGTTGATTGGTTAGAGCCGGTAATTTTAATAACTTTATATCAAGAAGTAGAATCGAGTTGGTTAGCTGAGCAAGTAGAGCTTTTAAGAGCGTTGACCGATAAATGTCGCTCAATTCAGGTGCAATATCGTTGTCGTAAATTTGCTCCTTGCGAATTGCTTTGGGGTGAAGAGGTAACTAACTTACACGCATTAGAACATAACTTAAAATATCATATCAGTTTAGGTAAAGCGCAAAATTCAGGCTTGTTTTTAGATATGCGTAATGGTCGTGAATGGGTAAAAAATCATAGCGATAATAAATGTGTCTTGAATTTATTCTCTTATACCTGTGCTTTTTCTATCGCTGCATTAGCGGGTAATGCCACTAAAGTAGTTAATGTTGATATGAGTAAGAGTTCATTAACTAAAGGACGAGAAAACCACCGTTTAAACAAGCAGGATCTCAGTAAGGTCGCTTTTGAAGGTGTTGATATTTTCAAGTCTTACGGTCGTTTGAAAAAACATGGTCCTTATCAACTATTAGTATCAGATCCTCCATCTTTTCAGAAGGGCAGTGTTGATATTGTCAGGGACTATAAAAAAATCATTCGTCGTTTGCCAGAGTTGATGTCAGATAATGGCGATGTATTATTATGCTTAAACTCTCCTGATCTCGATGCAGAGTTCTTAATGGCAGAAGTGGCACGAGAATGCCCAGAGTGTGTATTTCAATATAAAATTGATACGCCTGAAGTCTACAAAGAGGCTCATTTAGGAAAAGGCTTGAAGTGTTTGTATTTTATATATAAACCGAAGGTATAAGCTTTATTGCTTTGCTGGATTTTTTATGTCCAGCAAAGCAATAAAGTTAATATGAAGGGTAAGGTCATTCTACGTCACGACTATTTAACTAAGAACGTTGCCAGTATTGGCTTGCCCAATATCCTGTACTCTTAATTCAAGACTACGCGCGCAGCTAATAAGATTAAAAAGCTGCCTGTAACCCTATCGACAATGTGACTATTTGCTTTCAACTTTTCTAAAATAGGTCCGCGTGACATTGCAAAAGCAATAATGACATACCACAGCATATCAATGCTCCCTACCGTAGCTGTCATCACTGCTTTTTGTTGCCAACCGGCATTAGGTTCAACAAATTGGCTGAATAAAGCTAGAAAAAATATCGCTAATTTAGGGTTTAAAAACGCGATTAAAAAGCCATCTCGCCAACCGTTTATTGAGGGATCAAATTTGTCACCCTTTTGAGTAAATTGCATACTTTGTTTTTTACTCATTAACGCTTTTATACCGAGGTATAACAGAAAAGCAGCACCTGCATATTTTATCGTCGCGAATAATATAGGCGATTGTACTATCAATATCCCAATACCTGTGGCGGTTATTGCGGCATATAGCGCAACACCTAAACCGTGACTTATTGCGGTAGCATATCCTTGACGAGATCCGCCATTTAAGGTGTTCTTTATCACTAGAGCGAGGCTAGGTCCGGGAGACAGGGCTCCTAAGATACAAATAACAACAAGTGATAACCATAAATGAAATTCCATATTTTATGCCTTAGATTGAGCGATAAACCTAGTCATATAGAATATAACTAGTGATCATTTTTAATGCGAAGAAAACTGGCAAATCTTGGCACACCTCGTTGGGTTTTACCAATGTATTTATAGGTTATTATACTGCCGATTGGTGGCGGATGTTTACGTTGTTGATCGGAAAATCCAGATCCAATTTTAAACGTAATTCCTTGCGGTGTTTTTACTTTAATAGCCCCGAGTAAGTTCTGATACTTTCCTTTTCCCGGCATATGCGCAATAACTACAGCTTCAGCATCTTGATGCTTCTTTAATTTTAAGATGTTTTTACTGCGACCAACTTGATAATTTGCTCTGCAAAGGTGAAGCATTAATCCCTCACCACCATTAGTAACGACGTTGTCTAGAAGTGCGTATAAATCAATGTTATTTGCTATTTTTAGTTGTGTAACCATCGATAGGTGTGGAAGATTTTCTTCTTGTATTAATTGTTTCATGATCATTATTCGTTGGGTAAAGTTACCGGGCTGATTAGGAAGGTCAAAAACCATTAATTTAAGACTTTTCCAGCAACTTCCATCGGAATGCTTGCGTCGTATACAGCCACTGATTTTTTCAAATTCTCCGCGTTTGCTCCAGATTTCACCATCCATAACTACTTTAGGCCAGTTTTCTATAAACCATGTCGGTGGCGATAGGACGTTGCCATTGCGTGTCACCAATTCTTTTCCGGTCCAATATCCTCTGACGCCATCTAACTTTTCACTCACCCAATAATGCTCAATAACTGAGTATTTCTGATATTTAGTTGCCAGTTGTAGTGCTGGCTTCTGCATTTTTGTTTTGTGTACTTTACTTTCTTGAGCTATAGCGCATGGCAATAGTAAAAGTATTAAAATGGATAATATGAGGCATCTAGTTGTTGTGAGTTGAAACATCCTTGTTCCTTATAATGTGGGCATTCTTCTAGTATAGGAGATTATTCAATAATGTACGGCACATGGTTATAGTTTAATTCAAGAGTGGAAAATTAGGCTCACAGCTTTGTATTTCGCCTTATTCATAAAGGAATGAAAGTCGAAATATTCGAGATATGAGCTACACTTTTTTATTCAAACTGAATCAATGGACGATATCAGATGAAACGGATACTAATGATTAGTTTTTTATTTTTGATGCTTTCTTCTTCTTTTTTAACCATGGCGGGAAAAAAAGACTGTCAAAAATATCGAAAAAAATTGGATGATATTCAAGAGCTTCAACGTCAACCGAATAATCTTAAGCGCAGTAACAGCTTAGCAAAAAAGGAAGATAAAGCGCGTAATACTTGGTGGCGATGTGAGAATGGAAAACTGACCATAAAGCCTAAAAAGAAGAAAAAACGGTCGGCTAAAAAGATTAAGTCTAAAAAACAGAAGAAACTGAAGTCACCATCCTACAAATACAAGGAAAGTACAAAAACTAAGCCTCTAGTGCCCTTTGCGAGTAGCGGTCCAGTCGTTGGTTTTTCAGCATATAAAGATGAAAAACTACAAGCTTGGTTATTGTTTTATCAACCAGAAAAAAAATGTTCTAAGCCTAAAACTACGCAACAATTTGTCGCTTGTGCTAAAGATAAACGTCGCCAGCAAGCAGAGTTCGAGAAAGACTTGTTGATAAGTAAACCAAAAAGCAATCCAGACTAATATTTAGCTAAATTGACTATGGTATTGAAAGAAACGTTTGCTTTGTTTTTTATCTCTTTGTTATTAGTAGATATTTTTTTTGGTGTGACTCTTGCTTTTACATTTGAGTTAAGTAATCAAACAAGAGAGTTTGCGATGAAAGATAATGTAAAAAGAACCACACGAACGCTTTTGGGGGCACTGTGTTTATCTATCGGTGTGGTGTTTATTTTATTGCCAGGGCCTGCCGTTATTTTCATTCCACTAGGTTTAGCGCTATTAAGTATGGAATATGAATGGGCGAAGAAATGGCTAAGGATAAGTCAACGCTACTTCCGAAAGGCTGCAATTAAAGCTGATGATGGTTTACGTTGGTTAAGAAGAAAGTTATCTGCTTAATATGCGTGCGCTACATTAAGCTTAAATAATGATAACGGGTAATACTGGTTACCCGTTTGATGTTGAATTTTTATTTTTTATCGAAAGAAATATTTAGCTTAGTTTGCTAAGTAAATAGCTTTTTTGTCATTGTACTGCGCTACGATACTATCGATAGTGTCTTGGCAGTAGTCTCGTAAACCACTTAATAACATGAACTTTTTCCCATGACCAATAACTTTTCCCTGAGATATGAGATCGAATGATAAGCATGCATTACCACGTTTTCCATCGATTGTTAATGTAGTCGAAGACAGTTGTAACGACACTTCTTGAAATTCAATCGATGTTAAGTGAATTGACATGCTTTCATACATGACCATAGGACGCGTAGGGTTGATCATTACTTGATTTTCTTGCATTAAACCAACAAGAATATGTGGAAAGGTATGTCCTGAAAATTCAACGTAGGCTCGTGTTAACGCTTCAATTGTTGTACGGTTTTTTGTACTGTCACCAGAAGCCGCCATCTGTAAGTATTCTTTTTTATTGTCATCAATAACACTTGCCGTTGAGGCAATTTCACTTGGAAAGCTTAATGAAATACCATCACTGACCATACCCGAAAAAGTGAAACTCATTTCCTGGTGCAAGCCAGCTTGCTCTAAAACGAGTGAAAACAGTAAGTCGCCGGGCACACAAAAACGTTTGGCGTTGGTGTCGTGTAGCGGGTTAAAGTCATCTGCAATTTGTTTCGCAAAGTCACTTGCTTGTTGGCGTGTGAAACTAATTTTCTGATCAGAAATACTGCAATAATTCTCTAAAAACATAGCTGTTTGTCTTCATTAATAACGGTTGAAATCGACGTCATTCTATCAGCATGTCTAGACAAAATCGAAAGTTATTAATCTTTAGTCGACAAAGCAGACCAGTAAAAATAGGGCTTTGAGCGTACAGTTGTTTACTTTCCACTTTTATCGCTTTGGATATATAGGTTAGTGAGTTGTTCTTTTTTAGCTTTACTTAGCTGCTTAAGTTGATACTCCCTGCGACTTGCTTCTTGACGGTTAATTTGGGGTTCAGAATAAGCTAAATGGACGGGACGGCGCACACGTGTATATTTAGCGCCTTTCTTATTGCACTCATTATGTTCATTTAAACGTCTTTCAAGTGAAGTTGTAATACCAGCATACAAGCTGTTATCTGCACATCGAAGTAAATATACGTACCACATAGTCAACATAGGTATAGAGAAATATTATGCTATATCATCGCAATTTATTACTGATCATTCGAGATATAAATAAATTAGTGCTAGCTGAGGGTATATGATTTTTATATTATGGGCGCATAAATAATGATGAGTTAAATTATGCAAAAAATAGAGACAGGTTCGTTACGTAAAATGCGTGCGGATTTAGCAGTAGACGGTACGGTAAATTATCGCATGGTTATTGGTGAGCAAGAAGTTGAATTAAATTCACTTATTGGGCAGCAAATAACGTTAAATTTCAGTGGCCACATTGACTGTCAGCATTGTGGTAGAAAAACCAAAAAAAGTTATTCTCAAGGCTATTGCTTCCCTTGTATGCAGAAGTTAGCGCAATGCGATATGTGCATCATGAAGCCTGAGACCTGTCATTTCGAACAAGGGACTTGTCGTGATCCGGCATGGGGCGAAAGCAATTGTTTTATTCCTCATTATGTTTATTTAGCTAATACGTCAGGTTTGAAAGTAGGTATTACCCGTCATAGTCAGATTCCAACGCGTTGGATCGATCAAGGGGCTACTCAAGCGCTGCCAATATTTAAAGTTAGTACTCGCTTACAGTCCGGTTTAGTTGAAATAGCTTTGGCGGAATTTATAGGCGATAAAACTAATTGGCGTGCTATGTTAAAGGGCAGTGCAGAACCGGTCGATTTGAAAGCCATAGCGCAGGAGTTGAAACCCAAAATAGCAGAAAAGTTAGCAGGTTTAGCATTGAAATATGGTGAAGATGCCATTAATGAATTAGATGAAGACGTGGTCAATTTACATTTTCCAGTGCAGCAATATTTAACAAAAATATCATCATTCAATTTTGACAAAACGCCTGAAGTATCTGGTCTATTGCTCGGTGTGAAAGGGCAATATTTGATTTTCGATTCTGGTGTTATCAATATCCGTAAATTTACATCTTATCATGTCAGTTTGCAGGTAAAGTGATTATTTTAAAGGATAATTAGTTAAATTAATGTATTATTGCGAGGCTAAATTTATTGCTGATTAGCTGATAGCGATCCATATTATAGACTATGCTATAGAACAGTTAGCTCGGTAATAATCGACACAGCTCATTATGTCGTAAAAGGAGCCACCGAAAATTTATTTTGGAATAATATAATGAATGTTAACGAGTATGCAGAACAAGTCAGTGAATTATTTGTACTTTCGGATTCTTTTATCCGCATTAAAGAGTTGATCGATGATGAAAATTCAACGATTGATGATATTGCAGATGTTATTTTGTTGGATCCTGCATTAACGGGCACAATTCTAAAGTTAGCTAATAGCTCATTTTTTAATTATCCAGGTAAAATTGATACGGTTTCTAAAGCGGTACTCGTGTTAGGTATTACCGAAATTTATAACTTAGTGATTGCTTTTTTTGCTAATAAAGCACTAAAAGCGATAGATGCAGAGCAAGATTATTTAGATGACTTTTGGCTCAAAAGTGTTGATTGTGCACTAATTGTTAAATATTTAGGTGTTAAACTGAATATTCCTAATGCTGAAAGGTTGTTTATTTTAGGTTTGTTACATAACTTGGGTGAGCTTGTAGTACAGCAATTATCACCAGAGAAAGGCTTGTTAGCTCGCAGCTTATCTGAAACCGATCTTCCTTGGAATAAGCAAAAGCAAACTTTAGGCTTTACTCATGGAGAGTGCGCAGCGGAGCTTTTAAAACAATGGCAACTACCTTTTAGTATTATCGAACCTATTCGCAACCAAGACAATAATGATTTCGCTTACAGTAGTGATGAAACCAAGCTCTTATATTTATCAAAGCGCATTATGCTAAGCCAATATAACGATAGTTCATATCTCGAGGATCTTCTACTAACCGAAGATGATTTACAGCAATTACCTATTGATAAGGCTATGTTGCAAGGTGCTAATTACTTTTGTGATCTTGAGCGTTTAAGTATTTTATCAATTTTAAACCCCGGCGCCGCAACGATTTATTAATATGTTAGCCAAAGTATCATATCTATAAATACCGCCGAATACAGCAAGGCAATATGTTTTGCTTACCAGCTTATTAGTATCTTATTTTGATTTTTGGCCGTTATATGACCGGAATCAAAGTAAGTTGCTTAGTTTATTTAATTAGTAAAGTGCCGAACTCTATTTAAACGTCATTTGCTCACAATACATTACATTATTACCACTTTCGCTCACCTACTTTTATCATTATGGCTATAAAAAATAACACTCACTTCTTTTCACTTCGATTAATAAAATTAACTGACTAACGCAATACGCTTTCCATGATATCTAAAGGTTCATTCAAACTTTTGTTGTAGAAATAAGCTGCACCAGTAGCTTGCAATTAAACTTTCTTCGCACTGTCATGGTGCGGGAGTTATGAGTTTGAAATTGTTATCTTACTGTTTTATATCACTTTAATTATTTGGCATGAGGATTGATAAGTATTAGCTAATGACAATTAAGGGAACGTGAAATGAAACTAATAAATGCAATAATAAAGCCATTCAAGCTTGATAGTGTCAGAGAGGCAATTTCTGAAATAGGTGTTGAAGGTTTAACCGTCAGTGAAGTAAAAGGTTTTGGTCGCCAAAAGGGACATACAGAACTATACCGTGGTGCTGAATATCAAGTGGATTTCTTACCAAAAGTAAAGCTAGAGATTGCAGTTAATGATGATGTGGTTCAACGCTTAGTTGATGCAATTGCTGAAGCGGCACATACCGGAAAAATTGGTGATGGCAAAATATTTGTTTATGACCTTGAGCATGCCGTACGAATCCGTACTGGCGAACAAGACGCAGAAGCGATATAGGAGCAGGTCATGGAACAAAATATTTTTCAACTTCAGTATGCTATGGATACATTTTACTTTTTAATCTGTGGTGCTCTAGTCATGTGGATGGCTGCAGGTTTTTCAATGTTAGAGGCTGGTTTAGTTCGTGCCAAAAATACGACAGAAATTTTAACTAAAAATGTCGCGCTTTATGCTATTGCCTGCATTATGTATTTGTGTGTTGGTTACGACATTATGTATGGCGGCGGAGTATTCCTATCAGGTATTGAAACAGTTGACCCTGCTAAGGTGTTAGCTGATTTTTCAGTACGTGAAGATGGCTTTACGGGTGACGCAATATATTCAGCAGCATCTGATTTCTTTTTTCAAGTTGTTTTTGTGGCAACGGCGATGTCTATTGTTTCTGGCGCTGTAGCTGAACGTATGAAGTTATGGGCATTTTTAGCTTTTGCTGTCGTATTAACCGCAGTTATTTATCCTATGGAAGGTAGCTGGACTTGGGGTGGTAATGCTGTTTTTGGTCTTTATACCTTATCAGAACTCGGCTTTTCAGATTTTGCTGGCTCAGGCATTGTGCATATGGCTGGCGCATCTGCGGCACTAGCCGGCGTGTTGTTGTTAGGCGCACGTAAAGGAAAGTATGGTGCAAATGGTCAGATAAATGCAATACCGGGTTCAAATCTACCTATGGCAACTTTGGGTACTTTTATTTTGTGGATGGGTTGGTTTGGTTTTAACGGTGGTTCAGTATTAAAGTTAGGTGACATTGCTAGTTCACATTCTGTTGCCATGGTATTCCTAAATACCAATGCAGCAGCAGCTGCTGGAGCTATATCTGCATTGATTTTAGCAAAATTACTGTTTAAGAAAGCAGATTTAACTATGGCGTTGAATGGTGCATTAGCAGGATTGGTTGTGATTACTGCAGAGCCTTCAACACCAACACCAGTATTAGCAACATTGTTCGGTGCGATTGCAGGTATCGTGGTTGTTTTCTCAATTATTAGTTTAGACAAGTTAAAAATTGATGATCCAGTAGGCGCCATCTCTGTACATGGTGTAGTTGGTTTATTAGGTTTATTATTTGTGCCTTTAACTAATAGTGCAGCAACAATAACTGGGCAATTAATTGGTGCAGCAACAATTTTTGTTTGGGTATTTTCAACCAGTCTAGTCGTTTGGTTTGTCTTGAAAAAACTTATCGGTATTCGAGTGAGTGAAGAAGATGAATATGAAGGTATGGACCAGGTTGATTGTGGTATGGAAGCCTATCCTGAGTTTTCTCGTGGCTAAATAGCTACTTTAATTGTGAATGTTTATAAAGTCTGTGTATTAATTTACACAGACTTTTTACTTTTTAACTGAGTCATTATTATTGTTGTTATGGTGAGTAGAATAATCTGAGATAAATATTTCTTAAAGTTTTACTGCCATTACGAATAAAAAGTGTAAAATTAACACATTAGTCGATATATTTATTAATGGATTTGTTACATGGCAAGAGAGCAGTTTGGTGTTTGTGCGGAACCTAGTCTCCACGGATATTATTTATTATTTAATGCTTTAGATGATAACGTTTTATTTTTGCGTAAAGCGCTATCCCGTTTACCTGCTTTATTTGATACTTATGCGGATCGCTTTTCAGAAGCCAATTTATCTGGCGTAATTGCGATTGGAACAAATTTTTGGGATGAATTATATCCACAAGGACGCCCTGAACTTTTGCGACAGTTTCCCGAAATGGCTGTCGAAGATAGCATCGCACCGGCAAATAATTATGATCTGTATATCGAAATTCGTGGTGATCGAGCTGACGTCAATCATATTGTTGCGACAAAGGTTTGCCAGTTATTGGCTGACAGTGTTGAATTGGTCGAACAAGTACGCGCATTTAGGTTTTTAGATGGTCGTGATTTAAGTGGTTTTGTCGATGGTACCGAAAATCCGCAGGGACATCATCGTCGTCGAGTTGCTTTGGTTAATGAAGCACAAGATGCCGATTTTTCTGCTGGTAGTTATCTACATATCCAACGTTATCGTCATAACTTAAACTTGTGGAATTCATTAGAAGTTAAAGAACAAGAAGATGTTTTTTCGCGAACTAAAGTTAATAACGAAGAGTATTCAGAAGAGAATAAAGCCCCAACATCTCATATTAAACGTGTTAATTTAAAAGATAGTGACGGCAATAGTATTGAGATCTTACGACAAAGCATGCCGTACGGAGATATGAAGATACAAGGACTGTTTTTTGTGTCTTATTGTCACTCGCCTGAACCTTTTGAACTCATGCTAAAAAGCATGATTTGTGGAGATGCTCATGGCCATAGTGATCACTTACTTAAATATACACAAGCGGAAACAGGTGCAGCATTTTTTGTACCGAGCTTAAATATTTTGGCGAAACTTGGCGAGTAGTGTAAATTTTTAGTTCAACTCTATGCGCTATTATTTAGAGTATAGAGTTGAGAACAATAACGAGCAGAGTTCAGGCTAAGTTAAGTTTTTCAAAAACAATGCTTCAAGTTTTTTGATGGTTTTTTTAATTTCTTTGACGTCAGTTGGAGCAATGAAAATAGTATCATCACCCGCAATAGTCCCCAATACACCATCACTTTTACTGACACTATCGAGTAAGCGCGCAATTAATTGTGCTGCACCTGGGCTAGTACGAATAATAATCATGACATCATTGTGCTCAATATCTAGCACTAGCTGCTTTAGCGGGCTTTTCGCTGTCGGCATACCTAATTCTGCTGGCAAGCAATAAACCATTTCTTGGCGTGCATTGCGCGTACGTACTGCGCCGAATTTACTTAACATACGTGACACTTTTGACTGGCTAATATTCTCAAAGCCTTGCAGCTTCAATGCATCAGCAATATCACCTTGCGAGCTAAATTGTTCCTGCTTTAATAAATCTTTGAACGCTTGTACTAAAGCTTCTTGTTTTTGTTGTCCGCGCATATAGGCTCACTACCTGATAAAATTATCGTCGACGAATATTGGCTCTTAATACTTAAGTATTATTTCACAATTTTGATTATACGTTATCCTTATAAGCCAATACAGGTGAAAAACACTTGCTCTGTTAAGTTATGACGCGATCAGTGGCGAATAAATTTGATAGAATGGCTATAATCATTGTTTTTTGGCCACTTATGCTATATCTTTTGGCCGACAAATTATTACGTAATTACTCAAATTTTCGGAGACATCAAATGAAAGTTGCTGTGCTAGGCGCTGCTGGCGGAATCGGTCAAGCGTTATCTTTACTATTAAAAACTCAATTACCTGCAGGTTCTGAGCTATCTTTATATGACGTTGCACCAGTAGTTCCAGGTGTTGCCGTTGATTTATCACACATCCCAACAGCCGTAAAAGTTGCTGGTTTTGGTGCTGACGATTTAGCCGGCGCTCTTACCGGTGCTGATATTGTTATTATTCCAGCGGGCATGCCACGTAAACCAGGTATGGACCGTGCAGATTTATTTGCTGTTAATGCTGGTATTATCAAAACTTTAGCAGAAGGCATCGTTGCTAATTGTCCTAAAGCGCTAGTGGGTATTATCACTAACCCAGTAAACGGTACAGTGCCAATTGTTGCTGAAGTTTTCAAAAAAGCCGGTACTTATGATAAAAACCGTGTTTTTGGTGTAACTACGCTTGATGTTATTCGCTCTGAAGCTTTCATTGCCGAATTAAAAGGCTTGAACGTTAGCGATGTTAAAATCCCAGTTATTGGTGGCCATTCAGGCACAACAATTTTACCACTTCTTTCACAAGTTGAAGGTGTTACTTTTTCTGATGAAGAAGTTGCAACGTTAACACCACGCATTCAAAATGCGGGTACTGAAGTTGTTAATGCTAAAGCTGGTGGCGGTTCTGCTACACTTTCAATGGGCGCAGCAGCAGCTCGTTTTTGTTTATCTTTAGTTAAAGGTTTACAAGGCGAAGACGTTGTTGATTACGCTTATGTAGAAGTTGAAAATGGCGATGCACCATTCTTTGCTCACCCTGTACGTTTAGGCGTTAATGGTATCGTTGAAATATTGCCATACGGCGAGCTAAGTGCTTTTGAAGAAAAATCAAAAAATGACATGCTTGCTACACTTAAAGCAGATATCAAAGAAGGTGTTGATTTTATCAACGGTTAATTGATAGTTCATTACTGCTAAAAAAACCGCGTTTACCGCGGTTTTTTATTATCTAAATTTTGATGAAATCATTCCTATGACAATACTGCTATGCTAAATGTTATGACGAGTGCCATAAAGTAGTGCGACTCTTAGAATTTTTATGAACCTTTAAAAGGAAGAAGAATGAGCGACTCTAGGAAACAGCGATGGCATCTAATTCGTGAAAGTATTAAATTTCAAATTAAACTTACCTTAGATGCAATAAGAGATTTATTGCTGAGTCCGGTAGCTATTACTTGTACAGTGCTTGATCTACTCAAAGGTAATAGTAAACACCAAGGGTATTTTCAGCGCTTAATGTTGTGGGGGCATAGTACCGATCATTGGTTAAATCTATTTGGTGACTTACCTAAAAATAAAAGCCCAGAGAGTAGTGAATATAGAGAAGAAAACCGTGAGCAACCTATAGTTGAAACTCAACAAAAAAATGATGCAAATGCAACCGTAGATAACCTAAGTACAGAGAAGCCTAAGGTTGATAGTAAGCTAGATTCGTTATTCTCTAAAATAGAAACTATCCTTGAAGAGCAGCAACAAACAGGGACTTTGACGGCGACAGCAAAGCAAAAAATAGCCTATTACTTAGCGTTGCTAAATGCTGATAGTCAAAATGCAGTAGTGACCGAGAGTCCAGTGGTTAAAACCCAATCTCCAACGCTTCAGTGCGAGCTAAAAGAAGATGAAATTAAAGAGGGTGATGAGAAAAAATAAATAATCTTCACCAGTATTATTAACTCATTATCGAATTATATTGCACTCTAGTTTTACTAAGGGGGTAACGTAAATCATCAGGTCATTGAAATGAAAAACACGACAAACAGGCTTTAATATCGACTCATTAACTCTTAATGAATTAGCAGAAAATTAATCCATTTGGTATTACATCTCGATATAGGTAAAATACAAGCAACTTCATTGATTACGATTGCAATATGACCAAGCCCTTTAATTACCAGACGACTTTTATATTAGATAAATCTCACTTTAGCGAATGCTATGATGAGTCTGTACAAACACAACACTTCACGATGTTATACCGTAAAGGCGCGATATTACTTGCTGTAGGTGCGGGGCTAGTTTTGTTTTCAGAATTGAACCCATATGCCGCGTGGTTTATCTTCTCTTTAGGTGTGTTAGAAATTATAAGTAATCGTTATAAAAAAGCATGGTGGGTTACTCGTCAAATGTTAAGTAAGGTAGCTAAAGCTGAAGTGTCTTTAGAGCTTAATGAAGATGGCATTCGTATTTGGTCATTTTATAACGATAATAAAATGCTATTTAATGATATTGAGTCAATAACGCCAACAGATAACGGTTGGCTCGTTATTCACAACGCCAATCAACACTATATTTCAAATCGCTGTCTTTCTACATCAGCTCAAGCGGTGTTAAAAACAAAAATTAAATAAACAATTTTTAACTCCAGATTAAGTTCTTTCATGAAAATGGGGCAATCAGCCCCATTTTCATGAAAGAACTATAGTGTTGAAAGGTAACTACTTTAATCACTTTACTCCTGTACATTATCTTCCTTTGAATACTTCCTAAAATAATTTATTAATACTGCCTTTTAAGCTACTCATACTATGCAAAGCAAATAAATAATTAACCAGTGTCATCTTTATTTCATACAAAACTATAATAATTATCGTGTGATTATTTAGCGGAAGACTAACGTGATCAAAATTAAGTTAGGACTAGTTGCGATATTTTTGACATTCGGGTTGCCGTTACAAGCTAAGGAAATTAGTGCACAGGGCAGTGAAAAAACATCAATTAATGAAAGCGTGTCTATCAATAATTTTCAAGGAGAGCCTCAATGGCGTCGTCCCATTCAACATATAAAAGGACAGGTGCTAAGTGAAGTAGGAAAAATAACTGCCCTTGTTGTTTTAGCAGAGGATTATCTAGTCGCATCAGGGATAAACAGTGAAAGTGATTGTCGTGCCCCGTTTACTAAGAATACTTTTAATGGTGAAATCGTTATTTGTCAGCAAAGTGATATATCAGCTTTTGTTATTGCCGAAAATTTAAAAAATGCAGGAGCTGGCGGTCTGATCTTACAAGCAACTCAGCTAGGGATACAGACATCTCAGCAATTTAATTCCTTGCCGAGCATCTGTTTGACATTAGACTCTTATTTTTTACTGAAGAACTGGGTTAAATATAGTAAACCAGGTACAGCACTTGCTACTATAGGTCGTTAAACTCTCGGCCAATAATGAATTTTTATTTCTTACAGCACTCAACTGAATGCTTCAAAAAGCGGTAATATTATTTTCCATAACTAGGCTATAGCTAAGCTATAACCAAGCCATAACTAAGTCATAACCTAAGTTAAATGAGAATAATTCTCAAAAACCTTGACAGTGATAAATATCTTCATTAGTCTGGCGGAAAATTTAAATTCATCAATTTTCTGATTATTTAGGCGGGCTTCATGTTGAATAAAATCTGGTTCTGTACACTTGTATTTGTCGCACTCATCGGTGCAAGTATTAATGTTGCTGCAAATGAAGACGTTAATGTTTATTCCTACCGACAACCTTTTTTGGTTAAGCCTTTATTTGATGAGTTCACTAAAAAAACAGGTATTAAAGTTAATGTCGTTTTTGCCAAAAAAGGCATGGCAGAACGCTTAGCTCGCGAAGGCGAATATAGCCCTGCAGATATTTTATTAACGACAGATATTAGTCGCTTAATTGAACTAAAAGATAATAACTTACTACAAGCGGTGCAATCGGATGAACTCTCTGCTGCCATTCCTGCCCAGTTTAAAGCATCTGACAATACTTGGTATGCACTAACGACACGTGTACGTAATATTTACTCAGCAAAAAGGTTGGGTAAAATAGATTTTAATTATGAAGACCTTGCTGATAAAAAATGGCAAGGAAAAATATGTACTCGCAGCGGTAAGCATCCTTATAATGTCGCATTAGTGGCTTCTATGATTGCTGAGCATGGGGAAGCAGATACGCTAGAATGGTTACAAAAAGTTAAAGCCAATCTCGCACGCAAACCTCAAGGTAGCGATCGGGCACAAGTGCAAGCAATTCACCAAAATTTATGTGACGTTTCTTTAGGTAATAGTTATTACTTTGGCAATATGATTAAAGATGAGAAGCAAAAAGTTTGGGCTGATGCGGTTAATATTAATTTCCCTAATCAAAGTAATCGTGGCGCACACATTAATATTTCCGGTATGGGTATGGCGAAATATGCACCTAACAAAGCGAATGCTTTAGCGCTAATGAACTTTTTAGTGTCAGAAGAAGCACAGCATATGTATGCGGAAACTAACATGGAATACCCTGTTCGACCGGGTGTGAAACCTTCTGAATTGGTTGCATCTTGGGGTGAGTTCAAAGCGGATGGCTTATCACTTGAAGCTATAGCTAAACAACGCAAAGCAGCATTAATGTTGTTAGATAAGGCAAAGTTTGATCTATAAGCCTTTTAAATAGCGTCTTCTCTCGTGATTATCGGGAATAAAAGCACCAGCTGGAAAGTTTCTAGCTGGTTTTTTGCTTTAGTATTAGTAGCACCGATTGCGGTGATGCTATTTGCTAGCATGAGTGCTTCTAGCGATCTGTTTAGTCATTTATGGGCGACAGTCTTACCTGAATACATCCAAAATACCCTCGTGTTGGGTTTTTTAGTTGCTTTATTATCACTTTTTTTGGGTGTACCTGCAGCAGCTCTAATCAGTCAAACTAATATTGTTATGGGCAAACAGTTAAGATGGTTGCTCATGTTGCCACTGGCAATGCCTGCTTATTTGGTCGCTTATTTATATACAGACTTGTTTGATTATGCGGGTCCTGTACAACGTTTATTACGAACCTGGTTTGATTGGCAGTCCCCCAACGATTATTACTTTTTTGATATTAGAACTATAGGCGGTGCCGCTATAGTCATCGCACTTGTCATGTTTCCTTATGTTTACATGCTGACACGAACGGCTTTTGAACAGCAAGACCGCAACTTATTACGTGCGAGTCGTCTATTAGGATGTACAGAGCGTCAAAGCTTCTATCGGGTAGCATTGCCATTAGCACGTCCTGCTATCGCAGTATCACTAGCTTTAGTTACCATGGAAACACTAGCCGATTTTGCCACCGTACAATATTTCGCTGTTAACACCTTAACCACCGCGGTTTATGATACTTGGCTTGGTTATAGTGATTTTGCCGCAGCAAACGCTTTGGCTAGCGTGTTAATGCTATTTGTTTTATTTATTGTCGTTGCAGAGCAACGTGCGCGCGCTGGACAGCGACATCAATCAAGTCGCCCAAATACACAACATCAACGTAAACAACTATCTGTTATTCAACAAATTATGGCCAGTATTTTTTGTTGGTTCTTAGTGTTCGCTGGATTCTTATTACCCGTCATTTTATTACTGATGATGGCAATTGATTATGCAGACTATCAACAGGTTGTTGCTTTAATTGATACAGGGAAGAACAGCATTGAAATTGCTGCTTACAGTGCCACTATAGCAACATTAATCGCACTACTACTTGCCTTATTTCAACGTCTTCACCAAAGTCGAACTCGTATGATGCCGGTGCAAATATCAGGTTTTGGTTATGCCATTCCAGGTACTGTGCTTGCTATGGCGATGTTAGCAACTCTAGGACCTCTGGATCATGCTATCAATGATGTTGCTAAAGCTTTGAACTTTCAAGCACCAGGACTAATACTTTCAGGTACGGTGTTTGCTATTGTTTTCGCTTTCGTGGTGAGGTTTTCAGCCATCGCTAATGGCACGATTAACGCGGGTATTGGCCAAATTCCTAAGTCGCTAGATTTAGCGCCAGCCAGTCTAGGTGTAAAAACAGCACCTGCAGTATTACGTGTTCATTTACCGTTATTAAAGTCTTCTATTCTTGTCGCTTGGTTGTTAGTTTTTGTTGAAGCGATGAAAGAATTACCCGCAGTACTTTTATTACGACCATTTAATTTTGAAACCTTAAGTACACAAATATATCAGCTAATTTCTGATGAACGATTAGAGCAAGGTGCTCTAGGCGCTATCTTAATTGTGTTGTTTGGCTTATTGCCTATTATTTTTCTTAATCGCCAGAAGGACAGCAAGTGAAGCCACTTATTAACATTAAAAACTTAGCCGTTGAATTACAATCAAAAGTGATTTTATCGCAAGTGAATTTATCGTTAAACAAAGGTGAGATAATGGGGCTTGTTGGTCCTAGTGGTTGTGGAAAAACGACTTTACTTAATACTTTAGCTGGTTTTATTGGTCAAAGTGCTGGCACGATAGAAATTAATCGCGCTGAAAATGCAATAATAGAGATTACACTCGATAACTTATTACCGGCAGAACAACGTAATATCGGCATGATATTTCAAGATTATGCCCTGTTCCCTCATCTTACTGTCAGTGAGAATATTTGTTTTGGCCTTAAAAATGTAGCTAGAACAGAACAACTACGTCGTTGTGATGAATTACTAACTTTACTTGAGTTAGCCGAATTATCAGGGCGTTACCCACATCAATTGTCTGGTGGGCAGCAGCAGCGAGTCGCGATTGCTCGCGCTTTGGCACCTCAGCCGAGTTTACTGTTACTCGACGAACCTTTTTCAAATATTGATGCTAGATTACGACATGAGTTAATGATCGAGATTAGACAGCTTTTAAAACGTTTAAATATGACCGCTATCTTTGTGACTCATAATAAAGATGAAGTATTTACCTTTGCCGACAAAATTGCCGTGATGCATCAAGGTGAAGTACTACAAATGGGAGCACCTGCTGAGGTTTGCCAACAACCGAATAGCTGGCAAGTCGCTGATTTTTTACAGTTGGGGAGTTGGTTGCCCGTGATACTCTCAACCACTACAGCTAGCCCAATAGCGCAAACTTTACTTGGCGAGCTCGATAGCAAGGTTATTATTAACAATTCAATCAATCAAGACAGCAACCCGATGATGAGTTACCAGTTATTAGTTAAGCCGAATGATCTTGAATTATGTCAGCGTCAGGCTAACAATGTGATTGTCGAACATATTGGCGTTACAGAGCAGGGTTATCATTATTTGCTGAGCAGTATTGAAAAAAATACCCCATTAGCTTTTTCTCAACTGAGCTTCTACAGCCAAGAGTTGTTTACTTTAGGTGGAGAGTTAGCGATTAAGTTAAAAGGGGAGCAATTTCATCTTTACCCGGCAGATGTAATTATTGAGTCCCACTTATAAGGTAAATTTCCTCTCACTGTCGTTAATTTGTGACACTAAAAGAGCTTTTCAGCTAAAAATAATTAATTTTTCAGCCTAAATAGGGCAACTGATCCACAAAAACCCACAATTTCATTCACTTCCCTCAAAGCCTTTATTTTATAGGCTATCAGCGTATTCAAATTAAGAAAACTTTGCTTGACATAAGTTTGCTTTACTCACTAAACTGTATCAGAGTGGGAAAAAGTGGAGATTTGTGGATCTTAAGAGATCCTTAAAATAATAAAGTGGATTATGTACAGAGGCACTAGCGCAATAACGCTCGACAGCAAGAACAGAATTACGATACCTACAAGGTATCGCGAGGAGCTGTTTGCCGATTGCCAAGGGAAAATGGTCTGTACCGTTGATATTCAACACCCATGTTTATTGTTATATCCATTACCTGAATGGGAAGAAATAGAATTAAAGCTTTGTGGTTTATCAAGTATGAATCCACAAGAGCGATTATTACAGCAAGTGTTACTAGGTAATGCTTCAGATTGTGAAATTGATAAGAGTGGTCGTTTATTAATAAATGGTCCGCTGCGTCAGCATGCAAAGTTAGAGAAAAACTTAATGCTGGTTGGTCAGTTGAAAAAGTTTGAAATCTGGAGTGATAATGCTTGGAACACGCAAATGCAGCAAGGTATTGCGAAAATTCAGTCAGGTGAAATAGAACTTACTGACCGATTACTTGATTTATCTTTATGATAAATCGTTCAATGAAAATAATGATAACTAGATGGCGTTTATAAATTCATAATGCAACATGATAATTCACATATTTCAGTTCTGCTTGCCGAATCAATTACTGGGCTTGCAATAAAACCAGAAGGTACCTATATCGACTGTACATTTGGTCGTGGCGGACACTCAGGTTTAATTCTTGAAAATCTTGGCCCAAATGGTCGTTTGATTGCGATAGATCGTGATCCAACCGCGATAGCGGCAGCAGAAAAGTATGCCGACGATAAGCGCTTTATTATCGAACATCATGGCTTTGCTGATTTGCAGTTAATTGTTGAAAAACATGAGTTAACTGAAAAAATTGACGGTATCTTACTTGATCTTGGTGTTTCTTCTCCGCAACTTGATGAAGCTGAACGTGGATTCAGTTTTATGAAAGACGGTCCGCTAGATATGCGTATGGATACTACTCGTGGACAAACGGCAGCAGAGTGGATAGCGGTTGCTGATGTAGAAGACATCACTTGGGTATTACGAACATTTGGCGAAGAAAAGCATGCTTGGCGTATTGCCAACGCTATTGTTGATGAACGTGAAATAACGCCATTGACACGCACCGGACAATTAGCGCAGTTAATTAAAAAAACCGCACCACAAAGAGAAATAAAAAAACATCCGGCTACGCGTAGCTTCCAAGCGATACGCATGTATATCAATAGTGAATTAGAGCAAATCGAAAAGGTTTTAGCCGCATCTTTGTCGGTACTCGCTACTGATGGCCGATTGGTAGTGATTAGCTTTCACTCTCTAGAAGATAGATTAGTGAAGCAGTTTATGAAAAAGCATTCACAAGGTAAAAAAGTGCCACGGGGTATGCCAATTAGTGAAGAAGAATTAAATAAAGGTAAGAACTTGGCTTTAATTGGCCGCAAATTAAAGCCAAGTAAAGATGAAGTTGAAGAAAATGTGCGTTCGCGCAGTTCAGTGCTAAGAATAGCGCAGAGGCTAGCACGCTAACGATGGCACTTTAGCATGGCCACTCCAAAAGTTGTGTTGGTAGTTGAAATTTGGCATGACATTAAACGTCATCTCTTCATTTATGGCATTTTATTATTGCTACTAATATCGGCGTTTTCGGTGATTTATTTTACTCATTTGAATCGACAAACAACCAGCAAAATTGAAGTGCTTTTAACCGAGCGAGACGGCTTAGAAAATGAATGGCGTAATTTATTATTAGAGCAAAATAGTTTAGCTGAACATAGCGCGATTGAAAGTGGCGCAGAGAAGCAACTTAATATGACCAGGCCGGACGCAAGTTCGGAAATTATTATTAAATTACCATGATGTATTACCACGAGTAGGCAATGAAAAAACCAGCACAATATAATCCAAACACAGTGGCATGGCGTTTTTACGTTGTGTTAGGCACTGTTGTGTTGATTTATGCTGGTTTGATGGCTCGAACGGCTTATATTCAAGTATTTGAACCTGACATGCTGAAAAAGCAAGGTGATAACCGTTCATTGCGTACTAATACGAAAACTGTACAACGTGGCTCTATCGTTGATCGAAATGGTCATGAATTAGCTATCAGTGTGCCAGTTGAAACGGTTTGGGCCGATCCTAAAATTATTTTTGATAGTAACGCCTTATCCATGACAAAACATTGGCAGGCTTTGGCAGATGTTTTAGGCCAGGATGTTAATAAGCTCAAAGTCAGAGTAACAAAAAATCCCACTAAGCGATTTGTATACATCGAGCGTAAAGTTGCTCCTGCGATGGCTGCTTATATTCAAGAACTGAAAATTCCTGGTATTCATTTACGTAAAGAGTCTAAGCGTTTCTATCCTGCAGGCGAAATCAGCGCACATGTTGTTGGTTTTACTAATGTTGATGATAAAGGCATTGAAGGGGTTGAGAGAGTTTATGACCAGTTGCTAACTGGGGAAGATGGTGAAAAGCAATATCGTAAAGACGCTAAAGGTCGAAAGATTGAGATCTTATCGGTCAAAGCGGCTACACCACCTAAAGAAATAACCTTAAGTATTGATCAACGTATACAAGCACTCGCTTATCGTGAACTTAAAGGTGCAGTGAAAGCGTTTAAGGCAACATCAGGATCTGCTGTTGTCACTAATGTTAATACCGGAGAAGTATTAGCTTTAGTGAATAGTCCATCATATAACCCAAATAACCGTTCAGGAGTTGCGATTCATCGTTTTCGTAATCGTGCTATTACTGATATTTATGAACCAGGCTCAAGTGTAAAGCCATTGACGGTTTTAACCGCATTGGAATTTGGTAGTGTGAAAAAAGATAGCATTATTGATACTTATCCGGGCTGGATGCGATTAGGTGGTAGCCGAGTTTCAGATCCTCGCTATCTTGGAAAAATAAGTTTAGCTGATTTGTTAGTGCACTCTTCAAATATGGGTACAACTAAACTGGCACTATCAGTACCCAAAGATTATTTAATTGATAAGTTTTTCGATGCTGGGTTTTCTGAAGAAACCGGTACCGGACTTGTCGGTGAAAGCTCCGGCATGATGCACGATAGAGCACGTTGGTCAAAATTCGAATTAGCAACCTTATCTTGGGGGCACGGTGTCGCTATTACCCCAATTCAGCTAGCCCGATTTTATACCATATTAGGTAATGGCGGTATGAAAATACCGTTAACTATTTTAAAGCAAGACCCACAAGAACAAGTTCAAAAAAATGCTGAACGTATTTTCTCTGCAGAAAATAGCCAAAATGTATTAGACATGCTTGAACACGTAGTAAATGAACACTATACCGTTGCAAAAATAGACGGTTACCGCGTTGGTGGTAAAAGTGGCACGGCGATTAAAGCATTTGCTGGCGGTTACGGTAATGATTACGTCGGTTTGTTTGCTGGTGTAGCACCTATTTCAGATCCTGAGATCGCGGTGGTCGTTGTTATTGATGACCCTGGTGGTGATTTATATCACGGAGGGGAAGTTGCAGCGCCAGTTTTTTCTCGAATTATGAAAGGAACACTACGGCTGCTCAATGTTCCACCTGACTCGAATACGCATGTGACCTCTGTTAAAGCAGAGAAAAAAACTGAAAGTGTACCTAAGGAGCGTGACCATGTTTGATCACGCTTTAGACGTTTCTAATCAGTCGATAAATTTGTCCGCGCTTGATGCGGTTTTAAACGTTGGTGAAATTAAGCTTTTATCAAATGAACATGCACAACTCAAAGTGCAGTTTAGCCAGTTAGCTAATCGGGCTAATTTGGTCAATGATACTCGTTCACTAAAAAGCGGTGATGTTTTCTGTGCGGTTATTGGTAGCTTGCGTGATGGGCGTGAGTATGTGGCACAAGCGTTGTTAGCAAATTGCGCAATGATACTAGAAGAAACCACTGAACTCTCAATGCATGGTCAATTAACATGGCATAGACAAGAGTCAGGCTCAGAAACACCAGTGTTAAGCTATTTTCAACTGAACGATAACTTGTTTGCTGTCGCAAAAGCATTTTATGCTGCACCGCAAAAATCTTTAAATATTATCGGTATTACTGGCACTAACGGTAAAACTAGCACCAGTCAGATTATTGCCAATTTGTTAGATTATTGTCAGAGACAGTGCGCTGTTATTGGCACTAATGGCGCAGGTAAACTGGCACAGTTGCAAACCATTGAAAACACCACGCCAGGTGCGACTCAGTTGCATCAGCTCTTAGCGTTATTTATCGAACAAAACATAACGGATGTTGCGATGGAAGTATCGTCACATGCGTTAGAACAAAAGCGGGTAGATGCCACGCTATTTGATACCGCCGTTTTTACGAACTTGAGTCGTGATCATCTAGATTATCATCACACGATGTCAGCATATGCTGCCGCCAAGAAAAAAATATTTACCGGCGACAATAAACAAATCGCAGTGCTCAATGGTGATGATACAGAAGCGAATAAATGGTTAGAAAGTTGGCCTAAAACGCAACAAGTTGTTGTTTACGGGCTAAGCAAGCATATTGCTAACTATGCGCGCTTCGTGCAGGCGAATAATATTTTGCATCATGCGAATGGTGTGAGTTTTCAGTTGAATACAGATCAAGGTCAATGTGAGATTCGTAGCCAGTTATTAGGTGATTTCAATGTTGAAAATCTTTTAGCAGCCATTGCGGTGTTAATGGTTGAAAATATAAAGCTTGAGAAGATTGCTAATGCGATTACTGAACTTGTCCCCATTATTGGACGAATGGAGGCATTTTCTTCTGTAGGCAAACCGACAACCGTTGTTGATTACGCTCATACTCCAGATGCGCTTGCCAGTGCATTGGATGCCTGTCGTTTACATTGTAGCGGTAAGTTATGGCTAGTGTTCGGCTGTGGCGGTGATCGTGATGTAGGCAAACGAGCGCTTATGGCAAAAGTAGCTGAGAGCAAAGCAGACTGCTTAATCATTACTAATGACAATCCTCGTAGTGAAGACCCTGATGCTATAGCTGCTGATATTATTGCAGGTTTGGATGAAAATACTCTCTTTGAAAAAATATTAGACAGAAAAACGGCTGTATTAACGGCGTTAAACAAAGCAAATACAGATGATGTGATTCTATGTGCAGGTAAAGGGCATGAAGACTACATCATTTTTGGAAATAAAAAATGCTATTACGATGAACGTAATGTGGTGAAAAGCTTCTACTCAACGGAGGTAATGGCATGATATCTTTAACATTAGCTGAAATTTCAAACGCCGTTCATGGGCAGTTATTAGGTGAAAATCGAACGATTAATGCTATCAGTACTGATAGTCGTGCTTTAAAAGCAGGTGATGTTTTCTTAGCATTACAAGGCCCAAATTTTGACGGGCATAAATTTCTAACTCAAGCCAGCGAACTAGGCTGTAGTGCCGTTATTGTGCATAAAGCGCAAGATGAACTCAGTATTGCACAAATTGTTGTCAAAGATACGCATCAGGCGCTAGGTGAAATTGCGGCTTA
Source organism: Cognaticolwellia sp. (assembly GCA_049642265.1). GTDB lineage: Bacteria > Pseudomonadota > Gammaproteobacteria > Enterobacterales > Alteromonadaceae > Cognaticolwellia. Next base: position 11,639 of record JBAROR010000106.1, on the reverse strand, counting down.
TGTAAAAGCCAAAGTAGCACCTAAAACGGTCGCGATTACCGGCAGTAGCGGTAAAACCACGGTAAAAGAAATGGTTGCGGCAATTCTAAATCGTTTAGGTAATGTTTTAGCGACTAAAGGTAACTTTAATAACGACATTGGTGTGCCTTTAACGTTATTAAGACTGGAAGAAAAGCATGACTTTGCAGTGATTGAATTAGGTGCAAATCACCTAGGTGAAATTGCCTATACTTCGGCACTGGTTAAACCTGATGTGGCCATTATAAATAATATCGCCGCCGCTCATTTGGAAGGTTTTGGTGATTTATCTGGTGTTGCTAGGGCAAAAGGCGAAATTTTTTCTGGTTTAAATACTGGTGGCGTGGCGATATTCGAAGAAAATAGCCCGTGGGCGGATAAGTGGCAATGGCGCTTAACTGATAAAAAGGTTCTAGGCTTTGCTTGTAAAGGACCTGCAGATTACTTTAGCCACGAAGAAACTCTAGATGATAATGGCTGTGCAAGCTTTAAATTAACCACTCCAGTAGGCAGCACGTATATCGAATTAACCGTACCAGGGCATCATAACGTTTGTAATGCAGTCGCTGCAGCGACAATAGCCTTGGAGTTTGGTGCTAGCTTAGATGATATTCGTTTAGGTCTGGCTGATATGGTGGAGGTCAAAGGGCGTTTAAATCTGCACCTTTTGGGCAGTAACACTAAATTAATTGATGACACCTATAACGCTAATGTGGAATCAATTAATGCTGCATCAGATTTACTGGCCAGTTTTGAAGGACGCAGAGTTCTTATTCTTGGTGATATGGGGGAGTTAGGCAGTGAAGCACGTCGTTACCACCAGGAAGTGGGTGAATATGCAAAAAATAAAGGTATCGATGATTTGTTGACCCTTGGCGTATTGAGTCAAAATGCCACCGACGCCTTTTATCAAGGGCAAGATACGCAGACACAACATTTTAGTAGTAAAGAAAAGTTAATGTCACGATTACAAGAGATGCTTCAAGGTGAAGATCAGCAAGTGACATTATTAGTTAAAGGTTCGCGCAGTGCTCATATGGAAAACGTAGTGGCTGATATTATTCAATGGCACAACAGCCAAGCTACGCAGGAGCAAGCATAATGTTACTTTGGTTAGGTGAGTATCTCACTCAGTATTTTTCATTCTTTAATGTTTTTTCTTATTTAACATTTAGGGCGATTATTTCAACGCTTACCGCGTTAATTATTTCTTTATATTTCGGTCCTAAATTAATTCGCGCCTTACAGCGTATGCAAATAGGGCAAACCGTTCGAGATGATGGACCACAAAGTCATTTATCAAAATCAGGTACTCCAACGATGGGGGGCTTATTAATACTGGCCTCAATTATTGTCAGTGTCTTATTATGGGCAGATTTAACCAACACGTATGTATGGGTTGTGCTATTTGTTGTTGCGAGTTTTGGCGTGATAGGTTTTGTTGATGACTATCGTAAAGTTATTCGCAAAGACTCAAATGGCCTAATTGCACGCTGGAAGTATTTTTGGCAAACAGTTATTGGTTTAGTGACCGCAATATTTTTATATCAATTCGCACAAAGCCCTGAAGAAACAACATTGTTGATCCCCTTTGTGAAGAATGTTTTACCGCAATTAGGCTTACTTTATATTGGTTTAGTTTACTTCGTTATTGTTGGTACAAGTAATGCGGTGAACTTAACCGATGGCCTTGATGGCTTAGCAATTGTACCAACCATTATGGTGGCAGGTGCATTCGCAATATTTGCTTACATGACCGGTAACGCTAATTTTTCTGAATATTTACATATCCCTCATATTGCTTTAGCCAGTGAACTGGTCATTGTTTGCACCGCTATTGTCGGTGCAGGATTGGGATTTTTGTGGTTTAACACTTACCCAGCACAAGTATTTATGGGTGATGTTGGTTCACTTGCCTTAGGGGCTGGTTTAGGCGTAATTGCTGTTTTGGTTAGACAAGAGTTAGTTTTATTTATTATGGGCGGTGTTTTTGTAATGGAAACCGTCTCAGTAATTTTGCAAGTAGGGTCATATAAATTGCGTGGTCAGCGTATTTTTCGTATGGCGCCAATCCATCATCATTATGAATTAAAGGGTTGGCCAGAGCCAAGAGTGATTGTGCGCTTTTGGATAATATCATTAGTGTTAGTTTTGATTGGTTTAGCAACCTTAAAATTAAGGTAAAAGTAGACGCGTGAATAAACAATTGCAACAGTCGGTAACGGCGCAATTAGCGAACAAACGAATTGTGATCTTAGGTATTGGGATCACAGGATTATCGTGCGCGCGTTTTTTACATCGTCATCAGATTAGTTTTGCAGTAAACGATAGTCGCGCGATGCCAATTTCGCCAGGTGATTTTAAACATCAATTTTCTGACAATACCTTGGTATATGGTCAGTGGGATCAAACGCTAATAAGCCAAGCCGAAGTTTTAATTGTGAGTCCTGGAATTGACATTACAGCACCTGAAATCAGTCGTGCTATCGCCAGTGATTGTGATGTTATTGGTGATATTGAATTGTTTTGTCGTTTGAGTAATACACCGATATTAGCGGTGACTGGCTCTAATGGTAAATCTACTGTTGTTTCAATGTTAAATTATGTCGGTAATGCTTTAGGCTATCGCGTGCAATTAGGTGGCAATATAGGATTACCGGTATTAGATCAAATCGACAAAGAAGAAGCTGACTTTATTGTTTTAGAGCTATCTAGTTTCCAGCTGGAAACCGTAAAAACTATGAAGGCACTCGCAGCAACTGTATTGAACTTAAGTGATGATCATTTAGATCGCCATAAAACAATAGAACATTACGGTACGATTAAACAAAGCATTTATCAAAACTGTACATATGCACTTTATAATCGTAATGACAATGCCACGAAACCTGAAAGCCGTTATAGCAACAGCCAAACCTTAAGTTTCGGTAGTGACCACGCTAAAAGTGGTGATTTTGGTCTAGCTGACATCGATGGTGAAAAACATTTAATGTTGGGTGAGCAAACTTTGTGCTCACTTACAAAAATGCCTCTACAAGGTATTCATAACGCCTTAAATTATTTGGCTGTGTTGGCATTAGGAAAATGTGCAGGCTGGGATTTAGATGCAATGCTGGCCAGTTTAATGACTTTTCAAGGTTTAGCACATCGTTGTGAAGTTATTGATACTCTAGATGGCGTGCGTTGGATAAATGACTCTAAAGCTACCAATGTGGGTGCAACTATTGCGGCTATTGAAGGTTTATCGACAACGTTATCCGGTAATAAATTGATCTTAATTGCCGGTGGTGATGGTAAAGGGGCAGACTTCTCTCCTTTAACTCAATCATTAACCGAACAAGTTGACTATTTGATCACGCTAGGAAAAGACGGGCGCTCTATAGCTTCATTACGCTTACCTAGCCAAGCAGAAAAGACCTCGCATGTTGATTCATTATCAGCTGCGGTTGCACTTGCCAGAACTAAAGCAAATGTCGGAGATATGGTTTTATTATCTCCTGCTTGTGCAAGCTTAGATATGTTTGCTAACTATGTTGAACGTGGTGTGGTATTCATTCAGTCAGTGCTAATGCCTAAGGAAGCAAAGTAATGTCCGCTTCCTTCAATAATCCATCATCATGGGCTTTACCACAATGGCTGCAATTTGAGTCGAGTACAGTCGCAACATTCGATCGCAGTTATGTAGTGCTTGCCATCAGCATGTATATGATTGGTTTGATCATGGTGGCAAGTTCATCTATGCCAATTGCAGAGCGTTTATTTGACAACCCGTTTCATTTTATCGTTCGCCATTCAGTTTACATTTTTTTAAGTTTGATGGTTGCGGCTGCCACATTATATATTCCGATGGATCGTTGGCATAAATATAGTGGTAATTTATTGCTGCTCGGTATCATTTTACTTATCGTTGTTTTAGTCGTTGGCCGTAATGTTAATGGCTCAACACGATGGATTTCGGTAGGACCAATAACAGTACAAGCTGCTGAACCAGCAAAACTATTTTTCTTTTGTTACTTGTCAGCTTATCTCGTCAGACGACGAGATGAAGTAATGGAAAATATTACAGGTTTTGCAAAACCCTTAGTTGTTTTTGGTGTATTAGGTGCTTTGTTATTAATGCAGCCTGACTTAGGCACCATTATTGTAATGTTTGTTACCACGTTTGGATTATTGTTTTTAGCCGGTGCTAAGTTATGGCAGTTCATCGCCATTGCTGGTGTTGGGGTTAGCTTATTGTCAATGCTAGCTTACTTCTCGCCTTATCGTTGGGCACGCGTAACAGGTTTTCTTGACCCATGGAAAGATCCGTTTGGCAGTGGTTATCAGTTGACCCAATCACTCATGGCCTATGGGCGTGGTGAAACATTCGGTCAAGGGCTGGGTAATAGTGTTCAAAAATTAGAATATTTACCTGAAGCTCATACTGATTTCGTGATGGCTGTACTGGCTGAAGAATTTGGTTTTGTCGGTATTAGCGTTATTTTAATATTAAGCATGACATTGGTATTTAAAGCGTTATTACTAGGAAGAAAAGCGGTTAAACAAGAGAAGTACTTTGAAGGTTTTTTTGCCTACGCAATTGGTATTTGGTTTTGCTTTCAAGCGGCAGTAAATATTGGCGCGAGCGCAGGTATTGTTCCAACGAAAGGGTTAACTATGCCGCTGATCAGTTATGGCGGCAGCTCGATGATTATTATGACAATGGCTGTGGTGATTTTAATTCGTATTGACCATGAAATTCGCTTGCAAAGTATTCAAGCTACAAGTCGTACAACAGTTAATAAAAGTGTCAAAAAGAAGCAAAGTAAAGTGAAAAAAACAGTACTTATTGAGGGTGAAAATGACTGAACAAACACGTCATGAAGTAAAGCGCCCAACATTGTTAGTGATGGCGGGTGGTACCGGTGGGCATATATTTCCAGGTATTGCGGTGGCTGAAGCATTAGTGCAACAAGGTTGGAAAATCCATTGGCTTGGCACTGCTGAGCGAATGGAAGCGGATATAGTGCCAAAAAATGGCTATCCAATTTCATTTATTAATATTGCCGGCATTCGTAATAAAAATTGGCAAACATGGCTGAAAACGCCTTTTAAAATTTTACAGTCTGTCATGCAATCTATTCGAGTATTACGAGAAGTTAAGCCAGATGTTGTTCTTGGCATGGGCGGTTACGCAAGTGCCCCTGGCGGTGTCGCTGCATGGTTATTGAGTATTCCATTAGTTTTGCATGAACAAAATGCTGTGGCAGGCATGAGTAATCGTTTCCTCTCGTATCTTGCCACTAAGACTTTAAGTGCATTTCCTGGGGCTTTTAGTGACAGAGTAACCTCTGAAGTTGTAGGTAATCCATTACGCAGTGATATAATCGCCATTGAGAATGTTATGCCTGAACAACCAGCAACCAGCAAGAAAGTATTGGTCGTTGGTGGCAGCTTAGGCGCTAAAATTTTGAATGATGTTGTGCCGCAGGCAATGAAGCAGATTAAAGTACAAAGTATTGATGTGTGGCATCAAACCGGCGGTGGTAATGAACAAATTGTATTAAAAAGCTATCAAGATTACGGCTTACCTGAAGAAAAAGTAAAAGTTACAGAGTTTATTGATGATATGGCCGCAGCCTACCAATGGGCAGATGTTGTGATTTGCCGCGCAGGGGCGCTAACCGTATCCGAATTAGCTATGGCTGCAAAGCCCGCTATATTCGTGCCTTTACCGCATGCTGTTGATGATCATCAAACAAAAAATGCCATGTATTTGGTTAATTGTGGCGCTGCAAAATTAATAGCACAAAAAGAATTTAATGGTACAACCTTAGGGCAAATGCTCAATAGCTTGTTTATATCAGACAAAGTCGTACAGCAAATGTCAAAAGCGGCACATAACGCTGCACATGCAGACGCCACTAAACGTGTTGCTAATGTTTGTATTGAGGTTGCACAACGATGAGTAAAAAAATGACGAAAGAAAAACATAGTGATTCGACTTTACATAATTCAATGTCAAATAATGGCAATAATAGGGTGCCGGAAATGCGCCGTGTTAAAACCATTCATTTTGTTGGTATTGGCGGCGCAGGTATGGGCGGTATTGCTGAAGTATTGCTCAATGAAGGTTATCAAATTACGGGATCAGATATTGGTGAGAACCAAGTCGTTAAACGACTGAAGGCCTTAGGAGCAAAAGTTAGTTTAGGTCATCATCAAGATAATGTTAGCGGTGCGAGTGTTATCGTAGTTTCAACGGCAATTAATACTGACAATCCAGAATTAATAGCGGCCAATGAACAGCGTATTCCTGTTGTTCGTCGAGCTGAAATGCTAGCAGAATTAATGCGTTTTCGTCATGGTATTGCGATTGCGGGAACGCATGGCAAAACGACCACCACTAGCTTAATCGCTAGCATATTTGCGCAAGCTAATTTAGATCCAACTTTTGTGATTGGCGGTTTACTTAATAGCGCCGGTACTAATGCCCGTTTAGGTAGCAGTCGGTATTTGATCGCAGAAGCTGATGAAAGCGATGCTTCGTTCTTACATTTACAACCTATGGTTTCAGTGATCACGAATATTGATGAAGATCACATGGAAACTTATCAAGGTGACTTTGAGAAACTCAAAGATACCTATATTGAATTTTTACATAACTTACCTTTTTATGGCTTAGCTGTAGTTTGTTTAGATAACCCGGTCGTGCGAGAGATATTACCGCGCATCAGTCGCCAAGTTATCACCTATGGCTTTTGTGAAGATGCAGATGTTAGAGCTACACAGTATCAACAATCGGCAGGTATGAGTTCGTTTATTGTTGAACGAGAAGGTAGTGCGCCATTGCCTATCAGCGTTAACTTGCCTGGCGAGCACAATGTACTAAATGCCTTAGCTGGTGTGGCTGTAGCTATCGATGAAGGTGTAGAAGACCACGCTATTCAGCAAGCATTACAGAGCTTTGCGGGTATAGGACGTCGTTTTGAAATGCTGGCAACTTTACACACAGAGCAGGGTGAAATGCAGCTCATTGATGATTACGGACATCACCCAACAGAAGTTAAGGCGACAATTACGGCAATGCGTAAAGGCTGGCCGGAAAAAAGGCTCACTATGGTCTTTCAACCACATAGATATTCACGTACACGTGATCTTTATGAAGATTTTGTTGAAGTACTGTCAGAAGTTGACTGTTTATATTTACTGGATGTTTATGCTGCAGGTGAAACACCAATAGCCAACGCAGATAGTAAAAGTCTAGCGCGTAGTATTCGTCAACGTGGTCAAATTGAACCTATTTATGTCAGTGACAGCGATAAGTTGGCCGAATTAATGGCTGCACAATTACGTAACGGCGATATGGTTATCACGCAAGGTGCGGGAAACATTGGGGCTATTGCTCGCAATTTAGCAACAGATGAAAAGTTAACGGTGGGCACTTTATGAAACCATTAATTGAGCAAAAATTAGCTGTATTATATGGCGGGACGTCGGCAGAAAGAGCGGTGTCACTTAATTCGGGTAAAGCAATTGCAAAAGGCTTAAAAGAAGCTGGCTTTAGTGTTCAACTTATTGATACACAAGATTACTGCCTAAGCGATTTAGCAACGCTTGATATTGATCGTGTTTTTATTGCTTTACATGGCCGTGGTGGAGAAGACGGTTGTGTACAAGGTGCACTGCAATATATGAATATACCCTACACCGGATCTGACGTGCTTGGATCTGCGTTGTCTATGGATAAAATTCGAAGTAAGCAAGTGTTTCAAGCAATGAACTTACCAACAGCACCATTTGCCATTATTAATAAAGCACAATACCAAATTGAAGATGCAGCAAAAGTACTGCAGCAATTAGGTAATGTTGTCATGGTTAAGCCTGCTAACGAAGGTTCAAGTATTGGTATGGCAAAGGCAAACAATGCCGACGAATTACATCAGGCGCTTATTGAAGCTTTTAATTATGACCAACAAGTATTGGTTGAAGCTTGGATTCAGGGGCCTGAATATACCGTTGCCATTTTAGGACAAACGCCTCTGCCGGTGATCCATATGGAAACACCGAATGATTTTTATGATTACGATGCCAAATATCAATCGACCACTACACAATATCATTGTCCGTGTTCACTATCGCCAGAAGACGAAAGCGAGCTGCAAAGTATTGCTTTACAAGCGTTTAATGCCACTGGCGCAAAAGGTTGGGGGCGCGTCGATGTTATGCGTAATGGCGAAGGTCAATGGCAAATATTAGAAGTTAATACCGTTCCAGGCATGACAGAAACATCGTTAGTACCTAAAGCGGCGAAGGTATATGGTTTAAGCTTTAGCGAATTAGTGGCTGAAATCGTCGCGATAAGTGCGAAAGGTAGCGTTTAACGTATGGCAACAGCAACACAAAAGCAACTAACTCTAAAAGAAGAAACCACCAAGTTACATTGGTCGTTTTGGGTAGGTGTAGCGTTTTTTGTTGCTGTTATCGTCGCGATTCTTACTTTTGGTATTTTTTTAAATAAAAAACTGTCCGCTGAAGAGTCAGCACCAGTAACTTCTATTGCTATTGCGGGTGAAATGCCTTATACAACGCGATTAGATATTGAAAATGCGATAGAAAAAGTTAATTTAGGTAACTTTTTTAACTTAGACGTAAATGATGTACAACGAAAAGTGGCGAAATTGCCGTGGGTTTATTCTGTATCAGTAAGAAAAAAATGGCCGAATGAGCTAAAAATTTATGTTGTTGATCAAAAGCCAATTGCCCATTGGAATGGTGATTTTTTGATTAACGAAAATGGCAAAGCATTTCAGGCAGATGTAAAGCGTTTACCAGAAAAGCTACCCGCATTTTTTGGTCCTGAAGGCAGTGAGCTAATTGCATTAGACAATTTTAGAAATTTGAACAAGCTATTGGACTTTAGTCAATTAGCTATTGATGAATTAGTGCTGACTGAGCGCTTTGCTTGGCAGCTTATATTAACCGATGGAGTCACTATTAATCTAGGACGCGATAATCGAGTTGAGCGCATACAACGTTTTATGGATGTTTATCCAGCTATTAAGTTGAATAAAAAGCAGGGTCAACAAGTTGATTATGTTGATTTGAGATACGATACCGGTTTAGCGGTTGGTTGGAAAACCGCCGACAATAAAGAAAGAGTTTAGCCTTAATGTCAAAAATAACTGAAAGAAATTTAGTGGTTGGATTAGATATTGGAACGTCAAAAATTTCAGTAGCCGTTGGCGAGATCACGCCCGATAATCAGCTCAGTATCGTTGGGGTAGGTAATCAACCAGCTCGTGGCATGGATAAAGGTGGCGTTAATGACTTAAACCTGGTTATTCAGTCCATTCAACGTGCGATTAATGAAGCTGAATTGATGGCAGATTGCCATATTACATCAGTTTACCTTGGCATTTCGGGTAAGCATATTAGCTGTCAAAATGAAAACGGTATGGTGCCAATAAATGATAAAGAGGTGATGCAAGATGACGTTGATAACGTTATTCATACTGCTCGCTCTGTACCGATCTCCGCTGAGCGTCGGATGTTACATGTGTTGCCACAAGAATATAGCATTGACTGTCAAGACGGCATAAAAAGCCCTATTGGTATGTCAGGTGTACGTATGGAAGCGAAAGTTCATATTGTCACCTGTGCAAATGATATGGCGAAAAACATTGTTAAATGTGTTGAACGCTGTGATTTAAAAGCTGATCAGTTAATTTTCTCAGCGTTGGCATCTAGCTATGCAATATTGACCGATGATGAAAAAGAGCTGGGTATCTGTGTAGTTGATATGGGCGCAGGCACGATGGATATTTCTGTTTTTACTGGCGGAGCTTTACGACATACAGCGGTCATTCCTGTTGCTGGTAATCAAGTAACCAGTGACATAGCAAAAATTTTCCGTACGCCATTAAGCCATGCTGAAGATATTAAAGTTCAGTACGCATGTGCATTACGCCAAATGGTGAGCATGGAAGAAAATATTGAAGTACCTAGCGTTGGTGGTCGTCCTGCACGTTCGATGTCTCGCCATACGTTAGCTGAAGTTGTAGAGCCAAGATATCAAGAATTATTTGAACTCATTCAAGAAGAGTTACGTGAATGTGGTTTAGAGGATCAAATTGCTGCAGGTTATGTCTTAACCGGCGGCACGGCAAAAATGGAAGGAGTAGTTGAGTTTGCAGAAGAAGTATTTCAAATGCCAGCCCGTGTTGCTCAACCATCAGATGTGTGTGGATTGAAAGAATACGTAAACGACCCTACATACTCTACGGTTGTTGGCTTGTTACATTACGGTATGCAAGCAAACCAGCAACAAAGTAATGAGAAAAATAAAAGTGAGTCAGTCGCTAGTATCGGCTCGAGAGTACTTGCTTGGTTTAAAGGTGAATTTTAACTTCCTGTTATTGACAGAACGTTAGAATAGAAAGTGTTTTGGTGGAACAAAACCTATTATAAATCGGAGATAATAAAATGTTTGAATTAATGGAAGATCACAACGAAGAAGCGGTTATCAAGGTTATTGGTGTTGGTGGCGGTGGCGGAAACGCGGTAGAACACATGGTTTTACAAACCATCGAAGGTGTTGAATTTATTACCGCAAATACCGATTCTCAAGCATTACGTAACTCAGCGGCAAATGTTACCTTGCAGCTTGGTCATGATGTGACTAAAGGCCTTGGTGCTGGCGCTAACCCTGAAATAGGTCGTCGTAGTGCAGAAGAAGACAGAGAAACTATCAAAGAAACACTGCAAGGCGCAGATATGGTTTTTATCGCCGCAGGTATGGGCGGAGGAACAGGAACGGGTGCTGCACCAGTGGTTGCTGAAATAGCAAAAGAAATGGGTATCTTAACTGTTGCTGTGGTAACTAAGCCCTTTCCTTTTGAAGGCAAAAAACGCATGAACTATGCTGATCAAGGCATTGAGTTTTTATCAAAGCATGTCGATTCATTGATCACTATTCCAAATGAAAAGTTATTAAAAGTACTTGGGCCAGGTACGAGTTTATTAGACGCCTTTAAAGCGGCGAATGACGTTTTATTAGGCGCTGTTCAAGGTATTGCGGAACTTATTACTCGTCCAGGACTCATAAACGTAGATTTCGCGGATGTTAGAACTGTTATGTCTGAAATGGGCACAGCAATGATGGGCTCAGGTACAGCATCAGGTCCTGACCGCGCAGAAGAAGCAGCAGAAGCCGCAATTTCAAGCCCTTTGCTTGAAGATGTCGACTTAGCTGGCGCACGCGGTATTTTGGTCAATATTACAGCCGGTATGGATATTAGTATTGATGAGTTTGAAACGGTCGGTAACATGGTTAAAGCCTTTTCTTCTGAAAATGCCACAGTAGTTGTTGGTGCTGTTATTGATCCTGAGATGACAGAAGACTTACGTGTAACAGTCGTTGCAACAGGTATTGGTGCAGAGCGTAAACCAGATATAACGTTAGTTAATCCAGCTCCAGTGGCAGAGCCACAAGTTGTTGGCGGCGATTATATTCCTAGTGCTCAACCAGAGTTGTCAGCAAATCCGGTAACGATGCCAGAAGCTAACGCTCAAGTACAAAAAGTGGCAGCAACAGAGCTTGATGATTATTTAGATATACCAGCATTTTTACGTAAACAAGC
>JBAROR010000080.1:0-76929 GCA_049642265.1 Cognaticolwellia sp. | reverse complement strand
CCTCTGATGCTAAGGCCTGCTTTGCAAAGGTAAGGGCATTTTCGCCATTTTTGCTTAATGCGGTAAAACTAACGGTATTGCCGTTACAGACGATTTTAACCGCCGTATCGGTTAGCAGTAGACTTTTCAGTTGATGCTTTTTATCAACTTCTGCTGATTCTAGTAATAGTGTGTTTTCTTTTTCAGCACAAAGGGTGTGAAAAACCGCAAGTGGATCGCTTTGATAGCTCAACGTATCGGTGATTGTCATCACAGCGCCAGGCTGTTGATTATCAAGTGCAGAGTCTAACTGCATTTTTTCTGCTTCATTTTCTTGGTCATTGTTCATGGGTATTCCTACATAATAATCGATTTAAAAACGGTCATCCAGCGTAAATAGGCAGAAGCCACCATAAAAACCAACGTTTAACTTTAATGCGTAACATACTTATTCTCTTAACTAATTAATTCAAAATTTAAAAAACAAAAAACCCGCAATAAGGTGCGGGTTTTCGAAGTTTTTACTGACAAGTAAACATCACAACCCACTTATGTAGAGTTATGCCACCACCAAATCAAAGAAATAGTTTGTTTTACTTGTATCATTATCTGTTTTATCTCAGTAAAATTGTTTTTATTCACTTGCCTAATTAGCGACTTGCACTTGTCTCAGGCAGTATTAAGTCCCTATAGAAGAACCGATTCGCGTAATGATGTCAACCACTGATTTTACAAATGATAAAGATTTATCAAACTTACGGGTGGATTTGCATAGCCATACAAATTGCTCTGATGGCGCATTGACCCCTAAAGAGCTAATAGAACGGGCGGTTAACTTTCAAATTGACGTGTTAGCGATCACAGATCACGATACGGTTAGTGGTCTTGATAGTGCAAAACAAACTATTTTAGACAAAAATATTCCATTAACATTAATCGATGGCATTGAAATATCGACACTATGGCAAGGTTTTGAAATTCATATTGTGGGTTTAAATATTGATCCTGAACATGTGCAATTGCAATCGTTGATAACCGCGCAGCAACAGCGCCGAGAAGATCGTGCAATAGCGATGGGCGAGAAACTGACAAAATGTGGTTTTAATGACGTTTACAGCGAAGCTAAAGCGATGGCAGGTGCGGGCTCTATTACCCGAGCTCATTTTGCTAAAGTACTTTTGCAACGTGGCATTGTTAGTAAAATGCAAGCAGCCTTTGATAAATATATCGGCAAAGGCAAGCGCGCTTATGTTAACCCTAATTGGTGCAGCATCGAAGAAGCTGTGGCGACTATTCATGCCGCGGGTGGGGTCGCTGTTATGGCGCACCCGATAAGATATGACCTAACCGCGAAATGGTTGCGACGCTTAATTGTTCATTTTAAGGCTGCAGATGGCGATGGTTTAGAAGTGGTGTTGCCACAGATGAACAACGAGCAGCGTAAAATAATGTTAAGCTACTGTGCTGAATATGATTTACACGCATCGATGGGATCTGACTTTCATCAGCCAAATCGTTGGAGTGATTTAGGTCGTAATTTGATTATGCCAGAGCAGGCTAAGCCAATTTGGCAACTGTGGCAGAACAACACGATTAGTTAACGTTTTAGTTATTTGATTAATATTACGAAAATTTTTTATTCGCGTAATTTGAATTAAATATTCAATTTACGCTTGTTGATCACCGTTAGTGATTACATATTATTTTGATAAATTCTTTATATAGTTGGAGTTCATTATGAGTCAGTTTTTTTATGTTCATCCCGATAATCCACAAGGTCGTTTAATGAAACAAGCGGCAGCTATTATTAGCCAAGGTGGTGTTATTGTTTACCCTACGGATTCGGGCTACGCTTTAGGTTGCCATATGGGTGATAAAAAAGCGTTGGAAAGAATTTGTAATATTAGAGATATTGATAAAGAACATAACTTCACGTTAATGTGCTGCGATTTATCAGAATTGTCGGAATATACGCGTGTTGATAATAGTGCGTTTCGTTTGTTGAAAAACAATACCCCAGGGCCTTATACTTTTATTTTCAAAGGTTCAAAAGAAGTGCCTAAACGGCTATTAAACCCAAAGCGTAAAACTATAGGTATTCGCGTACCTGATAATAACATCGCTCAAGCCTTGTTAGCTGAGTTGGGTGAACCGATCATGTCAACAACATTGATTATGCCCGGTGCCGCAACGGCAGAATTTGACCCAGAGCATATCCGCGATATTTTAGAGCACCAAGTTGACCTGATCATCAATGGCGGCCATTTAGGTGAAACTCCAACCACTGTAATTGACTTCTCGAATGATGATGTCGAAATTATTCGAGTGGGAGAAGGCGATCCAACGCCATTCCAATAATAGGTTGTTAAGCTAGTGTTTGAAAAAATAAGCTAACTTTATTTAATGCTGAAAACTAATCATGTCTGATATTACAGCTAAATTATCAAATAATACGATAGAAAATAATAGTCCCGAGTCTGGTGTTATGTTGCAACAAGTATTACCGTTTGCGTTATTGCGTGGCGAGGCTATGGTTGAAAAACCACAAGACTTATTTATTCCTCCCGATGCTTTAGAAATTATTCTAGAAATGTTCGAAGGGCCACTTGATTTATTACTGTATTTAATTCGAAAACAAAAATTCGATATTTTAGATTTACCTATTGCGCCTATTACTACGCAATATATGACTTATGTTGATTTGATGAAAGATATTAAGTTAGAACTAGCGGCAGAATATTTAGTGATGGCGTCGATTTTAGCTGAAATTAAATCTCGCTTATTGCTACCAAAGCAAGCTGTTGAAGAAGACGAAGGTGATCCCAGGGCTGAGTTAGTTAGAAAATTACAGGCATATGAAGTTATAAAAAAGGCAGCTGAGAATATTGATGAGCTACCACGTATTGAACGTGATAGCTTTGTGGCCAATGTTGAGCTTGCAGAAAATTTCATCCCCGAAATTCTCAACAGCCAAGTTGACTTAGCGGAGCTAGTAAGTGCGCTTCAAGGCATAATAAAACGCACGCAGGCATTTGAACATCATCATATTCAAAAAGAGTCATTATCAACTAGGGAACGCATGGCACATATTTTAGCAACACTTAAAGATGCTGAAAATGAGCAGCCTTATTGCGACTTTAGCAACTTGTTCACTGTAAAAGAGGGCAGACAAGGTGTTGTTGTGACATTTTTAGCTATTTTGGAGTTGATTAAAGAGTCTTTGATTGAATGTGTACAAACGAAAATTTATGGCGAGATCCGTGTTTGTCTTCCTAGGCATGCTTAGCACAAGTCATCGTAAGAATAACGCCAAGAGTAACAGCAAAAGTCATGGTAAAATTAACAGAAATAATAGCCGATAAAATACGGCATAAAGATATTGATGATGACAAGCTGCAACGTTTGGTTGAAGCCGCATTATTTATTGCTGATAAGCCGTTATCAGTGCAATTACTTAAACGAGATTTTTTAATTGAATATCGTGTTAGTAATCTTCGTATCCGTGATATAATTATCGCTATTCAAGCGCAATATAAAGGCCGTGGTGTTGAGCTTAATAAAGTAGCTTCAGGCTACCGCTTTCAAACACCGGCAGATCTGAGTGAAGATTTAGCGCATTTATACCAAGAAAAAGCACCAAAGTACTCACGGGCTATTTTAGAAACATTAGCATTAATTGCTTATAAACAGCCGATAACTCGTGGCGAAATTGAAGATATACGTGGTGTTGCCGTCAGTAGTAATATCATAAAAACACTGACAGAAAGAAATTGGATTAAAACTGTAGGACAAAAGGAAGTGCCAGGTCGACCTGTATTGTATGCAAGTACACAAGAGTTTCTAGATTACTTTTTGCTTACATCACTCGACCAATTACCGGCATTAATGCCGATGGAAGATTTTACAAGTTAGCATGTTTTAGCGAACAATAGCTAAACTAAAACGCAGGGTTTATTTACCCTACACTTAAAGAGACAGAGACGTAATAGTAGCTTGGTTTTACCTGGTTTACTGTGAAGTTACTGACGTAAGAGAGTTAAGACCTATGTCTGAAAAATTACAAAAAGTATTAGCGCGAGCTGGCGCTGGTTCACGCCGTGAGATGGAAACCTATATTAGTGCTGGTCGTGTCAGCGTTGAAGGCAAAACCGCTTATTTGGGTGACCGAGTTGAAGGCAATGAATTAATTCGTGTTGATGGCCATCAAATTAAACTTAAGCCTTTAGAAGACGATCTATGTCGTGTACTTATGTACAACAAGCCTGAAGGTGAGATGTGTACACGTAAAGATCCTGAAGGTCGTCCAACTGTATTTGATCGTTTACCTAAGTTAGACGGTAGTCGTTGGGTAGCGGTAGGTCGTTTAGATATTAATACTTCCGGCATGTTACTTTTTACCACTGATGGTGAACTTGCTAACCGTTTAATGCATCCATCTAAGCAGGTTGAGCGTGAATATGCCGTGCGAATATTTGGTGAAGTTAATGAAGCGATGTTGCAAACGTTGCGACATGGCGTAAAGCTAGAAGATGGTCCAGCGAAGTTCCAAAAAATCACTTACAAAGGTGGTGAAGGTCGCAACCATTGGTTTCATGTTGTGTTATCTGAAGGACGTAATCGTGAAGTTCGTCGTCTTTGGGAAAGCCAAGACGTACAAGTAAGTCGTTTGATCCGTGTTCGATATGGTGACATGGAAATGAAGCGTCAATTGCCTTTAGGCGGATGGACTGAATTAAATTTAAAAGATGTTAACTACTACAGAAAGTTAGTTGACTTAGCACCTGAAACACAAAGTAAAGTGAAGGTTGACGAAAAAGCGATGGATAACGCGAAAAGTCGTAGAATTCGTCGCTCAGTGAAAAAGCACCAACATCGTAATCAACAAGCGACTAAGCGTAGACGTTAATTATTACGAAATGTTGCACCAAAAAATGACAAGTTTAGGTAATTATCGAACTTGTCATTTTTATTTGTGCCAAGCAATTAAGTTTCATCTTGGTTATCGTTAGAAAATGATTAGAAAATAAGATATGGTAACGCTTATGCGACTCTCTATTGACCGTATTTAAGCGTTTTAACGCAATACTGCGGTTATCTTAGTTATTAGGTTTATATAGGACATTACGTGCAAGCAACTCTAGAAAATATCTATATCGAAGACTCCGAGCAATTACACCTAGTTTGTCAACGCTATTCCCAAGCAAGTGTACTTGCTATCGATACTGAGTTTGTTCGTACACGAACGCTTTATCCCAAACTAGGGCTTATTCAAATAAACGACGGGGAAACATTAGCATTAATTGATCCTGTTGCTTTACCTGACTTAACACCTTTTTGGCAGCTACTTGAAAATCCTAAGATTCAAAAAGTATTGCACGCTTGCTCTGAAGATCTTGAAGTTTTTCTAACTGCTGGCAACTGTCGTCCAGTCAATTTAATTGATAGCCAAATTATAATGTCATTTTTAGGGCATGGTATATCAATGGGCTATGCCGCTATGATTGCGCATTACACCGATATCGAGCTGGATAAATCAGAATCTCGTACCGATTGGATGAAAAGGCCTTTAACACAAAAGCAATTGAACTATGCTGCTGCTGATGTTGAACATCTCTTTAATATTCTGCCGGTCTTAATGGCTGATATTGAAAAAGCTGGTTGGCTAGCTGCAGCGCAAGAAGAAAGCAATGTGATGGTTGAACGTAAGTTCAGTGCGATTGAAGAAAACCAATTGTACCTAAACATTAAAATGGCTTGGCGTTTAAATCCCGTGCAACTTTATCGACTTCAACAGTTAGCTATTTGGCGTTATCAACAGGCTAAAATCAAAGATCGTCCCATTGGCTTTATTGCCAAAGACCACACGTTATTGGCATTAGCACAAATTAACCCCAGTAATGTCGGCGCTATGTCAGATATTGAGGGCGTTGAATTACTTGACATTCGTCATAAAGGTAATGCAATGATGACGGTGTTAAAACGTGCAGCAGAAGCAAAAAACATTGAATTTCCGCCGCAAATAGTCCGTCTTGATGAGTATCCGGGTTATAAACAGAATTTTAAGAAAGTTAAAAATTATATCGTTGAATTGAGTAAAGAAACAAATTTACTGGCCGAAAATTTAGCGTCTAAAAAACAAATTAACCAGTTTATGTCTTGGCATTTTAAACTCAATGGCGCAGAGAATAATTTGCAACTCGTTGATATTATGCGCGGCTGGCGTAAGCCGTTGTTCGGCGATAAATTACTGGCATTTGTCGAGAATGATTTTCAATAAATAACGTTAAAATTACCTTTGCTAGGTGTCAAATAACGACAGAAAGTGCTGAGGAATTACTATTACAAGCTTACCTTAACGGTTGTTGTAATCTCAGCTTAATATTCCATAAACCATTTTAATCATAGGTCTCCATTATGCTGTGTAGTGTTTATAAAAGTTCTAAAAAAGTACAAACCTATCTCTATATAAATAAAAGAGATGATTTTTCCGATGTACCTGAAGCCTTAATGAAAATGTTTGGCAGGCCCACAATGGTGACCGTACTGAATTTATCATCAAAAAGTAAATTAGGCTTCGCTGATCTTGATAAAGTTAAAGCAAGCCTAACTGAACAAGGTTATTACCTGCAACTAACACCACAAGAGGAAGACATGTTGAAAGGACATAAAGCGAGCATGCTTGTGGCTAATAAAGTTCAAGGAGGTGAATCATAATGGCTTATATCAAATCAGTTAAAACAATATCATTTGCATTTTGTTTCACCTTATTCTCACAAACTATCTTTGCCGCCGTTGAGGATAAAACAGTGGCAATGCCAGATGCAAAAGCAAGTTTTGAGCAATATGTCATCACATTAAAACAAGAAGCCTTAGCTAAAGGTTTTGAGCAAGCGTTAATTGATGAATCTTTTGCTAATGTTGTGTTTCATCAACGAGCAGTGAAAGCCGATCGTAATCAACCTGAGAAAGTTGAAACATTAGATACTTATTTACCAAAACGTTTACCCGATTGGAAAATAAAACGTGCTCGGGCAATGTATAAAAAGCATCAGGTCTTGTTAGATAAAGTTGCAAAAGAGTATGGTGTGCAAGCACGCTTTATTGTCGCGCTTTGGGGGCTAGAAACTAACTTTGGTAAAATTATGGGTAACTATAATGTTATCTCTGCTTTGTCTACATTAGCTTACGAAGGGCGTCGAGAAGCTTTCTTTAAAAAGCAATTGTGGGCAGCACTACAAATATTAAAAGAAGGCCATATCGATAGTGCCCATATGGAAGGTTCTTGGGCTGGTGCTATGGGACAAAATCAATTTATGCCAACTTCTTTTGTTGGTTATGCTGTTGATGGTGATGGCGATGGCAAAAAAGATATTTGGGGCAATCAAGCTGATGTTTTTGCTTCAATGGCCAATTATTTGAAAAAAGAAGGTTGGAATGATGCATTAACATGGGGACGCCAAGTTAAATTGCCGAGTGACTTTGATGTAACATTAGCGATACCTAACAATACTGGTGGCCGAAAAAATTGGTTAAAAGCTTGGGCAAAAACTGAGAAAACGTTAGCGCAATGGCAAGCTTTAGGTATTCGACGCACTGATGGTACAAATTTACCGCAAGTTGATATAAAAGCGGCGCTAGTTTTTCCTGATGGCGTTAAAGGTCGTGCTTATCTCGCCTACAATAACTATAAGAGCTTAATGCAGTGGAATTTATCATATTACTTTGTCAGCTCTGTTGGACATTTATCTGATCACATTAAATATCCAGCGATTAAATAGTCTTAATCGAATAGTTTTTATTGAATAGTTTGTATTGAATAGTAATAAGAAGCCCTATGAGTAAAAAAAGTAGTCGTTCGAGCGCAAAAGTTAAAAACAATGTTGTCGAACGCTTTTGGGAAACCAAATCGTTAAATGAAATGACCAGAACTGAGTGGGAATCACTGTGTGATGGTTGTGCAAAATGTTGTTTGAATAAATTCATTGATGATGAAGATACCACCGATGAAACCGAACTTATGCCGACAACACATATTGCGGAAGGCGAGCAAATGCTTTACTCCAATATTGCTTGTCATTTACTTAATGACAAAAGTTGTCAGTGCTCTAAATACGAGCAGCGAACTGTGTTGGTGCCAGATTGTGTACAGTTAACGCAAGAGAACTTAGATGATGTGTTTTTTATGCCGCCTAGCTGTACTTATCGACGTTTAAAAGAGGGCCGAGGCATGCCGTCATGGCATCCTTTATTGCACAACGGTAAAAAGTCAGCCATGCATCAAGCAGGCATGTCAGTACGTGGTAAAATCATTAAGGATAATGACGTAGAACTGGATGATTTTGAAGACTATATCGTGCTATGGCCTTTGAATGATATAGATTAAAACTGCTGAAGTATCATTGTGAACAGTGCAGGGAGTCAGTTATAAAAAATAAAAAGTGAATTTATATGTTTTTATCTTACTGATTTTTAGCGATATTATTTATAAAGTACACAATAGTTGATTAAAGTTAGGCAATGCTATTGAAAAAAAAATAAAGCACCCTATATCTTTGCAATACAACGAGGAGTCTGGTTTTCATGTGGCATAAATTAGCAGTCATGTTAGTTTTATTAGTATTAGCTCAAACAGCTAAGGCTTTGCCGATCTCTGAAATTTTTCATGATACCTCTTCAACGTCCGTTTCTAGTACTCAACTAGAACAGAATATAACGTCTTTTTTTGATAACGATGATCCAGACGATGTATTCAATTTACCCAGAATAAATACCCTTAGCCCTTTAGTATTTGCTTCAGAAGTACAGACTCAACCAAACTATGTTTTATTGATTGAGTTTTTTAAAGTAAAACTAACATCTGGGCTATTTAAAAATTTGGCCAATCCACCCTTAGCGCCAAATTGGTTTGAACAACTCAGTCATAAAACTAATTCATCTCGACTTTCTGGTTGGAAAGACGGGAATTCTATGTATTCATCTCGTACCACCTATCACCACTAATTTTCTCTAAAACTGCTGCGTAAAGACCCGTTTTGGTTTTAAGTTTTGGCTTTAAGTTTTGGCTTCAAGTTCTGATATCTACTGTTTAATTTTTAGAATCAGATTAATACCAAAACGAGCACTTTACGCACTGTATTATAAAAATCAACGCTTTACCTTTTTCCAATATCGATATTATATCCAGCGGGATTGATCTATCGGTTACTTGCCGTATCTATAATGTGCCCATGAAGTGGTAGCAGTTATTGGTGAGTTTTTATTTAGAGATTTTATGATGAATTCACGAACAAAAGTGCATGTAAAACAGACTAAATGGCAAAATATTGTCATTATTTTCATCTTGTTGTCTATGCTCGTTAGCGCATTACCAAACTTATATTCAGATAAGGTAAATATAAGTTTAAGCACTCACAGTACTCAGGGCAGTTCGCAAGAGAGTGCTCAAGTAAGCGCTCAAAAAAGTAGCCAGAATAACAGCCAGAATAGCAGCCAAAACGAAAAATTATCACCACAAAACCTTAAGCGTATTTTAACGCAACAAAATATATCTGTTGATGAAATTAATGCATCTGGCGAAAGCACCGTGGTGACGTTAACAAATAAAACAGACCAGTATGTCAGTGAAAATCTGTTAAAAACAGCGCTAGGCGATGATTTTACGGTTGAAAGTTCAATAGAAAATAATACCCCAACATGGCTAACATCTATTGGCGCAAAACCGATAAAACTTGGCTTAGATTTAAGCGGTGGTGTGTTATTTGTACTTGATGTAGATACCGACCGCGCGTTATCTGATCGCCTTAAAAGTATCGCCTTAGAGGTGAGAACGTTAGCCGTTGAAAATCGTATTCGGTTAACGAAAGTTTCTCAGCCAAATGACTATTCTATCATGGTTGATTTCTCTGCTGCTAAGCCAGAGCAGCAGGCGCTACTCTTGTCTAAAATTAAACAAGATTATGCTGAGTTGACGCAAGATAAACTTGCTGACCATCAAATCACGTTAAGTTACGCCAAAGAAGAGCAAACTAAGTTTCGGCAAGAAACCATGCAACAAACCCTTAAAACCATGAGAGGGCGCATAGAAGAACTCGGTATTACCGAAGCAGTGACCCAAAAACAGGGAAAAAATAGAATTCGAATTGAATTACCTGGTGTTCATGATCCCGAAGAAGCGAAACGAATTATTGGTGCTACTGCGTCATTAGATTTTTATCAACTAGCCGAAAACTCGAAAGCTGCGGGCATCATACAAATGATGGATGATAATGGCCGAAAAATAAGAATGAATAGCCAAGTGGTATTTTCAGGTAGTCACATAAAAAATGCTCGCTCGGGCCAAGATGAAATGGGTATGCCGTTGGTCAACTTGACGCTAGATGGGGTTGGCGGTAGTAAAATGTCAGACTTTTCTAAGAAAAACATTGGTAAGCCAATGGTGACGGTATTTTCTGAGTTTTACCGTAACAGCAAAGACGAAATGGTGAAAAAAAGCAAAGTTATTAATGTCGCCACTATTCAACAACACTTAGGCTCACAATTCAGTATTACCCATATGTCGAGTCCACAAGCTGCACAAGAACTTGCCTTATTGCTACGAGCGGGCTCATTAACAGCACCTGTCACTATTGTAATGCAACGTAGCATTGAAGCGACATTAGGCGTCGATAATATTGACAACGGCATCAAGGCATTAACCATAGGTATTACCTTTACCTTACTCTTTATGGCTTTTTGGTATCGAACCTTAGGCTTAATTGCCAATGTCGCCTTAGCGCTGAACTTAGTCAGTTTACTGGGGTTAATGTCGCTATTGCCGGGGGCGGTATTAACACTACCGGGCATTGCTGGCCTAGTGCTAACTGTCGGTATGGCGGTAGATACTAATGTGCTTATTTTTGAACGTATAAAAGAAGAGTTAAAGCGTGGCCGTAAGGTGATATCAGCGATTGAATGTGGTTATAAAAATGCATTTTCGACTATTTTAGACGCCAATATTACCACGATGATCACCGGTATTATTTTATATGCCATCGGTTATGGCGCAGTTAAAGGTTTTGCCATCATTTTATGTTTAGGGATATTAACTAGCATGTTTACCGGCGTTTTCGTCTCGAAAGCCCTGACCAATTTGTCGATCAGAGAAAATAAAACTCAACTACTTGGTGTTAAATTATGAACAATTTTAAAATAAACAAAACCGATAACCTGAGTAAATTTCGCCTTATCAGTCTTTATTTTGCTGGCGCATTTGTCTTACTTTCTCTGTTCGGACTATTTAGTAAAGGACTTAATCTGGGTTTAGATTTCACCGGTGGTTATTTAACTGAATTCGCGACTGAGCAATCAGTTACTCAGCAGGATATGACCGGCTTACTCTCTTCATACTTACCTGAAGGCTTTAAGTTGTCTTCTACTGAAAATGGCACCTATTGGAGTGTGCAGCAAGCTGATAGCGGCATATCAGCCCAAAATACTTGGTTAACCGAGTTTTCTCAACATAGTGCTTTAGATATCACGCCAAAAGATGCCATTTATATCGGTAGTCAAGTGGGTGATGAACTCATTGATCAAGGTGGTTTAGCGTTATTGACTTCAGTATTCATGATCTTGCTTTACTTATCCTTAAGATTTGAATGGCGCTTAGCCGCAGGCTCGGTCATTGCACTTTTTCACGACGTGATCCTCGTACTTGGTTTATTTGCATGGCTGGAAATCCCATTTGATTTAACCATCGTAGCAAGTTTACTGGCCATTATAGGCTATTCATTAAATGACTCTATTATTATTGGCGATAAAGTACGAGAGATAATGAAACGTAAAAACTATGAAAGCGAGCGAAAAAACAGTGATAAAAAAACGAATAAAACTAACGCTAAGTTAGTTGATAATCCAGCTGATAACACGGAAACTAACGATAACGAGAAGAGTATCGACGGTATTATCAATCTAGCGATTCGATCAACCATGGTGCGAACGCTAATTACCTCAGGTACCACACTGGCAACAATACTTGCGATATGGGTTTTTGCTGGAGAATCGTTGGTTGGATTTTCAATCGCGCTATTTTCAGGTATTTTAATTGGCACATTCTCATCCATTGCTATATCCGCAACCGTGCCACAGTTACTCGGCTTGTCTGCAGATTACTATCGTGAAAAAGAGGCAGAACTTTGTCCATTGCCTTGATGTTTTATGAGGGGGGTCAGTACCCGTTATTAAATGACTTTTACTCATGACAATATCACTGAACGTTGTTGGATTCTGCGTTTAGCATGAGTAAAGCTTATTCGTTTAATTTAACTTATGAAAGTTGATGTTATTTACCGAACGATTTCAATCTTGCTTTATTTGAGGGCAAGATTGAAACTACTTTCCCATGAGGTATATTCGGTATTTATCGTTCAACGTATTAAGTATTAAGTGTTTTGAGAGGTTATACCGAGTGGGAGTTTATATAATCTAAGTTATAGAATAGAGCTAGTTATTTGGACTTAGTTAACTAAGTTCAAATAACTAGCTCAAATAACCAAATTAGAATAACTAGCTGAGTCAACTGAGTTTAAAGAAGTTAACTTATCGCTCGTTATAAACCAACGATAAGTTTTAATTCTGCTATCTGGCCTTATTTTATTTACTTTAACTGTCTAAAATAAATAGAGAACTGTTATGTTTTTTCTATAAAACATCACTTTAATGAGTTGTTCTATCTCCCCATATATCATCTAAACGGCTATCTCGACCACAACGCCAGCGGTAAGTTTTGTAACGTATAGGGTTATTTTTATAATAATCTTGATGGTAGCTCTCATTACCTTTTATCGGATAAAAAATACTTGTATTTAAGATAGGTGTAACTACGTCTTGACCAGGAAATTCCGCTACTACAGCAGCTTTGGTTTTTTCAGCTATTTTACGTTCTTGCGAATTTGCAACAAAAATAGCACTGAGGTAACTTGGACCCTTATCACAAAATTGACCCCTAGCATCAAAAGGGTCAATGTTTACCCAGTAATGATCGAGTATATTTTGGTAACTTACTATGTCGGGATTGTAAGTTATTTCGACCGCTTCATAATGACCTCGATGATCACCATTATAGGTCGGATTTTTAACCTTCCCGCCTGTAAAGCCTGATACAACATTTGTTACCCCATGGAGTTTTTCAAAGTCAGACTCCATGCACCAAAAGCAACCGCCAGCTAAAATTGCTTTTTCGCTTTTATCTGCATATCCGAATGATGCATAAAAAAGTACTGAAAACGTTAAAAGTAATCCGAATATTTTTTTCATAAAATCCCACATCTAAATGATGAATGTAAAAAGAGTATCTTGTTATAACTAATAGACCTAGTATTTATAAAAGCAATTTCATTTTTTGTTAAGAACGATTATTGCAACAGAATTTATTTATTATACTGATGATAGTAAAAATCGAGATAAGCGTTAGGATAAAAGAAGAGTAAACAACAATGCTATTATCTATTTTTTACTTAAAACGCTTGCTGTTATTATATTATTTTCGACCATTCAACTATAAAATACTGCTTAATAATCAATCGATTGTGTATTTGTTGACCGTCTGTATTTTTAACACATTTTATCACCATGAATTATCATCATTTAATTTTCACAATTAAAACATATACTTGTGTTTTTGGCTCGTAATTTGCATTCCCACGCGAAAGGCTGTAGGTAATTAATTTATAATAGATTTAATTTAAGCGTTGAAGCTTAATTTGACTTATAAAATGATTACATTTATATAAAACATAAGGTTGTATCATGTTAAAAAAACTATTAACTGGAGCAATATTACTTTGCGCTAGTTTATCAATGTCAGCAAACGCATCACTAATTAAAGGTATTGATGGTGCTTTTGATGTTTTTGGTGTGGGTCAAACTACTTTGAATTCTGCAGGGGAAGTTACGAAAATAGACTTTTCATTTAATTCTTTTGGTTTAAGACCTCAAATCGTTTTAGGTGATTATCTAAACTATTTTGATCAAAATTCAATTTTCTCTGTCATTAACCCACTTACTTTAAATAATATTGTTGGTGTTGATTTATGGTCAGTTGAAGGGTTCACATTTACGGGTACTTCAATTCTTCAGAATCAGTCTAATGGCTCATCGACAGGACTGTATATTATCGGTGATGTTTCTCATGCTGACTTTATTACTACAGAGACAGAGTGGTTCTTCTCTACTCAAGGTTTAACGAATGATGCTACAACAATGAAAAGCTTTTCTTCAACGGTGACCTCTCCAGCGCCAAGCCAAGTGCCTGAACCAGGTACTTTAGCTTTATTGGGCTTAGGTTTAGTTTCTTTTGGTTTTAGCCGTAGAAAAAACGCTTTAATATTATTATAAATTATTAACGCAAGCCTTTGCAGTAGTTAGGTAGCGAGCGTTTTATCAAAAGCACTATAATCATATTATAGTGCTTTTTTTATTTAATAATTTCTTCTTTAATGTTCACTTCATAGAAAATTTCTAGATATACATTTCTTAATTTCGTTGGCGAAATGACAATTATTGCTCGCGACCTTTCATATATTTATATATAGCTTAGGCAAATGGCGCATTACTGGCTCCTATACATTTAATCTTGTTTAGTAAACATATTGCGTTTCGTTTATCTCTAAGTAATGAAAGAGTTAACCAAATCAAATAAGTGTTGTAATATATCTATCAAGTTAATAAATAAGGATAAATATTAGCGATATCGCTTAGCGAATAATCAGCCATTTTCCTTTTTATATAGCGAAGTGTTGAAACTGTTATATTGCACTTTCAGCCAACGTACTTAATTTGAACTTGTATCGAACGATCTGTTTTTTTGCTTGATATAAGTCATGTATTTTACCCTATTTAATGGGGTATATAATCATCGAGCAATCACATTGACTCGTAAGCTTTATAGGAACTTGCATATGAAATTCACTTTTACGTTTGTACTTTTACTTTTTATATTTGAAGGGCATGCTGAGATATATAAATGGGTCGATGAAAATGGCAATGCTCACTTTACTCAAAACATTAATGATGTTCCTAAAAATATAGAGGTTACAGAAGCAAAAGTTAAAATAACGAATGCAGTAAAAAATACGAACCCTGTTAAAGCCACAATAAAAAAAGATCAAGCAAGTAGCCTCGCAAACAAGTCGTCTGAGCAAAGTGAAAAGAAAAAATATAGTCCGGCACAACTAGATAAAAAATGTCATCAGTTGTCTAAAATATCGGCGATGGATTCCAATGGACTTAATTCTCCTGAATACAAAGAATTTATAAAGATAGGCTGTGGTGCTGTCAGTAGAATGATGAGAAAAAACTAAAAATAATAAAGGTTCTACAAGCTGTATTAATGCATAGAAGTTATTCAGATCGTAGTAGACTGAATAATATTTAATACAGCGAGTAAAATCGCTTTGTGATAAATGTGATGGTAATATCTCGATGTTAGTTTAGCTGTCAAAATAAGAAGGAAATATAGTGCAACAAAGCATTACAGAGCAAAATATATCATTAGCTGAATCAGTCGTTTTGATTGTTGAAGATGACCCCATTAATGCGGTCGTGATTGAAGATTTGCTGTCAGGTTTGTATCAAACTAAAACCGTGCACTCTGGCGAAAGTGCCTTAGCTTTGTGTGAGTTAGATCCACCAGATCTCATTTTACTTGATGTAATGATGGAAGGTATTTCAGGTTTAGAAACTTGTAAGATATTAAAAAATAAAAGCAGTACAAAGCATATCCCCATCATATTTATTACTTCTATGTATGATCAAGATGATCAAAATCGTTGTTGGGAAGCGGGCGGAGGAGACTTTGTCGCTAAACCCGTTAATGGTGTCACGCTTCGTAATCGCATTAAAGCTCATTTAACCCTAAAACTACAAACTGATTTATTACGCAGAATGTCATTCGTTGACGGCTTAACCGGTTTATATAATCGTCACCTGCTTGAAGATGTAATGGTTAGGCTGAGCTCCCATGTTAATAAACCGGCACAATCTTTAAGCTTAATGATGATTGATGTTGATTGGTTTAAAGCTTACAACGATGCCTATGGGCATCTGGAAGGGGATGAATGTTTAAAGACTGTTGCGCTTCTGATAAAAGAAACCTTACAGCGTCCTACAGATATGGCAATACGTTATGGCGGTGAAGAGTTCTTATGCCTATTGCCTGACACTGACGAACAAGGTGTTAAGCATGTTGCAAACGTAATACTTGAAACCTTGCGAAATCTCGCCATTGAACACAAGTTATCGGAATTTAAAATTGTCACCGTTAGTATCGGGCTTCATACAGTATGTAGCAGTGAAAACTCACTATTAGTTGATTCTTTAGCAAAAGCAGATGAGGCATTATATGCGGCTAAACAGCTCGGTAGAAATTGTTTTTTAACTTATGTTCCAAAGACATAGGACACTTAGAATTCTATTATAGCGACATGTAGATGTGTTGTTCATTTATCATTTAACAGGATAACCACTAGATGCTTCGATTTGACTCAATCCCTGTCCAATTTAAAATTAAAGCGCAACGACACTTATTAGCGATAACACTGTTGGTACTTTTAGCGGTGTTGTCAGTGTCTATTTTGATATTTGAATCTCGTCTATCCGAATCGGTTATGACCGATATAAAAGCTACATCTGAAGGTGCAGGTAACAAAATAGAGCGTCAAATTCAGGAGCGGTTATCAGAATATCGAGATGATTTACGTTTTTTACATGCGACCCCACCAGTGTCTGGTTTATCTCATTCCTTAAATAGTTCAGGAGACGAACCTTTTGATTCAACGTCTTACTCTAAGTGGAAGGAACGTCTAGAGGTTATTTTTGTCGCCTTTTTACAAAATAATATTGAGTATCAACAATTGCGCATTATTGATACCACAGAACAGGGCATGGAACTAGTCAGAGCAGATAGAATAGGAGGAGAAATAAAGGTCATTAAAGACGTAAGTTTACAGAGTAAAAGCGATCGTGATTATTTCTCTGCCAGTGCGCAGTTATCTGACGGAGAAGTTTATATGTCAAGCCTCTCTTTAAATCGAGAGTTTGGAAAAATAGACTTTCCTTACCGACCTATGTTGCGTTTGTCTTTACCGATTTTTGATGACAAGGGGCACAGGTTTGGATTTTTAATTGTTAACATCCATGCGGAACAATTACTGAGTTCTTTAGAAAGCATAGTGACAAAACCAAATCAGTTAATGCTAACAGATAGCGAGGGATACTACTTAATTACACCAAATGAGAATCACAAATTTAGTCGAGATCTTGATCCGACTAAAACGTGGGATAGGGGATTTAAAACCTTAAATGAACTTTCCGATAATTTTAGTGAAATATTAGCAACTAAAGATAAACAAGATACCTTTTTTGCTTTTGCTGAAAAAATAGTTGTTTCAGGAGATATATCTCAAGGGTATGTTTTAGCCCATATACTGACGCCAAAAATTTATGTCGATAATTTAGCCATGGATCGCCGTGCAAGTGTATATACTTTCTTAGTCGCGGTAACCGCCATATTATTATTTGTGCTTAATGTTTTTAATCGAAACATGAAGAAAAATCAGCAGTTATCTGAAGCTAAAGCTCAATCAGCCGCTATTGTTGGCGGCTCACAAGATGTGATTATAGGAATTACAAAAGCGGCAGTAGTAACGAGTTGGAATCGTTCAGCGGAATTGTTATTCAATTATAATGAGGGATATGCCAAGGGCAAGTCAATGGATGAACTTGGCCTATTTCTAGACATTGAACTGCACGATATTATTGCAAATTTATCTCAAAGTAACATGCAGCAAAATACCGATGTAACGATAAAAACAGAGCAAGGCATAGTTTATTTATCACTGTCTTTTTCTGCAATTATTGACTTTTCATCTGATATAAATGGTGTCGCTATTATCGCTCGCGATGTTACTAAAGAACATATTGCAGATATGAAAATTAAACAGTCAAATGCTGAGCTCGAGGAAAAAGTCGCAAGTAGAACAAAAGAATTGCAAAAAAACAGTCACCTTAAAAGCGCTTTTATTTCGAGTATAAGTCATGAGATGCGTACTCCGCTGAATGGCATTATAGGTACGCTAAAATTAGTCAAAAATGAAAGCTTATCAGACAGCCAAAAGCGTTATTTAGAAATGACTGAAGTGAGCGTAAATAACCTGTCTGCGCTAATTAATGACGTATTAGATTTATCTAAAATTGAAGCGGGTAAATTAGATGTCGACTTTAAAGCTTTTAACCCGATCAAACTCATTCAAAACTTGAGTTGTAACATGGCAATTAAAGCTCAAGAAAATGGCCTTGAGTTCATTATTGATGTAGCTGATTTACATTGCCAGTCTATCGTCAGTGATGCTCATCGTTTTTCTCAAATCCTCAGTAATTTAATCAGCAATGCGATTAAGTTCACTGAAAGTGGTTATGTAAAAGTCTCAGCCTCAAGCGAACATTGTGATGATGGTCAACTGATTTTACATTGCTCTGTAAGTGACTCCGGAGTGGGTATTGCTGAGCATAATAAAGACAAGTTATTTACCGCTTTTACGCAAGAATATACCGCAGTAGCATCTAAATACGGCGGAACGGGGTTGGGGTTAGCCATTTGCCGACAACTGGTTGGCTTACTTAATGGCGAAATCGATTTTACGTCAGAAAAAGATAAAGGTAGTACCTTTAATTTTTCTATTTCTGTGCCGCAAACTGATTGTAAAAAACAAGTGGCAGAGCCAATTTTACAGGGTAAATCCTGTCTAGTTTTAGTACCCAACATCGAAGTTTATCGAAGTATTGAACGCATGATTCAATCTTACTCAGGTGAAGTATTAAAACCTCATCATTATGAGCAATGGTTATCAGATGATCATAGCGACTATGCGGATATCAGTTTGGATGCTAACCCAGATTTTATCATTATTGATCAGCATGATCCTAAGCTTGTAAACTTAGATCGCAAATGGTCACAGTGGCAAACTAGTACAAAACAAACACCTGAAGTTTTTGTGTTAAATAAAATTAGCGACAAAATACAAACACTAGAAAACTTAGTGGCGACACGATTAAATAAACCTTTGTTGGGGTCTGAATTTTTGCAAAAAACCTCGCTAGCTGCGGTTCCGTCTTCGAGTATAAACAATAATTTAAGTCAGACAGATACGGACGATGATTTGGATATCTGTGCAGAAAATATAGCTAAAATTGCTGGTGCGCGAATTTTAGTGGTAGATGATAATGAAATTAACCTTGAAGTTGCTAAAGGTATGTTATCCAGCTTGCCGATAGAGATAGACCAAGCGACTAATGGTCAAGAAGCCTTGGATTTATTACAAACATCATTAGCGAAAAATCGTGTTTATCACTGTATTTTAATGGACTGTCAAATGCCAATTCTTAATGGCTATGACACCAGTCGTAAGATTCGGGAGGGTATACTTGGTGTGCAATATACCACTATTCCTATTATTGCAATGACTGCAAATGCAATGCTAGGAGAGCGAGAGAAATGTTTAGAGGCAGGTATGAATGATTACACCACTAAACCTATTAATCTTGATTTACTCGTTTCAAAAATAATTAAATGGACATCAAGTGTTTATGATGTCGAGATAAAGTCTCCGATAAAACTATCCAAACATATTGTTGATACTGAAACTTCAGATTTCGAAACATCGACTTTTTCGGCTAAAACTTTGGTATGGGATAAGCAATCAGCGTTAACTCGATTGATGAATAATGAGTCATTATTATTCAAAATTTGCCGAATATTTATGGATACATCACCTGAGAAAATTCATGACTTAGGTCAGTCTATTCAAGATGAAAATCTTAACATGGTGATAAAGCTGACTCACTCTTTAAAAGGCTCTGCGGGTGACTTAGGTGCGGTTGATTTACATCAGTTGTTTTCGTCGATGGAGCAAATAGCTAAAACATCCAATATAGAAGAGTTACAGCAATGTTATCAAATCGTATTAACCCAGCTACGCGGAATTTATTGCAATACTTGAAAAGGAGTTGAGTGGCGACTAATGTTGCTACAATGCCCTATGTTAGATAATAACGGTCAACGTAAGCTAAAAAAGCGAAGTATGAGTATCGTATAGGTTTAGGTTTAGGTTTGGGTCTTTAAATTAAACTTACTTAACCGTTGTTGTCATTGTTGTGCATTTATATTTATCCTCTAAGTATGATGGCTCATGGTCAATGCAAGTCAAACCGTCATACGAGCATGGTATCTATTGTTAATGCTAGGCATAGATAAATTACATCGTTATTTATGCCTACCTGTCTAATCTGTCAGCCTTTTATGTCGTTATTTATTCATTCTTCCTAAAATATTAAGTGAATGACATACGGCAGCAATGCGCATTGAAATATCGATATTTATAGCAGATTCATTAGCAAGTTGTAGCGAATTTACATGCGAACGTAAACACATATGACCGCCATTGATAAGCGATATAGCAACGCAAGCATGGTGATACTGTTGTTCATTTTCGATAGCTAACATGGGAAATGCTTTAAAGTTTAGAGCTTCAAGAGAACCGCCTGCGGGTACGTCTACATATTGACGAGCGACAAAATAAGGATTTGTTACTCCCATTCGGGCAACAGCAAATTCAATATCGCGCTTTTGTGTCGGTGATGGCTCACTGATAGCATCTAGCACAAGTTTTTTAAGGTATTCACTTCCCGTGGTATATACAGCAGCCCAAGCTGAATAACTAACACTTAATTGATTTGACGCATTGGTATTCGTAAGGAGGTTTTTAAGTAAATCTGTTTGGTCAATTCTAGTTTCAAACATAGTGTTCCTGCTTCAATAATGGGGTAGCAGCCTTCATAATCGGCCTTTAAGCTATTATAACAACTATTACAACATGGGGAGATAGTAGCATTGGATTAATTTGATTAGTTCGCAAAGCGTTTTTAATGCAAAATATTTATTGCTAGACACTTAAAACTAAATATTTAAAACCAGTACTAAAATTAATACAGATGTTATGAGTTAAACAATAGTTTTGTTTAACTGCTTACGATGAGTTGACGGAAAGTCTTATTTTAAAATGAGCTTATCAGTTACATGATTATTAAGGCATAAGTGAGATAGTGAATCAGCAAGGAAGATATCTGATTCACGTTAAGTTTTACTTAATGCCAAGTAAACTATTAACTAATGAAAGTTTGCTTGTACCAACTAATAAGTGATGATATTCGAACTTTGTCTGTTGTTGCGCATATATCGCTAATCTTTCATTGTGATAACAATATTGGTTTCAACAATGCTTAACTTTTCAAGTAAGATCTCTGGTGAATCGGCAGACATAAGTACATGTCCAACCTCGCTGCTTGTGCTGTCATGCTCTGCTACTTCAGAGCCGGCTGTCACTTTACATGTAAATTGTTCAACTTCTTTTAATTTCTTTATCTTTTCTATGCCGGAAACTTTATCAATAATACCTGCTCCAGGGTGAAGCATAAGTACACAAGCGTATTTGTCGGCTTTTGTTGGTAAGGGAGCTGGAGTTGCACCTGTTTCTAATTCTACATATATTTGCCACGGATTAAAGTTATAAGCATACTCAATAAGATCCATGTAATACCCGCCAGGAGGGCGAACAGCCATCTCACCAAAAATGGGGCCATTTTTTGTCAGATAGAATTCAGCATGGGTCATACCATTCTTCACACCAAACCCTTTAATGACACGATCATTTATGTCGATTATTTCTTGTTCTAATTTATGCGCTAAAGTCGCCGGCAATATTGATTTTTTCCATTGATGAAGATAATCAGTGATATTGTGGAAAATAGCTTTACCGTTGTGAATAAACGTTTCAACACTGACTTCTGAGCCATCAACAAATGACTCTGCCAGTAAGCCTTCTTTTGCATGTTCTTGAACTTGCTCAATACTTTTTAGCACCATAACACCTCTTGCTCCCGATTCAGCAATGGGTTTAACGACAAGCGGTAAACCTAATTTTTCGATTAGTGCCTTTGGCGTATCTTGCTCAGTAATGAGGTGGAACTTTGTAATAGGGATGTCGTACTTTAAAGCTTCTCGCTTCATTTCGTTTTTATTATGTAAAATGTTAGTAATGTTCAGCGGAGTTCCTGAAAGGTGAAATTCTTCGCGAATCATGGCCGCGATGTCGACACTTGATTCAGTCGCAGCAATGACAAATTTAATATTAAACGAACGAATAGTCTCTACTTCTTGTTTTTGTAGCTGCTCATCACAGTGATAAAATGGTGTTTCAATGCAACCAGCGAACTTTTTTTTACGACTCTCGTGTAACGGGCCATCACTCCATAGATACACATTATGACCCATTTTTAATGCGGCCCGATAGCATCGACCTCTTCTACCAACGATTAATACATTAGCCATTGAACACCTCAGGTAATTGCAAAGTAAGATCTTTGCTCTGTGAGTTTAGTCAATTGATATCGATTAATATATAACTATATTTTAGCTTAAAAGAGGGAGTAATATGATGGATCATAAATTAATAAAAAGTGTGCTAATCCATTGTCATACCACCATGTGTGGTTTATTGATAACGGATTCATTTTGCTCAAACAGCTCTGGTATTATTGCTCTAAACTTGTTATTTTTTATACATTGGTCAATTAAAGTAGTATGAGCAGTAATATGGACAGTATGTTATTTACTTGGCAAAGCGATAGCAGCTCTATTGATGACTTTGAACAAGGTTTAAATTTAGCACAAGCAAGCGGTGCTATCAGCTTACTCATTCTGGCATGTAACGATAATAACTTCACTTCACAGCAAATTAATCCTTTGGTTCGTAACTGTAGCTTACCTATTTTTGGTGGGATTTATCCTAAGCTGATCTATAAAAATAAATTAATGGAACAAGGTTGTATTATTATTGGTTTTCAGCAAGAAGTTGAAATAAGCCTTTTCACTCAATTATCTGAATTAACAACAGACGAAACATTAGAACAAGCAATAGAACAGACTATGCTCAAGCAAAGTGCATTGACCGAAAATGACAGCTTTCTTATGTTTTACGATTCACTTATTGATAATGTAGAAAACTTTATTGATTGTCTTTTTGAATGTTTAGATTATCAAATTAATATCATAGGTGGCGGAGCAGGTAACTTAGAATTTACACAAAAACCTTGTATATTTTCGGATCAAGGGCTAGTTTTTGATGCTATTCAAATAGTAAATTTAAAAAGTAAAATTACTACTGCCGCAACTCATGGCTGGCAAATTTTACAAGGACCATTTCTTGTTTCTGAAGCAGAAAAACAAACGATAATAAGTTTAGATTACCAACCTGCGTTTGAGATCTACAAGCAAGTGATTGAAAGTTCGAGTGACTACAAATTTACTGATCATAACTTTTTTGATATAGCGAAAAACTTTCCTTTAGGCATAGAACGTATTAATAGTAAACTTGTGGTGCGTGACCCGATATTAATACAAGATGACCACATACAATGTGTTGGTAATATTCCGGTTAATTCTATGGTGTATTTACTTCAAGGAAGTGTTGATTCTTTGGTAAAATCGGCTGAGCAAGCAGCTATATCAGTGACGACGTGCATTGAAGATAATAATTTTTCTGCTACGATGGTATTTGACTGTATTAGTAGAATTTTATATTTAGAAGATAACTTTAGTCGAGAGATCGATGCAATTGCTAAACATTGTAGTGAGCAACAAGCCCTATTCGGTGTGCTTTCTTTTGGTGAAATAGTTAATAGTGAAAGTGGTGCTATAAGGCTGCTTAATAAGTCGACAGTGATAGGGTCCTGGTAATTTTTCAAGTCAAGGAAGACAATGAACAACGCATTATTTATTATTTCACTACAACATGAACTTGCCATGGCCATCGGCAATAAATTAGACCTTAAGGATATGTTAAAGGTATTTTTAAGGGTCTGTTTTAATCGATTAAATTTAACCAGTGCGCATATTTACACCTACTGTGATGATAATGGCCTACCCATAAAATTAACCACGCAACAAAGTGCCCATTACCAGCACTTATTAAGTATACCAAAGATGAAGCAAGGCCAACCTTGGCCGACTAATGAAGTGTTAAGGTGCTTTGTTAAAACATTAGATGAGCATCAAAAAAATCATTCCTGCCAATTTGAAAAGACTCAATATTTATTTGGTTTTATTATTCCTCAGCATGGCCTACTTATTCTTGAAACACATTACCCAATAGAAGAATCTATACAAAGAGCTCTTGGTCCTATTTTACAAAAGTTGGCAATTAGCTATTACACCTCCATCGTGCACGACTCTTTGGTACAAGAAGTATACTCACGACAAATGGCTGAAGAAAAAGTTGTTTTTCAGGCACAGCACGATGGCTTAACTGCACTTTTTAATCGACAACATTTAAATACGTTGTTGGCCGATGCAATTTCTGAGGCAGTTCAAGGCAAACATTGTGGTTGTGTGATATTTATAGATTTAAATCGTTTTAAACCCATTAATGATGCCATGGGACATAGTGTTGGCGACCAAATATTATTTTCTTTAGCGAAAAGGTTACTTAATTTAAAAAGTAAAAACGTTGAGGTTGCCCGTTTCGGAGGTGATGAATTTATTTTACTTATTAAAAAACTCCCGATTAATTATGCAGAAATAATTGAGCAGACCATAGTGGAAATCAATCAACTTTTATCCTCACCTTTTGAGATTAACAAAGGGTCTTACAAGTTAAATTGCAGTATCGGCTATGCCGTATTTCCAGAACAAAGTGACACCGTCAATAATATTATTAAATTCGCTGATATTGCCATGTACGAAGCTAAAAACGCCAAAACGCTACAGGGTATTAAATATCATGAAGCGATGTCAGATAAAATTAATAAACGTTTAGCCTATGTTGAGGAGATGAAACAAGCATTAATCGATAATGATTTTAAATTGTACTATCAAGCACAATATAATCAACAAGGCGACATTGTTGGCGCTGAAGCACTATTGCGTTGGTTACACCCGGTTCATGGGATGGAATCGCCAGCTGTTTATATTCCTATTGCCGAAGAAAGTGATTTGATTTTAGTTATCGGTCAATGGGTGCTGGAGCAAGCTTGTCGTGATATTTATGAATTAGAGCAAAAAGGTTTACCTGCTCAATTTAAAAACATCTCGATTAATGTTAGTGCTAAACAGCTTATTCAATATGACTTTCAAAATATAGTATTGAACGCTATTGAGCAAAATAATATCTGTCCAAATCATTTGACGCTGGAGTTAACAGAAAGTTTATTAGTTGAAAACATTGAAGATTCAATAGAATTACTCATGAACCTAAAAGCTAAAGGGGTTGATTGTGCCATTGATGATTTTGGAACAGGTTATTCATCGTTAACCTACTTACAACGTATTCCCGCCAGTATGTTAAAGATAGATCGTTCTTTTGTTACCAACATTGATAAAAGCAATGATGGTGCTGCAATTGCTCGTATGATTATTAGCTTGGCAAAAACGCTTAATATGAAAGTACTTGCTGAAGGAGTCGAAACATACGAAGAGTTAGAGATTTTAAAAAAATTGGGTTGTTATAACTATCAAGGTTTTTATTTTAGTAAACCTATTCCATTTAAGGACTTTATTACGTTGTTAGAGTCATCATAATACAGAGAGTAAGAGTTCATTCTTACTATTTTATTGTTTTTATATCAATTAGGTTGCTTTAGAACGATTGAAAAATAGTCGAGCAAGTATTTCTCTTAAACTAGCAGTTACTAACCAATAACTTAAACCCTTCGATGCTTTTTTCTTCACTGATTTGTGTATTGCTTTTGTGGACGCTCTGTTAGATATTCTTTGATTTTTTTCTGCAATTTTAATTTTATCTCGGCGTTCTTGGGCAATATTCGCTTGCTCAGTAAAGCGACGTCTACTTTCTGTCGACATACTAGACAAAATACTCGCGCTTGAAGAGCTTTTTCCTGCCACTTTAGTTCTGGGTCTTGGAGTACTGCACATATTAACCTCAACAATCATTTTACTTTAATTCACCTAACGTATCTTAGGCGTTAATTTTTTTACTTTTCTTTGCGCTTGTTATTTATCAGCTTATTTCACTCTCATTTTTATCGTCGTGTTACTGTTTATTGCTAATAAAATCATATATAGACTGATAATTTTAAAAAGCGCTTTCTTTATAAGTGCACTGACTTAAAAACAACATTCATAATAGATAGACCCTCCTTATTAGAAAAAAATTCGTATAAATATTGTATAAATAAAACAGCATGGAAATTTCTTTATACATGTTAGTAGATTTTAGTAGATTAAATTTTTTGACGGCTGGTCGCTATGTCTACTTTACGGGCTTAGCGACTTAATCATTTTTTGGAACATTTGAAAGTAGCATTTATTCGACTAAGCTTATTTTTAAGATGAAAAGAATTACTGCTATGCTGTTCTCAATATGGAACTCGATTACTTGTTTTCTATCCTTCCGATTTTTTGTTAAGCCAACCTCTTTTGCCGTATGAAAAACACTTATCAGCACATAAGTGAATTTATGTGCACTGTTCAAAGGAACTAACTGATGGCCAGTTTAATTATTTTAATCAAACCCCAAATAGAAACTGTAAAAAAACTCACGATTGAAGTTAACGCGGTGGTTAATTATACAAAATTACGAATAAACGAAAATGATGAGAAAGAAAAGCTTGAGTTTTCAGGACAAATCACTGAATTACTCCCTTTGATATTAACGACAAGTCTCGCTATTAAAGATTACTTCGAAGATACCAAAATTGATTTTTCTATCACAAATAAGCAAGGTACGCGCTTGTTTAAAATGAACGAATTGATGCCAAAAAAAGATGCTAGGAAAAACATTTTTATACTTGAAATAGAACTTTCTGATGACGTTATTTCTCGAATCCAAACGGAGGTTACTCCTCGTATCCCACCATTAATCAATGTTTTATCTAGAGCTGCTCGGTTTGTTGCCATTGGTTTTACCGCTCCAAACTACAAAGACTATTCATTACTTGTCGCACCAATATCCAAAGAGAATTTTACGGAAGAACTTTTGTTATCGTTCTTTCAAGTTGGTACGTTTCGGACGATATCTCGACGGTTAAATAGTGCACTGATTTCAGAGTTAACTACTTTGCCAATTCAATCATCGGATAATATAAATGTTGAATTAAATGGTCGTTTTACCTTCAATATTCCTTTGCCTAATAACTTGGGAGATAGTGAAAAAGGTTGGTTATGGATACTATCAGGGCCAGATACTTTTATTGGTATATTTAAAGAAAACTCATTTGAAGCTATAACACACGAAATTAGTATACTTTTACCCGCGCCGATTGTTGAAGAGAGTGATGATAATGAAAGTTTCAAACCCTTAACGTCTTCAGGGGCTGCTGATGTAAGAAGCACCTTGCCAACAGATGTTTCCGAAGAAGAGTTACTTTCTAATCCTGACTTGTTTTCTGAAGATCCCGGAACTTATTGTAAGCCATTTTCCAACCCCAATCGTATCGTAAACGAACATAAGTTTAAAACCATACTTAGAGTTGAACAACCAAACATAGGGGGTAACCCATCGGTTCCTCCTGATCGAGAACAGCCCCCTTATAGTCCTGTGACCAACGCGTTAGATGTCGGGCCAGCTATGCTAGCTTCTCGAACTGATAATTCAACAGGCCAGCCTATTGGTATGTTTGCAAAACTGGTGCATCAATTTACGCCGAGCAATACGCGCAGCAAAATAAAATTAGCTCGTAATTGGACCTTAGCAAAATCTCGGGGTCGTTATGTGCTTAGTGATAAGGATGCTTTAGATTGGGAAGGTGATAGTTTTCCTTATCAAGCCACAAGTTTAGCATTTGGGCATATTTTAGAATCACGAGTGCGGACACGTTCAGCAGGCTATTCCCTTGGAAATGTTAATCATTCGCTCACATTAGCTCCCCGACAAATTAAAAAAATAGTTACGATCGAATCTCAAATTATGGATAAAGCACAACGAGCTGAGTCAGCATCTTCATCCGATGCTATTGATCAAACAACCAAACGCATTTATGCCTATCAAGATGCCGTAGAATCAGAGTTAAACGAATGGTCTAAGGGGGGCTCTTCATCGTCAACAACCGGGGTTGCTGGTGGAGCAGGGTTCGTGATTCCTCCATTTGCTGTTGGCGGAGGAGCTTCTCATGGCTCTGCAAACTCAGATAGCTGGAAAAGAGGAGGGCGAGAAGTTTCAGCCAAAGAGGAGCAATACTTGAGAGATGCAATTCGCCAACATGGTGAATCTATTAGAAATAAGCAAAGTCTGGTTGTTGTTGAACAGAATCAAGAGGAAGGTATTCAAGGTGTATCAGAAGTTGTTCGTAACCCTAATTATGGCCATTCTTTGACCATAATTTATCATGAAATATTACGTCATTTAAGAGTTGATACTGAAGTTGTTGGCGCTAGTGAATGCGTATTTGTTCCTTTTGCTTTAAAACCATTCTCTTTTGAGCGTGCATTACGTTGGAGGGATATTTTAGAAACACACTTGAAAAAAAGACAATTACGCTGGGTATTAAGTTACCTCAGTGATCTTAGCAGTGATGGTGAATATATTGGCTCTACTGTTCCTGCTGGTGCTAGATCTAAACATCCAATAACCTTTGTGACAGGATCACTTTATATCAAGCTTGCCATTGAGCGGCCCCGTGATGATGATAGTGACAACTTCAGCGAGTTGGCTTGGCTTCCACTTATGCCTTTTTTAGCAACACCTGCTCGGGCTATTTGGACTAAAATTATTAAAATAACAGAAGAAAAGCGAGATGAATACTTTCAACGTGTTCATGCGCCTATTATTGCGGCAAGTTGGGTTAATACACTAGTAATAGACAATATAGATGGTGTCGACTTTACACTAGCATCAAATTATAAATTCAACAAAACAGTTAAAGTCAATTTCACCTTTACATCTGAAGATGGCTCTACTACACGTGAAACTTTACAAAATATCAGGGTGGGTGCCAGTGAACCATTACCGGAAAAGTCTGTCGCAAATGTCATCAGTGCTTCGATGGAATATTATACAAGTACCTTTAATCGAAAAATTACCAGCAGCCATGGCGCAAATGATCTAATTGTCATTGAAGATGGCTCTGCTGGACCAGAGGCAATGCTTCACTTCCCATTATCTGACTGGGAGAAACAAGATATGCGTTTAGAAATTACAACAGCTGCGAAAGACCTTACTGCACACCTAAATGAGCATGGAGAGTATTATCATAAGGTTATATGGTGGTCTATGGATAGGGATAAGTTATATATGATGCTTGATGGAATTTATATATCAGAAGAAGATACACGCAGTGTTGCTTCTGTTGTTGAGCGGGATCCAATTGCCATTATTGGTAATAGTTTAGTATATTCTGTTTCAGGCGGGGCACATATTAAAGTTAACGGTATAGAAACACCTACAGAGTTGAATGACTATTACCGTGATACGTCGACAAAGTCAGTTCCTATGCGAGTAAGTTTACCCACCTCGGGGTTGTATGCCCAAGCAATTATGGATGGTTGTGAAGCACTTGAAGAACATTTCGGAAGTACCGAATGGGTACTT
This sequence comes from Cognaticolwellia sp., assembly GCA_049642265.1. Taxonomy (GTDB): domain Bacteria; phylum Pseudomonadota; class Gammaproteobacteria; order Enterobacterales; family Alteromonadaceae; genus Cognaticolwellia. The sequence goes on along the minus strand of JBAROR010000080.1, from coordinate 47,320 downwards.
TCAGATCAAGATCTTGAACTTGCCGAATTAGGCCCTGAGTTATTTGCAAGCCGACGTGCAAGTACACCAAATTTACAGCCAACCGAGTTCAGTGCCCCCATTATTAATTTGCAAAATGCAGCAACACCACCAGCACCATCGGGCTTAGGATCAGCCTTTAATGCGATTGTAAATCCTAATGCTTTTGGTGACATGGCTGGCTTAGCAGGTACGCAAGCTAACGCCAGAGCTTCAATGGAGTCAGCCGCAAAACTGGCTAGCGACTTCGGCAGTAAAGCACTTGATTTACAGAAATCTGAACGCGCTGCAAGCATTGCTAACGATAAGCTAAATATTCTTAAAAAAGCAAAAGCTGAAAATTTAGCCGATGAAGCAAAAATAAAATCATCAGGGAATAGTGTTTTAGATTCTATGGTGGAGGATGATATTCCTGCGATGACCGCTAAAGAAATTGAAGCGATAGCCAAAACATCAGACGTTCATGATCGAGATATTGAGGTTGATAAAAAAGCAGAAAAGGTCTCTATTACCGCAACAAAGAGTAGCAATATTCAGCCAAAAAAGTCTAAAAAAAGTAACTTAATCGACTTTGGTGAAGGTAATGGTGATATTTTTGAGCCTGTTAATGTGTCTAATGATATAGAAGCACTTGCCGGTAAAATGGAAAGTTATTTTCAAAAATTACATGACACTTCGCAAAATGCATTGAATCAGTTTCAACTCACTATGATTGAAAGTAATGCGCCTCCAGTGACGTCTAGGTTAGGTGGAATGTTTGGTACCATCTTGTTTTCATTTGTTGAAAATCTCACCATTAACTCTCCTATTGGCAAAGCTGTTTCAGCCGCCGCTCCCGTTACCATTGCGGTGTTTAAAGACTTTGTCGGTGAAGTCGGTAATCAATTAAATGAAAATGGTCAAAATATAGCGAATAACCAAAATAATTCAATTGTTGATTGGATATCGAGTCAAATTGCCGGTATTGATCACCTTACACGATTTAATACCGCCAGTGCCGTGGAAAAAATACAATTAGAGTATGATAATTTAGTTGAAGATAATCGCCTGAAATTTATTGAAAGTGTCAGAGTGATGACCTCTTTTTATGATGACGAGGGTAATATTCCATCGCTTAAATTCATACAAGTTCAATTATTCGAAAAATGGATTAATGCACACTATATTGGTATTACACTTGATGCCAGTGGTTGTTTAGCGTTGGAGATAGATAAAGAAGAAGATGGAATATCGTTCGATTCGTTCACTATTTTAGCCCCTAAAGGTGCTGAGATAGCATTAAGATTAAATCAGTTAAACATAAAGCCATTTTCATTAAATGTACGTAAAAAGATTTGTTTCGATTTAGACGGTATAAGGAAATGCGTTTGGATTGGTAAGACAAATCAAACCATTGCTCCTGATATTCCTGCTAGACCAGAATACAGAGCTTGGTTTAATCGAAATAAAGGCTCAATTCTAGCCACATCAGCGTTAGCTAGATTTTTTAATTGATAAACGTAAAGCATCGTTAATCATGAGCGTCATCTATGGTTAGCGACCATGTTTTTATTTATCAAATAATGGCTAAAGTACTCCATTTTTTAATATAAAATAATTAGCTTGGAGTACCTTTACGCCATTTTTCGTCATGAATAGGCGCATAAATTGTTCCTATGTTGAGCAATCAAACAATAACAATATTAATAATTGGTTGATGTAACTTTATGACTCAACTGCTTCTAAGTCTGTTAAATATCGTTGGCCATTCTCAACATAATGCATCGCTGATTTAGTAAAAAGTTCTTGTGTTGATTCGTCAAGGGCTTTAATAACTTTGGCTGGAGAGCCTAAAACTAGGTGCCCGTCTGGTACTTGCATATTTTCAGTGACCAAACTATTAGCACCTATCAAGCAGTTCTTACCAATGTTAGCGCCGTTAAGTACAACCGCGTTCATACCTACGAGGGTATTGTCGCCAATAATGCAGCCATGTAGCATAACCTTATGGCCCACAGTAACATTTTTACCAATAGTCATTGGATATTGAGCATCGACATGCAAAATTGAACCATCTTGGATATTACTATTTTCACCTATTTGAATTCTTGCAAGGTCGGCACGAATAACGACATTAAACCAAATGCTAGCATGGTCTGCTAAGACCACATCTCCGATCAAAGTAGCATTTGGGGCAATAAAATTGTTGTCCTTTAAGCTTGGCGCTACATTAGCGAGTCGATAAATCATCATTTTTTTCCTCTTCAAAATATATTTTATTATCTTAATCTATTCTTGTTGCAGAGCAAACTAGACCTTTGGGCTAGAGCCACTATAACCATAACGGCTAACTTATAGTGAAAATAGATAATCTTGATGTATGAAAATTGAACGATTAATGGTAAAACATTAATCTAGTTAGTAATAATAATAATTTTAACGTTCGAATCCTAGGATAGCTAGCGAGTGAGCTTAACTCCAAAATTTATGTTTTTAGCTTGTAAGTCGTTATTTTATGATGAAATAAAGGTGATTTATGATTATTGGTATACCGAAAGAAACATTATCAGGTGAAAACCGAGTCGCTAGCGCGCCAACCGCTGTAGTTGCGCTACGAAAACTTGGTTTTGAAGTGCAAATACAAAAAGGTTGTGGCACTAAAGCAAGCTTTACTGATGAAGAATTTGTTGATGCTGGGGCAACTGTCGTCACCAAGAAAAATGTTTGGCTGTCCGATATTATTTTTAAAGTAAATCCGCCGACTATGGGAGAGATTGATGCAATGAAAGAGGGGAGCTATCTTATTAGTTTCATTGCACCTGCGCAAAACTCAGATATTTTAGTTGCGTTAAAAGATAAAAAAATTACTACTTTAGCCATGGAAATGGTACCAAGAATGACTCGAAGTCAATCTATGGATGCGTTAAGTTCAATGGCAAACATTGCCGGTTATCGTGCGGTTATTGAAGCGACTCATCAATTCGGACGTTTTCTAACCGGGCAAATAACCGCTGCAGGTAAAATGCCGCCCGCTAAAGTAATGATTATTGGTGCAGGTGTTGCTGGTTTGGCGGCAATAGGTACAGCAAGCAGTTTGGGCGCTATCGTTCGTGCTTTTGATACACGACCAGAAGTTAAAGAACAAATTGAGAGTATGGGGGCTGAATTTCTTGAGCTTGATTACGAAGAACCAGAAGATACTGGTTCTGGTGATGGTTATGCAAAAGAAATGAGTAAAGCTTTTATTGATGCGGAAATGGCATTATTTGCTGAGCAGGCAAAAGATGTTGATATTATTATAACTACCGCGATGATTCCTGGAAAACCAGCACCTAAGCTTATAACGACAGCAATGGTTGAATCGATGAAAACAGGGAGTATTGTCGTTGATTTAGCCGCGGCAGGCGGTGGTAACTGCGAGCTAACTGAAGCGGGTAAGGTGGTTAATGCCAATGGTGTAAAAATTATTGGTTACACCGATCTTGTTTCTCGCTTACCGAATCAATCATCACAGTTATATGCGAATAATTTAGTCAGTCTAATAAAACTGTTATGTAAAGAAAAAGACGGAACATTGAACATTGATTTTGACGATGTTGTTATTCGTAATATGACTGTCGTTAATCAAAGTGAAATCACCTTTCCACCACCAGCTATTCAAGTAAGTGCCGCACCAGCTAAACCTAAAGTTGAGGCTGCTAAAGCGATTGAAATTAAACCTGACGAGCCGATGAGTCAAGGTAAAAAATATAGCATGATGGCAGCTGGAGCTTTGCTCTTTGCCTGGGTTGCTAGTGTAGCTCCTGCAGACTTTCTCTCACACTTTACTGTCTTTGTTTTAGCTTGTGTGATTGGTTACAACGTTGTTTGGAACGTTAGCCATTCTTTACATACGCCTTTGATGAGTGTCACTAATGCTATTTCCGGTATCATTATTGTGGGGGCTATTTTACAAGTAGGGAATACCAACCCGTTAATACAATTACTTGCCGGTGTTGCAATACTCATTGCCACAATCAATATTGTCGGTGGCTTTGTTGTCACTAAACGTATGTTAAAAATGTTTAGAAAATAAGGACACTGTAATGGAATTTTCTCAAGGGTTAATCAGTGCAGCTTACATTATTGCTGCGTTATTATTTATTTTTAGTTTATCAGGGTTGAGTAAACAAGAAACAGCAGAAACTGGTAATTGGTATGGCATTGCCGGTATGGTCATTGCGTTAATTGCAACTGTTGCGGATCCTCGCGTCGACAATGTTTGGATTATTTTAGTGGCGATGGTAATAGGCGCGACTGTTGGTTTACAACTGGCAAAGAAAGTAGAAATGACTCAAATGCCCGAACTAGTGGCGATATTACATAGTTTTGTTGGTTTAGCAGCCGTATTGGTTGGGTTTAATAGTTATTTTGAAATGGACCATTCGGTAATGGCCACCTTTACTGACAGTCAGCAAATGGCGATTAATATCCATTTAGTTGAAGTGTTTTTGGGCGTTTTTATCGGTGCGGTAACTTTTACTGGTTCGATTGTCGCATTTGGCAAGTTGCGTGGCATCATAAACTCCTCGGCATTAATGCTACCTCATCGCCATAAACTTAATTTAGCTGCGGGGATTGTGTCACTGCTCCTGCTAGTGACTTTTGTTCAGCAAGGTGGTGGCAACAGCACGTTATATTTCATGACATTGATTGCTTTACTCTTTGGTTGGCATTTAGTCGCGTCTATTGGCGGTGCTGATATGCCAGTGGTTGTTTCAATGCTTAACTCGTATTCTGGTTGGGCAGCAGCAGCAGCAGGCTTTATGTTAAATAATGACTTGTTAATTGTTACTGGAGCTTTGGTTGGTTCGTCAGGTGCGATTCTTTCTTACATTATGTGTAAGGCGATGAACCGTTCCTTTATTAGTGTCATTGCTGGCGGTTTTGGTACAAATGTCGTGATAGATACAGACACAGATTACGGTGAACATGTCGAAACAACAGCAGATGCCGTCGCTGACATGTTACTTGGTGCAAAGTCGGTCATTATTACTCCAGGTTACGGTATGGCAGTAGCGCAAGCGCAATACCCTGTTTATAAATTGACTCAAGCATTGAAAGATAAAGGTATTGAAGTACGCTTTGCTATTCATCCTGTCGCTGGTCGTTTACCTGGTCATATGAACGTTTTGCTAGCCGAGGCAAAAGTCCCTTATGATATTGTGCTAGGCATGGAAGAAATTAACGACGACTTTGCCCAAACTGACGTGGTATTAGTTATTGGTGCAAATGATACCGTGAACCCAGCTGCGGCAGAAGACCCAACAAGTCCGATTGCCGGAATGCCGGTATTAGAAGTTTGGCATGCTAAAAACGTAGTGGTATTTAAGCGCTCTATGAGTACGGGGTATGCCGGTGTGCAAAATCCATTGTTCTTTAAAGATAATAGTCAAATGTTGTTTGGTGATGCAAAAGATTCAGTAGAGCAAATATTAAAGGCGCTTTAGTTCTTTAGCTGTTATGTCGAACTGATGCTGTAAATGCCGATAATTATTATCGGCATTTTTATTAGAAAGGTTATTAGAAAAGTGATGACTCGAAGCGTTATTTAAATAAATCCAGTTGCTTAGTTAACTGCATGGTAAAAATAGATTAAGTTACTAGCTCTCTTCTTATAGAAAACCACAATCACTTCTGCGAACAGTCAGTATTTTAGTAGATTTTTGTCATTGGCTTAACAAAATTATTTATCCAGTGAATAATTTTGTTAAGCTGCTGAAGATAAAAATTATTTAGTTAATCTCAGCTTTGGTCAATACATGTGTTTTGTTGCCTTAACTCTAGGGTTTCGTCAAAGTTTCATATAGTCCAATTAAATTCTAAGTTACCCGCTATATTATTAACTTACTTGTTTATAAAGTAGGTTCTTAATGAATAGTAAGCGATGTTGTTTGCCGTATTTATTGGTAGATTTGACATGGTTTGTCCGTGACTTGTTTGTTCCAAGCTGAGGTTATATTACTAACTTTAAACTTTCGGAGAATAAACGTGGTAGAACCCATTGTAATCGAGCCCAGTGTCATTGAACTATGGGTTGGCACTATTAACGGATATTTATGGGGCAGTATTTTAATTTATCTGCTGAGCGCTTGTGGTATCTGGTTTACTATTCGATTGAAAGGACTGCAGATCAGACGTTTTTTTCATATGTTTTCCATTTTAAAATCTAGTCGTAAAAGTTCAACCCATGGGATTTCTTCTTTTCAAGCATTGTGTACATCTTTAGCTGCCCGTGTTGGTACGGGGAACTTGATGGGGGTGGCAGTTGCTATTTCGCTTGGTGGTGCTGGCGCTGTTTTTTGGATGTGGTTAATTGCTCTAGTGGGTATGGCAACTGCATTTGCTGAAAGTACATTAGGCCAGCTATATAAAGAACGTGATAGCAACGGCAACTTTCGGGGCGGACCTGCGTATTACATGAGCAAAGGCTTAAATAATAAAAAATTAGCCGTGATATTTTCATTGTGCTTATTTTTTGGCTATGGATTTGTTTTTAGTGCGGTTCAAGCTAACTCTATCACCAGTGCCTTTAACGGTTCCTACGGGTTCAATCCGCTATATACCGGTATCGTTATCGCCTTAGCTGCGGCCTTTATTATTTTTGGCGGCTTAAAAAATATAGCCCGTTTTGCTGAATTAACCGTACCTTTTATGGGCTTACTTTATTTACTCGTTTGCCTTGCGGTTATTGGGTTAAATATTGAAAAAGTACCGATGGTTATTAGTGATATTTTCGCTTCAGCATTAGGTTTGAAAGAAGCGGGCAGTGGTCTTGTTGGTGCTGCTATCGTACAAGGTGTTAAACGAGGCTTATATTCTAATGAAGCGGGTATGGGTAGCGCACCTAATGCTGCTGCAGCGGCTGAACCTTTTCCTCCGCATCCTGTTTCTCAAGGTTATATGCAAATGCTGGCAGTGTTTTTTGACACTATCGTTATCTGTTCATGTACCGCTATTTTGATTTTGCTATTTAAAGATACGGGCAGCCAAGCACAAGGTATCCAATTGACTCAACAAGCACTTGCCTATCAGGTTGGGCCTTGGGGCGGCGACTTTATAACTATTGCGATATTATTGTTTGCTTTTACATCAATAGTGGCAAATTTTGCCTATGCAGATAATAATTTAAAGTATTTAAATATGGATAATTTTCAAGGTCGTTGGTTCTTGCGCATTGGCTTTTTATTTATGTTGGTATTTGGTTCGGTAGCGACGTTACCTGAAGTGATTGCTTTAGCTGATTTATCAACAGGATTAATGACCATTGTAAATGTTACAGCGTTATTTATGTTGTCGAAAGTTGTAGTAAAAATAACGAGAGATTATCATCAACAAGAAGATAAAGGCTTATTACCAACCTATTTACCTGATGAAAAAGAGCAACAGGAATTGAATTTAACTGAAGGTATTTGGCAAAAAAAATAGCCAGCTCCTAACTCAATAGATTTAGGAATATTTAATGCAACAACTGACAATAAAGCTGCTATAATCCGCGCCTTAATTTTGGCGTACTGTTTTTATGCAGCAACGTTGTTTACGATAACGAAGAAATGGTGATGTGATGAGTGTGGATGCAATAGGTTTATCGGCTAATTTACTAAAAGCGGTAAAAGCATGTGGTTATAAAAATTTAACACCGATCCAACAACAAGCCATTCCTGTTATCCGTACAGGTGTTGATGTGTTAGCGAGCGCTCAAACAGGTACTGGCAAAACGGCTGCTTTTACTTTGCCAATTCTTGATAATTTAGCGAGGAAAGTCAGACCTAATGCAGATGGTTTTGACACAACAACAACCGTTAAAGCGCTTATTTTAACACCGACTCGTGAGCTAGCTGCTCAAGTTGAGAAAAATGTTAAAGCCTATAGTGAGTTTTTACCGTTACGCTCTGGTGTTATTTTTGGTGGTGTAAATATGCCCCCACAAACTAAAATGCTTAAAAGTGGTGTTGATATACTCGTGGCGACACCGGGGCGTTTGATTGAGCATCTTGAGCAACGCAACTTAGACTTATCACAAGTACAATACCTTGTACTAGATGAAGCTGATCGTATGCTTGATATGGGTTTCTATAACGATATTGAACGTATTGTTGCTATGATCAAAGCAAAACACCAAACGTTGATGTTTTCGGCAACATTTTCAAATAAAGTCAAAACGTTGGCCAAGAAAGTCCTTAAAACGCCAAGAACAATTGAAGTTGCTCGTCAAAACTCTACATCAGGTAAAGTAAAGCAATCTGTTTATTGGGTTTCTGAAACACGTAAAGCTGAGTTGCTATCTGAGCTAATTGGCGTTAATAATTGGCAACAAGTTTTAGTGTTTGCCGGCACTAAAGAAAGCGCTAATATTTTAGCAAAAGAGCTTAAGCTTGATGGTATTAAAACCGCGTTATGTCATGGTGATAAAACTCAAGGTGCACGTAATAAAGCGCTAGAACAATTTGTTGATGGCAGTGTCAGAGTCTTAGTTGCTACTGATGTTGCTGCTCGTGGACTTGATATCGCTGATTTACCTTACGTTGTTAATTTCCATTTACCTTTTCTACCTGAAGACTATGTACATCGTATCGGACGTACAGGTCGAGCAGGTAAGTCAGGAACGGCAATCTCGTTGGTTAGCCCTAAAGATGAGCAATTCCTTGATAATATAGAAGCATTAATTGAGCGAAAATTTGAACGCATTATAGTTCCTGGTTATGAACTAGATCGACCTTTACCAGCTCATTATGACGCTAAAGAAGAAGCGCCTTTAAAGAAAAGTCGTTATAAAGCTACTCAAGAAAAAAATCAGTTAATAGCTCGAAAAAAAGCTGATGCTACGCCTGCTGCAAAGCGCAGAGCAAAAGAGAAAACTAAAGCACAAAAAAGTAGCCCTGTAGGTAAAACGGTGAATAGAAAGCGTAAATAATATTTTAAAGTATTATACGTAGGTGCAGGTGAGTATTTATGTCACAAGATAATAATTATATCGATGTACCTTTTAACTACAGACATCACTGCTGGTTTTGTTCAGAGCCAGCAGGACATTCTTTTACTTTCCCTCACGCAATGCATTTAGTTTTTGACTGCCCCCATGATCCATTAACCTTACCGAGCTGTTTAGAGTGTTCACGTGCGGCCAGCAAAGCAAAAGTAAGAAGCATTTGGCAAGTGGAAAAAGTTGTTAAGATTTATTTGATTGATAAGTATCGTAAAGACTTGGCGATCGGACTAAATTGGACTGAAGATGAACTGGCAAATTCTGGTTTTGAAAACGGTAGTTTTTCAGGCTTTCAAAAAAGTGCTTGGTTTATGTATCAGGTGGCGAAAGATCGCGTTAATTTTCGTGGCTGGCCACTCGTACTAAATGGTATCGACATTGATAACGACGATGATAATAGAAAGTTTTGCTTTGATGGCGTCTTTTACCCAAGCATTGATGAGGCCATAGAGCACTATAGTCTCAATTTTTCTTTAGATATAACTTTTCTACGCCGAGTGTTGGCAAAAATTGGTATTGATAACTTTGCACGAGCGGTAAGATATTGCCGCCTATATGTTGGGGCAACACCTAATGAAAAGTCACAGGCATTACGTGAAATTAATTAATCGTAACATTGTTAATTATTATTAATTACTGCTGACGATAAACATCACCGAAACAGCTATGAAAAATAACTTGTTACTCTGCAACTAAACTTAATTTTTGTGGCATATTCATTTTTTGAGAATATAAAGCACTATCAGCACGTTGGAAGAAGCTTGTTGCATTATCCGCTTTGTTCATAAAGGCTAGGCCTAAACTACTGGTAACGTTATATTTTGCTAATAAACTATCTTGGCTTGTCGCTTGATAAATTCGATGCTCGATTGCGTTTAACGACTGTTCTGAAGCGTCTTCCACAATAATAGCAAACTCGTCGCCGCCGAACCGAAATATACAATCAGAGTCTCTAACGCATTGACGTAGAGCCTCTGCAAAATGGATTAATACACTATCACCTATCACGTGACCAAAGGTATCGTTAATCGCTTTGAATTTATTTAAATCACAAAGAATTAGACCTACACGGGTATGTTTACGAATTGCTAAAGACATTGTACGTTTGATCTGTTCGTCAAAACTACGTCGATTACCCAGTTGGGTTAAACTGTCTTGCATGGCTAACTGCATTAATTGATGATAACGAACCGCGTTGTTTAATGGGTTAATCAGCAATTTATGTAATTCAGTCAATACGGTATAGCTAGTTAAACTAATAGGTGTATTAACCGCGTAGGTGATTATGCCAAAAAACTGACCATTGAGTTTTAATTCAAACTGACGTTCATTTTTGGCTTGTCGACTGCCTCTTACAGTGGCACTAATATCTGAGTGCTTAAAATAAATACCTGTATAATCAACATGCTTTGCCACTTCAGTAGCAAAAATATCAATTAGCTGTTTCACATCCAATGTGGTTTGTAGTCGCTCAAGTAAAGCGAAGTTACGCTGGCTATGCTGTTCACTTTGCTGAAATAAGGTGAAAGCATTAAACTTTGAGTTCGGATGGTTAACAACGTTGACAGTCTGCATATATTTTCTCAACAAATTTTGGCGTTAAAATGTAATATGTTTATCAAAGCAAAAACCATACCTATTATTTTTTTGTAAGTGGTTTTTTGAACGGTTAAATTGTCGCCGTTGTTTTTTTAATTAAGTAAAAGCTTTTTTAAGAAAAGTGATTACACTTTAAAGTTAATTAAGTATTTGTTTTAAAATGTATTCCATTTTCTATTATTGATATGTGTACGATAATGCGGCTTGCACAAGGCAGCATTTATATTTACTGTAATATAAGTATCAATAGAATCTTCATCAGCTAAATTTCGCACAGAACCGTTTTATCATTTTGTAAGGATTGCATGTGACAAGTCACCTTGAACTACTCGCTATACTATCCAGTGCTGTTTTAATTGTTTGGCTTTTTCGTCGCTTACAATTACCAGCTATTTTAGCTTATTTAGTCGCTGGTGTTCTGGTCGGTGAGCATGGTTTGGCTTTAGCGCAAGAGCATGTTGATTATGAGCACTTTGCTGAGCTAGGTATTGTATTTTTACTTTTCACTCTAGGCCTTGAATTCTCATTACCCAAACTTGTCGCTATGCGGCATTTAGTGGTGACCGTTGGCAGTCTACAAGTCGTTATTTCATTGGTCTTGTTTCTAGTAGTGGCCATGTTTTTCGGTCAAAGTTTTGCTGCTGCTCTGACTATAGGCGGAATTTTGGCGCTTTCTTCCACTGCGATTGTAATTCGGCAACTCAGTGAAAGTGGCGGCATGAAGAAAAAGTCAGGACAGTTGTCGGTAGCTGTTTTGCTGTTTCAAGATGTTGCTGTTGTGCCATTATTAATTGTTATCCCTTTATTAGCTCAAGGCGGCGATTCATCTTTTATTTTAGCGTTGCTATTTGCCTTAGTGAAAGGGGTGTTTGTTGTTTCATTATTATTACTCACTGGCAAATGGCTATTGCCTCGCTTATTCAATTTAGTGGCACAAGTGAGAACGGATGAGCTATTTGTTTTAACGACATTATTAGTAACGCTGGTTGCGTCAGCATTAACACAGTGGTTTGGTCTTTCGATGGCATTAGGGGCCTTTCTAGCCGGTATGATGCTAGGAGAGAGCCAATATAAACACCAACTTGAGGCTGATATTAGACCTTACCGTGACATTTTACTGGGTTTGTTTTTTGTCACTGTAGGTATGAAACTCAATATCGGCGTGGTTTTCTCATCCCCGATGATCATTATTTCGCTGTTAGTTTGCTTTATGACAGTAAAAATTCTAGTTATCGGCTTATTGGCAAAACGAGCAGGAGAGTCACCAAAAGATGCTTGGGCAGCGGGTATCATGCTGGCACAAATGGGTGAATTTGGTTTTGTGCTCATTGCTTTAGCTAGCCAAGTTGAAATTTTACCTGATACAACGGCGTCAATTTTATTAGGAACCGGTGTGCTGAGCATGGCTATAACGCCTTATATGGTTAGTCATGCGCGTAGCTGGGCGTTGTGGATCAGTCGAGAAAAGCAGCCTAATACAGAAGCGTTAGAAGAATTACCTCAAAATACAACGTTAAATAATCACGTTATTATTTGTGGCTTTGGCCGGATAGGTCAAACAGTGAGTCGATTCTTAAAACAAGAGTCAATAGATTTTGTAGCCATTGATATTGATCCATTACGCACGACTAAAGCACGAGAAGCGGGAGAAAATATCCTTTTCGGCTCTTCGCGGCAGGCAGAATTACTGCATGCTGCTCATTTGTCAAAAGCAAAATTAGTTGTCATTGCTTTTGGAGAAGATAAGCAGTCGCTTGATGTTATTCAAAAAGTGCGCTCATTATCGCCTGATGTTCCGATATTGGTTCGTACACGCAATGATGACCAATTAGATGAATTGCATGCAGCGGGTGCTAATGAAGTGGTGCCAGAGAGTTTAGAAGGTAGTTTGATGTTAGTTTCACAAGTACTGTCACTATCAGGTGTCCCTTTTTCTAGAATTGTTCGTCGCGTACAAAAAGAGCGTAAGAATCACTATAATCATTTGCACGGTTTCTTCCAAGGTGAACATACCGATATGAGCCCTGATGCCATTGATCGTATTGAGTTTGCACATGCGATTAATTTAGTTGATGACTCTTTTGCTAACGGTCATACCATTAGGTCCTTAAAGTTAGAAGATCGCCGTGTTATTGTTATCGCTATGAGGCGTAATAATATAGAAAGTGAAGAGCCTGATGCTGACACGATATTACAGTCGCAAGATACATTAATTGTTCGCGGTAAACCTCGTCGAGTGGAGCGGGCAGAGCGCTTTGTACAAGAAGGTCATTAAAATATTTATGTAAGCCAAACTGATCTTTTAGTTTGGCTTACATAAACACAACCTAAATGTTAAGAAACTGTCGGATTTTTGTTTCTTGTTCCAATGCATCATTGAAGCCCAAGTTAATTAACTCCTTACAATAATTTTTCTCAAACAATAAATAGCTGAGTAAACTAGACTCTGCATCATTACTAATGCCGATACTGCGAAATAATAATCTGATCGATAAGGGAAGTTCTTCATAATACTTAATGGCAATACTATTGAAATCATGGCTAGGATTAATGAGATAAGACTCAATATTCTTTAAGCCTGTGGCATTTCTTTTATTTTGTTCTGGTATCAACGAAAGCGTGTTGTTGATTCTATCCATTCGTTCAATATCACTTTGTAGTGTATCGGAAAAAACAGAATCAAGTAAATGTCCAGCTATAGAGGCCGTTGTTGGCGGATGAGGTGTATTCTCATATGCGTGAACTGGCTCTTTCGGTTGCTCGACTCCGACAATAAATATCTTATCAGCACCTAAGTGAATAGCAGGGCTGAGGGGAGACAGTTGATGAACTGAACCATCGCCTAAATGATTGTTTTTTATTTTTATTGATGGAAAAACTAAAGGAATGGCCGCCGAAGCCATTAAATGCTGACTGTTAAGTTGTGTTGGCTCACCACGTCGTTTTGATCTAAACCAAGGTGAAATAGATTCTTCTGATTGGAAGAAGCTAATAGAATCACCACTTGTATAGCTTGAGGCAGTAACCGACACAGCAGATAGATAGCGACGTCTAATATTAGTGTCAATTCGACTAAAATCGACTACAGTCTCTAGCAGTTGCCTAAGCGGTGTATTATTTAATAAGCTACGGGCACTTTTATTCGCATAATCAGCTTGAAAACTTCCCAAAAAACCGCCGATTAGATGACTTGAAACACGCATGGCATCGGTATGATATATTCGACTCGGATCAAGGTTTTTCCATACCCACTCTAGTTTTTTAATCGCTAATTGAAAGCATGAAGCATAGCAAGCTAAAGCGGTTGAATTGATCGCGCCCGCAGATGTACCACAAATAATAGGGAAGGGGACACCATGGTTACGCGGCATAAATTTAGCTATCGCAGATAAGACGCCAACCTGATAAGCAGCACGAGCGCCGCCTCCAGTGAGTACTAGGGCGTTATTGCTATCAATATAGCTACGTTTATTTGTCATTTATAAAGCCGAGTTGTTTAAAGTCGAGCGTGATTTTAATCAGTTTTTGATGTGGTAGCTAGTTGAAAAGGAGAATTTTTAGTTACAGGTGAAAAAAATAGTAAAGAAAAAGGCCAGCTATTGCTGACCTTTTTAATGACATAAGAATTATTAACTAGTAAAACATTGAACTTATTTAAGTATAAACGCCTACTCGAAAATAAACTTTAGCTGCTAACGCGTTTGTTTGCAGCGTCGATTAATGGTTGCGATCCATTTTGAATGTGCACCAAGTTATCAGAAACAGTTTGCTTTGGTAATTTACTAATCATCAAAGTACCTGTTTTAACTGAACCACTAGTAGCTGCAAATTCCAACAAGTTTTTACCATTACACTGAATACCTGAGAAGATATTACGAATTTTTAATTTATTCGACTTTAAAAATGAGCGCATACGCTTTTTATCGTCAGCAGCAATATAATCACATATACTTTGTGCTATATCAGCAGCTTGCGCTTTTGGCGCAGACACAATAGACGTCATAGTTAAAGCAGTAATGATAGTAACTAGTAATAATTTTTTCATTTTAATAACCTTTTATAATGCAAGAGAGTTAGTAAAAGAAAAAACCACAGGATGTACCTAATAACACGGTAACTCCGCTGTCATAGATAAATACAGTATTATATTTATCCTTAGACCGGTGGTTTTGCGTAACACGTTTTCGCGTGTTTTGCCTTTTCTTTGTCACCTCCAGTATTGCGAAAATAGCCGTAAATTGCAACCCATTTGTTATTAAGTGTAATGCTTTAATGCCCATGAGTTCTGGTTTAGTACTTTAAAAACAATGGTTTGTGTTGTTTTGTTGGTGAGAGTGTAGGGGTGAGAGTTTACACTACATGTACATAAGTATAGAAAAATAGACAATTGTTAGTCGTAAAAAAGGGGGCATATGCCCCCTAGCTTACAAGTTATTTACAAACGGTGTTTTTGGCGCTTTATAATTGCATCTCAGGTACGTCACTCTCAACAACAAGTTCACCTTCTGTTAACGCTATGATTTCTTCGACAGACACACCAGGAGCACGTTCTAATAAGTAAAACTTACCATCTTTAATTTCGATAAAAGCGAGATCAGTTAGTACTTTCTTAATACAGCCTTTACCTGTTAAAGGTAGCGTACAATTACTCAATAACTTTGATACGCCATGTTTTGAAGCATGAGTCATGGTAACAATAATGTTATCAGCACCGGCGACTAAATCCATCGCGCCGCCCATGCCTTTAATTAACTTACCAGGGATCATGTATGAGGCGATGTTACCGTTAACATCTACTTCAAATGCACCTAATACCGTTAAATCTACATGACCACCGCGGATCATGGCGAATGATTCTGCTGAGTCAAATATTGAAGCGCCTTTTGCCATGGTCACTGTTTGTTTACCGGCATTGATCAAATCAGCGTCAATTTCATCTTCAGTAGGAAATTGTCCCATGCCCAATAAACCATTTTCAGATTGAAGCATCACTTCCATGCCTTCAGGCACATAGTTAGCGACTAAGGTTGGGATACCAATACCTAAATTAACGTAATAGCCATCTTGTAGCTCTTGTGCAACGCGCTGTGCTAGTTGTTCTCTTGTTAAAGCCATAAATTACTCCTTACTAACTGCGAATAGTGCGCTGTTCAATGCGTTTTTCGAATGTACCTAAAATTAAGCGATTAACATAAATACCAGGGGTGTGAATGTGATCAGGGTCTAATTCGCCAGGTTCGACAATCTCTTCAACTTCTACCACGGTAATTTTACCCGCGGTTGCTGCTAAAGGATTAAAGTTACGTGCGGTTTTTCTAAAGACTAGGTTTCCGTAGCGATCGGCTTTCCATGCTTTTACAATGGCAAAGTCGCCTTTAATTGCTGGCTCTAAAATATAATGTCTGCCGTCAAACTCACGCTCTTCTTTACCTTCAGCCACTGGAGTACCGTAGCCTGTAGCTGTATAAAAAGCGGGGATACCAGCACCGCCAGCACGCATTTTTTCTGCAAGCGTACCTTGTGGGGTTAATTCTACTTCAAGTTCACCGTTCATCATTTGACGTTCAAACTCGGCATTTTCACCAACGTAAGAAGCGATTATTTTTTTGATCTGACGATCCGGCAATAGTATTCCTAGGCCAAAATCATCAACACCACAGTTGTTTGAAACTACAGTTAAGCCTTTGGTACCTTTACGCTTAATTTCACTGATTAAGTTTTCTGGAATGCCACATAAACCAAAGCCACCAGCAATTACAGTCATATTGTCTTCGAGACCTGCCATTGCTTCTTCATAGCTTGACACTACTTTGTCAAATCCTGCCATTGTTCGCTCCTCAATAATAGTTTTGTCTTTATTCTTTTTATGGGCTGACTTATCTAGTGCTAACTAGTTGGGTCAGCAAAATTGTTATTAATCTTTTGTCTTTAGCTATTGCTGCTTCAGTGATTATTCACCTTCAATAATTACTTTGCGCGATAAGCGGTCGATACTTTTGATATTGGCGCTTTACCCAATTTGTCGCTAATAAACCAACCTGCGGTCAGTAATTTCTCGAAATCAATATGGGTTGTTATGCCCAAACCATTGAGCATATACAAAACATCTTCAGTCGCAACATTTCCTGATGCGCCTTTAGCATAAGGACAACCACCAAGACCTGCAATAGCACTATCGACTACCTTAATACCACTTTGTAACGCGGTGTAAATATTGGTTAACGCCTGGCCATAAGTATCGTGAAAGTGAACAGCAAGTTTATCTACAGGTACACGTGCGCTGACAGCCTGTATCATTTTACTTACGCTTGCAGGCGTACCAACACCAATGGTGTCGCCCAGTGATATTTCGTAACAGCCCATGTTGTAGAGTCTTTCTGCAACTTTAGCCACTTGTTCAGGTGCAATGTCGCCATCATAAGGGCAACCAACAACACAAGAAACGTAGCCACGAACAGGGATGTTAGCCGCTTTGGCAGCTTGCATGATCGGTTCAAAGCGTTGCAAACTTTCATCAATTGAACAATTAATATTTTTTTGACTAAAAGCTTCAGATGCTGCACCAAAAATAGCGACTTCACTGGCATTAACGGCCATTGCTGCTTCAAAGCCTTTCATATTTGGTGTAAGTGCTGCGTAAGTGACACCGGCTTTACGTTTTATGCCATTAAATACATCGCTAGAGGTCGACATTTGTGGCACCCATTTAGGTGAAACAAAGCTGCCACTTTCAATATAATTAACACCGGCATCAGCAAGCTTTTCAATCAAGGCTATTTTGTCTTCAGCACTTATTTGTACTTTCTCGTTTTGTAGGCCATCACGTGGTCCAACTTCAACTATTTTTACTGATGAAGGTAATGTCGGGGTAAATACTTCAGTCATTATATTTCCTCAGCAGTAAAAGCGATTAATTCAGCGCCGCCGTCAACCATATCGCCATCGTTATAATAAATAGCGTCAATAACACCGTTGCTTTGGGCACGAATGGTATGTTCCATTTTCATCGCTTCCATGATCATTAGCGGTTGATTGGCTGTTACATGGTCGCCTGCTTTTACGAGAACTGACACCATAGTGCCGTTCATTGGTGCAACTAGGCCGCCGTGATTATCGTCGTCACTATTATCACCACAATCAGGTAAAACATGGGTGAAGTTAAACACGCCATTTTGCTGATAAAGACTAATTTGATTGCCGTTTTGTGCAATAGTTGCCTGACTACGGTAGCCATCAATACTGGTGTACAAGGTGTTTTTGTCGATACGGCCTTGGCAATCAACCGTTTTACCATCAACGGTAATTAAGTAATAACTACCGCTGCCTTGGCGTTTTTGTTCAACCACAATAGGATATTCAATGCCATTATGCGCTAATACCATATGGTGTATGTTTGCTTCATTCAAACGCCATGCGTTGGTCATATTCCACGGTGAAAACGGGTCGTTAGTTTTCGCAGCTGCAAGTTGTGCAAGTTGTGCTTGATGTAGCACTAAATAAAGCGCTGCCACTGGCAATTCACCAGCAAGGGCTTGCTCATTTTCATGGAATATTAACGCTTGGTTTTTCTCGATAAAACCGGTATCAATGTCGGCGTTAACAAATGGAGCTGACGTTGCCAAGTTGTAGAGAAAATCAATATTAGTGGTAACACCACTGATACGATATTCAGATAATGCTTTTGCCATACGTTGCAACGCTTTTTCACGGCTTTCATCCCAAACAATTAACTTAGCAATCATTGGATCGTAAAACACGCTAACCTCATCGCCTTGGCGAACACCCGTATCAACACGAACAAACTCACTTTCAAGCGGTGGTTGTAAGAAATCTAAGGTGCCGGTTGCAGGTAAAAAGTCATTATTTGGGTCTTCAGCATAAATACGTGCTTCAAATGCATGACCATTAATTTTTAGTTCATGTTGTGCTTTAGGTAAAACTTCACCAGCAGCTACGCGCAGTTGCCATTCAACCAAGTCTTGGCCAGTAATTAATTCCGTAACAGGGTGCTCTACTTGTAGACGAGTGTTCATTTCCATAAAGTAAAATGAGCCGTCAATATCAAGTAAAAATTCAACCGTGCCAGCACCTTGGTAACCAATGGCTTGAGCAGATTTTATCGCGGACTCACCCATTTGGGCACGTAACTCTTCGCTCATGCTAAAGGCAGGAGCCTCTTCGATCACTTTTTGGTGACGACGTTGCACTGAACAATCACGTTCAAATAAATAAACCGCATTTTGATGATTATCACAAAACACTTGAATTTCAACGTGGCGTGGCTGCGTTAAGTATTTTTCGACCAACATAGTATCGTCGCCAAATGAAGATTTAGCTTCACGTTTTGCTGCTGCAAAACCTTCAGAAAACTCGTCTTCACTCCAGACTTGGCGCATACCTTTACCACCGCCACCGGCAGTCGCTTTAAGCAATACCGGATAGCCCATATCGTCGGCAGCTTTTTTAATTACAGCTTCAGTTTGGTCGTCACCATGGTAGCCCGGCACTAAGGGGACGTTTGCTTTTTCCATGATGTTTTTAGCGGCAGATTTTGAGCCCATCGCTTCAATAGCGGCAACAGGAGGGCCGATAAAGGTAATACCTTCTGCGGCACACATGCGACAAAAGTCAGCATTTTCAGAAAGAAAACCATAACCTGGGTGTATTGCTTGCGCGCCAGTACGTTTTGCCGCTTCAATAACTTTTTCAGATAATAAGTAACTTTCGCGTGATGGTGAGCCACCTATATGAACCGCTTCATCGGCCATATTAACGTGCAAAGAGTCAGCATCAGCATCAGAATAAACCGCAACGGTTAATATACCCATTTTACGAGCAGTTTTAATAACACGACAGGCGATTTCACCACGGTTAGCAATTAGTATTTTAGTAAACATGAATATTATCCTTCGCCTTTATCTGTTGATGTTGTTGGCTTTTCTACATTGGCTTGCCAAGCGGGTTGACGTTTTTCAAAAAACGCTGTTAAGCCTTCTTGTCCTTCGCTTGATACGCGAATTGCCGCAATACGTTCACTGGTCGTGTTAATTAATGCTTCATCAATGTCTTGATAAGCTACATCAAAGGTTAGCTGTTTTGCTTGGCGTACGGCTACTGGCCCATTAGCTAATAGTGTATTTACCATAGCGTTCACGCCCGCATCTAAATCGGTCAGTGAAAAAATTTCGTCGACTAAACCCAGTTGTTGCGCTTTGTCAGCAAAAAATCGTTCTGCGGTTTGAAAGTAACGTCGACTGGCTTTTTGGCCTATGGCATTAACCACATAAGGGCTGATTGTCGCTGGGATCAAACCAAGCTTTACTTCACTTAAACAAAAACTGGCTTTTTCACTGGCCAGTACAATGTCGCAACAACTGGCCAGTCCAACCGCGCCGCCAAAGGCCGCACCGTGTACTTTCGCGATGGTCGGTTGCGGTAAAAAGTTAAGATTTTTTAACATTTGCGCAAGGGCGTTTGCGTCTGACAAGTTCTCTTCATAAGAGTAAGATGCCATACGCTTCATCCAGCCTAAATCTGCGCCGGCAGAAAAGCTTTTTCCGGTTGATGCTAGCACCATAACGTTGATGTCATCGCACTTAGCTATTGCTTGAAACAAATGATTTAACGCAAAAATAATACTGTCATCAAAGGCATTATGCTTATCAGGATTATTCATGGTAACGGTAGCTACGCCGCCACTGTCAACATTGAACAACACGTGTTCGCTAGGACTTTTAATATCGAGATATGAAATCATAGTCAATTGCCCTTACATTCTAAACAGACCAAATTTGGTCTCTTCAATGGTTTTGTTAAGTGATGCAGAAATAGCTAAGCCAAGTACTTGGCGTGTATCAGCTGGGTCGATAACACCGTCATCCCATAAACGGGCTGAAGCATAATAAGGGTGGCCTTGATGCTCGTAGTCATCAATAATCGGTTGCTTGAAGTCTGCTTCTTCTTGCTCACTCCATTGCTCGCCACGTTTTTCTTTTTGATCACGTTTAACTTGCGCTAATACGCCCGCTGCTTGTTCGCCGCCCATCACTGAGATGCGTGAGTTTGGCCACATAAATAGAAAACGAGGGTCGTAAGCTCTACCACACATGCCGTAGTTACCGGCACCAAAACTACCACCAATTAAAATGGTAAATTTAGGTACCTGTGCCGTTGCAACAGCGGTAACCATTTTAGCGCCATGCTTAGCGATACCACCGGCTTCATATTGTTTACCGACCATGAAACCAGTGATGTTTTGTAAAAACACTAAAGGAATTTTGCGTTGAGCACAAAGCTCAATAAAATGAGCACCTTTTTGCGCTGATTCACCAAATAAAATCCCATTATTAGCGACAATACCTACTTGATAACCGTAGATACGAGCAAAGCCACATACTAATGTTGTGCCATAAAGCGCTTTAAATTCGTCAAATTCGCTGCCATCAACCACGCGCGCGATAATTTCACGCACATCAAAAGGTTGGCGAGCATCTTTTGGTACAATGCCATAAACTTCTTCGGTGGCATATGCCGGTTCAACTACTGCTTTAATGGCCATTTGTACCGGCTTAACACGATTTAAATTACCAATCGCACTGCGAGCAATTTCTAATGCATGGTGATCATTTTGCGCCATGTGATCGGCAACACCCGAAGTGCGACAATGGACATCAGCACCACCTAAGTCTTCAGCGCTAACCACTTCACCGGTCGCGGCTTTAACTAACGGCGGGCCGGCAAGAAATATTGTGCCTTGTTCTTTAACAATAATAGATTCATCAGCCATGGCTGGAACATAAGCACCACCCGCGGTACATGAGCCCATCACTACAGCAATTTGTGGAATACTTTGCGCTGACATATTGGCTTGATTGAAAAAAATACGACCAAAATGCTCTCTATCAGGAAAAACATCATCTTGGTTCGGTAAATTTGCACCACCGGAATCAACTAAATAGATACAAGGTAAGTTGTTTTCTTGCGCGATGGTTTGGGCACGTAAATGCTTTTTAACGGTAAGCGGGTAATAAGTACCGCCTTTAACGGTGGCATCGTTGGCAATAATAATACATTCTTGGCCGCCAACACGGCCAATACCGGTAATAATGCCGGCAGCCGGGACGTTATCGTCGTAAACTTGGTAAGCGGCTAATTGTGATAATTCAAGAAATGCCGAGCCAGGGTCAAGTAGGGCATAAACGCGATCTCTGGGTAATAATTTACCACGAGATAAATGGCGTTCGCGGCTACGTTCACCACCACCGAGCTTTATTTCTTCGAGTTTAACTTTTAAGTCATCAACTTGAAGTTGCATATGGGCAGCATTTTCGATGAACTCAGGGCTGCGGGGATTAATTTTCGATATTATCTTAGCCACGGTATAACCTTATATTGTTAAACGCTGTGTTAAGCGTTCTGTTGATCTTTTGCTTTGTCAGTGCCTAGTGATATTGTTCTCGATCACTAACATGTTCTATGTTTCATACTGTTGAAAGCGTGTTCAATAGCAATAGTCACTGGAGCTTTATCATTGTTTTGATATTTATTTGTACATGTAAAACTTTACTAAATTTAATAATTGATTTAGCAAAGCCATTTATTTGATACTGAGGAAAAATGCGCAGAACTTACGAACTTAATTGGGCACTTTTGACATTAGTATCGGTTAAATGGCTAAGCTCAAATCGTTATTAAACCGATTCGTTGAACAATTCACGGCCAATTAGCATACGACGAATTTCTGACGTACCAGCACCAATTTCATATAACTTAGCGTCACGTAATAAACGACCGGCTGGAAATTCATTAATGTAACCATTACCACCAAGTAATTGAATCGCATCTAAGGCCATTTTTGTTGCAAGCTCTGCTGAATACAAAATAACGCCAGCGGCATCTTTACGGGTTGTTTCACCGCGATCTGCTGCCATAGCACACAAATAAGCATAAGATTTAGCGGCATTCATTTGCGTGTACATGTCGGCAATTTTGCCTTGAATCAATTGAAATTCACCAATCGCTTGGCCAAATTGTTTTCTGTCATGAATGTAAGGCACAACTAGGTCCATACATGCATCCATAATGCCTAATGGGCCACCCGTAAGTACTAAACGTTCGTAATCTAAACCTGACATTAATACGCGAACGCCTTTGCCTTCTTCACCTAAAATGTTTTCTGCAGGCACTTCACAATCTTGGAAAACTAATTCACAAGTGTTAGAGCCGCGCATACCTAACTTGTCTAGTTTTTGATGACGTGAAAAACCAGGATAGTCACGTTCAACGATAAAGGCAGTAATACCTTTAGAGCCGGCGCTAGTATCTGTTTTTGCATAAATGATAAACACATGCGCGTCAGGACCGTTCGTGATCCACATTTTGTTGCCGTTCAGAATGTACTTGTCACCTTGCTTTTTTGCCGACAGTTTCATGCTAACAACATCAGAACCGGCATTTGGCTCAGACATAGCAAGTGCGCCAATATGTTCACCTGTACAAAGTTTTGGTAAGTACTTTTCTTTTTGCTCGTGGCTACCATTTTTGTTTAATTGGTTTAAACAAAGGTTAGACATAGCACCGTAGCTCAAACCTACAGAGGCAGAAGCACGTGAAATTTCTTGCATAGCCACCATGTGTTCTAAGTAACCTAAACCAGAGCCACCATATTGCTCATCAACCGTCATACCGAGTAAACCTAAATCGCCAAATTTGCGCCATAAGTCCATTGGAAATTCATTGTCTTTATCTATTTGTTCTGCACGAGGGGCAATTTCATCACGAGAAAAAGCGTTCACTGTCGTGCGGATCATGTCAACGGTTTCACCGAGGTTAAAATTCATTGATGAGAAAGTAGAAATCATAGTAGTACCTTTAATATGTGTTTATTTACCTAACGTGCTGGTTCTGGTCACGTTAGCTGTTAATTTATCGTTGTTCTTGCGCATTTTTCATTGTTACTTATCAATAGAGGCTAATGCATTTTGGCAGTTATTCTCTAAACCGGTTAACTCAATTAACACGGCTTGAATATCTTCTAGCTGTTGATTCAAATCATTTTTCTTATTTGAAATCAGATCCATAATAGTTTTCAATTGCGTAGCACTTGAGTTGTCAGCATCATAAAGCTCAAATAAACGGCCTGTTTCTGCTAATGAAAATCCTAAGCGTTTACCACGCAGAATTAACTTTAGTCGAACTCTATCTCTTTGGTTATATATTCTTGTTTGCCCTTTGCGAGCGGGCAGTATCAAACCTTGATCTTCATAAAAACGAATGCTGCGGGTGGTAATATCAAATTCTCTCGCTAATTCGCCTATAGAGAAGGTGATAGTGATCTTATCGCTCATGGTTTTTTCTCATTCTTGTTGCGTTAAGTTAACTCGCATTTTTATCTGTCAGATACCTTACAATAAGTTTACGTTAACGTAAAGTGTAAGTGTCAACATAACAAAAGCTTTGTGACACGTGCATTGGGAGCGCTGTAAAGAATGATTGTCAATTTTGCAATAATGCCAATCAGGTTAGACTAAAGGTCTATAAAGTTTACGTTGGCGTAAAGGTGAATATGCGGTAATCTGTTGCGCAATTCTTATCGATATTATTCAACTTGCGTAAAGTATCATTAATAAATGTTGAATAAATATCGAGTAATATCGAACAAAAACTCTGTCGGAGAGCCTTATGTCTACTCAAGATCCTATCGTTATCGTTGCAGCAAAACGTACCCCTATGGGTGGTTTTATGGGCGGTTTATCAGCAGTTAGTGCCACCACTTTAGGCGCAACTGCTATTCGTGGTGCTATGGCCGCAGCTAATTTATCTAATGACCAGGTTGATGAAGTGATCATGGGCTGTGTATTGCCTGCTGGTTTAAAACAAGCACCGGCTCGTCAAGCGGCATTAGAAGCTGATTTGGCTTTATCTACCGCATGTACAACCATTAATAAAGTCTGTGGTTCAGGTATGAAAGCGGCAATGCAAGCACATGATGCTTTATTAGCGGGTTCTATCGATGTTGCGATTGCTGGCGGTATGGAAAGTATGACTAATGCGCCACATTTATTACCTAAAGGCCGTTCAGGTATTAAAATGGGTCACGGTCAAGTACTTGATCATATGATGACTGACGGTTTAGAAAATGCCTACGATGGTATTGCGATGGGTTGTTTCGCGCAAGAAACAGCTGACGAGTCAGCATTTACTCGTGAAGATATGGACGCTTATGCGATTCGTTCGTTAGCACGCGCAAATGCCGCCATTGCTGATGGTGCTTTTGTTAATGAAATTTCACCCGTAACGATTAAATCTCGTCGTGGCGATTCTGTGTTTGATATTGATGAGCAGCCAGGTAATGCACGTCCTGATAAAATTCCTAGCTTGCGTCCAGCATTTAAAAAAGACGGCACTATTACTGCCGCTAACTCAAGCTCAATCTCTGATGGCGCAGCGGCATTAGTTATGATGAAGTTATCAGAAGCACAAAAACGTGGTTTAACACCACTCTGTAAAGTTGTTGCACATGCAACTAACTCGCAAAAACCTGCAGAATTTACTGTCGCCCCAGTAGGCGCTATGCAAAAAGTTTTAGCGAAAGCTAACTGGACAGCAGCAGACGTTGATTTATTTGAAATCAACGAAGCCTTTGCCATGGTAACTATGTTAGGTATTAAAGCATTAGACTTAGATGTTGAAAAAGTGAATGTTAACGGTGGTGCTTGTGCATTGGGTCACCCGTTAGGTGCTAGTGGCG
This sequence comes from Cognaticolwellia sp., assembly GCA_049642265.1. GTDB lineage: Bacteria > Pseudomonadota > Gammaproteobacteria > Enterobacterales > Alteromonadaceae > Cognaticolwellia. The sequence continues at coordinate 21,950 of JBAROR010000080.1, read as the reverse complement.
CGCGTATTATGGTGACCTTAATTCATGCCTTGAAGAACCGAGGTTTAAGTAAAGGTCTAGCTTCTTTATGTATTGGTGGCGGCGAAGCGACGGCAATAGCAATTGAAATGATGTAGACGATCATCTAAGTCGAAAGCCCACTATAATGTGGGCTTTTTTGATCCCAGTATTTAAAGCGCAATTATGCCTGATATATCAATGCTCAATTTTCACACCTAGGGTTAAGTTTGATAAGGCAAGTAAATACTGGTAACGTGCTTATATTATTAATTAAAATGTGTATATAAGCCCATTAAAAGTACCGTTTTATTTGCATTAAATCGACATAAATATACATACTTTTCCCATCTTATTTTTCGCTCTTTATTTGGGCATTACATTTTTTTGGTATGGTAAAATGAAGAAAGTTTTAATTTTAATATTCCTAATGATTTTGTTTCTTTTTTATCAGTATGGAAGAAGTCTTTGGTACCCAACATTGCTGAAATTTACAGGTAAGAAAACAGTAATTGAAGTTATTAATAAACTCGAAGGTGCAGTAAATTCGGATCTGTCACCATTATTTGAAGCTAAAGGTGTTACCTTTCCACCTAAAAAATTATCTTTAGTTGCATTTAAAGATTCCAAAGAATTAGAAGTATGGGCATCAAATAGTGATAAGAATTATAAATTAATAACTCGTTATAAAATTAAAGCTGCGAGTGGAGTTTTAGGCCCCAAGCTAATTGAAGGTGACAGGCAAGTCCCTGAAGGTATTTATAAAATAGAGGGTTTTAACCCTAATAGCGCTTATCACTTGTCTATGAAATTGAATTATCCAAATGCTTTTGATTTAATTCACGCTAAAAATGAAAACAGATTATCCCCAGGTACTAATATATTCATACATGGTCGTTCAGCCTCTATAGGTTGTTTAGCGATGGGCGACACTGTGATTGAAGAACTTTTTGTCCTTGTTCATAAAACAGGTCTATCTAATACAAGCGTGATAATCTCACCTACCAACCCATCACTAAACAAATTAAAAGCTCCAATAGGGGCACCTGTATGGGTTAATGAGCTGTACAAAAACATTGAAAAACAATACAGTAGCGTTGCTAATAGCATATTAAGTAATTCGAACAAGACTTAAGAACGTTGATTAAGTTTTAAATTTATACGCATTATAGTTAACATTTTTTAGCCTGTAAGAGGGCATTATAAATACCAAGGAGTTTCAATGGACTTTGTCGTCAAGGAAGAGATATCGAGTGTTGATAAAGACACTGGATTTAAGTTCTTTTTAAAAAATTTTCATCTACTGTTTTTTAAGCCCCGTCTATTTTTTAAAGATCTCGATTTACTGAATGTCCCTATTTTAGTTTACGTTTCTCTATGGTTAATAGGAATGTCAAATGCAGTAGATAGAATTGATCAAAAATTGATGAAGTCTGACTTAGGTACTGCTACTAGCTCTAATCAATTTATGCTTGATGCAATATCAGGAGGTTGGCTTGTATTTTTTCTCATCGTGGCTGGCATTGGCGCTCTTGGCGCGTTCTTCGTTTGGTTAATTGGCGGGTGGTTTTACAATTTACGCCTTTCTTGGAGTGGTGCTGGGGATTTTGATAAAGTAAATGGTAGACTCATATATGTATTTTCCAGCTTAGTTACAGCTATTCCTCATATTATAACTTTATTAATAAGTGCCACTTTATACCAAGATTATGTTGATGTATTTTATGCCGACGAATACTGGTCATCGTTAATCATCATTTTTCCATTTTGGGCTATATATGTAAGTTATACAGCAATATTAACTAACTTTACTGTTGTTAAATGGAAGGCAATGCTTTGGTTTGTAATTCTACCAATACTGTTTTACTCGTTGGCTTTCGGGGTTGTTGTATTGGCATACTCATTAGCATAAGGCATTTCGATAATGGCTTAATAGGGGACTCAAGTCATGTAAATTACAGTTAGCTATTGGTTCGTGCCTCTAGAGTGTTAGCCAACTAAATATTATCCCTTAGTAGGGCACTTTTTTATTTATTAATATGTGAGTTATTTAATTGAAAAAAATATTATTATTATGTCTTGTCTTTGCTGTTTATAAGAACTGGACAACCTTAACGGGTGGTTACTCCGACACTAATGAAGTCGTTTTATATTCAACAGCTTGGTGTGGTTATTGTAAGAAAACACGCACATTTTTTAATGATAACAATATTAAATTTCAAGAGTTTGATATTGAAAAATCTGATGACGGACGTAGGCGTTATGACGAGCTTAATGGAAAAGGCATTCCGTTAGTACTAATTAATGGCGGTAGAGTAAATGGTTATAACAAATCTAAGATGTTAGAACTTCTCAACTAAATAAATTCATTAAGTACATGGTTAACTGTTAACATTTAACAGTTGACCATGTTTCGCTACACAATTTTACCCAAGCCTTAATCGGTTGTGTTATATGTCAAGGAGGAGGTATCGATGGAAGAGTTAGCAGAGGGAGCAATTAAACCTATCTTAAGACTTATTCGCTTTATTTTTATAGAAGCTCTTTGCGAGTTTCTCATTTATTGGGTTGGTCGTACATTTCTATTGATAGTTACATTAGGTAATTATCCACGCGGACAGCAAGTTGAAGAGCATGAGGGGCGCATTATTTTTACAGGGTTGCTTGTGATAATGTTAAGTATTTTCATGATCAGCATCTATGTGTAAATAGATAAAATTGGACAAGGACGTATGAACAGAAATTTAGCGATTTTAACGGTATTCTTTTTCTCATTTGCATTCTTGTCTTTGATTGTTGCTGTCGTTGAAGTTGTGTTTTTAGTATTTACTGCTGAAATAACACCTAGTAGCGATCCTAAAGAAATGGCAGGTTTAGTAGCACAAAAACTTGTTTTTGCTATGTTAATTTTAATCACAAGCCCAATTACAGCCGCTATCGGGTTAATCATCATGTTTTTCAACAAGTACCGATCTCGTTGGTATTTTTGGACGTCATTAATATTGACCTTACCTTATGTTGCGTTATTTCCAATAGGAACTGCAATTTTTGCTATAGCTTGGTTTTACTTACTGCTCAAAAAACAAGAATTTAAATCTAACCACAGTGTTAGTGATACAAGATATTGAATAAAATCGATACCGTTTACTCATTTCGCTGTACATTTTATTTAATTATTAATCAGCCTAGGATTGGGGCGTAAATCAATTAAAGCTCAGGAGAAAATAGTGAAATATATTTTTATATCTATTCTTTTTATCGCTTTTAGCGTTTCTGCAACTAAATGGATGGAATCCAGTATTGGTGATCCAATCAAATTAGATTCAGTGTGTTCGGTTAATCAAATTTTAAGCTCAGGAAGCTATGTCTTCGATTGGCCCTCGAAGTATGATCAGATATTTTTTCCTTACACATCATCTGCTTCTATTTGGTTTTGCAAAGATTCTGGCTATATTTCTTTTATGGGCGATTTTGATAATATTACAGCAGAAGAAAAAATAAACATTACTAACTATTTAGGATCACATCCTCAAAAAAATATCAGAACCTTACTTTCTAAATTAAAATTGCTTGAAAAAACATATACTTTGCGAGAGTTACCCCCTGAGATTAGTAATAAAAATAAAAGAATACTGGCTTATCTATATGAAAAATTAGAAAAGTTTGAGTATGCTAATGATCTTCGAAAGTCTGCCTTAGTTGAGATTTACGTACTTTTAAAGACAGATTTAACTCAATATAAAAGACTAGAATATTTATACATTGCAGCTAATTATGAACGTCAACTCGGTAATGTTGTTAACAGCGATATCAGATTGAAAATCTTAAAAAAAGAAATTGATAATATACAAGCTGAAGAGTTGAAGGGATTTGGTAATTATTTATCTAAGTTATCAAGTGATACTTTACGTATTGAAGCTGGTGGAAAACTAGAGCCACTCGTTGAGAAAGCAGAGCCACCCCAAGCAGTAAATAAAATAGATACTTGGATAACAAATTCATCCGTTGTATGTCGTACAGAAATACAAACGTTCTATCAAAATATTAAACCTTTATTTAAAGATTATCAAAATCAGATAATAGTGGATAAAGGTATAAGTGAATTATTAAATATCAGAGACATACTTATAGATACAGGTAATATTTCATCACAAACTATCAAAGCTTATTCGTCTTATAACGATCTTGGTAATACATTCAATAATGAGGTAAATAGTTTTAAGGCTAAAGGTACAGTGCTATGTTCATCTGAGATAAATAACTTTTCAGAAAAATTGTTATCAGACTTCCATCAGCATATGGTACTGGTAGTAAACGATGTTGCTACGGATCTTGTTAGCGTCAAGAATGTTCTTTTAGAAAAAGATACGGCTGAAGGCAGAAAAGCGATTGATTTACTTCTATTAGAAAATAGTCTGAGTAAGTTATATTGTTATGTAAGAGATTATGATGTATCTGAGCATGAACTTTGTCCTACAAAATCATTGCCCTACAAAGATACTTTTAAAAAGTTAAAAACTAATCTTGAAAAGACGCCCTTGAGAGTTGATGATGAAATGGCTGTGGAAAAGTTGAGGAAAGGTTTTTCCTCACTAGGCATTTAACAAACAATTACTTAATAAAAGAGTCTCTTTTTTAGTTTATTAACATTTTATCCAACAATTTTTTATTATTAGGCTGTTGTAGTAACCGTTCGATAGTTTATTAAACATTAATATTAAGGAATAGATGATGACAACAGTAAAGCTAATGGTACTTTATCCAATTCCTATAGATGTAGAGCAATTCGAAAAAGACTATCGCGAACACCTTATTTTATTTCATCATAGGATGAATATTCCCTTTGATTTTCATCCTTATACAGTAACAAAGATTCATTCAAATCCAGATAGTCAAGCACCATACTACCAAATATTCACAATGCCATTTCCCACAGTAGATGAATTGCAACATGCAATGAACACACCTGAGATGCAAGAGGTTGCAAGAGATGCCGCCCGCATATCTTCTGGTGGCGCCCCGGTTATTCTTGTTGGTAATGATGCGGATTAAACTTCCTAGGCCTTTCAGAATAACTATTGAATATGGGGTTATTTATTAAATGTTATATATTTCAATGTTTTTTTACGTTAAAAGTGTTTGTCTCATGATTGTACGGCTGTTATTTAAGAAGAGCATGAGTGATTGAAAATAGAGTACCTTATTGCTATAACTGTATTTTCTTGTGTTTTTTCATTGCGATAATTGTTAAGGAATTAAACTACTATGGATTGGTTAATCGAAAACGAAGAAGCCCCTAAGGCTAAGTCAATATCACAGTGGAAAATTGTCATTGTTGATGACGACCCAGAAGTTCATAACATTACACAATTATCGCTATCAGGTTTTCAGTTTGAAGGTAAAGATATTCAATTTGTTAATTTGTACTCGGCTACGCAGGCTAAACAATACTTTTTAGAAAACAATGATGTTGCGTTGGTATTGTTGGATGTGGTGATGGAATCAGACGATGCAGGTTTGCAAATTACGAATTTCTTACGTAATGAATTGAAAAACACCTATACACGTATCGTATTGAGAACAGGACAGCCCGGTACAGCATCTGAGCATGATATTTTTAAAAATTACGATATTGATGGTTATATTGCAAAAGTGAGTATGACGGTAAATCATTTAAAACAGAGCATATATATTGCTTTGAGATCGTACCGCGACTTAATGCGTATTCAGAACTATCAAAAAGGTCTAGAAGTCGTTATTTCTGCCATTACAAATATGAATCAAATCGATAATGTATTCACGTTATCTAAAGGTATTTTAACGCAAATTGCGAGCATATTTAATATGAGTCATGCGCAATTCTTGGTCACAGGTTTACAGGGTTTTACTAAAGCTATCACGAGCACAGCAAACGATAAATGGGATATTGTTCTTGAAGCTGATGAAGCGTATTTCATTGATGCAGATGAAAATGAACCGACTATTTTTAAAGCTTTATCTGAACGGACTTTGCTCTCGAAAAAAAATAGCAAAGAAGAAAATATTTATGGCTATTATTATCTGTCACAAAAAAATACGGAAAGTGTTTTTATTTTAAAAACAGAGCAAGCGTTGTCTACTACAGCAGAAAAATTATTAGCATTGTATGTAACCAATGTTGTGATAACGATTGAAAACCTCATATCATCTAAGTCATCGTGCCAGGATAAAACTTAAGATGCGAACTTTAGAGCAACAGCTTCCTGACATTATAAAAAGTCTTTCATCAACCTACGGAAATGCTTTCTTTAATGAATTAACCTTACAATTAAATAAATTTATTGATGCCGATTACACTTTTATTGCAAGACTAGACGCCGAAAAAAACACCTCGAAAACCATCAGTTTAGTGGCTAAAGGTCAGTTAGCCGATAATTTTGAATATTCATTAGCATCAACGCCTTGTGCGGATATAGGTGATGACTCAGTTTGCATTTTCCCACAAGATATTTGTAGTCTATATCCTGACGACCAATTATTAATTGATATGAATATACAAGGTTATGTTGGAGTACCTCTGCATAATTCGATTGGCGACGTGATGGGAATTATTGTTGCGCTTCATGAAAATAAAATTGTTAACCAACATGTAATTGTGACTGTTTTTGAGCTTTTTGCTGGTCGAATATCAGCTGAAATAGAAAGAACAGAGAAAGAAGCAGAACTTAATTTACTAACCAAGTCTCTTGAGCGTAAAGTGATGGAGCGTACTTCTTCTTTAAGTACAGCGCTGAAACAGTTAGAGCTAACACAAAAAGAAATTATTGCTAAAGAAAAAATGGCAGCATTGGGTTTACTCGTTGCTGGAGTGGCGCATGAAATTAACTCGCCATTGGGCGTTGCTATTTTGGGCGCTTCAGTGGTTGAAGAAACTTCCTATAAATTGCATGAAAAGTTAAATAATAGCACCCTATCTAAAGAGGATTTAAGCTCTGGTTTCACGACAATTTTATCTTCAGTTAAAGCGCTGAATTTTAATTTACATCGAGCCGCTGAGTTAGTGCACAGTTTTAAAGAGGTTGCGGTCGATAGAAGTACTGATGATATTCGAGAGTTTATTCTCTCGACATGGATTCATGAATTGATCAATAGTTTGATGCCGATGTTAAATAAAAAATCAATTTCAGTGAAGTTAGAGCTACCTGAACAGCCCATTATTATCACCACATGCACGAGTAAATTAGGTCAAGTGTTATCTAATTTGATCACTAATGCTTCAATTCATGCTTTTCCTAAAGAGGTTGTTAATGATAATAAGCTCATCACGATAAAAATTAATGAAGTAAATGATAACGTGCATGTTTTTATTCAAGACAACGGTGTCGGGGTCGAGCAAAAAAATATAGAGGCTCTTTTTGACCCATTTTTTACCACTAATCGAAGTGAAGGTAATACCGGGCTTGGCTTAAGCATTAGTCGAAATATCATGACAGAAAGTCTGCAAGGCTCAATTGATATGACTAGTGTGCTTGAACAAGGAAGTGAGTTTAGAATAATACTGCCTAAAGTCATTGCTTTTTCAGTCAGTGCATAGCAGTTTCGATCATACTACAGTTGGCAACATCGCTAATAAGTATGAGCTTGTATACCCAAGTGGTTTGGGTATATAACAAAACAGCAGTAGCTAGTAAAATAGCTAGTAACACAGGTATCGACTTTATGAACGCTTATCTTAAAGGTAAGCTTTCATTAGTAATGTTAGACCAATGCCGCAAAACATTGATCTTAGCAACGCACCCAAACATTAAATTAAAAATTCAGCGTTCATATCAATAACGGTGCTATTTTGGCTAGTTTAATAACGCCATAATCTTTGTTCCATAAAGCTCAAGCTTTGTTTTACCAATACCATTAATGTCTAACAGCTGCTCTGCATTTTTGGGATTTAATTTGGCGATATCCATCAAGGTAGCATCATGAAAAACAACAAATGATGGGACATTTCTTTCTTTTGCCCATAATGCCCGCTGCTGCTTAAGCTGTTCAAATATGGCTTCTTCTTGTGCAGATAAATGACTATCGCTAACTTGTTTAGATTTTCGCGTCGGTTTTGCTTTACTATATTTTTGTACCTTAAGCTGTATAGCACATTCACCTTTTAATAACGGTCGAGATTTTTCCGTTAATTTTAAAGCGCCATAGTCCATTTCAACCGCTAAATACCCCATTGAAATGAGCTGTCTGAAAACCGTTTGCCATTCAGCGGCTGTGTGTTCATTACCAATACCAAAAGTGGACAGTAGTTGGTGATTTAAGTTAGTAATTTTAGCGGTTGTTTTGCCTAGCAGTACATCAATTTGATGGCCAACACCAAACCTTTGACCTGTTCTGTAAACGGTAGAAAGCGCTTTTCTAGCGGCAGCTGTGCCATCCCATGTCACTGGTGGACTCAAGCAATTATCACAATTTCCACAAGGCTGTGCTAACGTTTCACCGAAATAGTTTAGTAGCACTTGTCTACGACAATCACTCACTTCGCAATAACCTAGCAGCGCATCTATTTTTCGTTGAGTAATAAACTTGAACTGTTCATTGCCATTACTTTGACTGTTCATTTGCTTAAGTTTAATGACATCTTGCATACCATAAGCTAACCAAGTATTTGCTGGCATGCCATCACGGCCTGCGCGCCCGGTCTCTTGATAGTAGGCTTCGATGCTTTTAGGTAAGTTTAAATGCGCGACAAACCTAACATCGGGCTTATCAATACCCATACCAAAGGCTATGGTAGCAACAATGATAATACCGTCTTCTCTGAGGAAGCGTTGTTGGTTGTTATCTTTAACATGGTTAGCTAAACCCGCATGATAAGGCAAAGCTATTTTTCCGTGTTCACATAGCCATTGTGCGGTGGTTTCAACCGACTTTCTTGAAAGGCAATAAACGATACCTGCGTCATTGTTATGCTCGGCATTGATAAACTTTAATAGTTGTTCTTTGCTATTTTTTTGTTCACTAATACGATATTGAATATTAGGTCTGTCGAAACTATGGACGAAAACTTTAGCAGCATTTAAATTTAATACCTGAACAATTTCGTCTCGGGTTCTCATATCAGCGGTTGCTGTTAAGGCAATTTTAGGTGTGTGGGGATATCGATGACTGATGATAGAAAGTTGTTGATATTCCGGCCTAAAATCGTGACCCCATTGTGAAACACAGTGCGCTTCATCAAAGGCAAATAGTGCAATAGTGATATTATCAATAAGACTAAGAAAATAATCACTTAATAATCTTTCTGGCGCTACGTACAATAAATCGACGTTACCTGATTTTATCAGCTGTTCTACACGATTTTGTTCTTCGTGGTCTTGTGATGAGTTTAAAAACTCTGCTTTTACACCTTGTAAGTTCAAAGCATCAACTTGATCTTTCATTAACGCGATAAGCGGTGACACTACAATGCCTACGCCATTTCGCACTATCGCCGGTATTTGATAGCATAATGACTTTCCACCACCGGTTGGCATCAGTGTAAAAACATCATTTCCTTGGATTAATTCACTAATTATTTTCGCTTGTTGATGCCGAAAATCAGCGTAACCAAAAATATTTTGTAAAACTGATTTTGCCGTGTTGATATCCAAATTGAGTTCCTTTTAAGCGAGAGACAAGTCAGTGAAACTCAAGAGCAGAAATTAAGTAACATTAATAAAACTAGCCGTTAATTAAGTTTTTAGCCTTAAATGAACGGTTAAAAATTAAAGCTAAATAACTTTATAATATAGCGTGAGTAAACTAATCAGCCATTTTACCTAGTACTGTCTTCACTATAAAGCACTGGATGAAAATGTTATCAAGTAAGTCTTAATAATTGATAACATTATTGAGTGTTTGATTGCCTATTTTAGTGCGTCTGAGTTAGTAAGTGTTAGTGCAAAGCTAATAGTGAGTAAATAAAAGTTAAGATCAGCTATATATTCAAGGCAAAACTCAATAGCACCCGTTTACCTGATTCAATTTTTGAGACACTATGCTCGTACTTATCCGGACGAAATAAATAAACCCGATCAAATAAGTTCATAATGCAGTTAGAACATTCAAAAACACCACCAGATTTGGGCTGTACTAAGACAAAATTAAGTTTGAAATATCGGCCTTGTTGTACAGGGTCGCTATGCTTCATCACGCTATGGTTAGTCGGATAGGTGACATAATTGATAGAGAAAACTCTACTGCTAAAAATTGCTTTATTTGTTACTTTTGCCATTATTGTCGCTTTTATTATTTTTTTTCTGTTGTAACTGTAAATTATTATCTGAAGACAACTAGAGGTAAATCGTTAGATGTATACCAAAGCCACTTGAAGATGCGGGATTCAGCAAGTGGTTTGGGTATAGATATCGACTCTGAATAAAATACGGTAAAAATTAAGGCTAGCCATTAATTATTGATAACACGCATCAGTGCTTAGTATGTTGGGATAGATCCGTCTATTTGCAAGCTCTACATCTAAGCTCTGCAATCATATTGGTAACCATTGTCAGTCGCTAGCAATAGAAGTCTTTATGAACTATGACGAGAGTCACGATATTGTTTTGGCGATATACCGACCAACTTTTTGAATAGCCTAGAGAAATAATACGGGTCGCTGTAGCCAAGTCCACTAGCAATATCTTTAATAGCAATGTCACTGTTATCAAGTTGCGAACAAGCATGTTGAATTTTCATATTGATAAAGTGTTGAATAGGAGAGCTGTCGGTTAGCTCTTTGAATTTTTTCGCAAAATGAAATTTTGATAACTGACTATAATGAGCCAACGTGTCTAAACTTAATTCTTGATGCAAACTGTTGCGCATCAAGGCTTCTACCGCCTCCAAATCAAAGCTTGAACTGTTATTAAACATGGTTAAGCGTAACTGTAGGGCGAGAAAACTCAAAGCTTGTTGCAAAATATGTACGGCATGGATGACATTTGTTGCCGTGTAGCCACGTGCGCCTAGCGCCAATAAATGATCGAAATCGCTGACAATATTTTTTAACACCCCCACATGTGCCACACCATTATCCATTTTCATTAATAATCGCTCAGCAAAATCTTGTGCTAGCGTACCGGTGAAGTTTATCCAGTAAACAATATTGTCTGCAGCTTTGTTATCGCGGTTACTTAATTGTTTTTCAGCATGACTCAATTGCTTCGAGGGGGGGAGCGTTTTACTCAACGTAAAAGTAAACGGTGTATTGGGGTTGATAATAACAAGATCACCACGTTTTATGACTCTTTCCTTCCCTTGATACGCTAATTTACCTGATCCAGACAAGCAGTAGATCAAGCTGTGGCAATGGCTATTCATTTGCTGAAGTTTGTAGTTGTTATTAGCTTGCGTTATGCCGAGAGATATGGGATATAAGCCATCGGTTAAGCGATGTTTTGATAATTTTTTCAATAAAAATACCGGAATAAACAAGCGAATATCAGCGGGATTTTTTAATGTGTTATTTAACATTTTATCCTAAGTTGTTTTTATATTTTTATTGAGTGGTCTAATCACAATATAGTCCATTAAATTAACAATAAAATCAATGTTCATTACATTTTTAGTGTGGTCTAATTTTATCATTGAGTTTCCATTATTAACTTTTGCGACCAAAACTAGGGCTGTAAGGCTTCATAAGTTGTAAGGGCTGAGATAATTATTGCTTCGATAACGTCGTGTTTCGCTCAGTAAATTTATTACTGTGAACTTATTACGTAATAAGTTAAACAGGTGTTATGAAAAAGCAGTTTTGATAAATAAGAGAGTAAAAGATGAATACTGAAAGATATCAGTTAAAAAATAAAATCCGTATTGTTACGGCGGCATCTTTATTTGATGGCCACGACGCGGCTATTAATATCATGCGTAGAATTTTGCAATCAAGTGGTGCAGAAGTTATTCATCTTGGTCATGATCGTAGTGTTGAAGAAGTAGTAAATACGGCTATTCAAGAAGATGCCAATGCTATTGCGATGACATCTTATCAAGGGGGTCATAACGAATATTTCAAATATATGTATGACCTGTTAAAAGAACGTGGTTGTGAGCATATTCGTATTGTTGGCGGTGGTGGTGGTGTCATACTCCCTGATGAAATTAAAATGCTACAAGATTACGGCATTACTCGTATTTATTCGCCAGATGATGGTCGTGCCCTAGGTCTACTTGGCATGATTGACGATATGCTTGAACGTTGCGATTTTAAAACTGGCATCAACGTTAAAAAAGATGACGTCGCCAATTTAAAGAAAGATGTGCCACTACAGGATAAAAAGCAAGCCATTGCTCGTTTGATTTCTGCAGCAGAAAACGCACCACAAGAAAATAAAACTGACCTTGAAAAAATTCGCAAAATTGCCGCGGTAAGTAAAACGCCTGTATTGGGTATCACAGGTACCGGTGGTGCTGGTAAATCATCATTAGTTGATGAGCTTATTCGCCGCTTTTTAATGGCAACTGAAGATAGCAAAATAGCGATTGTCTCAGTTGACCCTTCAAAACGAAAAACTGGTGGTGCCTTGTTAGGTGACCGTATTCGTATGAATGCAGTAAATAATGACCGTGTATATATGCGCTCGTTAGCAACGCGTCAATCAAACCTAGCCTTATCAGTTTACGTGCATGACACCCTAGATATCTTAAAAGCGACTGACTTTGATTTAATTATTTTAGAAACCTCAGGTATTGGTCAGTCAGATACAGAAATTGAAGAGCATTCAGATGTGTCGTTATATGTCATGACACCCGAATACGGCGCAGCAACGCAGTTAGAAAAAATCGATATGTTAGATTTTGCTGACATTATCGCGTTGAATAAATTCGATAAGCGTGGCGCATTGGATGCTTTACGTGATGTGAAAAAACAATATAAACGCAACCGTGGCATGTTTGAAGCCGGTGATGATGAAGTACCAGTATATGGCACTATCGCGTCACAATTTAATGACCGTGGTATGACTGAACTTTATAATGCGGTGATCACTGAGCTAAATACTAAATCAGGCTTAACGGTTGGTGATCTGTTATCTACTGAAGGCACACTAGCAAATAAGAGTAGCGTGATACCTGGTAACCGTATTCGTTACTTATCTGAAATATCAGAAAGTAACCGTGGATACGATGCTTGGGTTGAAAAGCAAACCACTGTTGCACAAAAACTTTATGGTATTCATCAAGCAATTGAAACAGCAAAAGAAACTGACACCGAGGTGTCTGCAGGTTTAGTTGCTCAACTTGAAGCATTATATACCCATGTCGAGTTAGATTTAGATCCTAAAAACAAACTATTGCTTGAGCAATGGGCCACTAAAGTTCAACGTTATAAAGACCCTGAATTTAAATTTAAAGTGCGTGATAAAGAGCTTTCTATCCAAACACATTCAAAATCGTTGTCTGGTAGCGCTATTCCAAAAATAAGTATGCCTAAGTACCAAGGTTGGGGGGACATTCTTAAGTGGAACTTACAAGAAAATGTACCAGGTGAATTCCCTTATACCGCGGGTTTATTCCCATTCAAGCGTGAAGGTGAAGACCCAACACGTATGTTCGCGGGTGAAGGTGGCCCGGAACGTACAAACCGTCGTTTTCATTATGTTTCGAAAGGCATGCCAGCTAAACGCTTATCAACAGCGTTCGACTCTGTAACCTTATACGGTAATGATCCTGCTATTCGTCCTGATATCTATGGAAAAATAGGTAACGCTGGTGTTTCTATTTGTTGTTTAGATGATGCGAAGAAACTCTACTCAGGTTTTGATTTAGCGCATGCTATGACCTCAGTTTCAATGACCATTAATGGTCCGGCGCCGATGTTATTGGGTTTCTTCTTAAACGCCGCGATTGATCAACAATGTGAACGCTTTATTGTCGAAAATGGCTTAGAAAAAGAAGTTAACGCCACTATTGCTAAAATTTATAAAAAGAAAGGCTGTGCACGTCCAAGTTATCAAGGTGAATTACCTGAAGGTAATGACGGTTTAGGCTTAATGCTTATTGGTGTTACTGGCGATCAAGTATTGCCGCCAGAAGTTTATCAAGCGATAAAAGCAAAAACTTTAACCTTAGTACGTGGCACAGTTCAAGCGGATATCTTAAAAGAAGATCAAGCGCAAAATACTTGTATTTTCTCTACTGAATTTGCCTTGCGCTTAATGGGTGATGTACAAGAGTATTTCATCGACAAAGGCGTGCGTAATTTCTACTCAGTGTCTATTTCTGGTTATCATATTGCTGAAGCCGGCGCTAACCCCATTACCCAGTTGGCATTAACTTTAGCGAACGGTTTTACTTTTGTAGAATATTACTTAAGCCGTGGCATGGATATTAACGAGTTTGGTCCTAACTTATCGTTTTTCTTCTCAAATGGTATTGACCCTGAATACGCGGTAATTGGCCGAGTGGCTCGTCGTATTTGGTCAAAAGCAATGAAGAATAAGTACGGTGCTAATGCGCGTGCACAAATGTTGAAGTACCACATTCAAACATCAGGTCGCTCATTGCATGCGCAAGAAATTGATTTCAATGATATTCGCACGACATTGCAAGCGCTTTACGCGATAAATGATAACTGTAACTCTTTGCATACTAATGCTTATGACGAAGCGATTACCACGCCAACTGAAGACAGTGTTCGACGTGCGATGGCGATTCAATTAATTATTAACCGTGAATTAGGTTTATCGAAAAATGAAAACCCAATTCAAGGCGCTTTTATTATTGAAGAGCTAACTGACTTAGTTGAAGAAGCGGTGTTAACTGAGTTTGATCGCATTAACGAACGTGGCGGTGTACTTGGCGCAATGGAAACTATGTACCAACGTGGCAAAATTCAAGAAGAAAGTATGCATTATGAGCACTTAAAACATTCAGGTGAATTCCCAATTATTGGGGTAAATACTTTCTTAAGCTCAACGGGCTCACCAACCGTTGTGCCTGAAGAAGTTATCCGCGCCACAGAAGAAGAAAAAACTTATCAAATTGAGATGTTAGCCAGTTTAAATAAAGCTAATGAAGCAGAAGTAGAAGTGTTACTTAAGCGTTTACAAACCGCAGCAATTAAACATGAAAACATTTTTGAATTAATGATGGACGCTTGTAAAGTTTGTTCATTAGGTCAAATTGTGAGTTCATTGTTTGAAGCTGGCGGCCAGTATCGTCGCAACATGTAATCGCTGTATTTTTGTTAGTCGATATAAATATTTAACTAAAAGGTGAGTACGAATAATGAGTGTAAGTAATGAGTAGTTATCAAGCGCCGATGCGTGATATGCAATTTTTGTTACATGAAGTTTTCAAAGCCGAGCAGTTATGGGCAACCATGCCTGCTGTGGCAGAGCTGATTGATAAAGACACCGCCGATGCCATTTTGTCAGAAGGTGCTAAGTTAACTTCTGAAGTTATTGCCCCTTTAAATCGTAATAGTGATGAACAAGGTGCGACATGGTCTAACGGCGATGTAACAACACCTGATGGTTTTGCTAAAGCATATCAACTTTATTGTGAAGGTGGTTGGGGCTCATTAAGTGGCGATCCCGAGCATGGCGGCATGGGTATGCCAAAAATGTTGCAATCGTTTGTTGAAGAAATGACACAATCGGCTTCTATTTCATTTGCGCTGTACCCTATGTTAACTGCTGGCGCTAGTTTAGCGCTGTCGGCACATGCTTCAACTGAAATGAAGCAAACTTACCTGGAAAATATGTATTCAGGTCAGTGGGCTGGCACCATGTGCTTAACCGAACCTCATGCGGGTAGTGATTTAGGCATAATGACGGCGAAAGCAGAAGCGCAAGCTGATGGTAGCTTTGCTTTATCTGGCACTAAAATATTTATTACTGGCGGTGAGCAAGATTTAACCGAGAATATTATTCATTTAGTACTTGCTAAAATACCGGGCGCGCCAGAAGGTCCTCGTGGTATTTCTATGTTTGTAGTGTCAAAATTTTTATTAAACGATGATGGCACTTTAGGCGCTAGAAATACCGTTACTTGTGGTTCAATCGAACACAAAATGGGTATTAAAGGCTCGGCTACTTGTGTGATGAACTTCGATAGCGCTAAAGGCTTTTTAGTGGGTGAAGAAAACAAAGGCTTAAACTACATGTTCACCATGATGAACTATGAACGTTTAGGCATGGGCATTCAAGGCGTTGGTGCAGCAGAAACCTCTTATCAGCAAGCGGCAGAATACGCCATTGAACGTATTCAAGGCCGCAGCGCTACTGGTGTAAAATCAGCGGATAAAAAAGCAGATTCACTTATTGTGCATCCTGATGTACGAAAAATGCTGTTAACCATGCGTGCTTTTAACGAAGGCGGCCGTTGTTTTTCTACTTATGTAGCTAAACAGCTCGATATTGTTAAATTTTCTGCTGATGAAGCCCAAAAACAACAAGCTGAGCAGTTAGTGGCTTTGTTAACGCCAGTGGCAAAAGCATTTATGACTGACATGGCTTATGAAAGCTGTAATCTTGGTCAAATGGTCTTTGGTGGTCATGGCTATGTGCGTGAATGGGGTCAAGAGCAATTAGTGCGTGATGTGCGCATTGCGCAAATTTATGAAGGCACTAATGGTATTCAAGCACTTGATTTATTAGGGCGAAAAGTTGCAGCGAATAAAGCTAAGTTTCTTGATGTTTATGTTGCAGAGATCAACGCCTTCATTGAAAAAAATACCCAGCAACAAGCTTTAGATAATTTTGTTAAGCCTTTAGCTAACGCTTTAAATAAACTTACCACGGTTACTGAGTTGATCATCACTGAACAAGCTCATGATAAAAATATGGTTGGCGCCTCAGCAACTGACTATTTAGCGGCTTTTGGCTTAGTTAGTTATGCCTACATGTGGGCGTTAATGGCAGAAAAATCATTAGATCAAAATGATGATGATTTCTACCAAGCCAAGCTATATGTTGGTGAATTTTTTATGGAAAGATTATTGCCAAGAATTGATGGTCATATTCTTGCCATTGAAGCGGGTAGCAAAAGTTTAATGACCATGCCTGAAGGGTTGTTTAATTATAATCACTAATGAATGTAGTTATTTCTAGAGTTGAGGCGTTAAGCGTGGCTTTGTTCTAGGGATACTAACATTAGTATTAGCAATCGGTTCAGTTTACGTATTAAGCGTTTAGGTTTTTTAGCCACTATATTTAGCCACTACATAAGTAATAAAGGATTGTATTATGCCGTCAGTTCCCGAAAAATTTACTGCTTTTCGCATTCATAAAAATGACAAAACAATTACCAGTGGCTTTGAGCAAATTAGTCTTGATGATTTGACCGCTGGCGAAGTGGTGATCAAAGTTGCTTATTCAGACATTAATTATAAAGATGCACTGGCAGCAACAGGTAAAGGACGCATTTTACGAACTTATCCCTTAGTGGGTGGTATTGATTTATCAGGTGTTGTGGTTAGCTCAGAAGATGCGCGCTTTCATACCGGTGATAAAGTCCTCGTTTGTGGTGCGCAACTCTCTGAGCTTTATGATGGTGGCTATAGTGAATACGCCCGCGTTAAAGCTGATTCTGTGGTTAATTTACCTGACGGTATGAGCTTACGTGATGTGATGGCGTTAGGTACGGCGGGTTATACTGCCGCGCTAGCGATACAGCGTATGGAAGATAACGGCCAAATTCCTGAACGTGGTCCTATTGTTGTTACTGGTGCAACAGGCGGTGTCGGTAGCTTTGCTATCAATATGCTCTCCAATATTGGCTATGAAGTGATTGCCTATACGGGTAAAATGGAACAAGAACCTTACTTAAAAGCGCTGGGCGCAGTTGAGCTTATCAATCGCAATGATATTGAAATGGGCACCAAACCGCTTGAAAATGCGCAATGGGGCGGGGCAGTTGATAACGTGGGTGGTGACACCTTAGCTTGGTTAACACGAACAACAAATGTGTGGGGCAATATTGCTTCGATTGGCCTTGCTGGCGGTTTTAAACTTGAATCGACAGTGATGCCATTCATTTTACGTGGTGTTAGCTTATTAGGTATTAACTCGGTTGAAATGCCATTGTCGGTTAGAACTCAAGGTTGGAAACGTTTAGCGAGTGATTTAAAACCTAGTCAACTAGCGCTTATTGCACCAACGACAATCAAATTTTCTGATTTGCCGAATGCATTCGACGCCTATGTTAATGGCACAGTAACCGGCAGAACGGTTGTTGAAATTGACGCAAGCTTAGCTTAAAGCAATGTGATCAATCTGATGTCATAAAGTTGATCATCAATATTGTCATGAAAGTTATGCTAAAAACGACTATAAAAACGAAAGAAAGTGATCATATAAACATTACCTAATAAGAGCGTGAACTATGTCTGTTGTATTATTTAAAGAGTTAGTGACTAACAATGATAAAAAAATAGCGATAGCTGAATTAAATTCGCCAAAGTCTCTAAATGCATTAAGTTTAGAAATGATGACGTTATTAATCACGCAATTAACACTTTGGCAAGATGACGACGATGTCGTTATGGTGATTTTGCAAGGCGCTGGTGATAAAGCATTTTGTGCTGGTGGTGATGTCGTCAGTTTATATCATACGTTAACAGAGCAACGTAAAACGGTGCAACCGAATGAAGAATTTGTCGTACTAGATGAAACAACCATCCGTGAGAGTTTAGCCTACGAATTTTTTACTAAAGAATATTATTTAGACCAATTTATTCATGAATACAGCAAACCCATTATGGTCTGGGGTGATGGTTATGTTATTGGTGGAGGAATTGGCTTATTTTCTGGTGCAAGTCATCGAGTAGTTACTGAAAAAACCTTATTAGCTATGCCAGAAATTACCATTGGTTTATATCCCGATGTTGGCGCTAGTTGGTTTCTTAATAAAGCGCCGTCTAATATTGGTTTGTTTTTGGGATTAACGGGGGCTATTTTTAATGCCGCTGATGCCCAATACATAGGTTTGGCCGACGTGATAGTGAACAGCGTTGACGAACAAGCCATCCTAGATCGTTTGATAACACTGCCTTGGCAAAATAAAACTGAGAATGCCGCTTTACTATCCGAAGTGTTAGCTGAGTATTCTGCAAACTGTAAAACTAAAATTATTTCAAACGTTAAAAGCAACGAAGCGCTTATATCAGACTTAACCTCTTATGATAATTGTGCTGATATTCATCACGCCATTATCAATGAAGAATTTGATGATAAGTGGCTACAAAGTGCACAAAAGAAATTAAAAAACGGTAGTCCTTTATCTGCAGCACTGATTTATCAGCAATTAAAGTCGAGTAAAGGTTTTACGTTAGCGGAATGTTTTGCCAGTGAATTGAACTTGAGCTTACGCTGTTGTCAATATCCTGAATTCTCAGAAGGCGTTCGTGCGTTACTGGTTGATAAAGATAAAACACCTAATTGGCGCTATCAAAATATAAACTGCGTTCCAGAAGATAGAGTGGATTGGTTCTTCACACCATTTACCTCATAATAGACACATAAGCGCAATTTCGGCTTAACTGAATTGCGCCATAAAATTGAAAATTAAAGGAAAGAAAATGAATTTGAATGATAAAACGATTGTTGTTACTGGTGGTGGTCAAGGTTTAGGTCGCGCAATGGCATTAAACCTCGCAAAATCAGGTGCTAAATTAGCCTTGATTGATGTTAATGAAGAACAGCTACAAGCAACGGTTGCTTTAATTGAAGAAGCTGGTTCGCAAGCAAAGTACTACTTAGCGAATGTAACCAATGAAAGTGAAGTAGAAACAACGTTTACAAAAATTAATGACGATTTCTCAGGTATCGATGGCTTGATCAATAATGCCGGTATTTTGCGTGATGGAATGTTTGTTAAAGCAAAAGACGGTGTTGTCAGTAAAAAAATGTCATTGGATCAATTTCAGTCAGTCATTGATGTCAATTTAACCGGTGTATTCTTGTGTGGTCGAGAAGCGGCTGTGCATATGATTGAAGGTAAGCGTAAAGGCGTTATCATTAATATGTCATCAATTGCCCGTGGCGGTAATATGGGACAAACAAATTATGCTGCATCAAAAGCAGGTGTAGTTGCAATGACAGTGACATGGGCAAGAGAACTTGGTCGTCACGGTATTCGTGTAGGCGCTATAGCACCAGGTGTTATTCGCACGGCAATGACTGATGCCATGAAACCTGAAATGCGTCAACGCTTAGAAAGTATGAAACCTGTTGGGCGTCTAGGTGAAGCGGATGAAATAGCTCATACCGTTAACTATATTTTTGAAAATGAATTTTTCACTGGCCGAGTAGTCGAAATCGATGGTGGCCTTTGTATGTAACAACGATAAACTTTATCGCTGTTACAATTGAATAATGAAAAAGACGAGATAACCTCGTCTTTTTCATTTGTGTTCATACAGAACTAAACAGAGCAAAGCGCGAATACGAATATAAGTAGAATAAAATGAATAAAGCACTATTTTTAGATAGAGACGGCATTATCAATATTGATCACGGTTATGTACACAAAATTGAAAACTTTGAATTTGTTGATGGTATTTTTGAATTATGCCAATTAGCTATCTCAAAAGGTTATCAAATCTTTGTTATTACTAATCAGGCGGGTATTGCAAGAGGGTATTACGACAAACAAACCTTTGAAGCATTGTCTCAATGGATGGTTAGCAAATTTAAAGAGCAAAATGTTAGCATTGAAAAAGTTTACTACTGTCCACATCACCCCGATAAAGGGGTAAATGAGTTTGTTATGTCATGTGATTGTCGTAAACCAGAGCCTGGTATGATCATGCAAGCACAACAAGAGTATTCTATCGCTTTAGCAGATAGCATTTTTATTGGCGATAAAATATCTGATATGCAAGCAGCTAGCAATGCAGGTATTCAAACAAGAATATTAGTTGATAGTCGCTATACCAATGAGTCGAATATAGGGGATTTAACTGGCGTAAGTCGTGTAGATAGCCTTAAACAAGCCTTAGCTTTAATAAGATGAGTATTAATTTTGAGCATATTGCCGATTTAAAAAGCAAACAAACACTTATTCGTAATTAAATGACTATTAGGTGTTGACGTGGGGTCAAAAATCTCTAAAATGCGCTCCACTTCTTCGGGACAAGTCGAAGAGGTTGTTTTAATGAGTTATCTAGCATGGTTTAGGCCAATTTAGTTAACTTAATGTTTTAAAAATGATTAGTTTTGAAAGTTTAAATTTTTTGAAATTAAATTAAATAAAACGTTGACATTAAATCAGAGATGCGTAGAATACGCATCTCGCTTCAGGCAAGGCCTGCAGCAACGAATTACTTTACGATATAGAGCGAATGAGATTCTTTATCGGTATCATCTTTGATGATACGTTCTTTAACAATTAGTTATCATGCAATTTGTGTGGACACTCACATTAACGTTGATTTTACATAGTTATCCTCGGATAACAAAAAAAACAGCTTAATATGATGTCACACAAAAATAAGTATCATTTAGGTCTTCGGATTTAAATAATACGTTTTATGTAGTTTTTATCTTCTTTAGTCGGACAGATAGAAACACGACAGAATTCATTGAGCAGATGTCTTTTCTTAGTAAGCTTTCGGGTTGATTAAGGTGAGCATCACAAACGATTTTTAATTGAAGAGTTTGATCATGGCTCAGATTGAACGCTGGCGGCAGGCTTAACACATGCAAGTCGAGCGGTAACAGAGGTAGCTTGCTATCTGCTGACGAGCGGCGGACGGGTGAGTAATGCTTGGGAATATGCCTTTGAGTGGGGGACAACAGTTGGAAACGACTGCTAATACCGCATAACGTCTACGGACCAAAGGGGGGGACGCTTCGGCACCTCTCGCTCATTGATTAGCCCAAGTGAGATTAGCTAGTTGGTAAGGTAATGGCTTACCAAGGCGACGATCTCTAGCTGGTTTGAGAGGATGATCAGCCACACTGGGACTGAGACACGGCCCAGACTCCTACGGGAGG
>JBAROR010000034.1:0-96010 GCA_049642265.1 Cognaticolwellia sp. | reverse complement strand
ACTATCATCAGTTAACTGAACAATTTTATCGCTCATTTATATCTCCATTAAAGGTGGCCTATAGCCAATTGGTTAAGATTATACCTTCATCACAATTAATTACCAACAATCATATATAACAGTTATTGACGTTTTATTTCAAAATCAACTAAACCCATCATTTTATTGTCGCTTTTACGTGAATCTATTTTTTATTAATAGCGTAACCTGTTAAGCTAGTGGTATGAAAAAAACACACTTAACAGAAATAAAGTTCTCTGAACTTAAACTCGAGCCTACCGTAGTTAGCGGCCTCGAAACTATGGGCTTTGAATATTGTACTGAAATACAAGCAAAGTCTCTTCCTATACTCATGACAGGCAAAGATATTGCCGGTCAAGCACAAACTGGCGAAGGTAAAACTATTGCCTTTTTAGCTGCAACATTTCATCATTTATTACAGAAAAAAGATGTTAGCCACAATCAACCACGTGCCTTAATCATGGCACCAACACGTGAGCTTGCTATCCAAATCCATCGTGATGCCATTGAAATGGCAAAAAGTACCGGATTACGCCTTGGATGTGTATATGGTGGTGAAGGTTACGAAAGTCAACGCCAAGAACTTGAACAAGGTGTAGATATTTTGATCGGCACTTGTGGTCGTCTACTTGATTACTTAAAACAAGGTATTTATAACCTCAGTAATATAGAAGTTGTCGTACTTGATGAAGCTGATCGTATGTTCGATTTAGGTTTTATTAAAGATATTCGTTATATGTTTGGCAAAATGCCAGCAGCGACAAGCCGTTTAAGTATGCTATTTTCTGCGACTTTATCTTTTCGTGTTAAAGAATTAGCTTTTGAACATATGAATGAACCTGACAGTGTTGAAGTAGCACCTGATCAGAAAACTAACATTCGTATTTCTGAAGAGCTATTTTATCCTTCTAATGAAGATAAAATGTCTTTATTACAGACACTAATTGAAGAAGATTGGCCAGATAAAGCAATTATTTTTGCCAATACTAAGCATGTTTGTGAAAAAGTACACGCACACCTCGAAGCTGATGGTATTCGTGTTGGCTTACTCACTGGTGACGTTATTCAAAAGAAACGTCTAAGAATTTTAGAACAGTTCACTGATGGGCAATTAGATGTTTTAGTTGCTACCGATGTTGCTGCACGTGGCTTGCATATTCCTGCCGTTACGCATGTATTTAACTATGACTTGCCTGATGATTGCGAAGATTATGTCCATCGTATTGGCCGTACAGGCCGTGCTGGTGCAACTGGACATGCTATTAGTTTAGCTTGTGAACAGTATGTATTTAACTTACCAGCAATTGAAAGCTACATTGAACATGATTTACCCGTGAGTAAATATGATCACGAAGCACTATTGACCGACTTACCAAAACCTAAGCCACGTCCACGCCGCCATAAGCCTCATAATGGTGGTCAAAATCGTAGTCGTAGTACTGGTAACAGGCCTCAAAGGAACAGCTAGTTAATGACGATCGCTTCAATGGAGACTTCATCACCTCTGTATGCGGTGGTCGATTTAGGATCTAATAGCTTCCATATGTTGATCACTCGACAACTTGCCGATAGCGTGCAAGTTGTTGACCGAGTAAAGCGTAAAGTTCGCCTTGCTGCCGGTTTAGATGAAAAAAACATATTATCAGAACAAGCCATGGCAAAAGGTTTAGAGTGCTTAAACTTTTTTGCCGAGCGCCTGCAAGATATCCCCACAGAAAATATTCGAATTGTCGCAACAGCTACCTTAAGGTTAGCGTTAAATCGCGCAGACTTTATTGCTAAAGCCGAAACCATATTAGCTAACAAAATTATCATATTGAGTGGTATTGCTGAAGCCGAGCATATTTATCTTGGTGTTGCTCATACCAGTTTTAGCGCGAATAAGCGCTTAGTATTAGATATTGGCGGGGCAAGTACCGAACTTATAGTCGGGCATGGTTTTACTGTAAAAATAGCTCATAGCCTGAACCTAGGTTGCGTCACTTATAATCAACGCTATTTTGTTGATGGCAGTCTGACTGATGAAAATTTTTCACGTGCCATCTCGGCGGCAGAACAAACTATTGCAACAATAAAAGCTGACTTTATTAATATTGGCTGGCAATGTGTACTTGGGGGCTCTGGCACCATGCAAGCACTGGCTGAAATTTTGACTTATCAGCATAAACCCAGCGTACTATCGTTAGATTTTCTTTATGAAGTTCGAGCACAATTACAGAAATTTTCTAATATAAATAGTATCAATTTACCTGGTTTATCGACAGAAAGAAGCCCTGTAATTGCCAGCGGATTAGCTATTTTAATTGCGCTATTTCAACAGCTTTCTATACGTGAGTTATCGCTTTCGAGCGGAGCATTACGTGAAGGCTTATTATATGAGATGTTACCTAATAGTAGGACAATTAATATTCGTCAGCGCACTATAAGCGCACTATCTCAGCGTTTTCATATCGATCAACAGCATGCCGATAGCGTAAAGCAACAAGTTAGCGCTATCTATAGCCAGCTTAAAACAACATGGCATTTACCTGACGGAAACGCATTAGAGATACTATTAGCTAGTAGTGATTTACATGAAATAGGTTTACTGCTTGAATATAAATACCATCGACAGCATAGCGCCTATATTCTTACTCATGCAGATTTGGCAGGCTTTAATCAATCAGAACGACAATTACTGGTGACTTTTGTCAGCCTTTATAAGGGAGATGTTGAGCAGGCTTTGCTTGAGAATCAATCTGCGATAAGCACTGAAAATACAATAAAGCTTCTTATTATCCTTCGCTTAGCCGTTATATTATGCCGTCGTCGTAAAGACGATAAATTACCTTCTTATCAAATAACAGTCAGTGATAAGGTATTAAATTTATTGCTCCCCAAAGCATGGATAATACAACACGCCCTGATTAGTGATGAATTAAAACAAGAGAATGATCACCTGAATCGACTCGGTCATACTTTGAATATCACTTATCAAAATTAGTTAATTTGCGAACCTAATATTTGCGTAAAAATATTTCATGCCTGGCATAGAAATAAGCATAAAAAAACCGCGCTAAATAAGGCGCGGTCATGTAAGTATTATTAATAGTGCTTACGCTTAGCTTTTACTTTCTTCTTTCAACCAACGCGCTACTTGCTTAGCAAAATACGTTAATATACCGTCAGCACCTGCCCGTTTAAATGCTAAAAGGCCTTCCATCACACAAGGTTTTTCTGCTAACCAGCCATTTTGAATGGCGGCCATATGCATGGCATACTCACCACTCACTTGATAAGCATAAGTCGGCACTTGAAAAGTATCCTTAACTCGGCGTACAACATCTAAATACGGCATACCCGGTTTAACCATTACCATATCAGCTCCCTCATGAATATCTTGAGCAACTTCATGCAATGCTTCGTTACTATTTGCTGGATCCATTTGGTAAGAGAATTTATTACCCCCTTTGATATTGCCAGCTGAACCGACTGCATCACGAAATGGGCCATAGTAACTAGAGGCAAACTTAGCAGAATAAGCCAATATTTTGGTATTCACTAAATGATGCTGTTCCAGTACTTCGCGTATGGCACCTATACGACCATCCATCATGTCAGATGGCGCTACTACGTCTGCCCCAGCTTGAGCATGTGATAGCGCTTGTTTAACTAAGATATCTTTTGTTACTTCATTTAATACATAACCATTATCATCGATAATGCCATCTTGCCCGTGCGTGGTAAACGGATCTAAAGCAACATCGGTGATAACACCTAAAGTTGGAAATTTCTCTTTTACCGCTCTTACTGTACGCTGGGCTAAACCATCAATGTTATATGCTTCTTCAGCCATAAGGGATTTTTTATCTGCAGGTGTTACTGGGAAAATAGCAATGGCAGGTACACCCAAATCAACAAGTTCTTGGCACTCAATTAATAACAAGTCGATACTTTTACGTTCGACACCCGGCATAGACACAATAGCTTCACACTGATTTTCACCCTCTAAAACAAACACAGGATAAATCAAGTCATTGACACTAAGTTGATGCTCAGACATCAAACGTCTAGAAAAATCATCTGAGCGCATACGTCGCATACGACGTGCAGGGTATTGACCAAAGACGTTATTCATACTTATTTCCTATAATTATTTAAATTTCAGCTAATAAACCGACTTGCACTTGATCTCGACCAGCTTGCTTCGCTTTATATAGCGCTTTATCAGCACAAGAAAAAATGACCTCGGGAGTAATGTTTTTTTCTTGCTGATACGTTGCTACGCCACAACTCACGGTCAAACTAATAATATTTTTATCGTTAACAATATTTTTCTGATGCACGATTTGACAAATTTCTTGTGCTAAGGCTAAAGCACCTTTGTCATCCGTTTCAGGCAAAATTATGCAAAATTCCTCACCGCCATAACGACAGCCAACATCTGAACTACGACGCAATAATGATTTAATCATATTGGCGACTTCAACAATGCATTGATCGCCTGCTAAATGGCCATAATTATCATTGACGCTTTTAAAGTGATCTATATCTACCAGTATGATACTTAATGACGTTAAGTTACGGCGACTACGCCTAAATTCTGCCAATATTTTTTGATCATAAAAGCGGCGATTAAAAAGCCCAGATAATTCGTCTAAAGTATTCTTTTCTTTCAACTCTTGATTTACCGCCTCTAACTCTTGTAAGGCAATATTCAGCTCCAAGGTTCTTTCTTGCACTCGAAATTCAAGCTGCTCTTGGCCTTCTTGCTGCAATAATAATAGCTTTTTTTGTGCAATATCAGACGCTTTAGCACTATTCAATACTTGCTGTTGTGTTAACTTCTCATCTCGTAAATGGCCGCGATATTTACGCCCCATCAAGTAGGTCACCATAATGGCTATTAACCAAAAGGCCATCATATCTAAGCAGTTAAGTACTGATATAGATGTAGACGAAAAATAAACGATATAACTGATAAAATTAAAGCCTAATTGCACTAATAACACCATTGTGTAAATAACGGGTAAACGGCTATGACTGCCCGGAATTTTTTGTGTTATATAGAACAAACTTAGCAAAGTAATACTGGTCAGTACTTGTGTTACTAACCATATTTCTAAGTGGCTTAAAAAATAGCTAAAGGGAATGGTGAATAAGGACAATAAAGCTAGGTAGCGTAAGAATTGATAATAAAAAGGCGTTTCTTTCTTCAAGGTAAATAAATGCCCCGTAAAACGCATGAGCATTAAAATTGAGCCTACTGCAAGCAGAGCATATTCGGCTCTTAGTAATGAGCTATTGTCAGTAAATAAGGTCAGAATGAATATGCCCTCACCAGCAAGTATCCATAGTGATTTTATTGAAAAATATAACGCTAAGTTTAGCATGCTAGTGCTGCGTAATGCGCGGGCCCAAACAAAGCACGTTGCTGATAAAAGTAAACTGCTACCAATAAATATATCTTTTAAATTCATTGTAGTAGATAAAATGTCTGTCACTCCAACAGGACTTGTGTTCATCCCTGTTTGTGCATAAGAAGCTAAAGATATTATCAAGCTACTCAGAATAAAAGTGCAGAAAAATAACTTACGCATTGTGAGCACTTAAATTAAATACCTTCTGACTATTTATCGTCGTTTGTTTAACAACATCATATTCGGTACAACCTAGCAGTTGGGCTAGCATGCTAACAACATAAGGTAAGTAACTCGGTTCATTACGACTACTTTTAGGTTTAGGACGGATAGTTCGAGGGGTTAAGTATGGTGCATCCGTTTCAATCATTAAGCGCTCTAATGGGATCAAATGCACAATATCACGCAATGCTTGACCGCGACGCTCATCACAGAGCCAGCCCGTAATACCAATATACATATCGGCTTCTAAACATTGCTGTAATTCGTTTTTACTACCAGTGAAACAATGAGAAACAAGAGCAGGAACACTATCGATATGAGGTTTTAAAATTTCAAACCAAGGTTGAAATGCATCTCGCTGATGTAAAAACAACGGTAATTTTAGCTGCTGCGCTAATTCAACTTGTGCTTTAAACACACGTTTTTGGTTTTCTTGTGTCGAAAAGTTACGATTAAAATCTAAACCACATTCACCAATAGCTCTAACATAATCATTTTCTGCTAAGAGCGATAAGTCTTCGAGATAATTATCGCTCGCCTGATCGGCATCATGAGGATGGATACCCGCTGTACAATATAAATAATTTGGATTTTGAAGACACAATGATAGCGCCTGTTTACTTTCGCTAATATTAGTGCCCGTAACCAGCATGGCACTAATATTAGCTTGTTTAGCTCGTGCTATAACCTCGGAGCGATCTTTATCAAAGCGCGCGTTAGTTAAATTAACACCAATATCAATCAAAATGTAAACTCGCCATACTTTTATTTAATACGTTTAACACTAATTTCTTTATTTGAACTGGCTTTATTTTTCTTTAAATAAACAGATCCCATAACACCTTTACTCAGCAGCACGCTATCACCGACTTTAATTCTAAAACGGTTACTATCTGTTTGCTTCCATTGCTGACCGTTTTTAAAGGTGAAACGCCATTTGCCATAAGGGTCTTGCTTTAATTTAGCGACTGTAAAAACAATTTGTAAATTTTCTTCAACAGCAACAACCGATTTTTTAAGGTGTTCTGCTCCAAAATTAGCCGCTTTTTCCGCTGCTGGAGTTACTGGTGTAGCAACAACTTCCGCTTTAGTTACAGGTACTGCAGCCGTCGGTGCTGTCTTTGTACTTACGGAGACTACTGGTTGTTTAGCTAAATCGTCAAAACAAACCAAACGCGCTAAACTATCTTCAATGACAGCACATTGCGCTAAAGTTTTATTCAGCGTTTCAGCTTGTGTTGTCAATGACAATAAACTCAATGAAACGAGTGATATTAGAAATTTCTTGTTCATTCTTGTTCTTCCTTTGATTCTGTTTCGTCATCTTCTCGATAATAAAGTGACGCTATAATAATTCCGACCTCAAATAACAGCAGCATAGGCACAGCTAGCATGGTTTGAGAAATAATATCTGGCGGCGTCAATAACATACCAACAACAAACGCACCTACAACGATATAAGGACGTTTAGTACGCAAACTATCTGGAGTTGTGACACCTGTCCAACACATAAGAATAATGGCAATAGGGATCTCAAATGCGACACCAAAGGCAAAAAACAGCTTCAAAACAAAATCTAAATAACTGCTAATATCGGTCGCGATGGTGACACCTTCGGGGGCTACAGATGAAAAGAAGGCAAAAACGACCGGAAATACAACATAATACGCGAAAGCAATGCCACCATAAAATAATACAGTGCTACCAAACATTAAGGGGGCAATTAGTCTTTTTTCATTCTTATACAAGCCAGGAGCAATAAATGACCACACTTGATACAAAATATATGGCATAGCGATAAATATCGATAACACTATGGTCAGTTTAAAAGGTGTAAAAAAGGGTGACGCTACGTCTGTAGCAATCATTTGTGTACCAGCAGGCATAACAGCTAAAAGGGGCTGTGCCACATACTGATAGATATCTTGGGTAAAATAGATCAATGAACAAAACACAACTAGCACACCTAAAACGGCATGCAATAATCGTGTTCTTAATTCCAACAAATGATCAAATAAGGTGTAATTTTGCTTAACTGCTGAACTCATTTACCCTGCTTTTCATTATGATTATCAGCTAGCTGTTCAACTTTATCAGAAGGTTCAGTTGTATTTTCAGCTACTTGATATGGATTGTTTACCATTTCTGCCGCTTCTTTAAGTGATTTAACTGAAGCAGCAACCTCTGGCGACAAATTTTTCATATCCATTTGTTCGGCTTTCTTTAAATTAGCGTGCAACTCTTGGATACGCAGCTCTTCGGTAAGTTCATTTTTAACGCCCTCACTAAAGCTGCGAATACTACTGATCCAGTTTCTCACTGTACGAATTGCTACGGGCAACCGCTCAGGCCCTAGTACGACTAAGCCAATAATTGCGATTAATAGTAGTTCCCAAAAGCCAACATCAAACATTAGACTTGGTCTTTCTCTTTTTCAGCAACTTTACTTTGCTCAACCGATTTATCCGCTAAGTTTTCGTCATTGATCGCATCAGCTTCTTTTTTTGCCGTTTCGTCAGTCACAGCACTTTTAAATCCTTTAACTGCCGAACCCAAATCCGAACCCAAATTACGCAATTTTTTCGTGCCAAATAACAATACGATAATCACTGCAACAATTAATAATTGCCAAATACCTATACCGCCCATAAAAATCCCCTATAATTTAATTGATTTCATTATAAAGTTTATAGAAAAAAAATCATCAACTGATATGCTAAATAGTGAGGTAAAACAAATTTTGATAAGAATGAATTGTAAAAATAAGTGTTATTGGCATTTTTGCCTAGTGTTATTTTACTTTTCCTTTGCAAATTCAGTCCAAGCTGATACTTCTTCAGAAGTAGAAAAGCCAACTGAGCAAAAAGATGATCACTGGATGCAAGGATTGCATGAAACGGTTTCCGATTCCGTTTATCAATCTGCGCAATGGTTTGATAGTTTTTTTATCGCAAATGATAGTGAACAACAAAACCCAAAAACAACCGCAAAAATTCGTTTTGCTTGGTTGCCAAAAAGTCGTGATTGGAGTGAAGTAAAAACTCGCTTTAGAGTACGAGTTAAATTGCCGCACTTTCAAGATAAAGTCAGTGTTGTATTATCCGATGATACTGATGAAGAGCTGAACAATTTACCGCTCGAATCTGCCAATACAAATACAACCATGGTAGATGAAAAGTTTTCTTTAGCGCTAAACTATACACAAGACAAAAGCAAAGACCGTTTAATGAATTATCGCTTGGGTATCTCAGGCGGCGATATATTTGTTAGAGCAAAACACACCCGTCGTTTCGATATTAATGATAAGCAAAGTTTATTATTTGAACCTTCGGTATATTACTATCTTGACGACGGTCTAGGAGCTAGGCTTCTATTAGAATATGATCATCAACTCAGCAATACATCACAGTTTCGTATTAATTATAGTATTCGAGGCTCAGCGGCATTTAGTGGTATCCGTTGGAAACATGGACTTTATAAACTAAAGCACATAAATAAAACAACAGCATCGGTTTTAAGTTTACAAGTTGAAGGGGAACGTAACGGCGACCGGGGTTTTGTTATTGAAAATTATACTGTCGGCTATAGATATCGCTTTAATGCCTTACGTGATTGGTTGTTTTTTGAAGTAGAGCCTTTTTTAGAGTTTCCCGAACAAGAAAACTATAAAACCACACCAGGTATTGCCTTACGAATAGAAGGTTATTTTAACAAAGGTTAGTTATTACTAGTGCGTTCATAACGTTACGATGGGTTCAATGGGATTAACACTAATGAAAGTCATTACTTTGTGACAATTCCCCTACTTTAAGCCCGTCCCTGATAGATTGTCGGCAATATATTCAGCCATAAGAAGAAACTCACTCGATGTTACTCAACGTTGAGTTGTACAGTAATCCGACTCAAAAATTTGCATAAAAAAACCGGCAAAAGCCGGTTTAAATAAATTTATTCAACGTCTATGTAGCCATTGCACCTTTTAACTTTGACAAGGCATTTTTTTCTAGCTGTCGAACTCGTTCTGCTGAAATTTCGTATTTATTCGCTAGCTCTTGTAATGTTGACTTATCGTCATGTAACCAACGAGTACGAATGATATCTTGGCTACGATCATCAAGGCTCACTAAAGCATTACTTAATCTTTTGTTAGCATGTTGTTCCCAATTCGAATCTTCTACTTCAGTAGCAAGATCGGATTGTTTATCTTCCAAATATTGTGCTGGAGAATATGTACTAGCGCCAACATTATCATCATCATCTGTTGATAATTCGAAAGCTTGGTCTTGGTTACTCATACGAGATTCCATTTCCAATACGTCTTTAGTACTGACACCTAGCATTTCAGCAACGTTATTAACTTCGTCATTGCTAAACCAACCTAAACGCTTTTTATTTTTACGTAGGTTGAAGAATAATTTTCTTTGAGCCTTAGTGGTCGCAACTTTAACGATACGCCAGTTTTTTAGCACAAATTCATGAATTTCAGCTTTGATCCAATGAACGGCAAATGAGACTAAACGTACGCCAACTTCAGGATTAAAACGTTTAACAGCTTTCATTAAGCCAACGTTACCTTCCTGAATTAAATCAGCTTGCGGTAAACCGTATCCGGCATAACCTTTAGCAACATGAATAACAAAACGAAGATGCGACATAATTAGTTCTTGTGCCGCTTTTAAATCATTTTCAGAATATAAACGAGTTGCTAACTCTTGCTCTTTTTCAGCGGTTAACATTGGAATGCTATACGCAGATTGCACGTATGCCTCAATGCTGCCACTTTGTGGAACAGTTAACGCCATTGATTGCATTGATACACTCATTTAATAACTCCTTTATCTAAATCTAACTTTATCTAAATCTAATCTAGCTCGTGATAATAACATATATTACCGACCACCACGACTTTATAGGCCAACAGTAGCTTAGAAGACAGGGGGAAACAATACTCTCTTTCACTTTTTAGGTGAATTATTTGTTAAACTTTGTCATCAAGGCAAAAATCAGTTTAAATTACAAGATGATGATAGGATCACCTAGGATCAAAAAAAATCTTGTTTTAATCTGCTGTTGGTTCGATAGCCCGAATATGTTGACGTACAGAAATAAAACTACCTAACAAACCTAAACAGACAGCCATAAGTTGCAATATCACTAATTCATAAAATGATAAGCCCACTAAAACAAACTGACTCTGATAAAGATCGGTGAGCTTGCTTAATGCGCCTGATAGGTAACTGGCTAGAATTGCGACACATATACTGGCAACTACGCCTCCAAGAATACCATACCAAACACCCGCATATAAAAACGGTCGTTGAATAAAGTTATCAGTTGCGCCAACCAATTTCATGACCGCAATGGCATCTTTTTGATTAAGTATTGCCAATCGAATGGTATTACCGATAATTAATACGACAGATAGACAGAGTAGTATTCCGATACCGATAACAACATCTTCGATCAACGCCGCCATGGCCTCTAATCGGGTTAACCATTCTAGATCGAGTTTACCTTGCTCAACTCCACGTTCTTGTTCTAATTTAAGCAACAATTCGCGTGCAGCCTGCACCTGACTAAAACGTTTAGTGGGCGTGACTAATAATGTCGCAGGTAAAGGATTTTCATCCAAATATTCTAACGCTTGGCCAAAGCCAGAGCTTACTTTAAATTCAGCTAATGCCTGATCAGCAGAAATATAAATAACATTAGCGACTTCAGGATATAAATGAACACGTTGCACTAAGTTTTGTGCAGCTTTATCTGAAGTTGATAATTTCAAAAACAAGGTAATTTCAGAGGCGGAATTCCATTGTTCAGTCACTGTTTGGGTATTTTTAACAAATAAATGTAGTGTCGCCGGCAATGTTAAGCTAATGCCTAAAACCAGTACCGTCATTACCGATGTAAAAGGTGTACGCCATAAGTCACCTAAGCTACCAACGGCTTGTTGTAAATGTCGTAAAATACCGGCGGTAAAACGCCCAGTCCAGTTTAGACGCTGGGGATTATGACGAGTATCATTAGCTGCCATTTTGTTCACCCATTGTTTTTAAACCGTCAACGATACCATCGGTGATCATATGACCTTGCTTTAGCGTTAGTGTTCGATACTTCATGCGCGCGATCAAACCTAAATCATGAGTGGCAATTAATACACTCACGCCCATGTCATTAAACTCTTCAAATAAGCGAATAATATCTAAAGATAATTTAGGATCCAAGTTCCCCGTAGGCTCATCCGCTAATAAAATTGGAGGCTTATTAACAATGGCTCGTGCAATACCCACACGTTGTTGTTCTCCGCCTGAAAGCATATTAGGAAAGCATTTTAACTTACTGGTTAAATGCACTTTATCAAGAGCGGCTTCCACACGTTTACGCGTTTCTTTCTGGCTATAACCTTCAATAATTAAGGGTAAAGCGACATTATCAAAAACGGTGCGATCTAATAATAAATTATGGTTCTGAAAAATCATTCCAATACCGCGACGCACATAGGGTATTTGTTGATACTTAATCGTAGATAGTTCAGTGCCATTAATTTCAATACTGCCAACACTTGGTTTTTCCATCATACTCATAAGTTTAAGCAAGGTACTTTTACCGGCACCAGAATGGCCGGTTAAAAATGCCATTTCACCTGGAGCAATTGTAAAGCTCACCTGCTTAAGAGCTAAAAAGCCGCCTGGATAAGTTTTGCTAACATTATTAAATCGTATCATTTTAGTCTTATTATTCTTTTACTTCGTGAGTAAACAGTGCATCGATAAAGTCATCACCATTAAATGGACGAAGATCATCAATACCTTCTCCAACACCTAAGTAACGAATAGGAATGGCGTGTTTATCAGCAACAGCAAAAACAACACCACCCTTTGCCGTACCATCAAGCTTAGTTAGTGCTAAACCGGTTAAACCAACAGCCTCGTTAAAAAGCTTAGTTTGACTTAAAGCATTTTGGCCGGTACCCGCATCAAGCGTTAACATCACCTCATGAGGGGCATTAACATCAAGTTTTTTCATCACTCTAACCACTTTTTTCAGCTCTTCCATCAAGTGACTTTTATTTTGTAAGCGTCCTGCAGTATCGGCAATTAATACATCAACACCACGCGCTTTTGCGGCACTAATCGCATCAAAAATAACCGAAGCACTATCAGCACCGGTATGTTGTGCAACAACGGGAATGTCGTTTCGCTCACCCCATACTTGCAACTGTTCAACGGCCGCAGCACGGAAAGTGTCACCTGCAGCTAACATCACTGACTTACCTTGTGCCTGAAATTGTTTAGCTAGCTTACCTATGGTTGTAGTTTTACCAACACCATTAACACCAACCATCAAAATAACAAAAGGCCCGTCGTCCGATTTGATTACCAGCGGCTGACTAACGGGTTCAATAATTTTTTTCAATTCTACTTTCAATAGATCGTATAAAGCTTCGGCATCTTTTAATTGTCGACGTGATGCAGATTCTGTTAAAGAATCAATAATTTTTGTCGTGGTTTCAACACCAACATCAGCCAATAACAAGTGAGTTTCAAGCTCTTCAAATAACTCTTCGTCAATTTTTTTACCGCGAAACAAGCTAAAAATTCCACCACCTAAATTTTGGCGTGTTCTTGATAGTCCTTGCTTTAAGCGCGCAAAAAATCCAGCTTTCTGCTCTGGCTCTGGCTCTGGCTCTGGCTCTGGCTCTGGCTCTGGCTCTGGCTCTGGCTCTGGCTCTGGCTCTGGCTCTGGCTCTGGCTCTGGCTCTGGCTCTGGCTCTGGCTCTGGCTCTGGCTCTGCAGGTAATTCTTCGGCCACCACCTCATCAATAGCAACTACTTCTTCAGATAATTTACTATTATCTTCGACAGCAGTTTCTTGACTCTCAATAGCCTCTGGAATTGAAGTCTCAACAGAGTCCACTTGCAATGCGGCCTCGTCAATAACCTTGTCGTTAACATCTTCAACTACCGGAGCAACATCTTCTTGCTTTTTTTTGCCTAGACCTAACCAGGAAAACATACCTTTTTTCTTCGACATAAATGTATTTACAATCTTAATTGGATGTATACGTTTACTACTAAAATCAGCTGACTAAAGTTGGTTCTAACTCGAACAATTTAGAGATCAGATGGTATTCACAAGTAAACAAGGATAAAATTATCGATATAGTATCACC
Organism: Cognaticolwellia sp.; assembly: GCA_049642265.1. Classification (GTDB taxonomy): domain Bacteria; phylum Pseudomonadota; class Gammaproteobacteria; order Enterobacterales; family Alteromonadaceae; genus Cognaticolwellia. The sequence continues at coordinate 82,195 of JBAROR010000034.1, read as the reverse complement.
TAACCTGCTGACAAAAAAATAAAAGCTGTTTAAGTTATGAGCAAACTCAAAAAACAATCAGATAAAAACACCAAAACCGGTCATATTCGTATTATTGCAGGTCAGCATCGTGGTCGAAAATTACCGGTGTTAATTGCTGATGGCTTACGCCCAACAACAGATCGTGTGAAAGAAACGGTATTTAATTGGCTTATGCCTTATGTCCAAGACGCCAACTGTTTAGATTGCTTCGCTGGCTCTGGAGGACTTGGCTTTGAGGCGATGTCGCGTGGTGCAGAATCACTAACCTTAGTTGAACTCAATAAAGCCGCGGCTCAGCAATTAAAAGATAACAAAGCTCTACTAAAAATCGATAACATCCAAGTAGTGCAACAAAGCGCTTTAGATTTTTTGCAAGCTAACCAACAAAACTTCTCATTAGTTTTTATTGATCCACCTTTTAGAAAAGGGCTTGCCCAACAAGCCGCTGAGCTATTATCAGTAAAAGGCTTAGATGACGACGCCTTAATATATGTAGAAATGGAAGCCGAGACTAATTCACAAGTGATGCCGAGTCATTGGAAGCTTTTGAAAGAAAAGGTAGCCGGACAAGTGGTTTATCGACTTTATCAAAATAGCGCCAAGTAAAAACTCATCATCAGGGAATACCTTCATCTTTAAACTCTAAAAGTATTCCCCATTTTTACGCTATTAATAAATAGCAGCTTAACAATGCTAACTTTTAGTTCGATACCTTTGGCTTTAACGTTAAGTCATGAAAATCAAAACTAAAGTCAGTCGCATTAGATACCGCTTCCATGCTGACAAAATTAATACTGCCATCAGGGTTAAGATTAAAGTTTACATAAGCGTCGGCCTCTAATGTTCGATCATCCCAACGAACGATAAAGGTATTATGCTGGTAATGTTCTAAGCTGCCATGCAGTGCAGGGGTGTTAGCAAACTGCATCATCAACTTGTTATTTTCTAAGCTGATAACAATTTCACCGTACCAGTTATCGATATAAGTTTGTGCATAACTTGCCAATGGCAAAGAAGGCATGGAGTTTTTGTCTGCCTTTGAAACTTGCATGGCGAGATCAGATTGCTTTTCAGCATTATATTCTTGTTGCTGAGCAGCATAATGCTTAACCCAGTCTTTTGCTGGTAGCTCAAGATACTCGGTAAGAATTTGTTGCGACAGGGCGTTAAAAGCAAAGCCAGATTGTTGATTAGTTAAAATAACCATCGCTAGGTTTTCTTCTGGCACCATCACCACTTTTGACACCATCCCTAATATGCCACCGGTATGCTGTATAACTTTTACGCCATGATAATCTTTCACAAACCAACCTAACGCGTAAGCACTAAAATGGGTTTTATCTTGCACTGTTGCTCGTTCCGGCACGGATAATAAGGTACGTGCTTGCCACATTGCTCGGCTTTGTTTTTCACTAAAGAGTCTTAAATCTTGTTCGCCATCTTGACCATATTTGCCCTTGTTTAACTGGGCTTTAAGCCAAAGTGACATGTCATTAACGCTTGAGGCAACAGAGCCTGCTGAAGAGAACTTTTCTAAAAAATTACCGCCAACAACATGTAACTTGCCATCTAACGGTACATGAGCACGCGCAATATTTTGATTGTTATCAGGGATTAACGAAAACTTTGCTCGGGTATTTTTCATACCTAATTTATCAAAAATACGGCTTTGAATCGCTTCTTGCCAAGGTTTGCCAGTAATTTTTGCAATAATTTCTCCAGCAATAACATACATCAGGTTGTCATAAGCAAATTCACTACGAAAGCTCGACACCTGTGGCAAATACTTCAAGCCCTTAATAACATCTTGATTCGTCAAGGTTGTTTCTGGCCAAATCATTAAGTCGCCAGCACCTAAACCTAAGCCACTGTTATGTGACAATAAATCAATAATAGTAAATTCACGTGTGACATAAGCATCTGGTAATTGAAATTCAGGAATGATATCAATAACTTTAGTTTTCCAGCTCAGTTTCCCCTCATCTACTAAACCGGCAAGCAATGCTGCCGTCATCGCTTTGGTATTTGAAGCAACACCAAATAGCGTATCAGCATTCACTTTTTGCTGACTGCCATGTTTTAACACACCAAAACCTTTGCTCAGCACGATCTCGTTATCTTTAATTATAGCAACCGCTATGCCGGGCACCTGAAATGCCGCCATCGCTTCACGTACTGACGATTCTACTTTAGCCACTTTGCTACTAGGTGCTTTCTCAGCGGCTTGTGCAAAACCAAGCGTGGTCATTAGCAACGCACTTGCATATAGCCATGAGTAAGATAATTTCATTAATATTCCTATACTTATTGGTGTTTTTTTAATGTTGATTATCAATACCGTAACCGAAATCATGAACGGTGACTAGTATTCAAATAGAACATTTTTAGGTAAGGGTAGAAGTAGGAACAACAAAAATAAAAAAACCATAACTTATTGCCGAGTAATGGCCTAAGTTATGGTTTTTTATGCATAAGAGCTAAATATTAACTGTTATCAATTAATCCAGTTAAACCTTTTTTAACAAAATTAGGTAGGGCGAATGCTGCACTATGTAAAGCTTGGTTGTAATACTGAAAATCCAAACCACTAGCGGCAACACGTTGCTCATCAAAATCATTTATTGGGTGATATTGTTTACTGGCGAAAGTAAAGCTCCACAGGCCACCTGGATAGGTTAAGTTACTAAATGAATATAAGTAGTTTTGTGGAAATACGGCATTAAGCACGGTGAGTAATGATTGTTGAATATCCATGGCATACCATGACGATTCACCTTGAGAAACCACAATACCGTCGTCGGTTAGGCAATTAAAAACATCTTGATAAAACGCTTCGCCAAATAAAGGCTGAGCAGGGCCAATAGGGTCAGTGCTATCCACAATAATGACATCAAATTTTTCTGTGGTTTGCTTAACAAACTCAACACCATCACCAATAATTAAGTGCATTTTTTCATGATCTAAATCTTTTGACGTTTGTGGAATGTGTTGACGACAAGCATCAACGACCATGGCATCAATTTCTACCATAGTGCATTTTTCAACACCTTTGTGACGCAAGACTTCACGGGCAGTACCACCGTCTCCGCCACCAATAACTAAAACATTTTTAGGCGCTGGGTGGACAAACAATGGCACATGAGAAATCATATCGTGATAAGCAAATTCGTCACGCTCGGTCACCATAATTAAGCCATCGTTCAAGAGCATTTTGCCATGGCCTTTGGTTTCAACTACATCAACCGTTTGAAATTCACTTTTTCCTGAAAAAAGAACTTTTTCTACTTTAAATTTTAAACCTAGAAAGTCTTGAAATTTTTCTTCTACCCATAAATCAGAGTGCATGGTTTTCTCCTGCTAAATCAAGCGCGGTTGCTTGCGTAAATGCTTGTTGCGGCAATATATAGTTGGCAAAGCACACGGAATAATTATTACTTAAGTGCTCATTAACTAGTGACTTACTCACATACGATTTTGGAATGAATTCGTCGGTTAAGTGAGCAAAGTCAAATTCATTAAAACTCAATAAATCAAATGATTGTGGTGCTAATATCATTAAAAAATTATTGGCTAATTTGATTAAATTAATATTTGATTCAATACTAACGTAACTGCTACTGGCTTGAGGCGTAACGTGAATAGTAAAATACTCTTTACCCCTAATACCATTAACAGAATAACCAAAGGGGTCAAACACAAAATCATCTAAAGCGAAATCACTAAACAGTTCGTCTAATTGTAAAAACTGACGGATCTCTTCTGCTTTTAAGCCCTCTGTAGTTAGCTTTTCTGAAGCTCTCTGGCTAATTTGATACGCAAGCAGCTCATAGGTTTTATCTAACTTATCAGCTTGAAAACTATTGTCTTGATGAAAAATATAATTGTGATGGCTATCCAATTCACCAAAACGATAAGCCTTACCCGCAACATATTGCCCAAGTAGTTTAATGTCATCACCAAAACTGCTGGGCTGAGCATGAGAGAAATATTCATTTTTACGCTGATAAATCACTTGCTGAATTTTATCCATGCCGATTTTCTGAATAAAAAACTCCACTGAATGGACTAAGCGCGTATTACCACAAGTTAAGATGAGCAGTCGATCATGCCAAACAAATAAACTCGACTCTGAAAGCAAAAATGCTTTGCAGTCATCATTACGAATCGACGATAAAATTTGTGCATTGCAACATTGAACAAGCTCGGTCCAAAAGTCATCTGCGATATCATCAAGTAGCGAAAACTGTTGGCCTTTAACAACAATTTCAGCTTTTTTTTCTGAACCTTCAAAGAACAAATACTTATCCTCAACGTCCAAGCAGCAACGGCTGATGGCGTCATATTAAGTTGCCGAATTCTCCAGCAAAAAAGAGCGCGTTATTTTACAAAAAAAAATGCGAATATCAACAAAAATAGCATAAATATTCGTTTAATAAGCAGACAAATTTATTTTATAAAAAACGTTATACCCGCTCCACTTTAAAATGCAGATTTCAGCAAGTCGATAACGGGTTAGCACCAAGGCATTGATTGAAGGGAATAGTTATTCTATTCTCGAAATCAATAACGCCGGAGATGACCCGTTATCGGCTTGCCCGCAGGGAGCTATGCTAGAAAATCAGTCCTGCGTTGCAATACTTGATAAGGGAGTGACCATTATCGGCGTATCGCGCCTTGATCTGAGTTCCTAGCTTAGCTCTGAAACTTCATATTGAAGTGGAACGGGTATATACTTTATTTTATTTTTGGCCATAATTGCGTTTTTTCGTTGTTGACCGCTATTAAATGGATGAATGTCTGTGAATAATGCTATCGATTCATTACCTGTACCCACTAAGATTACTGAATTAAATATCAAGTTGAACGCGCCCGAAACCCCATTCGAGTGCGCTCAAATAGCCGATGGTGTTTTCAGTCACAGCATTCATTTAATTGGTTTTGAGTTTGATGGTACCGCATGTTTTAGAAAGGGCACCAAAGACGGGCCTAATGCTTTACGCGATGTATCCGATGGTATCGAGTCATATTCGCCTTATCTAGATGCTGATTTAGATGATGTGCAGTTTTACGATTTAGGCAACTTATCAACGGCCATCTTACCAACAAATGATGAACACAAAAACATTGAGCAGCAATGGCAAACGGCTAACGATGATTTTATCAAACTTTTCGGTGCATTAGACTTAGCTACACACCAGATTAAAATATTAACCCTAGGTGGCGAACACTCGATATCTTACGCACCAATAACAACTTATTTAGCGCAATATAATGACCTTGCATTGATTCATTTAGATGCCCATGCGGATTTACGCGATGGTTATTTGGGTTTTCATCATTCACATGCTGCTATTATTCGTCGTGTTACTGATCATTTTGGCCCTGAGCACCAGTTAATTCAATATGGCATTCGTTCGGGTACAAAAGCAGAATATCAATGGATGCAACAAGCTAAAACCCTCAAGCATTCGCGGGCAGAATTTTTACAAAGCATTGCTGAGATTGATGATCAACGACCGATATACCTCACGTTAGATCTCGACTACTTTGACCCAAGTTTTTTCCCTGGCACGGGTACACCTGAGCCTGGCGGCGAAGACTTTCACTCATTTGTTAGCTTATGCAAAATATTACGTAGCAAGAACTTTGTTGGTTGTGATGTTGTCGAACTTGCGCCGAAAATAGATGCAACGGGCAACAGTGATGTTTTTGCAGCTAAAGTCGTTCGTGAACTCATTCTTTGCCTGCATAACTCATAATATTTTACATTTACATCAAAAGTAATAGTAAATCACGGTCAAATTTCAGAATAAAAGTATTTGCCACTAGGGTAAAAGCTTTTTATTGAGCGATGCCGTTTTAAGTAACATCAAAGCTCGTATTTTAATTAAATAACTCCTCATCTCCCTTTAATATAGTCAGTAAAGTGAAATGACAAAAACATTAAAAAATTCAATATAATCAATACAGAGCTTACATTAGCAAGCAGACTTTGATCTACATCAAACGCCGCTGCGACATAATGTCGCACTCTGCTTAACACCTTTTGTTTTTCGCCATTACATCAGTAAAAATTGTCCTGTCAGTCAATATTACTTATTTCTCAGGATGTAGTGTCACCATGAAACTTTCTAAAATATCACAAGCTCTTGTCATTGTTCTTTCAGCTACAACTATCAATACTTTCGCTGCTGATCAGACAAAAAACAGTATCGAAGTCATTACGATTGAAGCACCTAAATTAACACAATCAGATACTGCATTGGCAGAAGGTAATTTAGTCATGCCTGATGTTGCCGATTGGCTTAAAACTGTACCTGGGGCAAATATTAATAAAAATGGTCCTATTACCGGCATAGCACAATATCGAGGCATGTTTGGCGATAGAATCGCGAAAAATATTGGTGGTCAACAAATCATAAGTGCTGGCCCTAACGCTATGGATGCACCATTAACTTACATAAATCCTATTATGGTCGAGTCTGTTTCAGTATACCGGGGGATTGCACCGATAAGTGCGGGTATTGATACCCTGGGTGGCGCAGTAACCGTAAATTTAAAAAAAGCTGAAGTCGATACAGGTGCCAATCTCGGTGGAGATTTAGCCTTGAGTTACAACGATATTAATGAAGCCACAACCTTCGCTGGTGATATCAATATCAGTAATGAAAATACCGGTGTATTGCTCTATTTAACCGATCAAAAGGGTGATGATTACCAAGATGGTGACGGCAATACTATTTCTTCAACGCAATATGACAAACAGCAATATGGTGTTGATATACGTCATCAAGAAAATGACTGGGATATTGGAGTGACATGGCATCATGCTGAAACAAATAACTCAGGCACACCGGCCTTGCCGATGGACATTGATTATATCGACTCTGACCGCTACAACCTTGACGGCACAATACAGTTAGCTGATTGGCAATTAAACTGGCAATTAGGCTATCAAGACGCCAGCCATGGCATGGATAACTTCAGTCAACGCATTAGCATGAACACAGCAATGTATCGCTACAACACCGCTGATGCTCAAACCCGTGATTATAAGTTTTTACTGAGTAAGGGCGATTGGTTACTTGGGCTTGAAGGCTATGATGCTGAGCATAATTCTGTGATCACCAACCCTGAAAATGGCATGTTTAGCATTCAAAACTTTAATAACGTTGAAGACCAGCGTAACTCTTTGTTTGTAGAGTGGACACCTAGCAGCGGTGATTTTTCTCACACCATAGGCTTGCGATTAAAAAACAATCAAGCTGATGCCGGTGAGGTCTCACACTCAATGGCTATGATGAACCCTAATATCAAAGCATTACGTGATGAATTCAATAATGCTGACAGATCGGTATCAGATACCACATTTGATCTGGCACTTAATACCGAATACCAATGGACTCAGCACTTAGCACTAAATACCGCTGTCGCGATTAAACAGCGTGCGCCAAGTTATCAAGAACGTTATTTATGGGTGCCAATGCAAGCAACAGGAGGATTAGCTGACGGTAAAACCTATGTTGGTAATATCAACTTAGATGTTGAAACAGCATATCAACTCAATGTCGGTGTTTCTTATGAAAATAACGATTTTGCGATTGCACCACAAGTATTCTATCAAAAAGTATCTGATTACATTCAAGGTGCACCTTCAACTGATATGCGAGTGAACATGGTTGCGGGCATGATGGGTGATAATAGTCCGTTAACTTTTAGTAATATCGACGCCACGTTATACGGTGCAGATATGAATTGGCACTATCGTCTAAATGAACATTTTAAACTTTCAGGTATTGTCAGTTACGTTCGTGGTGAACGCGACGACCTTAATGATGATTTATACCGTATTTCCCCCTTAAATACGCGTGTGAATTTGAATTATCAGTATGATAATTGGCAAAGCAATCTAGCACTTCACGCTTATAGTTCACAAACTAAAGTCTCGGCCTTAAACGATGAAAAAGCGTCCGCAGGTTATGCGGTCATTGACTGGCAAGTAGATTACTTTGTTAGTAGCGGTTTAGTACTTCGTGTTGGTGCCAATAACTTACTTGATAAGCAGTATAATGATCACCTAGGTGGCGTTAATCGTGCCGATGGTAGTGAGATTGCGGTTGGCGATAAAATTAGCGCTATGGGGCGTAATATTTATCTTGCTATGGATTACCAGTTTTAATAACAAGCTAAAATCTATGCTACATAACAGGTGATGACAGCTCATCATCTTAAGTTGTGAAGTATGGTGTGCCCAAAGAAATATACCAGTTATCGACTTGCTAAAATCTGCACTTTGAAGTGGAGCGGGTATAAACCAGTATCATTTTGATACTGGTTTTTTTTGTAATTTTCGCTGCAGTGTTCGACGATGCATGCCGAGTTGTCTAGCAGTGGCTGAAACATTGCCCTCGTTACTGTTCAGTACTTGGTTAATATGTTCCCATTCAACACGTTCAGCTGACATCGTATCAACGTCAAGCGCGGTAATTTTGTCTGAAGCTAGTGCATTTTCAGGCGAATTATCTAGTGCCGTTAACAGCATTTGGGTACTGACAGGCTTTGCTAAATAATCATCAGCGCCCAAGCGCATAGCTTGCACCGCGGTGGCTACGCTCGCAAACCCGGTTAATAAAACAATTCTCACGTTAGGTAACGTCGCTCTAATCGGTTTAATCAGCGTTAAACCATTATCTGCGGCTAATTTCATATCTAATAAAACGCAATCAGGCTTTTGCTGCAAACAAGTATGCAATGCTTGATCGGCTTGATGAACTTGCTCGCAGCTAAAACCGTGCTTAGACATACGCCGAGCTAGCGTAGTTGCAAAGGAAATATCATCTTCAATAATCAGTAATTTTTTCATGAGTCAACCATGGTATTTTCGAGTAATAAAGGTAGTGTCACTAACGCAATGCAGCCTTGCTCGTTATGATTAATCAGCTTCAATTTTCCGCCCAAACGATGAAACGTTGAATTCGATAAAAAAACGGCCATGCCTAAACCTGATTCGCTCGCCACCATTTGCTCACCTAATACCGCACGTTGTGCTTGATTCATATTCGCTTCAATACCTAAACCAAAATCTCGTATTTGCAACGACAGTTCATGATTTATCTGCGTAACCGTTAAGGTTATTTCATGCTCTTTATTTTCTTGATTTGCACGAATAGCATTTTGTATTAAATTCAATAATGCTGGTAACAACATGGCGTCTGACTCGATCATCGCATGAACTTCTTCATGCTGAATAATGCTTAAGGTTTGCTCTGGAAAATGAAAATGCATCTGATCAACGAGTTCTTCAAGTAGCTCCGCCACCGATAACTGTGCCTTTTTGTTTTCTCGAATAGAAGTCGCTAATGAGCGAAAATAGCCCAATTGATCAGTACAAGCTGCCAATGGTTGTGCCATCGCCAGTACAGCTTCGTTCTCGGGATAATCTTCGACTAACTCTTCATACAATAATTGAATGTTAGCCAGTGGCGTTGCAACCTGATGAGTAACTTGAGCAGATGCTACACCAAGCGCCAATAGCTGTTCGCTTTTAAGTTGGTCTTCACGCTGTAATGCAATCGCACGCTCTCTATTAGTGATCACACGAGCCATCGCGCCGACAACAAATGTCACCACCAGTACCGAGAGTAAAAAATTTGCCCACATACCAATAAAGTGATTACTCATGTCCATGTGATGCATGGTGTGTTCAGGTAAGGTCAGCAAAAGAATGCTGTATGAAGCGATTGCAGAGAGTGAGATAAATAATAAGTAGCCCGCAGGTAAACTAACGGCAGCAATAACGATTGGTAAGAGTAACAATGAAACGAAAGCGTTAGTGGCGCCACCGCTAAGCGACAGTAACACGGTTAAAAAAATCACGTCTGCCACTAATTGAAAAACAATAGCGGCATTACCCGCATCGCGCCGCCTAAAGACCATCATACTAAGCAAATGAAACAAGCTTTCGACAATAATAACCACCATCAAAGGTAACAGGGCTATTTGTAAAGACATGACAAAGTAAACAGTGAGTACAGTTAATAGCTGTATCACAATGGCGACTGTTCTGAGTAAAAACAGTCGCTGAATTATGGTCATATTTTGATAGTTAACGACAGCCATAGTCATCCGTCAATGAAACATTAAGCGTTAATTTCTATACCAAGGTTAGATAAACCTTCTTCTAAAACCATTGCTTTGACTTTCAAGCAACTTGCTTTGTTTTCGCTAGCGGTCATTAAAAAATCAAAAAGCTCATTTTGTGTCGCAGTTTCCCACGCCATTAAAGGATGCTCATCAATTTGTTGTGGCGATATAATGATTTCTTCTTCGTCCGGTGTTGTTTCATCGATTTGCTGAGCTAAACTGAGCTCAACATAATAACTCACACTATTTTCTGATAATTTACTGACGTTAATAAAACCATCACTTTCTGGGTCTTGCATTGCTTGAAATAACGACATTAATGCCATGGCACTATCAAGAGCAGGAAAAACACCTAAAAAGTCAAATGCTTCAGGGTCTGGCACTTGTTCTTCAAGTTTAGCTATTTGCGCATCATAGTTAATTTTGCATCGATTAGCTTTATCTAACCACTGCCAAATCAGATCAAGTTGATTTCTCAAGACCTTAAAATCGCCAAACTCTACATGTTCGGCGAACATGTGGTAATTAGGCAACATACGTTCAAGTAACGCAGCACAAAATGCTACTTGCTGCCATTGGCTTAGTTTTTGTAAAGGTAAGTGAATCGCCACGTATAATCTCATTCTCAAGGATAAAAAACAGATAATTATTATATAATTATTCCGTTAAGATTAGCAGTTTATTTACTCTGTTTTGCTAACTGCTTTTGTGCGTATTCAAAGCGTAAGCGATACTCGGTTAACTTATCTTCAAGTTCATTGATCTGTTGTTCAAGTTTACTATTGAGTTCGCTATTCTCGTCACGCAGATACTTTATTGTTTCACGTGCTTTATTATATTCTAACTCTTGTTTCTTTTTATTTTCTTGTTGTACAAGCTTATTTTTCTCAGTTACTGATCTGTCTGACTCTAGCGCTTCTTGCAACGTGGTTAATTGTTGTTGTTTGTCTTTCAATGCTTGCTCTGTTTTATCAATACTTGCTAACGTTTTGTCATGTAATAATTGCAATTCGGACAATTTAGTCGACTCGAGTGCTAACTTTTCTGTTTGAGTACTTAACTGTTGAGATAAAGCGGCGGTATTTTTATCAACTTGCTGTTGAAGTTCATTATGTAGGAGAGCTTTATCCGCTAGAGCCTGTTGATGCTCAGCTTCGATTTTTTTCTGATGATCATTTTGCTTATCAAGGGATTGCTGCTGTTTAAGTTGTTCGTCTTTAACTTGTTGGGTTAGTGCGGATATTTGCTTATCTTGCGTTTGTTTTTTCTGCTCTAATGTTGAAATTATTTGCTGATCATTTTTATTACTTATCGTAGCTTTGGCTAACTGTTCAGTTAAATCTGCAACCTTCTGTGCTTGTTGCTTACTTTCTTTACTATCAGTATTAACCTGTTGTTTAACGTTTAAAAGCGATTCTTCTAATGTCGCTTTTTCTGTCTTAAGTTTAGCTATCGTTTCTTGTTCTTTTTTAATTTTCGATTCAAACTCTTTAGCGCTATCTACTGCATGTAACTGTTGTTTTTTTACTGCAGCTAATTCATCGCTGACATTAGTAAGCTCATTTTCAATCGCTTGTCTTTTTCGTTCTGCCTCATGCTTTTGTTTAAGTACTCTTTCATTCTCATCAGACGATTTCTTTAATGCTTCCAAACTTTTATCTTGTTCTATTAACCACTTTTCATTACTTTTTTGTTTTTGAGCTTCATACTGCTGTTGATTAGTTTTATCATTTTTTTCAACTTGGCTAATTGTATGCTCTAAAGTTTTTATTTTTTTCGTTAAATCATTATTTTCATGTGCTTGATTTGTTATTTTTTCTTGCTGTTCTTCGAAAGAGTATTGTTTGTTTTCAAGTTCTTTTTGTAAAGCAGCAATTTGTTCATTTAATTGCACTGCCTGTAATTGTTCATAACTTAATTTTTCATGACTAGACAGGAGCTTATGCTCTTGTTCTGCCTTAAAATATTCTAGTTCGCTGGATACTTGTTCAAATTGAAGTTGTAATTCTGAATGCTGCTGATTTTGAACCGTTAACGTTGCCGCTTTTGCCTGATCATTTTTGGCTAATGAACTATTTTCATTTGTTAAAGCCTTCAGTTGCTTACTGACATTCTCAACTTCAATATCTGCGGCTTTTAAGCGCTTTAACTGCTCAGTATTTTTTTCGTTAAGAGTCGCGACTTGTTTTGCTAATTGTGAGCTTTCAGCAAACGTATCTTTTAAAGTTTGTTCGGAATCGGTTAATTTTGCCGTATTAAATTTTTCGGCATTACTTAATTGATCTTGAAGTTTTGTAAGTTTCGCATGCTGACTTTCTTTTTCTTTTTGTAAAGCATTAAGCTCATCACTAATTTGTTTATAAATTTGATCAGCTTGTGTCTGCTGCGACTGTTGCTCTTTCTCTAGTGCGATAAAAAGAGGGTGACGGATAACTACTTCTGGCGTAACTTCAACATTCTTACTGTAACTGGTTAAAAGTGCAGTGATTTTATCTTCAATTTGCAAATAGATATCACCTGCTAAATTTTGGATATTTTCTTCAACATCACTTGGTAATTTTTTCTGCTCAGTCATACATTATACTTCCCTAAACCTACATTAATTAAACATCTTCAATGAAACACTTTTAACAAAAATCATCCTAACAGACGTTTAATTTATATCCACTGAAATTTTAGTATTAACAGCAATACTATCGATGGCGGTAATTTTATATACGCAGCGTCGATCGCCTGTTAATAAATATTCACTGCGTTCAACAGTATATTTTTCACCAAAACATTGTTGAAAAATAGTTAACTCTGAATGACAAAAATTCTGACACTGACTTGCTACCGCACAAATAGGGCAGTGAGCTTCTATCAAGAGGTATTCATACGCTGATATTTTTTCAACACTGGCCATATAACCTTCCTCTGATCGAAGAAGTGCTAATGTCTCAATTTTAGTACTTAAATTTACACAATTTTTTAACGCTGCTTGGTATTTTTCAAGTATTTTTTGTTCGCGTGAAGCAATGAGCTGCGCTAAACCTTCCTTGCCAAAAACATGACTAATAGAGTCAATGAGCTGTATGGTTAAATCAGCATGTCGCTCCGGAAAGCGCTGATGACCAAATTCCGTCAGTTGCCACATTTGTTTCGGCCGACCGACTACCGCCTTTTGCAAAAAATGACTTACTAATTTTTTTTGCTCTAAACGTAACAAATGCTGTCTTGCACCCATACTAGTCATATCGAGTACTTTAGCTAATGATCCAGAAGTCATAGCGCCCTGATCTTTCAGTGTCGCTAAGATGGTATCGATATTTTTTATCTGCTCCATACTTACTCTGTCCAGCTAAGTTAAATTCAATATTTGCAATGGTTGAACTCAATAATAAACATAATATTTTTAAAGGTAAATTTAACTGAAAAAAAAGGGCCCTATGGCCCTTTAATTAACATATAGCTATATGAAATGAAATGACTCACCTCAAGGATAGCGATATTATTAGTTTGCTATTATTTTTCAGTTTCGTCGGTTAATGGCGCGAAACGAATAGCATTTATTTTAGCCGTAGATTCACTTTGATTACGAAGCTGTGCTAAGCGATTAACTTGACCTACAGAGCTTAACATCGCGTGAATTGGGATAAACAGACCACGCTTATGGAAGTCTAATACTTTATCATCACTTAATGCTTGAAGTTTCTTTTCATCGACACTGTATAGGCCAACAAGTTTTTTAGATTCGCCTGAAGCAAAGTTAACATTAAGTGAAAGTTCTAATAAAAGATCGTTATCAAGTAATTCTTTAACAAATTTTTCATTCATCACTTCATTATCGTATAAACGACCTAACGAATCTTGAACACCTTTGAAAAACTCAGTGTCTTTACCTTCAGCATCAAATAATGCATGTTCTTTATCTTCACCAACAAACTTACTGTCTAGATCAACACAAGCCGTTAATGTTTTTTCTTTTTCAGGATCTAAACCCAAAGAAAATGGTGCTAATGAAATACTTTGTGGAATATAAACTGCCTGCCAAGAATCTTTTTTGTGATATAAATTTTCACCAGCTTCTAAACCTAGCATAACAACAGTACGGTAACGTTCCGAACCTTGGTCTTTAACTAATACAATAGGGTAGCTTGTAGCTGCTTGTGAAAATTCTGCAGCAGCAATCGGTGCAAGATGTTGATTTGATACGTTTGATAAATCACGTTGAGCGGCGATTTTAATATTCTGATGAGTTTCTTTTTTAATTGGAGTAATGTTAGCCATGAATAAGTTCTCTTTTTACTGCGTCTTTAAATCGTTGTCGTTTGTGACACTTTTTTGTTGTTGATAATAGTTATGGAGACACTAAACTGCGCTTTCAATGGTATAATTAAAATTAGCTAAGATAATTTTAATTAACTTAGGCTACTTTATCCTACTAAAGGGCTAAATATTGTGAAAATAAAAGTTAATATATGAAAATTATTCAGTGTTTTTTTGCCTCATTAATTATCATTAGCCCTATAAGTTTGGCTTTGCCTAAGGTGACCGTTAGCTTTGACGAATCTTTAGATGGCTTTGTACGAGTAAAAATTCAAAATGAAACTTTTGAGCCATTAGCTTGCTTTGTTGCCATTGATGGTCATAAAGCAAAGTTTCAATTACTGGCAAAATCATCATCTCGCTGGTTCAGAGCTACGGATAAGCGCTTTAATTATCGAAACTTTAGTACCTGGTGCGATTATTTAGATGTCCATCCCGCATATAGAATCTATCAAGCATACTAACAAACAGCTCTTATAATCATGATTCAGTCCTCTCAGACAACAATTGAATTATCTCATTAATATTAATATTAATAACTTGAAAAACACCCCTCTAAAATAGTAACTACCTCATGCCATTTCGCACTACGCTTAAACAAGTAAATCATCGCTCTATCAACCATTAATAACTAAAACACCAATCCTAAATGATAACAATTATCAGTTGCATTACAGATTGTAACAAATTACAATCTGTTCAAAATATAATGTCTCGTTCAAATAAATACTAGGTTTGCATAACATGAAACTAAACTTCAACACCATCATGGCTGCTGCGCTATCTGCTGCCACTTTTACTGCTGCTGCAGGCGAAAACTTATGGGTTTACGCAAAAGGTACTGATACACGACCTGCTGACAGTTACGAATTTAAACTAGCTGACACTATTCGCTTAGATAAGAATGCCGGTGATCACTATACATTTCACGATATTCGTCCTGAAATTGAATACGGTGTAACAGATAAGCTAACTGTTGCTGCTGAAGCGATTATTTTTATACATGACTATGATGTTGGTTCAGAAGCTGAAGGCGCGCCATGTCCAATGTGTGAAGCCGGTGACGGTACGGGTAAATTTAGCGATACGCAATTTGCTGGTTACGAATTATCAATGAAGTACAACGTATTAAGCCCATATAAAGATGCTTTTGGTTTTTCGTATGGTTTAAGCTATGAGCGTCGTGACAAATACCGTTTAGATGGTGCTGATATCGATCAAAACTCATTTGTTGGTACATTGTTATTTCAAAAAGATTTCCTTGATGACACGGTAATCACTGTTTTAAACATTAAAACAGAATTTGAACGTAGAAAATCAGGCACCGTTGTTGAAGACGAATTAGCACTAGATATTTCAGCAGGTATTTCATACCGCTTCGCACCACAATGGTTTATTGGTTTAGAATTTAGACATCAATCAGATTACTTAAACCCACAAGATAAAGCTGAAAAAGGCAATACTGCTGGTGGTTTTGACGAAGATGGTTATACCCTTGGTTTGCAAAAATCTAACTTTGACTTAGGTGATTTCCGCATTGGTAGCCAACATCAAAACGGTAACTACTTCGGTCCAACATTACATTTTGCTGAACAAAAATGGTGGGTAACTGCTGGTGTTCTATGGCAAATTAGTGGTGGCGGTTCTGAACATGCCGACGTACGTAATGGCCGTAACTGGGATGAGCATGAAAAAATGCACATCGGTTTCTCATACGGTTATGAATTTTAATTCGCTAACCATTTAGCGTATGACGATAAGGCTTACATTAAACTGTAAGCCTTTTGCATTTTAACAATAATAGGTCCAAACGGGTTATTTGAATCATGAGCATGTTACGTAGACGTTTTTTAAAAGCGGTAGTGGCTACAGCCGCAAGCTTTGCCTTACCCATTCAAGTTGCTTTTGCAAAAAATTACTTAACTATTGAACAGGCACAAAAAATATTGTGGCCTGAACAAAAACTAACACCAACGCCAATCACGTTAACCGAAGATCAAGCCGATATTATTGAAGATTTGGCCGATATCAGAGTACGAAATCATCAGATAAATGCTTGGCGATCGACTGACGGCGGATGGTTTATTGTCGATCAAGTTATTGGTAAACACGAAAATATTGATTTAGCTGTCGCGATAAGTTCAGAAGGTAAAATAATGGGCATCGAGGTATTAACCTACCGAGAAACCTATGGCGATCAAATTATGCACCCAAAATGGCGCGCACAATTTCATGGTAAAGACAGCAGTGAATTCTTAAAATTAGATAAGCAAATTAGAAATATCTCAGGCGCAACTTTATCATGTCGACATGTTACTGATGGTATCAATAGGCTTAACCATACATGGTCGACTGTCCTTAGCAAAATTGCGCTGTAATCGGTAAACGCTGTTGTGATTGATCATCAAATAAGACGTTGTCGGCCTTTACTAGGCACCTTTGTGGAAGTAAACTTGCACGGCGCTATGTCAGAGCAAGCACTTATCCATTGGTCGAATATCGCCTTTGATGAAATAGAGCGTATTCACCATGCCTTGAGCTTTCATCAGCCTGACAGTGATTTATCAGCGCTTAATCAAGCCCTATTAACACAACCAACAACAGAATTTCTATTATCACCTGACCTTATAAAGGTCTTGTCATTTGCTGAAGAATTGAGCAAAAAAACCCAAGGCCTTTACGACATTAGCGTTGCTGCAACTTTAGTTGCGTCAAAGCATTTACCCGATCATTTATTTAGTCATGCTCCTCTTGAATCTTATCAACCGCTAGGCAACTTTGCCGATGTCACCATCAGGCAAAATAAAATCAGTAGCAAGCGGCCAATTATTTTTGATTTAGGTGGCATAGCCAAAGGTTACGCCGTTGATCAGGCCGTATCATTATTACCCAAAGATATTCGTGGTAGCATCAATGCCGGCGGTGACATGCAAGTCATTGACTGGCAAAAGCAAACGGTTGAAGTAAAATATGGCAGCCGTAATAGCGCCTTAAAAAAACTGCCTTTGCTTAACAGCGCATTAGCGACCAGTGGCAGTTATTATAATGAGGGTGGTTCGCAATATTTTAATCCGAAAACTCAGCGATATATAAAAATTAAAGGTAGCATGTCAGTGTTCGCAGCCAAAGCGATGCACGCTGATGCACTCACGAAAGTCGCCATAATGATGACTCGCAAGGACGCACAATCGATATTAAGAGACTATAACGCGTCAGCGATCAGTATTAACCGCTTCGGTTTTAGTCGTCAATTTACTTAGAGCGTTTGTATGTCAAACATCAGTCGTAAAATAGCTAAAAAATACCGCTATATTTTTTATTGTACCTTAGCGTTAAGTGCCATCAGTGGTAGTTTGTTTTGGTTATTAAGAGAATTTGCCATGGTTGAAGGTGACTTTGGTCCTGAGTCGCACTTTTTACAATATCCAGCCATACAGCTGCACGGCTTTGCTGCCTTTATCATGTTAATGGCACTAGGGGCGATATTCACCTCACATATCCCGAAAACTTGGTATAAAGGTCGAGCAAAAAAATCAGGCACAAGTTTACTGAGCTTTGTTATATTTTCTTTGTTATCAGCCTACAGCCTTTATTATCTCGTCAGTGAAGATTGGCATGTATTACTCGCTAATTCGCATGCCATTGCGGGCTTATGTCTACCGGCGTTACTGATTTTTCATATCAAAAAAGCACGTAGTACTCGCAGCACTAAAAAAGTGCCCACACAAAAAAGAGTAAGAAAAAGTCGCTCTATGAGTAGTGATCATCATGAAGCGTAGAGCATTTTTAAAAACAGCATGCTTAGCAAGCACTTGCCTATTACCCGCCTGTAAAAGCACAGTACAGCATGCTGAATCTATTCTTGAAAACAACAAAATCATAGTTAATAAAACTCAGTTTAAAACCCAAAATACCATTACAGTTTCCCATGGAAAGTATGCGATTGGTCTAGTGAAACTCGACGATAATAATTTTGCTGCCTCATTGCTCGCTTGTACACATAACGGCTGTGCGGTTTCTCCCGCAGACCCCGGCTTTATTTGCCCTTGCCACGGCGCACGCTTTGATCAGCTAGGACAAGTCACCAAAGGTCCAGCCGAAAAAGATTTGACCCGCTTTATGACCAGTAGCAACAAGCAATTCATTACGATTCATTTAACTTAATAAGTCAGTAACCATGTTCAATTTTCCGATAAAATTTATTTCGATACCGAGCTTATTTTTCTTACTGTCTTCGCCTGCATTTTTAAGTTACGCCGAAACATCGTCAGCAAAAGACGTCACGGAAATCATAAAAATTTCTTATAATAAATCACTTAAATCGCTTGATGACAGCCGCACCAGCGACAATGTGATGATCTATCCAGAACAAACGGTAATTGCACCACATACTGTTGGCGATATCATTTCGCAAAGCACAGGTGTTTCGCTAAATGGCCAAGGTGGATTATTTCAAAGTTATAATATTCGTGGCTTTAGCCGTTCACGCATTAAAACCGAAATCGACGGTATACCTATTATTACCGACCGACGGGCAGGAAATTCAGCCTCTTTTCTACCAAGCGAATTGATCTCTGGGGTTTATATTCAGAAAGGCCCACAGTCAACGTTATATGGTTCAGATGCTATCGGCGGCGTTATTAGTATTTCAACTCAAGCACTTGACGAGTCAGCCTTAGGTGTCACGCTGCAACCACAAGACAACGCTCAGCACATTTGGGCACGCTTTGCGGGTGAATCAGTCAACGCTGGTGTTATTTATCGTCAAGCGGATAACGCACAATCCCCAAATAATGATCTAGCGGCAGGCAATCAATTAAACACGCAATATCAACAACAAGCAGCCACCTTATCTAGCGAATTCAGTTGGCATGATATTGATATTTTTGCTTCGGCGATTATCAGCCAAGGCGACGATATTGGTAAAAGCTCAAGCACATACCCCAACGAAAGAATTAGCAGTTATCCACAAGACGATCATTTACTGTCGCAAATTGAATTTTCATCTGCAGGGCAATGGCAAGTAAAAATTTATCAACATCAGCAGCAATGGCAGACCAATATCTTGCGTCTTAATGACGACCAAGAAGTATCTAGACGCAATTTAACGGATTATCAATCAGATGCCTATGGCATATATGGTTCGAAGTTAATTAATGGCACTGTGGTAGGTATAGAGTGGTTTGGTCGTCATAATATTGAGATTAACGAAAGTGAATTTAGTGCCAGTAACGAGCTAGCCTGGAAAAAGAATGCCGTTGATGCTGATGAAAATACTTATTCTGCGTACGTTTTACATGATTGGCACATTAACCAAGTCACTATAGCCACTGGCGCAAGATACGATAAAATTAGTCTGTCACAGCAGCAACAAACAAAAGACGACAATTTTTTATCGTTATCAGCTAATGTTTCCTATGACCTATCGGCCAATAGCTCAGTAAGTCTGCAAGTGGCGAATGCTTTTCGCTTTCCAACCGTTAGTGAGTTGTTTTTCTCTGGTGAAACACCTAGAGGCAATACACAAGGCAACAGCACACTGTCAGCAGAGCAAAGCACTGGCATTCAATTATCATTGAGTCATCAGTTTAGTCCTGACTTTAGTGCCCAATTTAATACTTACCATTACAATGTCGACGATTATATTGAACGTTATACCCTTGACGATGTTCGCTATTATCGCAATAGCCAGCAAGTTACCATTCAGGGCTTTGAGCTTGTTAACCTCTGGACCATTAATACCCAATGGCAGACCAGTTTAGGCTTGCAATGGCAGCAAACACGCGATGCAGAGCATAATACTGTTGATGACGGTATTCCAAAAGCGTTAAAGTGGTCGTTAAATTGGCAAAACGAACGTTTTAATGTTCGCCAGCAGTTAACTTATCAGTTCGAACAGTCTGATGTCGGGCCGTCAGAGCAAGCGCAAAATAGTGAATTTATTTGGCATATAACGGGTGATTATCAGCTCAGCAAGCGGATAACATTGAGCATGTCAGTGCTTAACTTAACCGACAACAGCTATCGTGCATCAAGCGACGAAGATGCCGCTTATCAACCTGAGCGCACTGTTAACATCAGTGGCCTATGGTATTTTTAATGCACGTAATATCAATGCTAAAAAACAACGTAAACGAGTAGTAAATGAACCTAAATAGATTAAATCGCAGCACACATAGATGGGCCAGTATCGTCATCGCGATCCCCTTTTTAGTGATTGTAGTAACGGGCATTTTACTGCTGCTCAAAAAAGAAGTGGAATACATCCAACCAGCGAGTGCAAAGGGCGATTTTAGCCAACCTAGCATTAGCTTTGATGAAGTGTTAGCTATCGCTAAAACAGTAAAAAAAGCAGAAATCGATTCATGGCAAGCTATTGACCGCTTAGATGTACGACCAAGCAAAGGTATTATTAAAATTAGAGCCAAGTCACACTGGGAAATTCAAATTGATGCCACAACGGGTGAGGTGTTAAAAACCGCCTTTCGTCGTTCAGATATTATTGAACAGTTACACGATGCAAGTTACTGGCAAGACAAAGCAAACTTATGGTTTACCTTGCCCATTGCCATTGCACTAGTGCTAATTTCTATAACCGGTATTGTTTTGTTTTTCTTGCCTTATTATCGCCGTTATCAGAACCGAAAACGTTTAGGTAAGATGAGTTAACAATAAAGTACGGTGATTAATTCATCTATGGTTCCGGTGAACTAACCTTGCCAGCGTTTAAATATTAAAGAGGTATTTATGCCGCCAAAAGCAAAGTTATTGCTCATGACATAATCGGTTGTGATTTCGCGTCCTTGATCAACAATGTAATCTAAGTCCGCGCATTGCTCATCAACATTCTGTAAATTAAGCGTAGGCGCAAACCAATTATCTTCCATCATATTAATACAAGCCCAAGCTTCAATGCTGCCACAAGCACCGAGAGTATGACCTAAGTAACTTTTCAATGAACTTAGCGGTACTTTGTTACCAAAAACGCTAGCGGTAGCATTTGACTCAGCAATATCACCTTTATCCGTTGCCGTACCGTGCGCATTAACATAACCAATAACGTTTGCATCTAAATTGGCATCTTCAAGCGCTAACTCTATTGCTATTTGCATGGTTGCAGCAGTGGGTTGTGTGACATGTTTACCATCAGAATTAGAACCAAAGCCGACAATTTCAGCTAATATATTAGCGCCTCGAGCTTGTGCATGTTCAAGTTCTTCTAAAATTAAGGTACAGGCACCTTCGCCAATCACCAGCCCGTCTCGATCCTTGTCAAAAGGTTTTGGGGTTAACTTGGGTTCTGCGTTTTTAGTACTGGTCGCATATAAGGTATCAAAAACCGCAGCTTCAGTAACACAAAGCTCTTCAGCGCCACCGGCAATCATGGCTTTTTGCTTACCAAACTTAATAGCTTCATAAGCATAACCAATGCCTTGTGAACCCGATGTACATGCAGAACTAGTGGTTATCACTCGACCTTTAGCACCAAAAAAAACGCCGATATTGACTG
The DNA here is from genome assembly GCA_049642265.1 of Cognaticolwellia sp. GTDB lineage: Bacteria > Pseudomonadota > Gammaproteobacteria > Enterobacterales > Alteromonadaceae > Cognaticolwellia. The sequence goes on along the minus strand of JBAROR010000034.1, from coordinate 60,213 downwards.
GGGCGGTGTGCGACATCATTTGAATATAACTGGTGGCAGTTACACCATCCATCGTATGATTTTCCATCATATTGCCAAAAGCAACTAACGGTGCTGTCGAACCGATAGAAGAGCCATAAGAAACACCTGTGCTCCCATCAGTTAGTGCCGCATGATTTAATAGTTCCGCTTGCTCTAATGCTAATTCTGTTGCGCGCGTCGCCATCAATGAGACACGTCCCATTGAACGCACCATTTTACGTTTATAATGAGCAGGTTTTTCAAAATGTTTGACTGGCGCTGCTAAACAGGTATTTAAACCGTCTAGTTTTTGCCATTCTGGCATAACTTGTACGGCATTTTCACCTTGCTCAAGTGCGCTTCGAAACGTCGACCAATCATCACCCAGTGCGGTTATTGCCGACATACCCGTTACTACAACTCGTTTCATTACACTATTCCGCCATTAACTGAAATAACTTGGCGAGTAATATAAGCAGCACCATCTGAAACTAAAAAAGCGACCGTTGCGGCGACTTCTTCTGGTTTACCCACTCTTCTTAATGGTATCATTTTTTTCACTTCATCAAGCGGTAAGTCTTGCGTCATATCTGTATCAATTAACCCTGGGGCAACACAGTTAACGGTAATTTTACGTTTAGCCAGTTCAAGTGATAATGCTTTAGTTGCAGCAATAACACCGCCTTTAGCGGCACTGTAATTTACTTGCCCTCTATTTCCGGCAATACCTGATACTGAGGCCATAGTTATAATTCTGCCACCATTTTTTGCTCTGACCATTGGCATAACAATCGGATGAATAACATTATAAAACCCATCCAAGGCAGTGTTCACGACACTACTCCAGTCCTCTTTTTCCATTGCAGGAAAAGCCATATCTTTGGTTATACCTGCATTACAAACAACACCATAGTAAACACCATTGACTTCGATATCATTTTCTATGGCCTGTTTGGCTGCTTGTTGGTCGCAAACATCAAACTGCAATAATGTTGCTTTACGGCCAAGCGCAATAATCTTTTCTTGGGTATCTTTAGCGGCGTCAATACCATTTCGACAATGCACGGCAATATCAAAACCATCTTCAGCAAGCTTAATGGCAATAGCCTTACCTAAACCGCGGCTAGAGCCTGTCACTAAAATTCTTTTAATATTATCGGTCATTTCATTATTCACTTATCTTTATTTAGTTTATATCGTACTTGCTGAACGTGTTATTCGTAACTTGCTTGTATGAAAGCATCAGGGTTTTCCGGTTGAAAAACATTAATGTTCGCCTGCGCGAGCACGTCATTTTCCAAGCTTAATATTGCACATTCAAATACCCTTAAACCTGAGTCTTCTCGATACAATTCTTTAATCGTTATCGTTAATGTTTCATCTAGCTCAAAATGCGAACGCATGGTTTTATATTTTCGAGAACCTAATAAAAATCCGATTTGTACATCATCTTGGTTATCTAACGCATGAGCACCTGCAAAAGCCGCTATAGCTTGTGCCATGTATTCATTGCCAATATAGCTTGGCACGGCTTTTCTTTCCGCATTATAAAAAGGACTATCGGCAGTTATAGTCACAGTACAACGACAAGAATCTACGTCATATTGATTTATCGAGTCAATCAATATCATCGGTGATTTATGAGGTAAAACCTGACTAATATCGTAGTTATTCATACTTTTTTCCAATAACAGCACTGAAATTATTACCACCAAAAGCAAACGAATTACTTAAGCAATACTGCATGCTTGCTAATTTTTCGCCTTGGCAAAGGTTTATTGCTGGCATACTTTCATCAAGCAAACCTGTTTTGCAATTAGCCGGTAACATATTATCGCTATTCTCATCGCTTAATAATAACCAACAGAGTCCAACTTCTAACGCTCCTGCGGCGCCTAAAGTATGTCCAGTTAAATGTTTAGTGGAGCCACAAAGTACCTGAGTGCCGCAAACATTTGCCATGGCTAAGGCTTCCATTTCGTCATTTTTAATCGTGCCCGTGCCGTGCAAATTAACATAATCTATTTGTTGGGCTGTGATCTTGGCATTTTCAATAGCGAGCATCATCGACTGAGCTGCACCACTACCGTCAGGAATAGGTGCGGATATATGGTAAGCATCCGATGTCTCGCCCGCCCCCAATAGTTGAATACCACCACTATCTTTCGTCATAACAAATAAGGCCGCGGCTTCGCCAATATTGATACCGTCTCGATCAACACTAAAAGGTCGGCATATATGGCTACTGACGGATTCTAAAGACTGAAAACCATTTACGGTTAATTGCGTTAAGCTATCAATTCCACCAGCAATAACCACATCAGCTAAGCCATTTTCAAGCAAGGTGCTCGCACTAATTAAGGCTTTACCACTTGATGAACAAGCCGTCGAAATACCATAAACAGGGCCTTTCGCGTTCGATAACTGAGCAATATAAGTTGCTGGGGCTGACATTTCTTGTACTTGATATTGAAAATCATCAGGAAATTGGCCAGCATCTGCCAGCTCTTTTCTCGCTAACTCGCCTTCGTAAATACTCGCCGTACTTGTGCCAATAATCACAGCAACACGGTGTTCACCATATTGGCGAGTTAGTGCTTGTACTGAATCAGCTATTTGTTGATAGGCCAAATACGCTAATTTATTATTGTTAGTCAATATCTCAGTTAATGCCTCACTCTCAGGTAAAGCAACACGTCCAACATATTGTGGCGCCTCTAACGGCAGTTCACTATCTAACGACAAAAAATTTTCTTCACCCGAGATCAGCGACGATAAAACCTGTTGTTTATTATTGCCAAGTGCGCAAACCACGCCAAATTCTTTTAAACATGTACCCACTAGTCTTCCCTATCAAGATTAGTTAAACGAATGCGATAACCACGAACAATATTTTCTAATTCATAACCATCGACAAACTTTTCAATTTTAACAATAATGTTATCGTTCTGTGTAATCGTTCTCTGCCAAATACTATCTTTTTCATTCAAAATTGAATGTTGTTTTACACTGACATTCGATCCCAAAAGTGCTGACTTTATCGTTTCTAAAGGCCAATTAGATAATTGAATATCAGTAATAATAAAGCCAATATCAATATTGGGTAATGGCACATATTGGTTAATTTCGCTGGCTTTATCACTAAACCAAATAAAATCGAATAGCGGTAAACCTTCCGGTGAAACTGCCGCCATGGCAATTTCATTTTTTCGGTATTCAACTTGCGCTATAAATTGATGACTTTGGCCCTTCGAACTAATCTCAACTAAATGACTGTCTACCGTCGCTATTTTTTCTAGCGGTGGATCCGTTAGTAAAAAACTTACATTTTGAGCCAGCAATACCGTTTTACTATCAGATATTGTTGCACAGCCAGTCATAAGCCACGCCATCAAAATAAGTAATAACTTACTTCGAACAAAAGACAATTTCATTAAACTGGTTGACATATTTCGGCCAATACAGCTAAACGTCGAACACTTTTTTCAACATAAGGATTTTTCTTATCCCAAGCATAACCGGCTAAAATTGAGCTAATCATACGGCGTACCGCATCATCATGTTGATCATGATAAACAACATTTTGAAAGCTCTCATCATACCAAGCCTCAACAAAACATCTAAAAGTATCTACACCAAATTTTAAAGGCTTAGCATATTCATCTTCCCAATCAACTTTACTGCCTTGCAACTGTTTTTTGACTAAAGGAGCGGCTAATGAGGCTGATTTCATCGCGATGGTTACGCCAGAAGAAAATACTGGATCTAAAAATTCACCTGCGTTGCCTAATAAGGCAAAGTTTTCACCCCATAATGTGGTCACATCGGCAGAATAACCTTTAATCTCTCTCGCTTCGTGAATCGGCGTAGCATTTTTCAATAAGCGCTGTAGATTAGGATCTTGATTAATAAAATGTTGTAAAGTCTCTGTTGCTGATAACGAAGCATCAAAACGTTCAGGTAAACCGACAACACCAATACTCGCGCTCCCGTCTGAAAATGGTATCAGCCAATACCAAACATCACTAAAATTTGGATTTACCGTTATTAATATTTTATCTCGGTCGAACTCGGGACAATCGATGCGATCATTAAAATGACTAAAGTAACTGTGTCTAACTGGGAATTCAGACGGTAACTCCAAATTGAGCAACTTAGGTAATACGCGGCCAAAACCACTACCATCTAATAAAAATTTAGCCTCAACTTGATAACTATTGCCATTATCATCTGAAACATCAAGACAGACGTCTGGTTTGAGCCGAAGAACAGAATTTACCTGATGACCATAGCGAATGTTTACGCCTTTTTTTGAGGTTTCATCAGCCAACAACTTATCAAATAAAGCCCGCTTTACTTGATACGTTGTGCCTCTACCAGGACTGAATTTTTCAGTAAAATCAAAGGACGTACTTTTTCCTTTTTTATGAAATGCAGCACCATTTTTAAACTGAAAACCAAACTCTTTGGCATAAAGATCGAGCGTATGCTCCAATCCTGCATCCCTTAAAAACTCCATACATTGTGGCAATAAGCTTTCACCAATAGAAAAGCGAGGGAAATGTTGTTTTTCTAATATTAATACCGATAAACCATCAGCAACTAATAATGATGCTGCAACGCTACCCGAAGGTCCTGCGCCGATAATGACCACATCATACTTTTGACTAGTTGGTGCTACTGAAGCTGTAATGTTCATGAATTCCCTATCTACTTAAATTTATGCTTTTCTGCCGAAATAGGCGCTAAAATAAAAATGCTAACAATACCAATCATGACTGTTAAGCCAAAACTGCTGACCGCTGGGGTCGCACTAAAAACCAAAATACCAAAGACTGCTGCCGATGATAATGCTGACAGGCTGATAGCTAAAAAGGTTTTAGATTGTAAACCATGCTCTTGATAAAAAATGACGTAATCTATTGCCAAAGCAATGATCAATAACACGGCGAGTAAATTAAAAATATTCAAATGATTAGAAAATAACTGACTAACAGTTAATGCCAATAAAGCACTGCCAATAGTAGCCATTGATGATAACGCACCTGCTTTTAGACCATATTTAGCAAACAAAATAACCATCACCACAATAAAGGCACTGATCAGTAGCCATAGAACACCTTCTCGATAGTGACTCAGCGCATTGCTAACATCACCAGCAGTATCATATAAGGCAACATGGTTGTTCTTCTCTAGCCACAGAATATTAGCTGCAGATAGTCGTTCTTGAGAAAGCTCAAACCACAAAGTATATTCTTGATCTTCAGGCGTTTTGTTCGCGCCAGACAATATTGCGCTATAAGACTGTGCAATAACGCCAAGAGGGCCTTTTGAGAATGCTTCAAAGGTCAAAGGTTTAAAAGTTTCTATCGGATCAGATAAACCACTTATTGCTAAAACCGCTTGAAACTTATTGGCTTCATCCGCCTTAGCTAGTAGCGAATAATGCTGCTGTTGGCGTTTAATTGAGGGTAATAATTTATTAAGACCTTTCACCCGAATATTCGCTTGTGTGGCAAGTAATCTATCGATAACTTGTTCTTGAATTTCTAACATTTCTTGCGGCGTTTTAGCTTTAATCATCACCCGCTGAGAACCTTGATAATCAAGCAATCTTGCGACCTTAATTTCCTGTTCAATCAACCATTGAGGGCTGGAATTTAATAACCGAACATCATCATTAAACTTAATCGGCGTAACAATAACTAACAGCAATAAAACCAAGCTTATTATTGCAACAATTAAGCCTTTATAGTTGAGTAAATACTTAAAGAAATCGACGCCTCGTTGGCTAAAAGCTATTGCGCTCGCCGAACGACTTATTTTTGTAAAACCTTTTAACTGTGGCAGTAAAATTAATACCGTAATTAAGGCACCAAACAAGCCAAAAATCATAAATACAGCGACTTGACTTAATAAAGATAATGGTGAAAAAATCAAAATAAAATAACCAATAGCCGTCGTAATAAAGCCAAGCAACAATGATTTCGCTAATGGATTACCTTTATTCTCTGTATCTTGATTTTCTTCCGTTAGAGTGCTTTTCGTATCGGCATAAACTAAGGCATGAAAGCAATAATCTATCACCACACCAATTAACGTAATCGCGAAGACTAACGTTAATAAATGTAAGCTGTCAAAAAATAATAACATGGCGATAAAGCCATAAGCACAAGCAATCGACAAAACTAATACAGCCGCGAGCAAAGGCAACAATGAGCGAAACACTACCCAGATCAATAACAACACCGCAATGACCGAAAAAAGGCCAAATGTAGAAATTTCGGTTTTCGCTTGTGAAGTCGATTCCGCCGTATGAAAAAGTATGCCCGAATACAACAAATCAACTTGATGTGACGCACCAACATCATTAAATAACTGCTGTAATTCAGTCGAAATACGTTCGCTAGCATTGAGATCCATACCGTTGAGACTGACTTGTAAGCGAGTAATAAAATAACGATGCTCTTGGTTATCAATAAATGCGACACCTTGATCAAACGCAATATCACTTAGACTAGATAAAGTAACCTGCAAATAGTCCGCTAAATTAAGTCTAGGTGCGGTTGCAATGGTTGCACTTACAAAGGGGTTAGCAAGCTGTATGACTTGGTTGGTCGCCAGCTGTTGTAATGCTTCGCTATCATTAATGCCTGCGATATATGCTGGCGTTAAGAAATTATGTCGATAGAGGGTATAAAAGTCAGCAATATCTGACAATGACGGTTCAGCTGTCTGTAATGTATCAACGTCAGCGATATCTTGAACGCTAGCAGCTAGAGCGTGATGCGCTTTTAAAGCATTTTCTCCAGAAATTAGAATAACTAACTGTTGGCTTTTCTGCTTGAATAACGCTTGTTCTGCCGCATTAAAATCCTGTTGCTGTTCGGAGTGAGGTAATACTGACAGTAAATTAGTTTCAATATGCCACTGACCGAATAGCAGTAAATATCCGCCCAGTAATAAAACCGAGCACAGTTGTAGCCAGTAGTATTTTTTCCAATTATTGCAGTCGCGCACGCACAGCCTCTGGCAATATTTTTATTGGTGTGAGTTGCACGTCAATCTCAGTTCGATTACCCGTATGCTCATGTAAAACGATATGATTTATCGCTTTCAGGTTTTCAGGACTATGACTTTGAATATCTAAATGACATAACTGCACGGTTTTAATAATTTTAGCTAATTGCGACAAGGTAGGACTTAAATTCAAACAATGCTCAACATCACTATCGTTAACGTTAAAATTTTCTAATATTTTGTCACTGTCGCCTGACATAATGCTTAATAAGACCTGACTTACTACGCTAGCACCTTTAAGCTCTTGGCTTTCGCCGCTACTTTTTTCAGTAAAAAGGCCATTTTTTTTCAGTAATAGCGCTGAATATAGCGGTTTATTGGTTTGCCACAACAGACCAACACTGACATCAAAATATAATTCACCTTGTGATTTAATTGGGTGTTTTAACACTTTAAAATATTTACGCTGAACAAAGCTTCCCGAGGCAATAGGCAAAGTACTTAATGCGAGTGTCTGGGATTGAGTCGTTTGACTATTTTGTGCTAACAGCGTTGAGCTAAAACTTGCTGTTAGCACAAAAAATATAACCATCGCGACGCTAGCGTGCTCAAGAAATTTCATGTTGGTCCACAGAAAGCTGAGCAATTTTATCTAATAAAACTGCTGGTGAAGCATATTGCATTTCTTCTGAAGAAATATCGACAGCCACTTGTACCGTATAGCCTTTCGTCAACTTTTTACCAGTCGCCGCACAACAAACCACATAGTTGATTTTCAATCTTGACTCGTATTCAACTAACTCGGCTTTAACGATGATTTTTTGCGTAAAAACGGCTGAACCGATGTATTTCGTCCGCATATCGACAATCGGCCACAAATAGCCAGAAGCATGCATATCTAAATAATCGTAAGAAATTTTACGTAACAGTTCACAACGTGCAACCTCAAAATAGCGCGCATAGTTACCATGCCATACCACTTGCATAGGGTCACAATCATGAAAAGGTACATCAATAATAGCTTCAGCAGATAAATACACCGTTTTACTCATACAGGCTCCAACGTTGTGTTTGTATGGCATCAACGGTAAAACGTAATAATTTATCGAGAGGACGATCTTCGACTAAAGGCTCAAAGAACTGACAAATATCATCATACATCGCCATAACTGGCTCAGGCAGAGAGTCATGAGCAAGTTCGTTATTGGCAATACGAATGCGAACACCCTGCACCGCGGCTAATAACGTACTCGCCAATACTTGTTCGGTTAATTGTAGAACGCGCATAGCATCGCGTGCAGCAATCGTTCCCATACTCACTTTATCTTGGTTGTGACACTCGGTAGAACGAGAAAAAACACTAGCAGGCATAGTATGCTTCAGCGCTTCTGCGGTATACGCAGATGCACCAATTTGTACCGCTTTAAAACCATGGTTAATATAGCGGCGTGTGCCATCACTCATCGATAAATTAGACGGTAATCCATTGTTGTAACGCGTATCGACCATAGAGGCTATTTGGCGATCAGCTAAGTCAGCTAGATTTGCCACAGCCGGTTTCATCGCATCCATCACCATGGCGATATGACCACCATAAAAATGTCCACCATGTAATACATGTTCACCGGGACCATCAATAATCGGGTTGTCGTTCGCAGAGTTGAGTTCATTCTCAATCATCTGACGGAACCAAGGTAACGAATCTTGCACTACGCCAATAATATGAGGCGCACAGCGAATAGAATATCTATCTTGTAAACGATCGGCATTACGAGGATGGTCAACATGATTCAGGTCATTACGGATCCAAGTAGCTATTTGCTGCTGACCAGGATGTGGTTTAACGGAAAAGAGTATTTCATCAAAATGATGACTATTTCCTTTCAGAGCTAAACTGGCTAATGCGGTAATACGTGTGGCTAGTTTCGTTAAATACTGAGAGCGATCGAAAGCTAAACAAGCAATAGCGGTCATAACCGCTGTGCCATTCATAATTGCCAAGCCTTCTTTAGGCCTAAGGACAATAGGCGTTAACCCTAAACTAGTCATGACGTCAAGGCTATTACGAACTTCTCCTTGATAATAAACATCTCGCTCGCCGATCAAAGCGCCAGCAACATAAGATAATGGCGTTAAATCACCACTAGCACCAACGGAACCTTCTTGTGGAATAACAGGTACAATATCGTGCTGTAAAAAAGCTTGAAGCAGTGTTAATAACGGCCAACTAACCCCTGAATAGCCTTGAGATAATGAAGTTAAACGCGTCGCTAAAATGGCACGACCTTCAAAAGAACTAAACATTTCACCCAGCCCACAACCGTGAAATCGGGTCAGATGCAAGGGTAGTTCAGGTACTAAACTCAAAGGGACATTAACGGTAACAGAATCGCCATAGCCAGTGGTAACGCCATAAATAACACCGTCTTCTTGCAAAAGCGTATCAAGAAACTTAACCGCAGAGTCTATTTTATGGGTAAAATCAAGCGACTGACTTAACTCAACATTTAGGTCTTTCTTCGCAATATTGACAATATCTTCGATGCTAAGACGCTCTTCACCAAACTTAATGGTGTTTTTACTAATAGGCACTACTGTTACTCCAATTATTCATTTGTTGAGTTATTCGTTGATTTTTCTCGGCTAACGTCTTGATCATTTTGCCAGAAATCAAAAAAATTAAACCACTGTAAAGGGTAGGCTAAACAATAATGCTCTAAACGTTTAGCATATTGTTCAACCACGGCGGTCAGTGACGCTTGTCTATTTTTACGGGAAAATTTTAACGTATCTGCGACATGCTCAAAAATAACCCGGTAGTTATTTTTTTCTTTTAAACAAAATAAGAAATACACCGGGCAGTCTAAAATAGACGCTAAAATAAATGCCCCTTGTGAAAAAGCGGCTGGCTCTCCAAGAAAGGGACTATAAATAACCCGGCCTTGCGACGTAACACTGGTGCGATCGCCCGCAATGACCAATATCTCACCGTTATCAATACGTTCTTTAATCAAAATAGCTAAATCAGCACCAACATGAGTCGCTTGGATCAAGTCGACATTTGAGTCGGCATTAATTTTATTCATGACCTTATTAAATTCAACGGCATGATGGGTAAACACTAAAACATTAATACGTGTTTTATAGCGACCATGGCCAAGCGCACGACAGACTTCTAAATTACCGAGGTGCGAGCCAATGAAAACAGCGCCTTGCTGCTTTTTTTGTAATTCAGCAAGTGGGTGTTCTTGGTTATAAATAATATTATCAGGGGTAATACGCCCCATCCATGCATCAATTTTATCAAATGCGCTTTGCGCAAAACTGTAAAAATGTGCGATACCAATACGGTGGTTAAAGGTTTCTGACGAATTTTTAAAGGCAAATAATCGTTGCCAATATTCCTTGGAGGCTTGTTTGCTAGCGCCGCCAGTGAAATATAAATAAACCACCACGGGATATAAAAAAAATGACAGTATGCGTCGCCCAAACAATCGATAGACGAACAACAGTGTCTGTATACCTAGATAAGTGCCACGTTCTTGGATTTTAGACCAATGTTTAGCTTCGCTCATTTCGCTAACTCAACTTTCTTAATAGTAAGCTAGGAATACGCGGCAACATGCCAAAAAACAATCGTGTATGCATCCAAGAGATTAAAATATTATCTTCCAACGCTCTAAAATGTGAAACACCATGTTCTGGGTAATCTACTGCAGTATCAATGAATCTAAGTTCGACTTTTTTCCAAAAAAGTTTAACCATCACTTCAATATCAAAATCCATGCGCTTGCCTAACTTTTGCTCTTTGATCAAGCCAACCGTGGCAGCTAACGGATAAACACGGTAGCCACACATGGTATCTTTTATTTTAAATGACAGAGTTTCGACCCAAACCCAAAAATGGGTAATATTACGAGCATAATATCGATGTTTAGGAATAGAATCGTCATAAATGGGTTTGCCGCTGATTAATGCTGCGGGAAATGTTTTCGATTCGATCAGCAGTTTTTCAACATCGTTTAAATCATGCTGTCCGTCTGCATCTACTTGCAATGCATGGCTATAGCCTTGTTCAAAGGCTGCACACAAACCCGTTTGCACTGCGCCACCTTTACCTTGATTTACCTCATGCTCAATAACACTCAAACTTGGATATTTGGTGGCTAAATTACGGAATAGATCAGTAGCCTGTTGGTTGCTGGCATCATTGACCATAATAATGGGTAACGTAAATTGCGTCAGTGTAGCGATTAATTCATCTAATAAAACAGTATGATTATAGTTAGGAATAACAATGCAGTAGCTCACGAACATTCCTCAAAAACAATTCGTCCAGAAGCGTGTTGACCTTTAGCTGAACCATAAGAAAAGAGGACTTTATTAGCCGCTTTTTTTATCAAGGTTAATTTCAACTCTTGTCCCGGAATAATGACTACCTGAAACTTTAAGACTTCAATATTTTTTACTTCAAGCTCAGCTAATAAGAAATACTTCTTAGCGTATTCAACCGCCCAGTGTAGTTGTACTACTCCGGCTAAAATAGGGGCATTAGGAAAGTGACCATTAAAATAATCTAAATCTTTAGGAACAAATAACTGTAAATCAATTTGACTCTCGCCTGTGCTTTCAGATAACACCTCAGGCCAAATTTTTACTAAATCGTTATTCGTTCGCGTACTACTAGTCAAACAGCTTCTCCAAATCACTTAATACCAGTTTTCCTTGCGAATTATACGGGAATTCTGCCAAATATCGCCATTTTTTTGGTAAACAAATACGTTCTATATCGCTTAGTAAGTGCTGCTTTAAAATATTGTTGAATGCTAACTTTCCGTTATCAAGCAAAAACTGTTGTCCATCAGGTGTTAATACCGCCACGGCCGCCAATATTTTTCGCACACCATGACTCTTATTATTGATGACAATGATACGTGCTTCTGAAACTAAAGCGTGTGCAGTTAAATGCCGTTCAATCTGATTTAAATTTACTCTTTTTTCTTCTATTTTAACGGTACGATCAACACGACCTTTCAAAAGAAACCGTCCTGAATCAAGTAATTCAACTTTATCATCAGTTAAATAAGGTTGTTCAATAACATAGGGTGAAAAAATTTCTAAACGCTGACGGTCTTCAGATACTTGCACCTTGATTTTAGGAAAGACTTGCCAAGGTTCGTTAAGTGAATTTTGACCTCGACGCCATGCGATACCGCCAGTTTCAGTACTACCGTAGACTTCTGTCGGCGCTATCTTCATTTGTTGCACTAAAGCTTGGCTTGTTTCAAACGACAACAAGCCGCCAGAGCTAAAAATAGCACTGAACTCATGCGAATGGGCAGTTAACACATTATCAAGTGCTAACCGCTGTAAATGAGCAGGGCTAGAAACGAGCAAAACACCATTTTCCGACCCTAACAAGTTAGAGGGCGCTAATTCAGTCAGCAAAAGACTGATGTGCTCTGGGTATTCAAAGATTTGATTAACAATAACTTTACCCAATAACAAAGGCAGTAAAACTTTAAATAGCAAACCATAAATATGCTGATGGGAAACCGTACTAACAACCGTATTTACGGTAGTGAAAAGTGTTGCGAACTCGCTCTGTAAGGTAATGATTTCTGAGTACAGTTGCTGGCAGTTCTTATGAATCGATTTTGCCTGACCGGTTGAACCAGAGGTGTAAAAAGTGATTTCGCCGTTAAAAAGCTGAAAGAATTTTTCACGTGTTAAGCCATCAGGTTCAAGATCAATCAGAGCGCTTTTATCCGGGTATTGTAGATGCTTTTTATCTGCTAATGTTATTGTTCCAGCACTGGCATCACATTGCGATGCAAGCAAGGATAAAGTACCCGACTGACTGTTTGGTGGCAATAAGACATGTTTTTTTTCAAAAATAAGGGCAAATAGCCATACAGAAAATTGATAGCTATTCTCGTCGAAGAGTAAAACCTTGTCACCTTCAACTTTTCTAATCACTTGGCGTGCCTGAAAAATACTTTGGCAAAAGCTATCAAAGCTAATAGCTTCACCATTATCATAAAAACTAATATCACTCATTTACTTTAGAACTCGCAGACGTTGCAGTAATTTCCGTATTTTCTAGTGCATGTTTTTTCTTGACTTTTAAACGGACTAAATATTCCACGAGCATTAATGTACCCATCAATATATACGATATAAAACCATTATAAATCATCCAATTATCTAAGGACATAAACAGAGCAGTGTACAAAGATACTAAACCATTAATAATGAAAAAAAGGCACCAAACTAAGGTAACTCTTGCGGTATATTGAACGGCTAAAGGCGACATGTTTTTTTCAGTCAGACGAGCAAAAGTCTCGATCACTGAAGGCGGCTTTAGATACGAGAAGGCAAAAACCATTAACATCGCCGAATTTATCGCCAGTGGATATAACTTAAAACCGATCGTTGTATCCGTAAGTGCACTGACACCTATGGCAACGACACCCAATATTGACGCAGGTATAATCCAAGGTAATTTTTTTAAATTACTTCGAACAAGGAAAACTCGCATCAACACTAAGGCAATTAAAATGAAGGCTAAATACCCTGGCGTTAAATTATTTAAGCCAATATAAACAGCAAAGGGATACATCAATAGTATCCCTGTCGTTAGTGCAGTTATAAGAAACTTCACTAGCCGTTAACCAATTTTTCAACCTCGATAACCACATCTTCGACGGTACGTACTTTCTTAAAAGCTTCCGGATCAATTTTCTTACCCGTGATTGCTCTTAACTTAACGACCAAATCGACAGCATCAATACTGTCTAGATCGAGATCTTCATACAAGTTTGCTTCTAATGAAATGTCAGCTTCGTCTACTTCAAAATCATCTCTAAGAATTTCCAATAATACTGAAAAAACATCTTCTCTTGATTGCATCATAATTTTCCTTACAACCTATTTACGCTTTTGTTTGGCTAACAAATGCATAAAGTGCATTAATTGATGAAAAGTGCTGCTTAGTCTCTGCTGAGTTAGCATCAATTTTAACGTTATAAGTTTTCTTAATCGCTAATCCCAATTCTAATGCATCAATACTGTCTAATCCTAAACCATCAATAAATAATGCTTCATCATCTTGGATATCTGCTATTTCGATATCTTCTAAATCTAAGGTATCAATAATCAACTGCTTTAATTCTATCTTTAAATCACTCATTTTTGCTGAGTTCCTCTCTAAAAAAATTTTCCAAATCTCGATTGTATTGCCGAACATCTTTGGAGGTTTGTAAAACATTATTTTCCGGCAAAGTAGGTGAGTGGTCCACGACCATTGCTGAGAAATGTGCTTTCGTTTTCGGTATTCTATACCAAGGGACGTTTTTTGTTAATGTAGAAGGCATGACCTTTAACATAACAGACGTTACTTTCGCCTGGCACCTGATAGCAATATTTGCGGCACCACGTTGAAATTTTATATTCTCATCGGGCTTTGTTCTCGTACCTTGGGGGAAAATAATTAAATTATTTCCTGCTTTTAAGGACGATTCACAATCATCTAATAAGCCCGTTGGATCTTCATTACTAATATATCCAGTGTTACTAACCACCCCTTTTAAAAAAACATTTTTAAACAAATGCGTTTTCACAACACAGTCAGCATTAGGGATCAGAGAAATAAGTACCACCACATCAATTAAAGAGGGATGGTTTGCCATCACTAAATGGCCATTCAGTGTTTTAAGCTCTTTCGCTGACGTTAAATCAAATTTAAATATGCCGACAAAGGCCATGAAAGTAATAAAAAATTTAAACGTATAATGAACAGTTTTTCTGGCGATTCTCTTTTGAGTATTTACATCTTTAATCACTAAACGCTGCAGTGGCAAAACAAAAATTGACAGTAATAAGCCTCCTACACCAAATATTGTGAAGCATAAACCTGTCGCAATAACACGCCAAAAATAATTAATGCTTTTAAACATCTTGACTCAAAAACCACTGATAATGATTGCTAGTTAGTGCTATTTTTTGTTGTTGGCTATTATACCATTTGGCGAATAATAATGACGCTGGCACATTATCCGTAACCGCCTGTAAAAAGTGTTCAAACTGGAAAGATATTTGGCGCTTATCATCTGCTGTTTTTTCATTCGATGGCAGCGAAACGACCATTGCAATGGCATGAGATAATTGTTGCTCATCTTGAAAACCAAGATAGGTTTTAGGTAAGCTTTGATCTGCATAAATGAAAAGTATTTCTTCTGCTAGTCCAGATTTTAATCTTGAGTAAACATCAATTAACCCCATCATAAAGCTATCTTGACCTGCAGATATTGCATTAATTGCTTGTTTATTATTAGTTAATATACTGAATAGACTCGGGATAGCATTATGAACCGAAAGCCCAAAAGCTGTCGGAGATAACGCATCTTTAGCAGCTAAATCAGCTAATAATGTTGATGTTTTAGGGAGATCACCATGACGACTAGAAAAAACAATCGGCAGCTCTATATTCATACTACTGGTCGCTTTGTTGGCCACTAACAAGGCCATTTTTGCAAATGGACTTAAGCGTCTTCTTTGCATTGCGGGTACAAAGTCTAATTTAGGCCAATTAATTTCATCTTCACCACGCTGAATCGCTTGTTCTATCGTGAGTTCATCACAATGAGCATGCCAAATGCTAAAGTGACGTATATCGACATCCATGGTAATTTCCTACGACAACCGAGCAGCTATAAAATAAGGTCGGAAATGTTATACAATAGGGGTCAACAAAGCAATTAAAACAGTTGTTTAAATAATAGTTTTACGCTATATCGATTTCATAATTATACGGAGGGACTCTATTGCTTAATACTTTTGATATAAAGACTAGCGATATTAATGATATCAAACATACAGATAGTCCTTATGCTCTTTTATGCAACGCTAACGACATCCAAACAAAAGATATTCCTTTGCTAGCATCTAAACTACTTTCAGAACATGAGCTAAAGCTTATGCAGCGAAGAAAAAAAATAACCGCAAAAAAAGAATACATCGCGAGTCGATTTCTAATTAAAAGTTTGATCAGTAAAAATTTAAATCTACCATATGAGCAATTAGAACTGCGTTTTAATAGCCAAAACAACAAACTACAAGCAATATTTCAAAGCCAATCCGTCGCAGTAGATATTTCTTTAGCGCATTCAAAAGGCATGATTTTTTTTGCACTGAGTTTTGCGTTTAGTCATATAAAAACAACGCTTGGTGTTGATATTGAAGAGCAAAATATGAAGAGAGACATTGTCAGTGTTGCAGAAGCTTTTTTTCATCCTGATGAAGTTAACACACTCACCCGACGTGATTACGCTAAGTTCTATCAATTATGGACACTCAAAGAGTCACTCGCAAAAGCAACAGGGCAGTCTGTTTTTGAGCTACTCGCTCAAGACACCATGTTATTATTAAAAGAATATCAGTATGCCTTATACCAACATGCTAATTTCCAATTAGCAGCAATACATAATAATCAAGTAAACCCTATGCCTTGTTACTTACTGGACTTAGAACCGTTATTAAACAATCACCATGAATAAACTTTTAGCACTTTATCGACAGCATTTTTTACTACGCTTACTATGGTGGCTTGGGGTAATTATTCCTGGCGTGCCATTTATTTTATTTTCTGTTGGCTTTCAACTCTATGCACATTGGCCTAGAGATTATAGCCCTATAACAACTATCGAGGTAAAGCCAGATACGCAGTACCTATCGCTATCAGCTCATGGCGTAAAAGATAACCCCGAAAGTTGGAGTAATGAGCTACAAAGTATTATAAAGCAAAGTAACAATAAACAACTATCAAACCTTGCGAAAGCTCAAGTTAGTTTAGCTTGGCAGTCCTATTCAGATAACGCCTTAGTGTGTTCAGTCACCGGACGAAATATTGGTCAAGAGCTTGGTAAAAAAATAGCAAAATTGCCAAATTTAAAAGCCATTCACCTTATTGGCCATAGTTGCGGTTCATTCGTTATTTATGGTTTATGCGAGAAATTAAAACAAATAAAGCCGAGTGTAACGATACAAACGACTTATCTAGACCCTGTTTCTATTTACTCTGGAATATTTTGGCGATACGGTGTTGATAAATTTGGTGATTGCGCAAATTTTAGCGACAGCTACATAGATACCAAAGATGGTGTCCCTGGTAGCAATGAAAAAATCAAAAACTCTTATACCTTTGACGTTACAGATATGAGATTAGAACAAAAACTACCATATGCGCCACACGCATGGCCGACACACTTTTATCTTGATGCTTATAAAAAGCAGCAAGTACCGGTGTATTTTAATTATCAAGGTGATTTACACGATCGTTTCGATGATAAAGTACTGATGAAATGGTGAACATCGTCACTCTTTCGGCTGACGTAAAAGAATGTACTAATATCATGAAGCCAAGGCTGGCTAAGAGCGACCATGTGATCGTGACATACCGTTCATCCTGAACATAAAAAAGCCATAAACTTTAATTTATGGCTTTCATTATCTAACTTGACGAGGATTATTTTTCTGCGTTATTTAGTGACGTTTTGTACATCAATCGCACGTTGTAAATTTGTTACCCAATTAGCATATTGGCGGTGAATTTTTTTACCGTTATATTTTAAGTTAATTGAACTTTGGTAATCAACAGTCAAGTTTTTATCATCATGCTTTATTAAAATAACTAACTGATGTTTTCTAATATTTAATGTTGCTAGAACTTCACTTTCAGATTTTATTTTCGTTTCCCAACCTAGAGACGCTGCAGCTCTGATAATTGAGCGTTCAACATCTTTCGTCGTACTCGCTTTTTCGCCAGATTGTGCAATCGGTTGATCAATATATTGCGGTACAGGAATGGTTGACTTACAACCGGTAAGCACAACCAACACGACACTTATTGCTAAAATATAAAATTTATTCATTCAAAATATCCTTTAATATAAATTACATATGATCCATAACTTCAATCGTAGCTGCTTTTTGCTTCTCAACAGCTTTTGATTTCCACTCTGGTAAATATTTATTCATTTTTTTACTGATACTATTAGCATTACTAGTAGCCCACTGCGCGGCTTTTGGACCGTTTTGTACAAACACACTTTCGTCTAGCATTTCTTTAAAGTCTTTTGAATCATATTTAAATTTAGCTGACTCATCATTCCTTACTGGGTGCATTGAAAAACGCGCTTTCCAAAACCCCATTCTTGGGCTAACGACTGCATAATACGTTTTCCCTTCAACAACAGTAGCTTTTAAGAAGTCTGCACTTTCGCCAACGACCATAAACATATGCTCGCCAGGAGAGGTCATATAACTAACTTTGGTATCGTTAGACACAACACCAATAAATTGAGGAGTGCCAGTAGTGACATCGTAAACAGATGCTTGAATTGCTTTAGCGATAAAAGCAGAGCGAATAAAAACGACTTGCGATTGTCCAGCTTTAGCGTTTGTTTGAGCTTGCTCAGCCATTGGCTCCATTAATGTGGATTGACAACCACTCAGTAAAAATAGAAACAATGCGCTAATTAAAATATTTTTTAACATAATTTTCCTTAATATATTATTATTTTCCGGCGCACAATATACCACGCTTATTAGCTGAGATTGCAAATAACTTAATATTTCAAATAGTACTGCTTACAAAAAATCCCCCTTAAAATATCGCTTCATTTGTCATATATTTAAACTGTAAATTTATCGTTCAAAAAGGATACCGAACACAAAGTCCTCCCCCATTCTATTCGCACATACAAGTTAGTTAGTCTCATATAGGGTTCTTTGCTATTATCACATGATGATAAAAAGCGTTAATGAATAACGTTATAAAGGAAGAAATATGCTGCAAGTGCTTTTAGTTGATGATGATGCGGAATTTACCGAAGTTGCATGCCAAATAATCGAGTTTATTGGTCATGATGTCTGCGTAGCATCGAACCTGAAAGAAGCTGAGGAATGGCTAAATCAGCAAAAATTCGATCATGTCTTACTCGATTTTATGTTGCCAGACGGTAGCGGCTTGCATCTAATCGATTTTTTGAAAAAGAATGATCTGTCACCTTATATCACCCTAATAACAGGTCACCCTTCCGTTAAAGGTATGCTGGCCGGCTTATGTGGCCCTAAAGTTAACTATATTGTTAAACCATTACAGCGTGAAGATATTGAAGCCACACTCAATCGAAGTAAAAAAACTACCAAGGTAAAAAATAGCAAACTACCAACGCTGCATTTTGGTTGCCTCGTTGGTGAGTCCAAACCGATGCAAGAGCTCTACACTATGATTGAGCGTGTCGCTAAGACCTCAGCCAATGTCATGCTGATGGGTGAAAGTGGTGTTGGTAAAGAAGTAGTGGCGAATGCTATTCATGCTTCTACCGACGGCACCAACCCTATGGTTGCAACAAACTGTGGCGCTTTATCAAAAGAGCTTATTAGTAGTGAGTTATTTGGTCATGAAAAAGGGGCGTTTACCGGTGCAGTTGCCCGTAAAGATGGCGTTTTCGTTCGAGCAGGCAACGGTACGCTTTTTCTCGACGAAGTCACCGAAATGCCTATCGATATGCAGCCTAATTTATTACGAGTATTAGAAAACAAATGCGTTACACCCGTTGGCGGTATTCAAGAGGTTACGGTTAATTGTCGAGTGGTATCAGCCACCAACAGAACCATGAAAGAATTAGCTGAAGGCAATATTATACGTGAAGATATTTATTATCGTTTAGCCGTTTTCCCCATCAATATTCCACCTCTAAGCACACGAAAAGAAGATATTCCATTGCTAGCTGAAGTATTTTTGCACCAGCTTAACACTGAAAATAACGCAACATTTTCTTGGTCACCTGAACAACTCGATATTCTGAAAAACAATAGCTGGCCGGGCAATGTCAGAGAGCTAAGGCACGCCATACATCGCGCATTTATCATGAGCGACCCAACAGGCCAGCAAATACAATTACCGGATACTTTTATTTCGCCATTTGCCTCGAATGATAAAAAGTCATCGGCGATATCGGCAGGGCAAACAATTGAAGATCTTGAAAAAGAGCTTATCCGGGTAACGCTTGATAAAGTTGACGGTAACAAAACACAAGCGGCTGATATGCTAGGTATTAGCACCAAAACACTGTACAACAGGTTACATGCTTACGGTGATTTCACCGCCTGATAATTGGCCGAGCATTAACCACTATTTATTAAGTGAAATTAGTTTTAACAGACGCTATAGAAATAAGGATATAAGAGTGAGTATTGAGAAAAACGATATTAATCAATTGATACACGATACCCGAGGCCCCCTGAATAGAATTTCTATGCAAGCTGAACTTGTGAAAATAGTATTGGAAAACGATATGCCAAAAGAAAAAGCTATCGAAGCGGTTAATAAAATTATTGCCGCTTGCCAGGATTGTAGTAACAGCCTGCAAGATGTAACTGAATTTTTGCAGCAGCAACAATAATGAAAAACTTACCAACACAAATATTCAATAAAATAACTCAGGCGATTTTTACTCGCCAACAAGTGAGTCGCTATGTCTCTTAAAAAACTTTTTGAAAATGCCGTATTCAACTGGGTTTTAATCGCCTCTATTGTCATTGTTATGATCATCACTAATGGCATTTTAGCGATGAAAACTATTGAAGATTTATCTGCGACCCAAAGCAGTTTATATAACACCGGCGACGTGATCGGTGAACTAGACGATCTACATAACCTAGTACTAATGGCCGAGACAGGGCAACGAGGCTATTTACTCACTGAAATAGAAGAATATTTAACACCATATGAAGATGCCTTAGGGCGTTTGAGCGAACAACTTGCTGACACCAAAGAAATCCGTTCTGAAGTATCGGGGCAAAATCAACGTATTGAGTCTTTGATACTGTTAGTGGAACAAAAAATACATGAATTACAAAAGACCGTTGAATTAGCACTCGCCGACAAAGAAAAACGAGCACTTAAACTTGTAATGAACGGTACCGGTAGAGACTTGTATAAAGAATTGAGAGCCGAACTAGAAGCAATAAAAGCACTTGAAATAGACTACCGAAATTCTTTATTTAACATACTTTTTAAGGTTGAGCGGGAAGCAAAAGTCACTTTTGCAATTTCGGGTATCACCAGTGCGTTACTGTTAATTGGCCTGGCTTTTTTCGCCCGCCTAAATGCCAAAAGTGAAATAAAATACCGCCTTCAACTCGAACATCAAAACGAAGTATTAGCGGAAAAAGTCGACATGCGTACCAAAGAGCTAACGATTTACTCAGACGAACTATCGCGCAGTAACCGAGAATTGGAAGACTTTGCTTTTGTTGCCTCGCATGACTTGCAAGAACCTCTACGAAAAATTCGCGCTTTTGGTGATAGATTACAAACCAGCTATGCACCATTATTAGATGAAAAGGGCGCCGACTATATTCACAGAATGCGTAACGCTGCAGAGCGGATGTCTAATTTAATCAATGATTTACTTGAGTTCTCTCGTATATCAACTCGCGGAAAGCCTTTTGTAAACGTGCCATTACAAGAAATAGTAGCCAGTACGCTTGAAGATCTTGAGATCAGTATTGACGAGAGTAAAGCAGAGTTAATAATCGGCACGCTGCCTGCTATTAATGCCGACCCTAGCCAAATGCATCACCTGTTTATCAACTTAATTTCTAACGCAATAAAATTTCGCCAAGCCGATGTTCAACCGGTTGTTGAAGTTAATTATTGCCAAGAAGAAATCACATTCGAGCCGTGGCACATTATCACCGTAAAAGACAATGGCATTGGCTTTGAACAAGAATTTTCAGATAAAATATTCGTGCCATTTCAACGCCTGCACGCAAGAACTCAATATAAAGGTACAGGGATCGGCTTAGCCATTTGCCGGCGTATAGTAGAGCGACACGGTGGTAAAATATCTGCGACAAGCGTACTAGGGGAAGGAACCGTATTTAGAATTGCGATTCCAGTGAATAACGCGTTAATTAATTTAATCGGAGACAATGCTAATGCCTAGCAGTAAAGGTAAACCTATCACTATTTTGATGGCTGATGACGACGAAGATGACCGCATACTCACTCAAGACGCATTAGAAGAAAGTAGAGTGCGTAACACGCTATATTGCGTAGAAGACGGCGTTGAATTACTTGAATATCTCAGAAGAGAAGGCAAGTATGCAGACCCAGCAACATCGCCGAGACCTGGGTTGATTTTGCTTGATCTCAATATGCCGAGAAAAGACGGTAGAGAAGCGCTGAAAGAAATTAAAGCCGACCCCGAATTGAGAAATATTCCGGTGGTTATACTCACCACATCTGGACAAGAAGAAGATAAAATTAAGGGTTACAACCTAGGCGCAGCCTCTTTTATTACTAAACCGGTTAATTTTGAAGGCTTAGTTGAACTGATGAAAGCACTAGGAAAATATTGGATTGAGTTTGTCGAATTACCTAACGAATAAGACAATAAATAACCGATTAAGCTGCTAACTAACATTAACCGATATGGTGCCTATGGCCGATAAAATTGCTCGCGTATTACTTGTGGAAGATGACGAGGATGATTACATCCTGACCTGTGATTATCTTAACCAATTAGACTCGCACACATTCGAAATTGATTGGGTAACAAACCCAACAACCGCGCTTGAGCAACTTAACTTAGGTAAGCATGATATCTGCCTGCTCGATTATCAACTGGGCGCTTATAATGGCTTAACGGTACTAGAGAAAGCAGCAAAAAACGGCTGTACTATTCCTATTATCATGCTGACGGGGCAATCGGACGATACCCTTGATCAATTGGCACTTGCTGCGGGTGCTGTTGACTATTTAGCTAAAGGTGAAATAACCACTTCTCGATTCGCTCGCGCGATCAGGTATGCCTTAGCGCGACAAGAAATTGAAAAAGAACGCATCGAACGTATTAACGCCGAAACCCAAAACCAGTCAAAAGATCGATTTTTAGCACATTTAAGCCACGAACTACGAACACCATTAACGTCTATTCTTGGTTATACCGAAATATTACTCAACAGTAATAAAGCGCCTAATGCCACATCTGAACTCAATATCATTTTAAATAACGGTCAACATTTACTAGGCTTATTGAACAATGTGCTCGATTTATCAAAAATTGCGGTTGGTAAACTAGAATACAATTTTTCAACTATAAAATTAGACAGCTTCATTGCGGATATTTTCAGTTTAATGAAAGTACACGCGGCAGAAAAAGCACTTGAGTTAGTGATCAGTGCACCAGAGCCACTGCCAAAAACCATTACCTCAGATCCGGTACGACTGCGGCAAGTGCTGATTAATTTAATCCATAACGGCATTAAATTTACCAAGCAAGGTCAAGTTGAATTAAGGTTGACGACAGATATGCTTGAGGGCCAAGAACAACTCCGCTTTACCATATCAGATACCGGCCAAGGTATTCCCGACAACATGCTAGCGACTATATTCAAGCCTTTCGAGCAGGTTGAGGATGCGGTATCAAGAAAAGAGCAAGGGGCGGGTTTAGGGCTGTCAATTTGCGCTGAATTAATTAAGCAAATGGGCGGTACCATCAACGTCAAGTCAGTATTAAATCAAGGTAGCGACTTTATTTTTAGCATTGATCCTGGCGATATTACAACGCAAGAACGCGTCATGTTAGCCATTGAGCAAGAACAAAGTACAAATGAACCATTAGCATTACCGCCATTACAAGGCCACGTATTAGTCGTGGACGATATGGCTGATATTCGACAATTAATAGGCCAAATTTGCCAATCATTTGGTCTTACTATTAGCTATGCCGCTAATGGCTTGCAAGCACTTGAACAAGTTAAGCTTGCTAGTGTTCAAGGAACCTCTTTTGATCTAGTGCTGATGGATATTCATATGCCAGAGCTCGATGGTAAACGAACAATTAAAGCCCTCAAAGCCTTGGCATTTAACAAACCTATTATTGCCATTACTGCCGCAACAATGAAGGGTGTGAAGCAAGAGTTAATTACGCTTGGCTTTAATCACATCATTGCTAAACCCATTGATAAAACAAAACTATATTCTGCCTTGAGTAGCCATCTTAATTTGAAAAATGAACACGCCAGCAATAAGAGCGCAAGCTCAATGCCCAGCGCTGGGCAAAGTCTGAGCAAAGAAACAAAGCCATGCGTCCTTGTAGTTGAAGATGACGAAGATGCTGCTGATATTACGGTATTACTGCTCGAATCACTGGGTGTTACCGCCGTAAAAGCTACCACAGCAAAAAAATGCCAAGACTTACTCAACAGTGAACATCAGTGGACCATGATATTATTGGACCTACACCTACCCGACGCTAATGGCTTAGATTTAGCACGTACCATTAAACAATCTCACCCTGAAATATCCTTAGTATTGGTTAGTGGTGCAACGGTCTCAGAACATGACTTAAAGCAGGCTGGCATTGATAAAGCGATATTAAAACCGGTCAATTTGGCCATTCTTAACAGTTTACTCTAACTGAAAATTTCCGAGCTTAACGAATAACATTGCACCATAGAAGAATTACCCAACACTGTGTAATTCTTTCCATAAGCAAAGGCTTTCTACGTATCGCCTCTCTTTAAATAAAAACAAAAACTCCTATTAAACAACAAGTTAAAATTTTATTTATTGTTGGTACGTATCTCGCTTTAACGTTACTAGTTAATTGATAAACGAGGAACCACTCTCATGGATATTTTTTCCGCTTTACGCAGTGATCACGAAAAACAACGATTATTAATGAAAGTATTAGTTGAAACGACCGGAGACTCTGCCAGCCGTCGTGATTTTTTCCAAGATTTAAAACACCAACTCAATCAACATGCGATTGCAGAAGAACGCCATTTTTATGCGCCGCTGATCAAACTTGATAATACGATTGAACTGGCTAGACATGCGATTGCAGAACATCACGAAATTGACGAATTTATTGCCCAATTAGAGCAAACCGAATTTAGCTCTCCTGTGTGGCTAAAAACCATGAAAGCTTTACAAGATAAAGTGCTACATCACTTAGCTGAAGAAGAAAAAGAATTTTTTCAGCAAGCGGGTAAAAACTTAAATGCCACACAAAAAGAGCAACTCGCTACTCAGTACAATGCTGAAATGGCTAATTAATTTACATATTTCCGTGTGTCTTTACCAACAGTTTTAAACCACCACTTTTAATGTATTAGTAGCCAACAAAACGAGATAACCATGACAAATATAATGCAATTATTGCCCAAGAAGCTGAATAGAAACATTTTTGCCAATTATCGAAAAAAGCTACTTATCGCTGCCAGTGCTTTTTTCGTTAGTTACAGCATTAACGCACAGCAAAGTAATGAGCCGGCGCCAGAGTCAATACTAGATGAACGTTCAGAATCTGTAGACCAAGCCGTTTCTAACCCATTTGCTTTATCGCAGCATAGATTAAATTACATATTGCCTTTCACCTATGTCAGTAATCCAAATACCCTAAGTGCCAGTGGCTTAAATACTAAAAACGTTGACCATCTTGAAGCTAAATATCAAATTAGCGTTAAGTTACCGATATACCAAGAAGCCCAAAGCACTTCAGGCTTGTACTTAGGCTTTACCGCAGTTTCTTATTGGCAGGTTTATAACAGTGAAGCTTCAAAACCGTTCAGAGAAACCAATTATGAGCCGGAGCTATTTTACGCTTGGAGAAACGAACTTTCATTTGCTGGCTTCAAGTTTAACCAAATTCGCCTAGGGTTAAGCCATCAGTCAAATGGTCAAAGTGGCTTACGTTCTCGTAGTTGGAATCGATTATTTGCTTCCGCAATGTTTAGTGATGACGACTCCTTCTACCATATCAAAGCATGGTACCGCATTAAAGAAGACCAAAAAGATGACCCCTTTGATGCTGCTGGGGACGACAACCCCGATATCACAACCTTTATGGGCCATACCGAGTTTGGTTACGGCACTAAGTTAGGCGAGTTCAATATTATGGCGCTAGTCAGAAATAACCTTAAAACTAGCGATAACAAAGGCAGCGTAGAACTTAATTTATCTTACCCAATCAGTACAAGATACGATTTTTTAATGCAATATTTTAATGGTTACGGCGATTCACTGGTGGATTATAACCATCACCAACAACGCATCGGCTTCGGTATTCAACTAAAGTTTATTTAAAGGCTGATGTGCGACTAAGCATTCATAATACTAATGGCGGTAATAAAATAGCCATTAGTATTATGAATAACGAACAAGTAACTGACAAATAAAGACTTTTAGCTCAACGAATAAGAAGCTGATAAACTGGAGAATTTTCATGTTCATTATAAAATATTATCTTGCGGGTGCAGCCCTTGCGTTTGCTTTGCTGTTGTTCAGCTCAGAGCTATATCTCAAGCTTATTTTTGCTTGGTTAGGCTTGTCACTATCGGTTGTTAGTTTAGCGTATATCTTTGATATTCCCGCTATATTCAGAAAGAAAACCAACGGTAGCATTCCGTCTTATATCCGCTGGATTTTTATCCCGTTCTTACTCGGTTCACGGGCATATAATTTTTGGGCTAGAAAAAACGATAAGGTACCCGCTATTCAAAAAATTGATGAGCAATTGTTTTTAGCCTGTCGACTTTTCCCTTCTGATATCGAGTCGTTAAAAGCCAAGGGCGTAACGGCGATATTAGACGTAACAGCTGAATTTGATGGTCTAGATTGGACCTTAGAAAATGAGGTTTTAGATTACTTTAACTTACCCGTGTTAGATCACAAAAGTCCAAAACCTAAAGAGCTGCTTAAAGCGATTCATTGGTTAGAAAATCATATTTCAAAATCGAATGCGGTGGTTATTCATTGCGCTTTAGGACGTGGCAGATCGGTACTGGTTATGGCGGCTTACTTATTAAGTAGAAATCAATCATGGTCAGTAGAGCAAGCGTTAGCGAAAATTCAAGGTATACGCGCCACAGCAAACTTAAACAAAGTGCAATTAAAAGCCTTAAAACGTTTCCATCAAGAAGGGCTGTTTAAACAGCAAACACCATTATGGATAATTGCTAACCCAGTGTCAGGTGGCGGTAAATGGCCAGAAAATAAAGCGGAAGTTATTGAGCGTTTATCGCCTTACTTTTTGCTGCATATTCTAGAAACTACTGAGCAGACTTCAGCAGCCACATTAACACAACAAGCCATTAGCGACGGTGCAAAAACCATTATCGCCTGTGGTGGTGACGGCACGTTAACCGAAGTCGCTGGTGAGTTAGTTAACACTAACATCTCTATGGGCATATTGCCGATGGGCACAGCCAATGCACTAGCTCATGTATTGTTAGGGTTTAGCACAAAGTTAATCCCCGTGAGTGTCGCGTGTGATGTCATTATTGGCGGACAAGTGAAAAAAATTGATAGCGCAAAATGTAACGAAACACTGATGTTGCTATTAGTCGGTTTGGGGTTTGAACATAAGATGATCGCCAGCGCGAATCGCGAAGAAAAAGATGTCGGCGGCCAATTTGCCTATCTGCAAGCCTTATGGCAAGCCGTTAGCACCAATAAAGTATTAACACTGCAAGTTCACATTGATGACTCGCCACCACAAACAATCGAAACAGCGAGTTTAGTAATTGCCAATGCTGCGCCATTTACCACCATATTGGCGCAAGGTGGCGGTGAACCCGATATTAATGACGGCTTACTCGACATCACCTGGATACCCCGTCAGCAAGACATGACAAATAACGTATTAAGCTTAGCTGAATTAGCGCTTTCAGGTTTATCTGAACAAGTTAATCCTTTGCAGAGTGAACATATAAGCGCAAAAAAAGTGGCGATAACAGCCGATCATGAAATTGAATATGTTATTGACGGTGAGGTATTTCATGCCGACGATTTACACATTGAGATTTTACCGAAATCATTAAGCATTCTCGTCAACTAACCCTAGCATTTTGAAACTTAAAGTATTGCTATCAATGGCTTGATAATCATTCGATAGCAATACCGAAGATCGCTTAATTCACTGAAAAGATAAATATCAGCACGTAAGGATAAAAATGGAACTGATCGAATTAGAAAAGTTTTGGCAACTCATTAACGAAAAACTGCAACTTTGGTTAGAAACAGGTGTTAAACATGTGCCTAACATTATAGTGGCTATTTTGATCGCGATTATATTCGCCATCATCGCTAGAATTGTTGGCAAGGTAACTCGAAATGTTTTACGAAAAACCTTAGATTCTAGACAAATAGCCGACTTATTATCGTCAATAATCAAAGTATGCGTATTAATGGCAGGTATGTTTGTCGCATTAGATTTTATTGGCTTAAAGGGCACAGTAACTTCACTACTGGCCGGTGCGGGTATTATCGGCTTAGCCATTGGCTTTGCCTTTCAAGATATGACCGAAAACCTCATTGCTGGTATTGCCATGGGCATCAGAAAACCTTTTCAAATTGGTGACATTATTGAAGCCGATAAAGTATTTGGTACAGTAAAAACTATTAATTTACGCAATACCCTGGTTGAAACTTTTTTTGGCCAACTGGAAATAATTCCCAATAAAATTCTGTTTAGAAATATCCTGACAAACTACACAACGAGTGGCATTAGGCGCATCGAAATACCGGTCGGCATTTCTTATGCGGATGATCCCGAAGTGGCAGCCGACGTTATTGTTGAAGCGTTAAATAACTGTGACTTTATTATCAAAAAAGAAGAAACCGCTGTCTATGCTGAAAGCTTTGGTGACAGTAGCGTTAACTTATTAGTTTGGTTCTGGATAGACTACCCCGGCGAAACCGGATTTATGCAAGCGAGACACACCGCGCTAGCAACAATAAAAACCGCCTTAGCACATGCTGATATATTAATACCGTTCCCAATAAGAACACTCGATTTTGGCGCCAAAGGTGGTGAGAAGCTCAATACCATGTGGCAGAAAAAAGCCAATATTGCAGGAGATAAGGAGGGGGAAAGTGAAAACGAAACCGGTCCTGACTCAAATACTGCTAATGATGAAGCTAGTATAGAAAAATAAAGGATTTAAGCTCACAAATAGTAATCACAGTTTATAGCCGACATTACAGCTTTATCGGTAATTGAATGAAATAAAATGAGTTAAGTATTATTTGGTGGGTTGTGTCGGTTTAGGCATTGTAGTCTCCTCAAGGTATGAGGAGACTACAATTAAAACGGCGGAGGAATACTTTCCAATTCATTACTTATTATATCTGACACTTAAAATTACGAATAAAACCGACCAAAAGCCTTTAAAAAAGTGTAATGACAAGCAGTAATTATTGCAGTTTTGCGAATAAAGCTATAAAGCATTGTTTCTGCTAATTGATGACCACGTAATATTAGTATATCTACGTCGTCTCTTTCATTCGGAAAGTAAGTGTTGAATACTTCTAAAGACGAATCTAATTCTTTTACAAAACTCTCATCCATATACGAACCTCTATAATGTACCTAACGAGCCTGTTGTAGAATTTCTCTTTTAGAAAGAACAGTCTCAAAAATTATTAAAAATAAAGCCTGAAAACGCGTTGCTACGTGAAATCTGAGGCAATATGCTACTAAAAATGACTTATACAGGTTATCTGAACATAAATTTCATCCATCATTTTCAATTTTAGAGAAATTCTACAGCATCAACACTTTGCTAAGCGGCTAAGTAACGTTGGCTATAATCGCGAAGCGATGGCCAACTGTGTTACCTGTCCAATTACGCAACTTGTTAACTGTACATTGCACGTTGTTTTGAGTCTCTTTCTTTGTTTAGGTCTTCAACTGATTCGGTTGACTCTAGTATTGTGAGATACTCATTAGGTACTTTAACTTCCTTTGCCCCAATAATTACGTGATTCAAATACCAAGAATAAGGTTTTAATGACGAATCGATCTTAGTTGCGTAATAAGTAACTGCATCAAACTTTCCACCGGCATCACTATAAACACTTACTGTTTTTTCTTTATAGCCATTGTTTAATCCCTCAGCTTTATCTAATACGTTCTTTTCATTGGGGTCAATTTCAAATAGAGCTCCAATAACTGTGTCATGTTCGTTATCGGTTTCAAAAGTATCACATTTACCTGAACCGTCTTTACTGCTTTTGTGAAATTTCAATTGATGTGATTTAAGAGAAAAAACTCCAACTAATTCCGCGCTTGGAACTCTTCCTTGTAGCCTAACAAGTGACATATTTGAACCATAAGCAAAATATTTCACAAAACCTCCTGTACATTTAACAGTGTATTAGTATGCATTTCGAACTACCCCATCAAAAACATTAATTAATTCAGTCACACACTATGATTTTTTATAATAGTTTTAATAACTTACCAGTAAGTTCGATTGCGTTCAACTACACCGATTAATTTGCCTAACGAGCTATGAGATATTCGAGCCCAAACACGGCATGTTATGCACAGATTCCAAGAAAAATAAGATTATCTAAAAAAAATAATAGCAAGATCAAGACGGGATAAATGAGCCTAAAGCTTGATTTACCTAACCAGCCAAACTTACTAGCTAATTACCCTAAGCCACTAATTTGAGGCCACTGATTTACGAAAACGCGACAAAGCAAAGAGGAAGAATACTGTACCTATAGCCAATAAAGCCAAGAAATACGGCCAGACAACATCCCATCCGGCGCCGCGATAAAGAATAGCTTGAGCAAACTTTACAAAGTGGGTTGTCGGGGCAAATAGCATAATATTTTGCACAATGTCAGGCATACTTTCGCGAGGGGTAACACCACCGGAAAGCATTTGTAAGGGCAACAAAATTAAAATCATTAATAAGCCTAGTTGCGGCATTGTACGTGCCTGAGTACCCAATAAAATACCCAAAGATGTGGTGGCAAATAAGTGTATCGCTGCGCCTAATAAAAACAGCGCAGCTGAGCCATGAATAGGCACTTGCAAGAAGCCTTCAATCACCACGAACAATGAAAAAGCAGCCAGCAATAATATCACTAAGCCATTAGCCCATATTTTGGCGATAACAATCTCAAATGGTGTTAATGGCATCACCAGTAAGTGCTCTAATGTGCCATGTTCACGTTCACGGATAACCGCAGCTCCGGTCAGAATAATTGAGATCATGGTGATCACATTCATCAGTTCCATCACACTACCAAACCAAACGCTGGTCATGTTCGGATTAAACATAATGTGTGACGTTTGCTGAATAGGCAACGTGTATGTAGATCGATAGCCCTGCACAAATTCGTTAATTTCTGCGCTGATAATCGCCTGAATATAGTTGTCACCAATAAACGCTTGTGACATACGTGTCGCGTCAATATTTACTTGTAGGGTCGGTTGATTACCTGCCACAACGTCACGTTCGAAGTTGGGCGGAATGTTTAACACAAAGGTATAGCGGCCACTATCTAGTGCAGGGTCAACTTCACTTAAGGCAATAATATCTGGGGTCTTAAAATACGGTGCGAAAAAGGCACTGATGATACGATTCGACAAGTGTGACTGGTCTTCATCAACAACCGCGATAGGGGCGTTATTTAGCTCTATCGACGTTGCAGAAGACACCACATAAATTAAACCGGTAAAGGCAAAAAACACAAACAGTAGCAGCACTTTATCGCGCCATAAACTGCGCAATTCTTTGAAACCTAAATGAAGAATATTTCCGCGACCTTGCATGGCTATTTATCCTGCTTTGGAAGTAAAAAAACACTGGCTAATGTCAGCACAGGGATAAAAGCTAACAGGGGCAATAGCTGTGGAGATAAGTCAGAGAAGTTAAGCGCTTTGTTGAAAACACCGCGGCACGCTTCAAGAAAATAAGTGGTTGGAAACAATTTGCCAATAATCGCGCCAAAACCTTCTAAGGAAGAGACAGGATCAATGAGGCCACAGAAATTAACCGCAATCATCAAAACGACTACTGTCGTTGCAGCCAAGGCTGATATTTGGGTTTTTGTGAAAGCAGAAATTAACAGTCCGACACCGGTAGTGGTGGTTACGTACAACAATGCCGCAACACTCAAGGCCCATAAACTGCCTTTAAGCGGCACACCAAACACCGTTATTGCTAAGCCGACCAAACCGAAAAAGCTGATCATACTGACCAAAATATAAGGCAGCTGTTTACCGATAACAAACTCTAGTCGGGTAACGGGCGTGACGTACAAATTAGTGATTGAACCTAATTCTTTTTCACGAACGACACCTAGCGCCATTAATATCGCCGGTATAAAAACCAACAATAACGGTATCACCGCCGGCACCATAGCTTCGATGCTTTTAAAGTCTTGGTTATAGCGATAACGCGATGCGATATCGGCAGGTACTAAGTTTGGCACTACACCATAAGTACGAAGGGATAAATCTGTTAGATAAGCGTAATAGGTGCCTGTGACATAACCTTTGATGGTTTCGGCTCGAAATGGCATGGCGCCATCAATCCAAACCACTATTTCTGGTTTTCTGTTACGTTTTAATTGCTGTCCAAAGTTTGGTGGTATTTCAACCGCAACACTTATTTCGCCACTGCGCATACGGCGGTCGAGTTCAGCAGGACTTTTAATGTCGTCTTTTTGAATAAAGTAACGCGAGCCGGCCATATTTTGAATATAGTCACGGCTCTCAGGAGTTCGGTCTTGATCCATCACCGCAAAACTTAGGTCTTCAACATCGAAAGTAATACCATAACCTAAAATGAACATCAGGATAATTGAGCCGAGCAAGGCGAACGTTAGCCGAATAGGATCGCGCCATAACTCCAAAGTTTCACGATAAGCATAACCAAATAATCGCAGCAAACTAAAAGCGCTATTGGCGGTTTTTTTATGCCCCGTTGTGCTGGTAGGTTGCGTATCTTGTTCATCAGCCGACACTAGCATTTCGGCTGATACTGAGCTTGAAGTTGATGAAGACGACTCAGCTACCGCTTCTTCTAAATAAGTGATAAAAGCGTCTTCTAAGGTCTCAACACCACGTTTTTCACAAAGTGCCGTGGGCGTATCGCTCGCGAGTATTTTCCCTGCGTGCATTAATGAAATACGGTCACAGCGTGCGGCTTCGTCCATAAAATGGGTCGAGATGAAAATGGTCACGCCTTGTTCGCGAGATAACTCAATGAGCAGCTCCCAAAAGTCATCGCGTGCGACGGGATCAACCCCCGAGGTTGGCTCATCAAGAATAAGCATTTCAGGATTATGTACTACCGCTACTGCAAGCGATAAGCGTTGACGAATACCTAGCGGTAAATCTTCAGGGAAGTCGTCACGATATTTTTCAAGATTAAAACGGCTAATTAATACTTTAACGCGTGCTGCAATTTGCTCATGCGGTAAATGAAATAACCGCGCATGCAAGACCATGTTCTGTTGCACAGTAAGTTCGTTATACAGCGAAAATGCTTGCGACATAAAACCAACACGCTTACGGGTTTCAATATTTTTAGCATCGACTTTTTCACCAAATAATTTAGCTTCTCCACTGCTGGCGGGTTGTAAGCCAGTGAGCATTTTCATTGTAGTGGTTTTTCCGCAACCATTTGAGCCTAAAAAGCCAAAAATTTCCCCACGTTCAATACTTAAACTAACTTTATTAACCGCGGTAAAATCACCAAAGCTTTTGGTCAGTTCAGTTGCGGTGATCGCAGCTTCAGCAGTGGCTGAATTTTGCTGGCGAGGAGGAACAACAAGTACGTGGTGATCATGGCGTTTTTCTTCTGGTAACAGAGAGATGAAAGCTTCATCTAGCGTTTTTTGTCCGGTTTTAAGCTTTATTTCACTTGGGCTACCGGTGCCGATCACCTTACCGTCATCCATTGCGACCAGCCAATCAAAATCGTCCGCTTCTTCCATATAAGCGGTGGCAACCAATACGCTCATATTTTTTTGGCGGCTACGAATACGATCAATTAATTGCCAAAATTGACGACGAGAAAGTGGGTCTACACCTGTGGTAGGTTCATCTAAAATTAATAACTCAGGATCATGAATCAATGCACAGCACAAACCGAGCTTTTGTTTCATGCCGCCGGAAAGCTTCTCTGCCGGACGATCAGCAAAGGCTTCTAATCCGGTACTTTTGAGTAAGTCTTTAATACGGTGTTGACGTTCTTTTTTTTCTTGGCCAAACAGCCGACCAAAAAAGTCGATATTTTCAAAAACAGACAAGGTTGGATATAGGTTCTTACCTAACCCTTGTGGCATATAAGCAATGCGTGGTGAAACCGCTGTTCGAAAACGGCTATCGCGCATATTGCCCGCTAAAACCTCTATTTCACCTTGTTGAACCGCGCGAGCGCCTGCAATAAGAGCTAACAGACTAGATTTACCAACACCATCAGGGCCAATCAACCCCACCATACTGCCTGCAGGTAAAGCTAAATTAATATCATCAAGGGCAAAATTATCACCGTAGCGATGCGTTACTTTGCTGATTTTGACGACACTAGCAGCTTGGGTAAGCTGACTCACTTTACTGTGATCGGTCATATCAGACATTATTCAGGTACTCTCACCTGTAATTTTTCTGGCCATGTTTTTTCTGGTGCTAATAAAACATAAGCCAGCCCAGGTACGCCGGTTTTAACTTGTGCGATATGTTCTTTAAGCAGCTGTGGATCAAGCTTCACTTTGACACGAAACATTAGTTTATCGCGCTCGTCTCGGGTTTCTACTGATTTAGGGGTGAACTGTGCTTGGGCAGATACAAAGGTGACTTTCGCGGGTAATATGTATTGCGGAATAGCATCTAAAACGATGCGAGCTTCTGAGCCAATGGTAACTTTACCGGCTTCAGAGGTGGGTAAATAAATACTCATGTAAACATCGGTTAGGTCCAGTAGCGAGAAAACCTTGCCACCACTGCCTAAGACTTCACCTGGCTCGGCTAAACGATATAATATTCTGCCATTGATTGGGGCTTGAAGTGTGCTGTCAGCAATATTACTTTCTAATCGTTCAATACGTGCATGAGCGGCTTCAATACCCGCGTCAGACTGCACAACTTTCACATTAGCAGCTCTTAAGGCTGCTTGCGCAGAGGTAGATACCGTGCGCTGCTTATCAACATTTTCTTTTGAAACGTGGCCTTGTTTCACTAACTCTAAAGCGC
This sequence comes from Cognaticolwellia sp., assembly GCA_049642265.1. Classification (GTDB taxonomy): domain Bacteria; phylum Pseudomonadota; class Gammaproteobacteria; order Enterobacterales; family Alteromonadaceae; genus Cognaticolwellia. The sequence goes on along the minus strand of JBAROR010000034.1, from coordinate 25,111 downwards.
GGCGTAATTCAGCTTCTGCTAAAGCCAATTCACTTTTATATTGATCGACAATCGCCAGCGCATATTTGCGTGATTCGCTTGCCTCGCGCAGCCCAGCATTTGCCTCACGTAATTGCGCATTTAAATCATCGGTATCAATCACAGCCAAAGCTTGGTCCATTTCGACCATATCGCCTTCTTGCGCTAAAACTTTCACTAACCGGCCTGGTAGTTTTGTCGCTATGTCATATTCTGTTGCTTCAATACGACCGTTACCATAAACAACACTATCGGGCAGCTGATTAGCCAGTTTTTCCGCTTGTTGGCTTTGCCAAAGATACCAACCACCTCCAGCCACTACTATCAAGGCAACTATTTTACTGAGTGATGTTAGCGTTGATTTTATCGTCATGAGGTGTAGCTCCAAGTATTAAAAAATAATGTTCCTCTTGATACTGTAGCAACACCACTGTAAATAAATATGAGATAAATCAATAAAAATGCAACTCGATCACCATATTTGCTAAATTAATCAAACGTCTTACGGATAGATTGAAATGTTGCTTAATTTAAAACATTAATTACGTTTAATATGGTGAGTTTCAGGTACGTTATTTTTACCTTAAACTAATGACTTTTATAATGTTGAGAGGCGCGGATGAATAACCCACTCGAACCATTAAATTTTAGCTGTTTTTAATCGTTATTTTTTCTATTCTTTGCGTTAACTCGCTTCGGTCGTGATCACTCATGCATTGCTTAGCTTGTTGTTGGGTGATCATCTTAGTCTGCGTTAACACAAACTCATGTTGCTCATCAGTTGCAGCTTGGCCTAGTAATATATGCAAGGCATCAAGCATTTTAATGGTAACGGCAAGGTTATTGACTGATTGTTGCCTTATTTGATCAAAAGCAGCCTTGGCAATATCTGCAAACATTAATGGTTTGCAGACTAATCGTAAAACACCATCAATTAGCACTTCGGTTTTGGGAAAAACTTTCGTCGATAATCCACACAACACGGCATTAAGTTTATCTATACAAGTTATTGCGGTATATGGGTCATTAATACCAGGGGATAGCGCACGTAGGGCAATTTCTACCAGTTGATGCACTGCAAATTCAGGATCTTGAACAGGGGTTCTACACGAGCCATATATTATATGACCAAGAATACTTTCGCCGATGTTTTCACTGATATCCTCAGCTGTTTTATTACTCGTATGAACAGTTGCAATCGTCGTTTTTTCAACAATAAAATCACCAGCCGAAAAGTGCAATTCAATGACGCACTGCGACTCGTCAGCCAATTTAAGTAAGCTTTCTTTATCAACGAGTTGTAAATAACCACTGAAAGGTGCACATACGGGTATCTCTTGAGCCTTCCCCAAACCTTGTGCCAATAAAGTCTCAGATTTCACCGCATCATCACTTGATGCAAGTGGAAAAAGTTTGGCGATATTATGTTGTAATTCACAATATACATCATCAATAACAACGTCTGCCTGAATGGATGTTGCCACATGATGAATAAAGTAAATCAGCATACAAACACTAAAACAGGTCATCGCAATAGCGACAGCAACGGTTACACCGGGCTGAAATGCATAGGGTTCTTTAAAGCTTATTGCACAGAAAATAACGATACAAAAAAGAAAGGTAGAGATAAAAGTACCTAATACAACTTGTGTGCCTTTATCCATCATAAAGTTGCGCATCAGGCGCGGACCAAATTGCGAAGACGCTAATGTTAAAACAACAATAGTGATTGAAAATGCAATACTGGTTACTGTGATCATCGCTGCAGCTATAGTACTTAGCAGTGATCGCACGGCATTTACATCTGTGGCATATAAGAACGCTTCATTATTAGGGGAGTTAACGGTATCGATATAAATAGTGACGGCAGCTACGATGAATGAAACAACAATCATTAAGCTAGGTACAAACCAGAAGCTAGCTTGTATTTTTTCAATGAGTGGCGCTAACTTATTATTCATAGCTTTTACCTTTTTTAATGGGTAATACTCATGCGCAAAAACGCGATATAAAGTTATAAAAAAAGGCCTAAAAAGGCCTTTTTTTAATTAGTAATTACAGATTAACAATCTTTGTCTTCTGCATTTACACCTTCTTTTACTTTTTCACAAGCATCTTCAAGTGCATTACCTGCATCTTTTTTCATGTCACCAAGTTTGTCACCGGCATCATCTTTCATTTCATTTAATTTATCGCCAGCATCGTCGGCCATATCGTCAATTTTATCACCGGCATCTTCAATAGCATTACCCGCGTCATTAACCATATCATCGACTTTCTCACCTGCATTTTCAGCGGCGTCTCCAGCATCTTGTACCATTTTATCTGTTTTCTCACCAACGGTTTCGGCTTTATCTTCACTACAAGCAGTTAAGCCAAGAATTGCGACAAGTGTAATTAGTGTGATTGATATTTTTTTAATAATAGTCATATTTTTTCCTTAAATTTTAGGTGATTTACCACGTATAGCATTGGCAATTAACGAAATAACCAACAACACAACGAAAATGAAAAAGATAATTTTAGCAATGCCTGCTGCTGCGCCCGCAATACCACCAAAACCCAGTACTGCTGCGATAATAGCAACAACTAAAAATGTCAGTGCCCAGTTTAGCATAATATATCCCTCAGTTTATTAAATTACAAACTACCAATAGTTAAATGCTTTATTCATGCCAACAAAACAAAGTAACATAAAGCATTAATAAATAAGTGAAATGTTAAAATGTAATAGTAGGCAGCAAGCCTAGAGGCTAAGCAAAATGAAATATTTACAGGGTAAGCGTGTATATGTTTCGCATTAATAAGCGAAAAGAGCGTTAAACTTTTCCACGTTGATTTTTTATACTGAAAAACGCCAATATCCAGACAAACCTTTGATAAAGTTTAATATCACATAAGCTGCTAGTTAATGACGATGCTCTAGAAAATGACATGTTACTTGCCATGCCATAACGGATCCAAACGTACTTTTAACGTTAGCATTTATCACTAACGCTGGTGCTTCGACAATATAGCTGTGTGAAAAAAATTAACCTGCTGCATTCAACAGTCGACTATTTAGCGTTTTAAGTTATACTGCCGCGCTAAAACCTAGTATTCAATTAGCGGAGTTCATCATGCACGATCTTTATTATAAAGGCCGTATCCACACCAGAGTAAATCATGTAAAAACAGGTTATAACACAAAGCGTGCTGTTAAGCTTGGTACAGAAAAACATCCGTTAACACTAGTGACGACTAATGAAGAAAGAAAAGCAGAGTTAGAAACTTTAGTGGCAGATAATGGACTTTTTGCTGATATTACTGTTGATAGCAGCGTTGATGAAAATATCAATGAGCTTAGTACGATACTGAATAAGCCAAGTACTACTACGTTTGAAAAAACACCTAATCGCAATGAACCATGCGTATGTGGCAGTGGCAAAAAATATAAAAAATGCTGCGGCTAGCAATAGTCAATTTTCCACACTTCCCTTAAGTCGATGCCGCTCTATATTTCCTGGGTGGCGTGGTTAAGCTAATCATAATTCAACGACTCTAAAATCATAAAAGTCATACAATTCAAGCACAATCACTTTAACTTACACATAATAACCGACCAGAAAAAATGACTACATCTCACTTAGATTAATCTATTTTATTGATGGTTATTTCAATATTTTTGCTATTGCCAGCAAACCATTTTTGAACATAAATACTGCCAATAATCGCCGGCATACCGTCTTCAGGTACTTCTTTATATCGAATACTATTTTTGTTTTGCTTTTCAAACTCAAACTTTACTTTTTTCTCACTCATTAAAATGACCTAATAATTTTGCTTAATAATTTCTTACAGTAACAATAATAAAGCGGCCACTCTAGGGGTAAATAATTTTATTAAGCAGAAAGTATTATTTAACGATTAACGACAAACTACACACCACAACCTAAAGCTTATATTGGTGTAGTTAAGTAACATCACTTCGCTCTACTTGTTGCATAGTATAGGCATATAACTTATTATTTTTTCTATGTAATGTTTTTAAAATAAAAATATCATATCTCCCATTTTATAAAAACTAAATAATATTAAAACCTAACTCGCGGTATTTTATTATTGGGTTACTTTAGGTCATTAGTAATGAAAACTGACAAGGATCAAGAAAACCAAATCGACGTACTCACGGAATTGCCCAATAGAACATCTGGTCGTCAATTAGTAGAGGATTTACTCGTAAAAGATGATGTAAAAAAAATCAGCGTTATCATTTTAGAAATAGCTAGATTTGGACAGATCAGTGACAGCGTCGGCAGCCTCCTTGCAGATAAAATTTTAACTAAAATAGCTAAACGTCTATCAATAGTATTCTCCAACGCACTTTGTATCTATAGAACCCACGGTGATCATTTTTGCTTAGTCTTTAGTGGCCGTGATAATTTAGCCGATGAAATTACTCGTTTACAAGACTTTGCACAACGTCCTTTTGCTATTAGTGGTAATGTAATTGTGTTGAGTATTAGAATGGGAATAGCAGAGTCAGAAGTAAAAAACCAAGCTTTTAGCGAAACTATGCACGCCGCAGAAGCCGCGTTACATTATGCGAATAATAATGGTCTCAAAGTATGTATGTTTGAATCCCACATGCTTGAAAATGCAAAAAGATCACATCAAATTGCTAATGACCTACGTTGTTCACTAGCCACTAATTCCTATGAATTGCTTAATGCGATTAGCAGTGAAGAGTTCTACCTTGTTTACCAGCCAATTATTTCACAAGAAAAAAATAGGGTTACTGGGTTTGAAGCGCTGTTAAGGTGGAATCACCCATTAAGAGGCCCAGTATTACCAAATGAATTCATTCATATTGCGGAAGAAATTGGCGTAATAGATGTTTTAGGTGCCTGGGTGATGCGAAAAGCTTGTTTAGACATCGTAAAATGGCAAAAAGCATCACAACTTACTGATATCATCATCAGCATTAATGTTAGCCCAGTCCAGTTCGTCAATGCCGATACTTTAATTAGCTCGCTTAACGAAGCCATTATCGAGTCGGGTATTGCCCCCGAATTAATCAGGATTGAAATAACTGAATCGGCAGAGTTTATAACTTGTATGCCAAGCACGCTTCATAAGATAAAACAGTTAGGTTGTAAAATAGCTATTGATGATTTTGGCACAGGTTATTCTTCAATCGTAAAATTAACCACACTTCCTCTCGATATGCTCAAAATAGATCGCTCCTTTGTATTTCAATTAGATTCAGATGACCTTGAAAAATCAAAACAAGCTTTACTTATTGCCCGTGGCATCTATGGTTTAGCACATGCATTAGGATTGAAAGTAATTACTGAAGGTGTTGAAACAGCAGAACAATTAGCCATAGTAAAAAAACTTGGTGCTGATTTAATTCAGGGGTTTTACTTTGCAAAACCATTACTTGAAGATGAAATATTAGATTATTTAATCCAACCAATAACCTAAAGTTAGCGGAGTCACATTGTCGAATTTATATCAATTATCTTACATTAGTAAAAATCTACTCATGGGTGACAAACTAGCATTACAGTCACAAATTGAGTCTATATTAGTATCATCATCTAAAAATAATTTTAAAATGGGCATTACTGGCGCATTGCTTTATTCAGGCGGTTATTTTTGTCAAGTCATCGAAGGAGAAGAAACCGCTATTGAAGAGCTTTTTGAAACTATTCAACTCGATAATCGACATGCTGAAGTTACAGTATTGTATTTTGACAAAGCGGAAGAAAGAAGCTTTTCTGAGTGGTCAATGGCATTTGCTGGCATTGAAGATTCAATGCGTTTTGATATTATCGGCTTAAAGGATGCTAAAGATCGCAATACAATGAAAAAGACAGGAAGAAAAATTGTTAGTGTTTTAGAAAACTTAGTTAAAAAAAAGCAAGCAACTAATGCTTGATAGCATTTTTTAGATCGATAGATAGTTTATGGAATTAATATGTAGGGAGAAAATGATTCTCCCTACAATATACTGGTTAACTAATCGTTATTAATTAAAAACGACCTGTTAAACCAAAAGATACAGCATCTTCGTCATCTAATGCTGTATATGTGATATTTGCTGAGATAGTTGGTGAGAAGAAATGCTGAGCTTCAAGACCAAAATCATAGCCATCTTCTGTTGAAAGGTTAAGACCAACACTTGATCTAGCCGTCCAGTAATAATCAGCACCAGCAACTAAGTCATCATTGTCATTAAGGTATGATGCTTCAAAGTTTAAGAAAGCGCCACCTGATAATGTTGCAATATATTTGGTGTTAAGAGCGAAAGATTTTGAGATGCCAGCATCTGAACCAGAAACAGAAACTAACCAGTTTTCAGCAAAGAAATAACCTAGTTCAACAAGAAGATTAGTGTCGTTAGAGCTGTCATCAACATCAACGAAAGCAACATCTACGCCTACAAAAATGTTTTTATGGTAATAATCACCGCCTACTGACAATGAATAAGCATCGCTATCAAAATCAGTAAAGCCAGCAGTTACACTGTTATTTCTGCCCATAAATGCGGCTTCAGCCCATGCAGTATTTTTGGTAGTAACACTATCAAAATAATGAGTGCCTTCAAGGCTTATTACATTGAAATCATCAACATTAAGAAAGTTAAAATCGACTTGATTATTGTAGTTGTCTGCTAGTACAGAAGAAGAAAGTAAAGATAAACCAAGAAGTAATGTACTTTTTTTCATTATATATATCCTTTATATATTTAAAATTGAAGCTCCCGAGGAGAGTTAAATAGATATGAAATTAACGTAGTGTTTAATCGTTTTAAAGCCTGATTATCTACGTGTCAAAATCCATTTGCGCGCACTATAATGGTTAAATCGTTATGGATCAACAGATTAATAGAGTAAATATTCAGCCCCATTATTATTTAAGTTACAACATCACTCTGAAACCTACTATTCACAGTGCCTATGACGACATCAACACCACTGGTATTACCAGTACTTTCTAAGGATAAAAATGCGAAACATCCCATAATTTCAAGCAAGTTCAAGAATTAGTAACCTTCATAACACTGGTATTTTTAGCAATTTTTTTTTAGTATTAAAGCTTATAAATATCTCAATAAATCATATCAGAAACGCGAATTTTTCATGATATATACTTCATTTCACCTGCCTTAAAAAACATGACCATATTCGATCGTCATTAAAGGAATAACGCAAACATGATCAAGCTAAATGAGTGGCAAGCACAAGGTAAGTTTGTTGAATTAAATGGTTATAAAATATTTACTTGTGAAAGGGGAAATCCTACTGCGCCAACATTGCTCTTAATTCATGGTTACCCGAGTGCAAGTTGGGATTGGGAAAGTATGTGGCATGAACTAATCCAGCATTACCATGTTATAACACTTGATATGCTAGGTTTTGGTTTATCGGAAAAACCGAAAGATATTGAGTACTTAATCACACTACAAGCCGATATTTATACCGCGTTTTTAGCAGCATTAAACATAACTTCGTATCATATATTGGCACATGATTATGGCGATACCGTTACTCAGGAATTACTTGCCAGACAAATTGACGGCGATAATAACCAGGCGAAAATTGACAGTATTTGTTTTTTAAATGGCGGTTTGTTTCCTGAAACACATAAACCTGTGCTCATTCAAAGGCTACTTTTGTCACCCATCGGATTTTTGATTTCTAAATTTAGCACTAAAGAAAAATTATCGAAAAATTTACATCGTATATTCGGTCAATCAACGCCACCCTCGACTGAAGTTGTCGACACCTTATGGGCATTGTTACTAGTTAATGATGGCCGTGCAGTTATGCATAAATTAATTCATTACATTATACAGAGGCGCGAAAATAGGACACGTTGGGTAGGGGCAATTATAAATGCCAATATACCGATAAAGCTCATTGCTGGCGTACAAGATCCTATTTCGGGCGGACACATGATTAAGCATTATCGAAAATTAATGCCAAATGCTAATGTGACAGAACTACAAGAGCTAGGGCATTACCCCCAAATTGAGGATGCTAATGCAGTCATTCATGCTTATCTACAGTTTCGACAAGAAATAGTGCCGTTATCTGCTGATTGAAACTAAAAAAGCGATTATAGCTATAATCGCTTTTTAGATAATTACCGGTATTTACTCGTAACGTCGGACAGAGAACACTATTTTATGCTGGTTTTTGCGCCAGCATTTTAGTGATATCTTCAGCATGATGACGTTCAGGTAACTTTTCCCAATCTTCGCCCCAAGTACGATTAACTATTCTACCGCGTTGTACCGCAGGACGTGCAAGCATAGCTTTAGCCCAACGTTGAACATGCTGGTAACTTTCTGCATCAAGGAAATCATACGCACTATATAACTCACCTAAGACTAAATTACCGTACCAAGGCCAAATAGCCATATCAGCAATACTATATTCTTCACCGGCAATGTAGGTATGCTTAGCTAATTGCTTATCTAGCACATCAAGTTGACGTTTAATTTCCATGGTAAAACGATCGATAGGGTATTCAAATTTCTCTGGCGCATAAGCATAAAAGTGACCAAAGCCACCACCAAGGTAAGGCGCCGCTCCATGTAACCAAAACAACCAATTCATTACCGTCACTCTATCGGCAGAGTTTTTCGGTAAAAACACATCAAATTTCTCGGCCAAATAAAACAAAATTGACGCTGATTCAAAAACATTTACAGGAGTATCAGTTGAATGATCAACCAGAGCAGGAATTTTTGAATTAGGATTAACCTCAACAAAACCTGATGAGAACTGATCACCTTCGGTAATATTAATTAAATGTGCATCATATTCAGCATCAACTTTCCCTGCAGCTAGTAACTCTTCAAGCATAATAGTCACTTTCTGACCATTAGGTGTGCCTAAAGAATATAACTGCAATGAATGCTCACCAATAGGGAGCGTTAGCTCATGCGTAGCACCAGAGGTTGGGCGATTAATACTCGCGAACTTGCCGCCGTTCTCACTATTTTGCGTCCATACTTTTGGTGGTATATATTGGTTTTCCATTTTTATTCCTAAAACTAAAATAGTTATGTGATCACTACGCTACATTAATTAAGATGTGATACAAAATATTAAATAGTTATTATTTATTATTTATACAACCAAATGATTTTTCGCCCTGGATAAAGTCTGTTTAAATTTTGTCGAAAAAACATTCATCTTATATCGCTGTTTAATTCCCTTTTTCAGTCTCTTCTATTATTTTTTTACTTTATTAAAAACATAAAAAAACCGCCTCACCTTACTCATATAACAAGCAAGATAAAAACGGTTTTGGTTTTGTATAACTATTATTTTTATAACTATTTGTAGTTATTTATTAAACAGCTACTTATTGAAAAATTATTCCACAGTAACTGATTTTGCCAAGTTACGCGGTTGGTCAACATCAGTACCTTTAATTATCGCTACATAGTAAGACAATAATTGTAGCGGTAAGGTATATACGATTGGCGCAATGATGTCGTCACAATGAGGAACATTGATCACCTTCATGGTGTCATCACTGCTAAAGTTTGCACTTGCATCAGCAAATACATACATTAAGCCACCACGTGCACGAACTTCTTCAACATTTGATTTTAATTTTTCAATTAAATCATTTTTTGGTGCCACAACAATAACTGGCATTTCAGCATCAATTAACGCTAGTGGACCATGTTTAAGTTCGCCTGCAGCATAGGCTTCAGCATGAATATATGAAATTTCTTTCAGCTTCAATGCACCTTCCATTGCGATAGGGTACTGATCGCCACGGCCTAAGAATAATGCATGCTGCTTATCAGCAAAATCTTCAGCTAAATCTTCGATAGAGCCCGCAAGCGCTAATACTTCTTCTAGCTTATTCGGTAAAGTCATCAACGATTGAGCAATTTCGTTTTGCTTCTCTTGTGACATACCGTGATGCTGGCCAATAGCCAACGTCATCATTAATAAGCCGACAAGTTGCGTTGTAAAGGCTTTGGTAGAAGCTACACCTATTTCAGCGCCAGCTTTGGTCATAAAGGCTAAATCTGATTCGCGCACTAAAGAAGAGCCCGCAACATTACAAATAGTTAAGCTAGCACGGTAACCAATCTCTTTAGCTAAGCGCAGAGCGGCTAAAGTATCAGCTGTTTCACCTGATTGTGAAATCGTGACTAATAAAGCATTTTTAGGCACATGCGATTGGCGATATCTAAACTCACTGGCAATTTCAATGTTACATGAAACACCCGCTAAGGCTTCTAGCCAATAACGCGCCACCATACCTGAATGGTAGCTTGTACCACAGGCAATAATTTGCACATGTTCAATTTCTTGGAAGATAGCATCTGCACCGTCACCAAAAGTTTGAATATCTAGTACATTACCGACTAAACGACCTTCTAAAGCATTACGAATAGCGGTAGGTTGCTCGTAAGTTTCTTTTAGCATGTAGTGACGGTATTCGCCTTTGTCACCAACATCGTGACTTACTTCAGACTCTTTCGCTTCACGCACTACTGGTTTGCCGTCAGTATCAAAAATATTCACTTCAAAACGGGTAACTTCTGCAACATCACCTTCTTCTAAAAATGAAAATTTACGCGTTACTGGTAATAATGCCAACATATCTGAGGCGATAAAGTTTTCGCCAACACCGTAACCAATCACTAGTGGGCTACCAGAGCGTGCAACAACCATACGGTCTTTATCGCGCGTATCAACAACAACGGTACCGTAGGCACCTTCTAGTTGTTTAACAGTAGCTTGTACGGCACTTAATAAGCTATCAGCTGATTTTAATTCATGATGAACTAAGTGAGCGATAACTTCGGTGTCTGTTTCTGAGGTAAAGATATAACCTAACGCCTGTAAGCGTGTACGTAATACTTCATGATTTTCAATAATACCATTGTGAACAACAGCAATAGTTTCTGATGAAATATGCGGATGAGCATTCGCTTCACTTGGTGCACCATGTGTTGCCCAACGGGTATGAGCTATACCTGTGCCACCCGCTATCGGGTTTGCATACAATGCATCAGCAAGTTCTTGCACTTTACCTAAACGACGAGCACGTTTAAGTTGGCTTTCATTATTTACAATAGCAACACCAGCAGAATCATAACCACGATATTCTAATCGTTTTAAGCCTTCTACTAAAATGTCTGCTACATCACGCTGTGCAACAGCACCAACAATTCCACACATATTCTCTTGTCCTTTTTAACTTGCGATAACGAGGTTAACGCCTTGTTTAATTATTTCACTTCGCACGTTTTCAGGCATATCTGCATCTGTTATCAACGTGTGAATTTTTCCCCAAGGTAATTCTAAATTGGGTATTTTTCGATTAAGTTTTTCCGAATCTAACATCACAATAACTTCACGAGATACTTCAGCCATAACTCGACTTAAGCCTAAAAGCTCATTAAATGTTGTTGTACCACGTGTTAAATCTATACCGTCGGCGCCAATAAATAGCTGATCAAAATCATAAGAGCGTAAGACACTTTCCGCCACTTGCCCTTGAAATGATTCTGAATGGGGATCCCAGGTACCACCGGTCATCAATAATGTCGGTTCATTTTCCAAAGCATGCAAATCAGATGCTATCGCAAGAGAATTAGTCATTACCACTAACCCTTGTTTCACACTCAACTCACGCACTAATGCTGATGTTGTACTACCACTATCTAAAATAATACGATTATGGTCGCGGATCAGTGAAGCGGCTTTTTTTGCAATTATTATCTTTCGTTTCGAAACCTTTTCAGTTTTCGGCGCGATAATTTCATGTGGTAAAGGTACTGCACCGCCATATCTGCGCAGTAGCAAACCACTATTTTCTAATACCGCCAAGTCCTTACGAATGGTGACTTCTGAGGTATCAAACTTTTTAGCAAGGCTATCTACACTTACTTCACCTAAGTTGCTTAATTCAGCAATAATGGTGTGACGACGTTGCTGAGTATTTCGTTTTGACATTACTTTCGTTTTACTCTTAAAAGTTTCGGTTTAAAACTTAGCTATTAGAACAAAAGCTGAAAATAAAAACAATATTTATCTAAAGATCGGACATCAATATATGAGGAAAATCAATAAACTTAGTTACGTTTGCACAGTAAACTCGTGTTATCTCTAATATTCATCTTTTATTGCTGTGATGTGATTATTTTTCAATAAAGTAAAAATAAAAATGCACTAGCTTTTAAACTAGTGCATTTATAGCAAAATATGCCGTGATTAATATCGTGACTAGATTATTTTTTGCTCGGACGTTTCCAACCCGTAATATTTCGCTGCTTACCACGCGCAACACTTAAGTCATGATCATCAACATTTTTAACAATAACTGAGCCTGCGCCAGTTGTTGCCATTTCACCAATGGTCACTGGTGCCACTAATGAAGCATTTGAACCAATAAAAGCACCTGCGCCAATAATAGTTTTCGCTTTATTGACACCGTCATAGTTACAAGTAATCGTGCCTGCACCGATATTAGCTTTAGCGCCTATTTCAGCGTCGCCTAAATAGCTTAAGTGACCAGCTTTAGCGCCTTCACCTAAGATCGTTTTTTTCATTTCAACAAAGTTACCAACATGAGCATCACGCTTCAACTCTGTGCCAGGACGAATACGAGCAAATGGACCAACCGAGGCTAGTTCACCAATAACTGCGCCCTCAATCATAGTATTTGGCTTAATTTCAGCACCTTGACCTATGCTACAGTTTTTCAAAATACAATTAGCGCCAATAATAGCGTTATCAGCAATATCAACGTTACCTTCGAAAATACAATTAACGTCGATCACTACTTCTTGACCAACGGTTACATTGCCACGAATATCAATACGACTAGGGTCTCGTAAACTGGCGCCTGCAATCATTAGCTCTTCAGCTTTTCTCATTTGATAAGCACGTTCTAAACCGGCCAATTGCACACGATTATTAGCACCTTCTACTTCAATTTCACTATCTGGATGCGCCGTTGTGATTAACTTACCTTCTTGGTGACACGCGGCAATAATATCCGTTAAGTAATATTCACCTTGCGCATTGTCACTCGATAAATTTGATAACCAGCGTTTTAAATCACCGCCATTGGCCAATAAAATACCAGTATTTGCTTCATTAACTAATAATTGCTCGGCGGTGGCATCTTTTTGCTCAACAATACCCACTACAGTGCCAGCGCTATCGCGCATAATGCGACCGTAGCCAGCAGGGTTCGCTAAATGTACGGTTAATAGTGCCATGCCATTGTCAGGCTTAGCAGCAATTAAACGTTGTAACGTGCTAACTTTTGTTAGCGGTACATCACCGTAAAGCACCAGCACGTCTTCATCATCAGATAAGAAAGGTGATGCCATATCAACTGCATGGCCGGTGCCTAATTGCTCTTTTTGTTCAACAAAAGTTAAATCGTCTCCGGTAACTTTAGCTTTTAAGACCTCGCCACCAAAGCCGTAAACTAAGTAGATATTCTCTCCATCTACTTGCCGTGCAGCGTCAATAACATGAGACACCATTGGCTTTTCAGCAACAGCATGAAGAACTTTTGGTAAAGCAGAACGCATGCGAGTGCCTTTACCCGCAGCTAAGATAACAACAGAGAGAGCCATAATTTTTCCGGTTAATTTTATAAGGTTATATAATACTCGAGTATTGTAGCGTTAAATTAAATGCATCACTATGAAAAACTAAAATAGCTATTTAAAAGCTAGCTTATACCAAATGTAATAAGTTATTGATCAATTTTAAGCGCGGATAAATTGTTCAAGAACAAGGCGCTTGATTGATTCTTACATGGATGTAAGTCATTAGCGCAATGCAGGAGCATATTGCCGAGTAATAGCGGGCGTGTGTGATTGAAAGCAACGCAGTTATTGACGATTTAAACCGCCTTAAAAAGATCGATTGCTTATTTCAATTGGTATTATTGTCTAATTCATCGAAAAGCCTTGGTTTTCGTATCGCACCTCACTAGTGTTTGGGTATATACTACGTGCATCAAAAACACGGTAAATAATACCCCGTAGACTTAACTAGGATCCCGTATAAATGACGCCCATCGCTGAGCAAATAGCTAAAGAACTTGATGTAAAGACTAGCCAAATAGATGCTGCTATAAACTTACTTGATGAAGGTTCAACGGTTCCTTTTATTGCACGTTACCGAAAAGAGGTTACACAAGGGCTTGATGACAACCATTTACGCCACCTCGCGCAACGTTTAGTTTATTTACGTGATTTAACCGATCGTCGCAAAGTGATTATCGCCAATATTGAGCAACAAGGTAAATTAACTCCTGCCTTAGCAACTGAGCTTAACAATGCCGACAATAAAACGCGTTTAGAAGATCTTTACTTACCTTTCAAACCGAAAAGAAGAACCAAAGGGCAAATTGCTATTGCTGCTGGTTTAGAGCCTTTAGCCAATAAAATTTATAATAATTGGCAACTAAATCCTGAGCAAGAAGCGCAAGCTTTCATTAATAAAGAGCTTGGTTTTATTGATGAAGCTGCCGTACTTGATGGAGCGCATTATATTCTGGTTGAACGCTTTGCTGAAGACGCTAATTTAATTCAGAAATTACGCCGTCATTTACTTAAACAAGCTCACTTGTGCAGTAAATTGTTGAAAGGTAAAGACAAAGAAGCGGCAAAGTACCGTGATTACTTTCAACACTCTGAATTATTAAAATCAGTTCCATCACACCGCATGCTAGCGATGTTACGTGGCCGTAATGAAAAACTATTATCTTTGAGTATTGACGTTGATCCTGGCCAAGATAGTTCATTCTCAAGTGCTCAACAGCTTATTACTGAACATTTCAATTTACGTTTAACGGGACAAGCGGCAGCCACATTTTTAACTAAAGTGGTGCACTCAACGTGGAAAATAAAGCTCAGTCAAAGTTTAGAAACAGAATTATTAGGCCAATTACGTGAACAAGCAGAAGTTGAAGCGATAAAAGTATTTTCGCGTAACTTAAACGATTTAATGATGGCAGCGCCAGCAGGTGCGAAAACAACCTTAGGTTTAGATCCGGGCATGCGCACGGGTTGTAAGTTGGCCATTGTTGATGCTACCGGTAAATTGTTGCAAACCGCGACTATATTCCCACATGCGCCACAAAATCATTGGGATAAGTCAGTACGGACCTTAGTTAATTTATGCCAGCAACATAAAGTAGAGTTAGTTGCGATAGGTAACGGTACAGCGTCACGTGAAAGTGACAAATTAATCGCCGATGTTATTACTAAATTAGAAAAAAATAAGCCGACAAAAGTTATTGTTAGTGAGGCGGGTGCTTCGGTGTATTCTGCTTCTGAATTTGCCGCGAAAGAATTTCCTGATTTAGACGTGTCTATTCGTGGCGCGGTATCTATTGCTCGTCGTTTACAAGATCCGCTGGCAGAGTTAGTTAAAATAGATCCAAAAGCGATTGGCGTAGGGCAATATCAGCATGATGTAAGCCAAAGCCAACTAAGTCAGACTTTAGACGATGTAATCGAAGATTGTGTAAATGCTGTTGGCGTTGATTTAAACAGTGCATCTGCTGCTTTACTATCTCGCGTTTCGGGCTTAAACAAAACCATGGCAAACAATGTAGTTAGCTTTCGCGATGAACATGGCCGATTCAACAATCGTAATGAATTAAAAAAAGTTGCTCGTTTAGGGCCAAAAGCCTTTGAACAAGCGGCAGGATTTCTTCGCATAAATAATGGCAATAACCCATTAGACTTTTCAGGTGTTCATCCAGAAACTTACCGTTTAGTAGAGCAAGTTTTACAACAACTCGACACTGATATCGGTAACGTTATTGGCAATAAAGCCGCATTAGAAAAAGTGAATGTTGATGCCTTAATTAGCGATGCTTTTGGTGAAGTAACGATTAAAGACATTATTAGCGAGTTAGAAAAGCCTGGCCGAGATCCGCGACCTGAGTTTAAAACAGCAACTTTCCAAGAGGGCGTTAATACGATAAACGACCTCAAAGTAGGGATGATACTCGAAGGTATTATCTCCAACGTGGCTAACTTTGGCGCTTTTGTCGATGTCGGTGTTCATCAAGATGGTTTAGTGCATATTTCGTCACTAACCAATAAATTTGTCAGTGATCCTCATGAGATTGTTAAAGCAGGTGAAGTGGTCAAGGTTAAGGTTACAGAAGTTGATCCACAACGTAAACGCATCAGCTTAACCATGCGTTTAGATGAAGCCACGCCACAAGTTAACAACCAAGCATCTGAAAAATCACCTCAAGTGCAACAGCACGACAAAGGCACTAAGCAACCACAACAAAGCAGAAATAAGGCTAGAGCACACCAACCTAAAGTGGACAATAATGCCGCTATGGGTAATGCCTTTGCTGACGCTTTTGCCAAGCTGAAAAAGTAATAACTCACTATCATTATCGAGTTAATAATTGAAAGCCGCAGTTTTGCGGCTTTTTTAGTGCTAATTAAGCGTAAATTGATTGCACTTTTTTAATGACCCGCTACCATAGCCGCCTTTCAAATCAGACCTCCTCCATTTCGGAAAATCATGGATATCAGCAATTATTACCTTTATTTTAGTATTTCACTGCTTGCTTCTATTAGCATTGGACCTTCGGTTATCTTGGCAGCCAGTAATGGTGTCAATTTTGGTCGAAAAAGAGCATTAGCAGGCGTTTTTGGTCATGTTAGTGCAGTGATGATTTTAGCGTTAATCTCTGCCTCTGGATTAGGGCTGATATTAATGACTTCAGATATTGCCTTTATCGTTATCAAATATATTGGTGCTGCTTACTTAGTCTATATAGGCATTGCTATTTGGCGAAGTAAAGGTAGCTGGGCTTTTGCCGATAAGAAGGCTCAAACGCCAGCTAAACGAGCTCTTTTTAAACAAAGTTTTTTATTAGGTTTAAGTAACCCTAAAGCATTAGTATTTTTCTCGGCTTTGTTTCCGCAGTTTATCCAACCGACACAAGCTATTTTGCCGCAATTTCTTCTGCTTGCTAGTATAAGCTTATGTAATGCCTTTGTTTTTACTTCAGTTTACGTGCTGGTTGCTTTCAGATTTCGTCAATACTTTTTATCTTCAATTGGTCAGCGCTGGATAGGTAAAGTAACAGGAGGGGTATTCATCGGCTTTGCTGCAGCTTTATTGGCAAGTTAATATATTAGTTAGCTAAATTAAGTCATGAACATAAAAAAAGGGAAGCAAAGCTTCCCCAAAAATAACCTCGGTTGGAGGTTAACTAACGCAAGCCATTAACGCTGATATAGGATAAACAACATCAGCGTTATATTTTAAACTACAACACGTATTTAGCAGATAATTGTGCATAGTTTGAATCAGCATTCTGATCAGCTGACTCAAAGTTGCCCACTTCAAAACCAAATGAAAGTTCTTTGGTGTAGTTTTTAAATATATTTATACCCCAATGTGTTCTATCGGCGTCAGAAACATCGGTGGTGGTATTACCATAAAAGGCAGTACTGCGAATATCATCGTTCCAAAAGTGACGATAAGAAACCATGTATGATGTTGTTTCTTCTACCTCTTCACCAACTAAATCACGAGCTGCGACAACACCTACGTAACGGCCAGTTTCTCCACCATGGTATTGAAAACGAATATCATCTTTACCAAAAGTTTTAATTTTACCGGCAATACCGTAACCAAATGCAGACTCTGAGTTACCGCCAACTGTATTTAATTGACGTGCTAAACCTGCAATTGAAACATTACCCCAATCTCCATTGAAGGTATATTTAGCGATTACATCAGGAATAGAATCTTGGCTCGGATCACCTTTATCTGATTCTGGATTTTCTATCGAAACTTGAAAGTTTCCTTGAGTATAACGAATTTGACCTTGTCGAATAAACGCCACAGCATTTAGTGGACCACCAAAATCAGCAGCTTCAACTAAAGCACTGGTATTGACAAATGTCGACCAAGTTTGACCAACGAGAATATTTTTATATTTAATAAAAGCGTGACGAATTCTTGGGTTTGATGAATTAGAAACGATTTCATTGCCGCCACCGCCATGAAAATCCATTTCAACAAAACCCGTTACATCACCATGAACATATTTGGTATTAAAACGGGATTCTGTTGCTCGAAAACTGAATTGTGAGATATCACCAACATTACCTGCACCAACCCAATAATCATTGGTAATACTATTAATATTACCATCAACATAACGAGTATCTAATTTGATATAACCACCAAAAGTTATGGTGTCTTCATCTGATAACTTAATTTCGTAGCCTGCCTGTGCAGCGCCAGCCATAGTTAAAAGACCTGTTGCTAATAATAATTTCTTTTTGTTAAACATTTTACTTTCCCCATGTGTTATTAACCTTAGAGCAACAACAACTATACTCTGGCGGTATTTTATCGTTTTATTTTTTGATAACGTATTTCGTTACAGCATTAAACCGTTATCATTATTTTTATTATTTTTTATGCTGCGTAATTCATTGTTATATTTTGTGATTTTAATATTTTTCTAGAAATTTCTTTATTTTTAGCTTTAGGAAGCTGATCGACGTATTTAATCAGTTCTGCACGGGCAAACTCACCAAAGCAGCCAGCAAGCTTGGCATTAATAGCTTCAGATAATGTTGTTAGCTCAATACTAGGGGTAATTAATTCAACATATATATGGATAGCATTACCTTTTTGTTCGTGAGGAACACCAATTGCTATCACTTGACTAACCCCAGCCAATTGCTTGATAAACGTTTCAATTGTTTCATTAGCAATACGATAACCACTAACATTATGAGCGGAGGTAGCTGGCGAAACTAGCCAAATATAATCTTGCGCGATAATAGGTAAGGTGGCTTCAATAGCTATATTGGCCTCACGTTCATAGGACCATTCGCCGTTGCTCAACTGAATCCAAGAGCATTGAGCGGGTTGATCACTTTGATAAAGTAAATTAGGCATATCACTCTCTAATGCATGGCTATGAACGTAGTTCAATCAAGATTATTTTTATATGACTAACACTAGAGACTCCGCCCTCATTTATAAATTAGACCTAAGTCTATATTTATATGTATATAGCCTAGACCTTAGTCTAATAATAGTAAGGGTTGGCGAGCATTAAGTGTTATCAGTTGATTGATATTTGCAACAGCAGGGAGATAAGAGATGATAGAATGCTAAAATTCCTAACTTTATAACTGATAAATAAAAGGTTATTCATGGTTTTAAAAATAAAACGCTTATCATCAATGGTAGTTTTAATATGCTCGGCAAACATAGTTACTCCAGTAAATGCCGAATCATTAAGTATTGAAAAATACCAGCAAGCAGAGCAACAACTGGCTAAACACACAGACAAGTTAGTTGTCGGTACCCTAGATAATCCTAACTGGGCTAAAAATAGTCAGTTGACTTATAGCAGCCAAACCACACAAGGAAAGCAATTTTTTGTTTTTGATGCACTAAAAAAACAAAAGAAATTAGCTTTCAATCATCAGAAACTTGCCAACGCATTAGCAAATATTACCAAAGAGAAAATGAAAGCAGATCTATTACCTTTTGATCGCTTTGAACTTACCGGCGAAAAGTTAATTTCATTACAAATAGAAGATCAATCTTATCAATGTAATATTGCAAGTTATTCATGTAATACTCTCGATAACACAGCTAAAAAGAATGAGTTAGTCGCACCAAATGGTATACAGGCTGTATTTATTCGCGAATACAATTTATGGCTGCGTAACCTTAACGATAATAGTGAGAAACAACTCACTACTGACGGAATAGAAAACTTTGGTTATGCCACTAATAACGCAGGGTGGGTTCGAGGTAAAAAGCCAGTCGTAAAATGGTCTCCTGACTCAAAGCTATTAACTACGTTTAGGCACGATAGTCGAAATGTTGGTGAAATGGGCATAGTATCGACAGCCGTTGGGCACCCAACTATCGACGTTTGGAAATACCCTTTACCCGGCGATGAAAACATCTTTAAAATTCATCGTGTCGTTATCAATATTGAACAAGCTAAAGTAACACCACTTGATATGCTTGCTGATGATCACAGATCAACCATAACTGACCATGTTGCTGGCCGTGATGGCAGTTTGTTAGATATTGACTGGTCTACAGATAGTCGTCATTTTGCTTTTGTCTCTTCAACACGTGATCATAAAACAGCAACGCTTAAAATAGCCGACGCAAAAAACGGTAAAGTGCGTACAGTTTTAACCGAAACAGCAAAGAGTTTTTTTGAATCAGGCGTCAGTGGCATAAGTTGGAAGTACCTTGATAAAAGTGATGAGTTCATTTGGTTTTCACAGTGTTCAAATTGGGGCCATTTATACTTAGTTGATGCGAAAACGGGTAAAATTAAAAACCCTATAACGCAGGGTGACTGGACCGTTCTAGAATTACTTAATGTTGATCAAGATACCGGAAAGCTTATTTTTTCTGGCGCAGGTAAAGAGGGTGGAGATCCTTACTTTCATTACCTTTATAGCATTAATAAAGATGGTTCTGATCTAACGCTATTAACACCAGAGAAAAAGCATCACCGTATTACTTTGAGTAAAGATGCTAAATACTTCTTAGATCGCGTTTCGACACCGAATCAGCCAGAAACAAGTTTTATTCGGAGTACCGCTAGTAAATCAGGTTTTATCGTCGAACAAATGGATATTACCAAGCTTACTTCTGCAGGTTGGCAAGCACCAACGCCTTTTATTGTTAAAGACCGTAATAACGACCATGACATCTATGGGCTTATGTATAAACCTAGCGATTTCGACGTTAATAAGTCTTATCCGGTAGTAAATTATCTTTATCCTGGTCCACAAGTGGGTAGCATTAGAGGCCGAAATTTTAGAACGGCTCGAGGTGATAACCAAGCAATTGCTGAACTTGGCTTTATTGTTATTGAAATTGATGCATTAGGTACGCCTGGACGTTCAAAAAGCTTCCATGAATTTTATTATCAAAACATGGGCGATAGCGGTATTCCTGATCAAGTCTCAGCAATCAAACAGTTAGCAAAAAAATATACTTGGATTGATAGCTCTCGTGTCGGTATTTGGGGACATTCAGGTGGTGGCTTCGCTTCAACACGTGCCTTATTAACTTATCCTGATTTTTATTCGGTTGCAGTATCTCAAGCCGGTAATCACGATAATAGAAATTATGCTGATGAGTGGGGTGAAAAGTATCATGGTGTATTAGTAAAAAATGAAGATGGTACGACTAACTATGATAGCCAAGCCAATCAACTAATCGTTGAAAGTCTAAAAGGTAAGTTGCTGCTAGCACATGGAACAACAGACACTAATGTACCACCATATAATACCTTAATCGTCGCAGAAGCGTTGATTAAAGCCAATAAAGACTTCGATATGCTGATGTTACCCAATCGTAGTCACGGCTTTGCGAGGGAGCCTTATATGATGCGTAAGCGCTGGGATTACTTTGTACAGCATTTAATGGGTGTTACGCCACCCAAAGAGTTTGTTTTTGGCGAATAATCACAATTAAAAATGATAGCTAAAATTGTCAGTGCTAATCGAGCTGGCATTTTTATACCAAATTAAATACCGCACTATGATATTAGAAGTAGAACAGCTAAGACAATGAAGTAAGTTGTATCATTTAAAGAGCGCTCTCATAATGAGGCGATTTTAGTTATAAAAAAAGGGCCAATTGGCCCTTTTTTTATATTTCGAGTCGTTAAATAATTACGACGTATTACTGACGAATGCCTTCAATATGCAATATTAGGTCAACTTTACCAAAATCTTTTTTAAAGCCAAAATCGGCCATCGCTATCGTTGCAGTACCGCTGAAACCAGCTCGGTATCCGCCCCAAGGATCATCACCTTCGCCAACTTTAACGGCATCAATAACTAATGGTTTTGATACACCATGCATTGTAAAAGTACCTGTTATTTCTAACTTTCCTTCACCTTTATCATTAACTTTAGAGCTAACAAAAGTTGCTTCAGCGTATTTACTCACATCAAGAAAGTCATCAGATCGTACATGTTTGTCACGTTTAGCATGATTTGAATCAAAGCTCGAAGTGTCAACAGTCACACTAATTTTAGACGCGGCAATATTATCTTTGTCATAAGAGAAGTTACCTGAAAAATCGTTAAATCGTCCAGCAAGAACACTAAAGCCCATATGACTAGCTTCAAAGTTAATTGAAGCATGAGCACCTTTTGTATCGATAACATAATCAGCTGCCATAACAGGCATTAATGCACTTGAAGTTAAAAGGGCGCTAGCAAGTAGTATCTTTTTCATATTCGTTCCTTTTGTTATTTATTTAGTTGAGTATCGTTTACCGTCATTCGTTTGAGAGTTGAATCTTTATCAATAAAATGATGTTTAAGAGCTGCTAGTGCATGTAAGAAAGCAATACAGACTAATCCATACGCTACATAAAAATGAACTAAACCAGCAATATCTTCCTGATTTTTTATCGCCAGAACTATCTGTGGAACACTAAACCAATCAAACACGGCAATAGGCTCATCATTCGCACTAGTAATTAAATACCCTGAAAAGAGCACTGTAAATAGCGCTAAGTATAAACACAATATTACCGTTGCAGATGCTTTTCTCTCTATTGCACTATGACTTGCTAAGGCAATAGGTGAACCCGCAATACGACGCCAAAAGAGTCTAAATATACTGACAATAAGCAGGAGTACACCAATACTTTCATGCCAGTGCGGCGCTCGCTGATACCACAAACTTGAATAATCTAGTTCCATCATCCAATAGCCTAAAGCAAAAAGTGAAAAAACTGATAATGCAGATAGCCAATGTATGAATTTACTTAATAATCCATATTGCTGCTGATTGTTTTTCCACAATACCTTATTGCGAATCATTTACTTTCTCACCATTACTGTTTTATTCAGTTTAGCGACTCAATAACAATAAACCTAGTCCTTTTAGCGCAAATTTTTGTGATTGGTCGCAATTTTTAGTTCACATTGTAGTCAAAATGTAACGCTAAAAACTCCAGCAAACTCTTGTGCTAGATCAAAACAATAGTCATTTAAAGGCATAGAATGAAGTTAAGCCAAGGAGTAAAGCAATGAATAAAGCCGTTATAAAAAATTTACATGATAAGCAAGCTGAGCTTCAACAACGTATTAATGCCATCGCAGCTGACTTTAAAAAGGGACGATCACAAGATTTTTCCGAACAAACCAGTGAAAGTGAAAATAACGAAGTGCTAAATGAGATACATCATGAGGCAAAAGTTGAGCTGCGACTTATCGAACAAGCTATTGCTAGAATTGAAAATAATGAATATGGCTTTTGTCAGCAATGTGCTGAGCCAATTAACCTAGAAAGATTGAATATTTTACCATATACAGATACTTGTATTAACTGTGCTAAATAGGAGTTTACCCATGATAGAGAAACACGATTTACACCACGAATTTCCAGAGTTTCAAGAAGAGATACGTCAACTGAAAATGTCTGATGCTCATTTTGCCCGTTTATTCAAAGAGTATCACGAGCTAGACCAAGAAGTCCGCCGCATAGAAGAAGGAGTTGAAACAACTTCTGATGAATATCTAGAAACTCGAAAAATTGCTCGATTACATCTAAAAGATGAACTTTTTTCAATGCTTAAAAAGGTTAATGCATCAGCATAATAACCATTTTATTATTTAACCTGAATTCTGGATAATGAGTGCTTGATACTCAAGTGAATCAAAAGCTTAGGTGAGAAAGTAAATGCTATAGCAAGGTGATCATCACTAATAGAGATCATCAATGCTTCATTTTATGCCATTTTCAAGGCAAAACGTTTATGAATAGCGAGCTATTTATCGACGTTTTAACGCAGATAATGGGTTAAAAGGGAGGATTGAGCAAGTGCTGCTTATCCAGAGTTCAGGTTATTTAAATTGGTTTACTGTAGAGATAGGTAATGGATAAACACCCCTGGGTAAATAGCCATTGCTTAAAGACTTAAGTTAGAAAATAAAAAAGCGACTAATTACCGAGGTAAGAGTCGCTTTTTTTGATCACTAAAACTTATTGTTAAGCTATTTTTTGCTTGAAGCTTGTATAACTCGTAATTGTGCAACAGCACGAGCTAACTCAGAAGCCGCTTCTGCATAATCAACGTCATCGCCGTGATCATTCATATGCTTCTCTGCGCGCTCTTTTGCTTCTAATGCCTGTTGTTCATCTAAATCAGCAACACGTATAGCAACATCTGCTAATACCGTAACACTATTCGGTTGAACTTCAAGCATACCGCCAGAAAGGTAGATTATTTCTTCTTCTCCACCTTTTTTAACGATACGAGCCATACCTGGTTTTAGTGAGGTCAGCAAAGGTGCGTGACCAGGCATAATACCTAGTTCACCTTCGCTACCTGTTATCTGTAATGATTCAATGCTACCAGAAAACAACGATTCTTCAGCACTTACAACATTAAGATTTACAGAAAGTAATGCCATGTGACCTCCTAATAGGTGATTAACTTATGCTAATCACCAGCCTTCATTACATGTTTTTAGCTTTTTCAGCTGCTTCTTCAATAGAACCAACCATGTAGAAAGCTTGCTCAGGTAAATCATCATATTCGCCTGCAAGTAATCCTTTAAAGCCACTAATAGTGTCTTTAAGTGATACGTACTTACCAGGAGAACCTGTGAATACTTCAGCAACAAAGAACGGTTGAGATAAGAAACGTTGAATCTTACGTGCGCGATTCACTGCTAATTTATCTTCTTCAGATAACTCATCCATACCTAAGATGGCGATGATATCTTTAAGTTCTTTGTAACGTTGTAACGTTGATTGAACGCCACGAGCTGTTTCATAATGCTCAACACCAACTACTAGCGGGTCTAATTGACGCGAAGTAGAATCAAGTGGATCGATTGCAGGGTAAATACCTTGCGACGCGATATCACGAGAAAGTACAACAGTTGCATCCAAATGAGCAAAGGTTGTAGCTGGAGATGGATCGGTCAAATCATCCGCTGGTACGTATACCGCTTGAATTGAAGTGATTGAACCTTTCTTCGTAGACGTAATACGTTCTTGAAGAACACCCATTTCTTCAG
>JBAROR010000065.1:0-12946 GCA_049642265.1 Cognaticolwellia sp. | reverse complement strand
TTAGTTAATATCTCGCCGCTTTGATTTAGGAATGAAAAATGAATAGACGCGCAATAGTTGCAGCAAACTGGAAAATGAATGGCAGTTTAGCATTAGTCAACTCGATGGTTTCAGAATTAAATAACGTAACGTTAAATGAAAATGTTGAAGTTGTTGTTTGTCCTAGCTTTCCTTACTTAGCGGCATTTAGCTTAGCAAGCTCAAATGTAAACTTGGCAACAGCGTTTAGTTTAGGTGCACAAAACCTGAGCGAGCAAAGCCAAGGTGCATTTACTGGCGAAGTTTCAACATCAATGTTACAAGAAGTTGGTGTTAACTACGTTATTGTTGGGCATTCTGAACGCCGTAGTATATATAAAGAATCAAGCGCTTTAGTTGCAAAAAAAGTTCAAGTAGCATTAGCTGCTGGCCTTAAGCCTATTTTATGTATAGGCGAGAGTGAAGACGAACGTGTAGCAGAGCAAACCGAAACCGTATTAGCTGCGCAGTTACAGCCAGTGATTGATGTTATCGGTATTGAAAAATTTGTAGATGTTGTTATTGCGTACGAGCCTGTTTGGGCTATCGGTACTGGAAAAACAGCATCGCCAGAAATGGCGCAAACAACCCATCAATTTATACGCGAATTTATCGCAAAAGTTGATGAAAACGTCGCAGTTAAAGTACCATTGTTGTATGGTGGCAGTGTCAATGCTAAAAACTGTGAAGAATTATTTGCACAAGCTGATATCGATGGTGGATTAATCGGCGGTGCTAGTTTAAAAGCCGAAGAATTTAAAATAATTTGTTTGGCAGCAAAGGGATAAATAAAATGTTGTATCAAGTGTTAATTGTAGTGTATTTGATCGTTGCTTTATGTTTGATTGGCTTAGTGCTAATTCAACAAGGTAAGGGTGCTGATATGGGCGCATCATTCGGCGCTGGTTCATCAGCTACTATTTTTGGTTCAAGTGGTTCTGGTAACTTCTTAACTAAATCGACAACTTATTTAGCTATTGCGTTTTTTGTAATCAGCTTAATATTAGGTAACTTAACTGCTAATCGCGTTAAAGCAACTGATGAGTGGAATAATATTGACACTCCAGCAGGTCAAATTGCACCAGCAACAGATGCTATTCCTACAGATAGTGTTGAGCCTAGAGTAGATAACGCTGATGTACCTGTTAGCGATAAAGTTATTGAGAAAAGTAGCGACGTACCAGGCTAGTTTAAAATATTTGCAGATATGGCGGAATTGGTAGACGCGCCACCTTGAGGGGGTGGTGCCTTAGGGCGTGAGAGTTCGAGTCTCTCTATCTGCACCAAATAAAGGTTCGATAAGAATCGATAAAACCGGAATAACCTATTTAAATAAGGTGTTCCGGTTTTTTTATGTCTAAAGCTTTCTAGAGTTTGCTAGTGAGGCTTAAGTTATATTACTAGTGCCTTTATTTATTTGGCGTATGCGCTCCCCTGAGCAATAAGATACATAACTTTATACGCTTGGATAATTAGTAGTAATAACTCGTAAATTTATCGTACGGTGACAACTTTACTATAAAATAGAAATTATATTTTAAATACAGACTTCCTATCCTCTTCAAGTAAACAATATTAATGTTAAATTATAGATATTTTTTACTTGAAATGACGGCAGAACATTATCAAATCAGCACGCACTGTTCATTAAGATACTTTGTTTAAATAACATCTACATTACGTGTAATGTAAGAAGATCTGATTGAGAGTATTTCGAAAAAATACTCCAAGATTACTGTGTAATTAAGTTAACGTAATCAACCGTATTGCATCGGCTATTATTTAAAGCGTGCCAAAAGGCTATAGACGCTGTCATAGGTATTATTAATTGATATTACTATAAGTGCTATATGAAATTATCTTTTATGGATATAAGTGCTTATGTTATCTATAGAGGAAGGATAGTGGAAGATCTTTACAGAGCTTAAGTTTTAACAAGTAAAAACAGTTCATATGACACATTATGAATGTACATGAACTGTCATTAATCATTAGCCTATTG
Organism: Cognaticolwellia sp.; assembly: GCA_049642265.1. Classification (GTDB taxonomy): domain Bacteria; phylum Pseudomonadota; class Gammaproteobacteria; order Enterobacterales; family Alteromonadaceae; genus Cognaticolwellia. The sequence goes on along the minus strand of JBAROR010000065.1, from coordinate 10,926 downwards.
GTTCGTTATTGCCATACTATCATTAACAGTCTCTAATAAGCGTTGAGCGTCATTATATTCATAAAAGCTATCTTGATCGGTAAGAGCTTTAGTTAACTCTTTCTTGGCTTGTTCATTGCGTCCTAACTTGAATAATGTGTACCCTAAGTGGTAATTAATGGCCGGATCATTTGAATTCATGGCATACGCACGTCTAAGAATAATTAAACCTTCTTCAAAATTACCTTGTAGACTACTTATCCAGCCGAACGTATCGAGTATTGCAGAGGAAGAGTTATCTAGCTCGAGAGCTTGTAAAATATATTTTTCAGCCAAAGCTAAATCTGTTTTGAGAAGGATATTTGCTAGATTATTATAAACTGATGATTTATTTGGTAATCCATCAACCTCTTTTAAAATATCATATTGAAATTTTGCGTTTGCTGTATCACCAGAATTTAAAAAATGATCAGCTAAAAGGTTACGCATAAAGTAGTCGTTCGGATTGTTTTTTAGGATCTTAGTTGTAATTTCAATAAAGGTTTTCTGACCAAACCCTTGTGCTGCCATTTGATATAGCTTTGCTAATGCTTGAGTAAAGTTATTGTCTACAGATAGCGCTTCAGCATATTTCGCGCTTGCTAGCGATAATTTGTTTTGTTTAACAAGTAAATCGCCACGTACAACTAAAACGTTAGGGTTTTTTGAGTGTACTTTTTCAATAGCATTCAGTTTATTTTCAGCTATATCAAATGAACTTAACTGCAGATCAACCTTAATCAATTGTAATTTTATCAATAAATTTTCTGGCGCTAGTGCAAGTGCTTTTTCTAAAGTACTTTGAGCTTTCAAAGTATCATTAGTTCTCAGATATAGTTGACTGAGTTCATATAAGCTTCTTGGCCCATCGGCGAGGCTTTCTAATATTTCTATTTGGTTTGTCGCTTGTTTAAAGTCTTTTAAAGCTAAGTATATTTCAACTTTTTGTTTGATATAGACAGGATTTAAAAATACTAATTTGCTGATCCGGTCTAATTCAGATAGGGCGGACTTAAAGTCACCTTGTTGCATATATATTTCTATTAATGTTTCCGTCGCTTTTATGTTTGTTTTATTAGCTTTAGTGATATTGGTAAGCGTCTCTATTGCTTGCGAAACATTTTGTGTATCACGGTCAAGCTTTGCATTCAGAATTAATAGTGGGATGTATTCTGGTTGAGTTTCAAGAAGTTTTGTAGTGATAACTTTGGCTTCTGTAAATAGACCTAATGCTGCTTTTGCGGTTGCTAAATTAAATAAGCTATTAAAGTCGTCAGGTAAGTTAACGAGTATCTGTTCAAAAATCTCAGTGGCTTTATTCCATTGTTGCTGCTGTAACAATAGAATACCTTTAAATGCTAAAAAATCTGTATTTAACGGCTGTGCCTTAAGTAGAGTGTCTGCTATTTTATTCGCCTCAAATACTTTTTGATTGGCACGATAAACAAGTCCCTTTGTCAGTAAAAATGATGGACTAAAGACTTTAGGCTGATGTTTATCGAGTAACGCAATTGCGTCATCGAAACGTTCTATTTTTGTTAAATAATTTACATTAGCGAGAATTAATTCTGGTTTGTTTTTGAAGTCATCTTCAAGTGTTAGTAGTAGACGTTCTGCCTTATAAATCTTGCGATTATTTAAATACAAATCAATTAACTTTGTCGCTAATGATAAGTTTTTGATGATCAAAGGCTCCTTCATCTCAAGCAAGCTTAGCGCTTTATCTTGCTGGTTTTGACGGATATAAATATCAATTAGCATTTTTATGGCGGCAAGATCTTGTGGCACATCTCTTAAATATACCAGTAGCTCTTTTTGCGCTAATTCAAAGTCATTTTGTAAGTAGGCTGCAGCACCGGCAACATAGGTAAGTGTGGTATTACTATTTTTTTGTTCATCGGTATACAAAGATAGCTTTTGGCTAATGTCTGTTAACACCGCTTGAGATTCTTCAAACTTTGAAGTATTGGCAAGTAACTCACTTTTAAGTAGCTTAGCCATTGGGTCATCGGGTGTGTTGATAAGAATTTCATTAACCAGTAATAATGCATCTGAAAATCTTCCTACGCTAGTATAAGCATTGGCAAGGGCACGTTGTACGATAGGATCATTATTGTTTATATTGTATGCTTCTTCAAAAGCAACTAACGCATTATTATTATCTTTTTTGCTTTGATATAATTGTCCTTGAAGGTGCCAGATACGACTTTGTCGAGGGTACAAAGCTATGGCTTGTTTAATCAAGTCTTCAGCTGCTGCGTAATTTTCCTGTTGTAATTCAAAAGCTGCAAAAGCGCCAAGCGAACGGTCGCTTTTAGGAGCCATCTTAAGTGATAATGCAAAATATTTACGGGCTTCATCGTTATTTTCTAATGCACTGTAAGCATTCGCGGATAATAAATACCATGAGAGTTTATTCTCATTACTTAATGATCTTCCTTTGCCTAAATCTATAACTTGTTGAAAGTCCCTAGCGATCATTAATGCATTGCCTAATTCATTTAAAAATAAATTAATATCAGCACCTTCAGTTAAAGCTTCGTTGAGCACATCAATACCGTCACCAAAATATTGTTTATGCATTAACACCTTACCCATCAGAATTTTAGCTGCGAGATTGTCTGGTTCAGTTTGCATTACATTTTTTAAATGAATATAAGCTTCTTCAATATTATTTTTATTAAAAGCAGTTAATGCTTTTTCAAAATTGTTGGCAGCAAAGGTAGTAAAAGAGCTAGAGAATAAAATAAAAAGTAAAATTAAACGCATGAAAATCCAAATAGTGAATACAGTTAACAGTTGTGATTATTGCTTACTCTATAACAATCTAAAAGAAAAATAACTTTAAATTAGCCGAGTATTAGTTTAATGAGTAATGAATAGAAGAAAAGTATAGATGAAAAAAAAGATGGCTAAGCCATCTTTTTTAAACTGAAAGTAGTTTTTATTACAATTTTTTACGTCTAGAGGAGAATAATCCAACAATCGCTAAACCGAATAAAGCTAATGATGCAGGCTCTGGAACATCAACGGCAGGAAGTTGCGAACCACGAGTAAATGTAATACCTGACAATTTCATGCCGTCATCACCTTCCCAATTTGTTTGCCCACCAAATGCAGCAGCATTTAATGCGCCAATTAACCAATAACGAGAAGAAGTGTTAGCTAAATTACCAATATTATTTTTGTTCGAATCCCCGAACGTTGTATAATAGCCACTATTACTTGAATATTTCATTTGAGACCAGCCTGAAGCATATGATTGATTCGCTGAACCAACGTCTGACCAGGTTTTTCCATTTATGCTAGGTGAGTTTAATGCCGCTACACTCACTTGATTATTGGAAGCGTTTCCTGACACCCAGCTATAATTTGCTGAATTCAATGTAACAGCTTCCGAAAAGCCTAAAAGATAAAAGTCATAATCTTGATAAGTACAATTACTGTCAAAATTGTCTGATGAATGCGAGTAGCCACAATTATTTACTCTTGTGCCGTTAGATCTTTGTTCATCAGCATTTTGTATTGACCAACCGTTACCATTACGATCCATATCAATTGCACGTTCTATTTTATTGTCACCAACGACACTTGCATTTTCACCAGGCATATTACCAGTATCTGACCACGCAGATACGTTAATATCGACGCCGCCCAAGGTAACATCAAATTGATTGAAGGTGTTTCCGCTGTCATGCACACCATTGCTTGAGCCAAAATGTCCTGAAACTGTAGTAACACTTGCCATTGCAGTTGAAGAAACTAACAGTACACTGATCAAACTCAGTTTTTTTATGTTGTTTAACATATAAACTCCATTTACCTATCTAGGGTATCTATTTAGATCCATTTTATATTTGAATCTAAACATAGTGATAAAATCATATAACGAAAATAAAGCAAGTATTATGCCTATTCTTTAAACTTCTTTTTATACAGTTGCTTATGTTCGTTTGATTATTTGTTTTATCGAGTGCTGTAAAGGTTTCTGACACACAATATAGTTATACTTTGCGAACAATTATAGCGTACATAAACGCAAAACTACAGAGACTAAATTATTGAGTAAATATCTCTTAGTTTAACGCTTCTCTAACCTAAAATAACGATCAAGCTTATTTATTTTTAAATTGATTGAATGGCATTTTTAGTAAGGTCAGTAAATTAGCGTTTTCATTAGTCGCAGGGTAACTTTTAAGGCCGATGTCTAAGTCATTATCACTCTTTTGTGCTTCTGATTTATAACTGCCAAACATTCTGTCCCACCAACTGACGCTAAAACCATAGTTACTATTGGTTTCGCCTACAACTTGGCTATGATGAATACGATGCAATACTTGGGTAATAAGTATGGTGCGAAGGGGCAGCTCTAACCAACGTGGTAGTCGAATATTTGCATGATTGAACAGGGCGAAACCATTAAGGGCAACTTCAAAGATAATCACTGCAGTCGCGGGCACACCTAATATCAGCACAGCTAACGCTTTCAATAAAATACTTAAGGCTATTTCAACCGGATGAAAGCGTAAGCCCGTGCTGGCATCGATATGGCTGTCAGCATGATGAACCTTGTGAAAACGCCATAGTATAGGCACAAGATGAAAAATTCGATGCTGCCAATAAATCATTAAATCTAATAACAACACACTGAACGTAATACTGAACCAGGTCGGTAAGTTAATGATATTAAAAAGGCCTATGCCCTCTGTCGAGGCATATAAGGCGATACCGGCAACGCCAATAGGAATTAATAATCGGGCGACGATAGACGATAAAATTAACAGCGAAAAATTGCCTAACCAACGTACAGGTTTCGTTAATTTACTTTTTCGCGCTGGATAACAGCTTTCCAGCACGAGCATGACCAATAAGATAGTGAAGAATATACTGAGACGAAAACTGGCATCGGTCATTTATTTATCTGCTCCGGATATTTCTGTGTCAGTACTTGGACTGGCAACGTCGGCTTGGTCTAGATTATGCGCTTTTAGCGTGTGATAGCCGCCATAAACTCGTGTAACAATAGTTATGCTAGCAAGGAAAGCGAAAGCATAAGCGAGTTCAGCAAAATACTGCGGCCATAAACAAAAGGCGACAAAGATAAGAATGGTTTCGGTGCCTTCGGTTAAGCCGTTTAAATAGTAAAAACTTTTGTAAGCGAATTGTGGTTTGTCTAAATTGAATTTTTCTGCCGGAATTGCAAACGCTAAAAAGCTTGAGCCTGTGCCAATAAATACTGCCAACAGCACCGCAGCAGCTAATGCATTTTGTTCTGGGTTCGCCAAAGCAAAACCTAATGGTATGGCGGCATAGAATAAAAAATCTAGACAAATATCTAAATAACCACCGGCGCTAGTGCTGTTGTTTTGATGTCGAGCTAGCGCACCGTCTAAACCATCGAGTATGCGGTTTAAAACAATAGCGGTTAAGGCGCAATACCATAAATTTAAGGCCAACAAAGGTATAGCTAACATGCCAATGATAAAGCCAAATACCGTTAGTTGATCTGCAGTTACTTGGCGTTTATCTAATAAACTCACGATAGGTTGTAATAATGGTTTTATAATGGGGGTGATATATTTATCTAGCATAGATATTCTTCTTACTTATGTTGTGCTTCTATTGTGTTTAAATTTAAATCTAGGACTAAATCTAGGGCTAAAACTAAAACCTGAGTTATGTTCATGCTGTCATTAAGTGGCCGACAAATGAATAACCTTACCGTTAGCGGCTATAGCGTCTGACTCGTCATGTGTCACCATTATAGCGGGTAATTTGTGCTGTCTTATTTGCTCAAAAACAAGTTCGCGTGTTTCTTGACGTAATTGGCTATCTAATTTACTAAAGGGTTCGTCCAGTAGTATCGCCTTAGGCTCGCTAAGCAATACCCGTAATAGTGCAACACGTGCTTGTTGTCCACCAGATAAACTGTCAGGTTGGCGGTTGTCTAAACCCGCTAAGCCAACTTCAGCCAGTGCAAAACTAACTTTTAGCGCACGTGCTTTTTTATCACCCTTTGGCATCGCAAAAGCAATATTATTGGCCACCGATAAGTGCGGAAACAATAAAGCGTCTTGATACAATAAACCGATATGGCGTTGGTAACTTGCCACTTGTGTTATATCACGGCCATTGAGATGAACACTTCCCTCAGCTTGAAAACCTTTCGGTAGCATACCGGTAAGCCAATTGAGCAATGTCGATTTTCCGCTGCCCGAAGGGCCCATGATGGTTAATACTTCCCCACCTTTTATCGTTTCATTTAGGGATAATAACGCGGCTTTATCGCGCATTATAGTTAGGTTTTCTAACTGTAGACTGTTGGTCTGGAAAGAATTGCTCATAGGTTAGCCTTGCTGATATAACTTGCCGTTTTATTATGGCGATTTGCCTGCGTTTTTTTTCTTTTTTGTCCTGTCGATACCAACCAAATCACAGAAAAAGCTATTGCGGGTAATAACATTTGTATTAGTGCATAAACCGCACTTGTCCGGCGACTATCACCATTGGCTAAACTGACGGCTTCTGTTGTTACAGTATTAATTCGACCACCGCCAACTAACAGGGTAGGCAAGTATTGACTGAAACTAATGGCCAGCCCTAATGCGCTAGCCATTAAAATAGGCATTAATAATTGCGGTAAACTCACCTGTAAAAATATTTTAACTGGCGAGGCACCTAAACTTGCGGCTACTTGTGCGTAGCGTGGATCAAGTCGGCGGTAACTGGTAGCCAAAGATAAAAATACGTAAGGTAAAACAAACAGCAAATGTGCTAAAGCCACATTAATGAAAGTGGTTTTGCTGTGCAAGGTTTCTTGTAGCCAAACTAAGCCAAATAGAAAAGCAATGCTGGGGATCATTAGCGGCAGGTAAATAATTAAACTGCTAAAGCGTGAAAGTTGAATGCCGTTTTGTTTTTCATACTCTAGGCTTAGCAAGGTTAAAATAACAGCTATGCTTGTGGCGACTAAACCTATAGACAGTGAGTTTATAATTGGCGTTTGTACTTGTAATAAGGCTGATTGCCAATGTAACAATACCCATTGCTCTGGTAAGGCTAAAGGAAACTGCCAGTAGCCAGCAAATGACCAAAATACCAAGCCGAGTAATGCTAAAGCAATTGAGCTGATCAGAAAAACAGTAAAAACATTGATGATTTTAGCCCATAAAGCATCACCATAGGTGCGTTGACCGTTACTTAAGCTTTTACAGCTTATCGCAAGTGTTAACCTTTCTAATAACCACCAAGTGATCAGCACTGACACTGTCACCATCAATTGTAATAAGGCACCAGCAGATGCTTTGATACGCAAACTTAAATCTACATCATGAAACCAATTCATAATTGCTACGGCTAAGGTTGGCGGCGTATTAGGACCAAGTATTAAAGGCATTTCTACACTGGCACTGGCGTAGGCGAGTATGGCTAATATGGGCAAACGCATTAATGGATAAATGTTCGGTAATACCGCTTTGAAAAACGCAGTCATGGGATAATAACCTAAGCTAAGCGCAAGTCGGTATTGTGCTCGTAGTTTGATATTAAGATCTGGCTGAGCAATCGCACTTAAGGTCATTAGTAATAAAAAGGGTAACTCTTTTAACGTTAAGCCTATGATAATACTGATACCGTAAGGGTCGTGGGGCAATAACCAATCAATGGGGCTTTGCCAGCCACTTAACCAAGGTGAAAATAAGCGGGCGATCATGCCAGATGGCGTGATTAAAAACGCAATCGCGATGGCTGCTGCCGCATGAGGAATAACTAAAATAGGTCCTAACAAACGCTGAATGCGTGCTAACCAAGGGCTGTCAAAGTAATTTGCTAGCAATAAAAGTGTGATGGTAAAAGCAAGCAAACCACTGATAAGACTACTGAAGAAACTCAAGCCTATCATTTGTGTTATGCCAGGTGATTGCATTAATTGCTGAAAGCCTTGCACGCTTAATTGAGTCTTATCTAATGCTGGTAACCAACCAAATGCCGGTAAAATCACGCCAAGCAAGCCGCCTAGCACTGGCAATACTAATATAGCGACCAATAATTTAGGGCTAAAGCTTACGATGACATTAAAAAGCCTGTCGTACATTTTCGTATTGCTGGTTAATGGTTTATTCATGCGTTATTGCGCCCCATAACGTTTTAGCCATTCACGGCTTATGAGCTTTGACCAACTAGGGTGGGGCTCACTTAGCGCGATAATTTTGCTGTTGACAGGTAGTGCGCTCGGATGCTGCTGATCGGTACTAAACAATAACTGCTGTTGTGGACTTAATTGCGATACATCCAATACCGTGCTGTCGCCCCACATTGTCGCTTGTTGCTTTTTCGCTTGCGCCTCTACACTGAGCATAAAATTGGCCACGACTTTCGCGGCGTTATGATTGGCGGCGTTATAGGGAATCGCGACAAAATGAATATTACTTAAACTACCATCTTCCATAACAAAGCTGCGGGTATTTTCAGGTAAGTTATAGCGTTCGACTGATGCAGGGATTTGTGCAGCAGCAAAAGTAAAGCCAAGGTTTACCTCACCATCACCAACTAGCCTTTGTAATGCTGTGCCACTGGCAGCAAAATATTGTCCTTGATGCCATAAATTCGGATGTAATTCATCTAAAAATGACCAGAGAGCAGGCAATAAATTATCTTGGCTTTGCGGCGTTACTGTTTGATATAAAGTTGATTTCACTTGTTCACTTTTATCTTGGTTTAATGTGATCAATGCATACTTTAAAAAACTCAGTGATAAGAAATCTGGTGGCTTTGGGTAGGTAAAACGGCCTGGATTTTTCTTTGCCCAAGTGAGTAATTGTTTAATGTTTTTAGGCGCGTGACGAATACTGTTTTGATAAGAAACGGTTGGGGTTGCTAAGTTTTCGGCATTGCTACTCTTATCTGTTGTACTACTCTGATTACGTGCAATGATTGGCGTATAATAAAAGGTTAACGATGCTTGTCCCCAAGGTGCTTCCATACCTTGAGTTGGCAAACCAAAATCACGGGTCATTGCCTCGTTCTCACTCGGATTTGTTAACGAGAAATTAGGCAGTTGTGCAACCCAACCTTGCGCTAATAGTTGATACTTTGCCATCGATGCAAAGTTTTCGCCGTTGATCCATACTAAATCAACTTGTCCTTGCTGATGATTGTCAGCAGATTTTTCTGCTAAAACACGACTAACGGCTTCGCTAGTATCGGTTAGTTTTACATGTTGCAATTGAATGTTATATTCTTGCTTTACTCGCTTAGCAAGCCATTGAATATAGCTATTTATTTGAGGATCACCGCCCCAAGCATGAAAGTAAACGGCATTGTTTTTTGCTAGCTGTTCGAGCGAGTGCCACTCTTTTTGTGTCAGAGAATTACTCGTATTGGTTACTTCAGCCACAGCATTTTTCGTTTTGTTTTTATCTGTTTTAGCTTCTGCTTTATTTTCAGTACTAGTGCTAACATCTGCTGTAGAAACGCTCTTAAGCGCGTTGTTGGCGGAGCTTAATGATGCTGTCGACAACAAGGTAATAAATATTAAGGAAAAACACAGACTAAACTGTGTGGAAAGTTTTAATGTCGGCAGAAATGAGTTAGCCAAAAGTGCTTTTAAATCATGAGTTTTTTTTGTTTTTGGCATAAGCTTATCGGTAGATTGAAGGGTTAAGCCAATGACGCTTTGATATGTACAACGCTGAAAAAGGCGAGTCGCCAAAGAAGTCGAAAAACGACTCTTTTGGCGACTCAAACATCGATTAGAAAAATGCGGCGGTTTACCTAGCGGCATTTAACGCCCAATCATAATTCAAGAAATTAGTATCGATATCTTCTGACGTTAATCGTGCTTGTTGCGCTGGTGTTAAGTTCAATGCCTCACCGTAGAGCAATACGAAAGCAGGTAAAGAGTTACTGCCACGAAAGCCTTGTGTGAAGTCATCGCCATACCACTTAAAAATAGCGGAAAGCTCCATTGTCTCTTCATTAAAACGATTCCGGCTTTTGTCGCTTAAAAAGCGTATCGTTTGCTCAGTAAGCTGTTGCTCTAGTTCGTCAGCACTATACGCTTCTTCACGTAAAGCAGGGCAGCCAATACTGGCACAGTTAACGGCAAAATGAATACGTGGGTCACCATATTTATTATCACCACGAATTAACTCATGCTCAATATTATCTAAACTGCGCGTTTCACCAAGTAACGGAATAAACTTCTTACTCCATGGTGAACTAAAAAAACTACCCAGATCTTTTATCGACTTAATATCAGGGTAAGCCGTTAAAATAAGCTCAACTGTCCATGCATTGTAAGCGTTGATCAAAAACGACAATTGCTGAGATGCAGGCCATTGCTCAAATGTCTGCTTATCAACCTTACCAAGCGCTGTTAAATAAGCCGTTAGCTTTGCATGATCTGTTTTCATGCCAGCATAATTCACCTGGCTTGAATGACCGTCATTAATTGGCGAAACGTGTTGAGTTAATAAAGCCTGCCATGGTTGATGCAAGGCTTCTTGCGCCGTTGTAACGGCGCTAAAAACGGTGCTCAGCAGCAACAACACAGCTAATGATAAAGATTTAGCCCTTGTCATTGCTAGCATTGCTGTTGACCGTGCTTTGTTTAAGTTAGCCTTCGCTATTAAACTCTTCATGGCTATTAACCTCTTCTCCACGTATGGAACTTCTCTAACCAGCTTAAAACGGTTTCTGGTGCATGATTACGCTTCCATTCACCTGCGGCGTATTTATTGCCTTCAGCCCACGTTGGGTAGCTGTGAATCGTGCCTAAAATTTTGTTTAAGCCTAAACCATGCTTCATGGCTAATACGAATTCAGCAATTAAATCACCGGCATGTTCAGAGACAATAGTAACGCCAAGTATTTTATCTTTACCTTTAGGTGTGATCACTTTAATAAAAC
>JBAROR010000028.1:0-43002 GCA_049642265.1 Cognaticolwellia sp. | reverse complement strand
TGGGGTATAGCCAAGCGGTAAGGCAGCGGGTTTTGATCCCGTCATTCTGAGGTTCAAATCCTCATACCCCAGCCACTTTCTTTTACTCTCTGTATTATTCGAAAGTCCATCAATGTTATAAACTTATTAAATAGAAGTATTCTGTTGGGGTATAGCCAAGCGGTAAGGCAGCGGGTTTTGATCCCGTCATTCTGAGGTTCAAATCCTCATACCCCAGCCACTTGCTTTTATTTATGTTCTATAGTTAAGTTCTATATAATCTTGGTTAATCGAGATTACTACCTGAAAATGCGGGAGTGGCGGAATTGGTAGACGCGCTGGATTTAGGTTCCAGTATCGCAAGATGTGAGAGTTCAAGTCTCTCCTCCCGCACCATTCATCATTTATTAACATCCCTCATTACTAAAATTTAATCCCTCTATATAAATAAAATAATTTCTCTTCTCTATCCTATTTATTACAACTCGTAATCATTAACGCTATTATTTTCATGCTTTATTTTTACATGCGCTTGAAGCCGATCACCAGTATAAACACACCACCTAGATACCGCATGCGTAAGCTAATGCTTTATTTTTCAAGTGAGGTAACTTATTTACCATCATTAGCCCTGTGTTTCGGGCTAACTTTACCAGCGGTGAAGCATGGCAAAATGATAAGTACAATGCATCCATAGCACTCATCATTAATAAGTTGTCTGTTCGCCTTTCTTGCTGGTAACGAGCTAAAACGTCTGTTTGTTGCCACGATTCACCATTACCAATTGCCTTTGCAATAACATGTTGCAGCGCTTTGACATCTTTAAAACCTAAATTAACTCCTTGTCCTGCCATGGGGTTTATTGTGTGAGCAGCATCCCCCACTAACAGCACTCTTCCTTTTTGATATTGATTTGCATGACGGCGCGTTAAAGGAAAGGCGGCTTGATTGATCACCTCTATTTCTCCTAAACGTTTAGGAAAGTGCTGCATAACTTCTTGCGCTAAAATTTTAGGCGATAATGCTGATAAACGGTTAATTTCATCTTTTTCATGATACCAAACCAATGATGCACAGTTTCCAGGCATAGGTAGCATAGCAAGTGGCCCTGTTTTGAAAAACTGCTGCCAAGTAATATCTTGTTGTGATTTTTCTGTTCGAACGTTAATCAGCATCGCTGACTGTGCGTAATCCCATCCTGTGGTACCAATATTGACTAACTTACGTACATAGGAATTTGCACCATCAGCGCCAATAACAAGTTTTGTCCGTAAAATACCAGAAGAAAGTGTTAGTTTAGCTTCAGTTGAGTTTTGCTCTAGCTTAATTAATGTTTCTGGGCACAATAGTGTGATGTTGTTGTTTTCTTGCATTTGTTGCCATAACGAAAGCTGTATTAGCCTATTTTCGACAATATGACCTAAATGGGATTGCTTGATATCTTTAGCATTAAATTCAGTATAACTTTGCTCAGTTTCCCAAACCCCTAAGCGTTTATAAGGACACATTCGCCATTCTTGCAGTTGTTGCCAAGCACCCAGTTGCTCTAGTAGTTGCTCAGAAGCTAATGATATTGCTGATACCCTTAAATCAAAGGCTTGTTCTGAAGAAAATATTGCAGGTACACTTTTTTCGACAACGGCTACGGTTAACCCTAACTCAGCTAATGCTAAAGCACTGGCTGCCCCAACCATTCCACCGCCAACAACAACACAATCAAATTGATTCATCATGATCTTTCAACTTTACTAACATAAGCTTATTCTACCGAACCTGATCTCGTAATTCGATGTTTATGTGTAGGATTATTTAGCTATACCGATAAGATTAATGACAAGTTACTTGCCTGTGCTAGTCTAAAACTAAAAACTCATATCTGATTTCATCACTAGCATATTTCTAAGCTAGCATCATAAGCAAAGAAAGAGTAAAATGTGCCTCCTTAAATTCTCTAGCAAAAACTAGAATCAATTCATAGAAAAATTAGGCGCGAATAAATGAGTAAAAAGCTATATATAAAAACTTGGGGTTGTCAGATGAACGAGTATGACTCGCAGAAGATGGCAGAACTTTTGGACTCTACCCATGGCTTTGTATTAGCCGAAGAAGCTGAAGATGCCGATGTTATCTTACTAAACACCTGCTCTATTCGTGAAAAAGCGCAAGAAAAAGTTTTTCATCAGTTAGGCCGATGGAAGAACTTAAAAGTCAATAAACCTGAACTTGTTATTGGGGTCGGTGGTTGTGTTGCTTCACAAGAAGGCGACGCTATTCGTCAACGCGCTCCTTATGTAGACATCGTTTTTGGTCCACAAACTTTGCACCGTTTACCTGAGATGATCCAACAAGTTACTGGCAACAAAAGCCATGTTGTTGATGTCAGTTTTCCTGAAATTGAAAAATTCGACCGTTTACCTGAACCAAAAGCCGATGGCGCAACCGCGTTTGTGTCAATTATGGAAGGCTGTAGTAAATATTGTACTTTCTGTGTTGTACCATACACGCGTGGTGAAGAAGTCAGCCGTCCGCTTGATGACGTGTTATATGAAATTGCCCAATTGGCTGAACAAGGTGTACGTGAAGTAAACCTACTTGGCCAAAATGTTAATGGTTACCGTGGTGACTCACACGACGGCACTATCTGTCGTTTTTCCGAATTGTTACGTTTAATAGCGACTATTGATGGTATTGACCGTATTCGCTACACCACATCACATCCAATTGAATTTACTGACGACATTATAGATGTTTATGCTGACGTGCCTGAGCTTGTAAGTCATTTACATTTGCCTGTACAAAGTGGTTCAGATCGAATTTTAACGCAAATGAAACGTGGCCACACGGCTATAGAGTACAAATCTCAAATTCGTAAATTAAAAAAAGTTCGTCCTGATATTTGCATGTCATCTGATTTCATTATTGGTTTTCCAGGTGAAACTGACGCTGACTTTGAAGCGACAATGAACTTAATCAAAGCGGTGAATTTTGATTTAAGTTTCAGCTTTATCTACAGCGCTCGTCCTGGCACACCAGCTGCAGATATGGTTGATGACATTAGCGATGATATAAAAAAACAACGCTTACAAATATTACAAGACCGTATTACTCAACAAGCATTGCGCATTGCCCGCCATATGCTGGATACTGAACAACGTATATTAGTTGAAGGTCCTTCGAAGAAAAATCCGATGGAGCTTCGTGGACGCACGGAAAATAACCGTATCGTTAACTTTGTTGCACCACATACTGTGATTGGCCAGTTTGTTGACGTTAAAATTACAGATGTTTATGCCAATTCACTGCGTGGTGAATTAGTACGTCAAGAAAGCGAAATGGGCTTGCGTATAGCGCATTCTCCTGCGGATATTTTAGCGAATAGCCATCACCAAGCAGATGAAAATTCAGTGAATGAACTTGGTGTGGCAACCTTTACACCTTAGTTAGCATCATAAGTGGCAAAAAGTAATTATTTGCCACTTTAAACATAATGTTTCAAGCATTTAGGATCAGCAATTGAGTAAAAATATCAGTATAAACTTTGAATTATCACCTAGCGATAATAATCGCCTAGCAAACTTGTGTGGTCCTATGGATGACAACCTTAAGACAATAGAACGTCGTATGGGTGTTGAGGTTAGCTATAGAAGCCATGAGTTTAAAGTGACGGGAAATAGTTTAAATGCTGAAGCCGCGAAGAAACTCTTGATCGACCTTTATCTTGAAACCGAAATAGTTAAAGGAAAATCAACCACCATAACGGCTAAAATGTTGCATTTAGCCATCGTAGATGCCGGAACGCTTGAAGCAGCGCCGAGCAAACTTGATGCTAAATATGAAGATATGGTCACCATTAAAACTAAGCGTGGCATCGTCAAACCGCGTAATGAAAATCAACAAAGCTATGTACAAAATGTTATTACTAATGACATTAGTTTTGGCGTTGGTGTTGCCGGCACCGGTAAAACTTACCTAGCCGTTGCCTGTGCTGTTGATGCACTAGAACGTCAAGAAATTAGACGAATATTACTGACACGTCCAGCTGTAGAAGCTGGTGAAAAACTCGGTTTTCTACCGGGTGACTTATCACAAAAAGTCGACCCTTATCTGCGCCCTCTATACGATGCCCTCTTTGAAATGCTCGGTTTTGAAAAAGTTGAAAAACTTATCGAGCGTAATGTTATTGAAGTTGCACCATTAGCTTATATGCGTGGCAGAACGTTAAACGACGCCTTTATTATTTTGGATGAAAGCCAAAACACCACAGTAGAACAAATGAAAATGTTCTTAACACGGATCGGCTTTAACTCACGCGCCGTGATCACTGGTGATATCACACAGGTAGATTTACCGCGCGGACAAAAATCTGGTTTGCGTCATGCTATTGAAGTATTAGTTGATATTCCAGGCGTTAGTTTTAACTTTTTTCAAGCAAAAGATGTAGTACGTCATCCTGTGGTTGGTCATATAGTTGAAGCTTATGAAGCATTTGAACAAAAAGAGCAGCGTTTAAAAGAACAAAAACTGCAACAACAAAAAGCAGAAGCTCTAGCGTTAGTCCGTGCAAGTGAAAACAAAAATGGCGAGTAACACCACAAATATTATTGTCGATTTACAATTGGCTTGTGACAATAAAACCACACCTGAAATTGATGACTTTCAACGCTGGGCCGAAGCTGCATTAACACCATATAAAAAAACCTTTGAACTAACCATTAGGTTGGTTAATAGTGATGAAAGCCGTCAACTTAATCATCAATATAGAGGCAAAGATAAAGACACCAATGTATTATCATTTCCATTTGAAGTTCCTGATGGCATTGAGCTTGATTTATTAGGTGATCTTATTATTTGTGTTGATGTTGTTGAAAAAGAAGCTAATGATCAAAACAAAGATATTAAAGCGCATTGGGCTCATATGGTAATACATGGTTGCTTACACTTATTAGGTTTTGATCATATAGATGACGAAGAGGCAGAAGAAATGGAAGCGTTGGAAACAAAAATAGTTACCAGCCTAGGTTTTACTGCACCTTATGAGATAAATTAAAAAATATAACCATACTAAACGGATACACTTATCATTCGTTTAGTATAAATCACCACCATATTATTTGATCTACTTCAGTAAAATTGTTACTGAAGAACGTAAACATGATTTAGTACTTGAAATTAACAACAATCGGTTACAAACTAACCGGATAGTTAAGTACTAAATTCAAACAACAGGAAATAAAAAGGCTCTATGAGCGACGACCAACCCCACTCTAGTAACGGTTCTTCTAATAAATCAATCTTGGATAAAATTATGCAAGTATTTACTGGAGAACCGAGAAGCAAAGACCAGCTAGTCAATGCATTAAACGATGCTGAAGACCGTGAATTCATCAACCCTGAGATTAAGCAAATGATCGAAGGCGTACTCGAAGTATCAGATATGCGAGTACGTGACATTATGATCCCTCGATCGCAAATGGTCACTTTAGACATTAATGATCCTTTAGAAAAATCACTTAACGTTATAGTCGACTCAGGACATTCAAGATTTCCTGTTATTAATGACGATATTGACGACGTTGAAGGCATATTATTAGCCAAAGATTTATTAGCCTACGGCTTTAACCAGGTTGATGCGCCGTTCACCATTGCACAAGTTATTCGCCCTGCGATTATTGTTCCTGAGAGTAAAAAAGTTGATCCGCTTTTAAAAGAGTTTCGCCAACAGCGCTACCATATGGCTATTGTTGTTGATGAATATGGTGGCGTTTCAGGTGTTGTTACCATCGAAGATATTCTTGAATTGATCGTTGGTGAAATTGAAGACGAAACTGATGATGCGATGGAAGAAGATATTAAATATCTTGCCGGTCAAGTTTATCAAGTGAAGTCCTTGACCGATCTTACCGACTTTAATAATTACTTTAATTTTAAATTTAATGAAAGTGACGCTGACACTATCGGTGGCATTGTTTTACAACACTTTGGTCACATGCCGAAAAAAGGTGAAAAAATCACGATTAATAAAGTTATATTTAAAGTGACTGCTGCTGATAATCGTCGAATTCAGACACTGCAAATCACTCTGCCAAAAGAGCATGTTGTTGCAGGAAAAGTTATTGATTAATACTTTATGCTAAAGAGATTTTTTCAAGCAATCAAAAATAATATAATGAATAAAGCCAATATGCTCAGCTTTGTGCTGGGCTTGGCATTAGTGCTATGTTATGCGCCATTTTCCTACTATTGGCTAATGGCTCTTATACTCCCCACATGGTTATATTCTCTTCAGGGTAAGTCCGCTAAAGCTGCAGCTAAACAAGGTTTTATATTTGCTTTGGGCTGGTTTTCTGCTGGTATTAGTTGGGTACATGTCAGTATCGACCAATTTGGTGGTTTACCGCTGGTAATATCATTATTACTAATGCTATTGCTCTGTTTATATTTAGCTCTTTTCCTCGCACTAGCTTGTTTTTTAGCCGGTCGATTCTCTCAAAAAAAACAGCTCAACCTTTGGTTATTACTACCTTTTTGGCTACTAACTGAGTTTTTACGTGGTGTGTTTTTAACGGGTTTTCCTTGGCTAACGCTAGGCTATAGTCAAATTGATGGCCCTTTAGCCGCCTTTGCGCCTATTATCGGCGAGAAAGGTATCAGTGCTTTGATTATAACAATCTGCATTGCTATGGTTTATATCATTAAAAACCAAAAACGTTTTATAAACATAGCCTTACTCTGCGTTATTAGTATCACCTGTATAGCATTGCAAAACATCAATTGGGTTACTCCTACAGGTAAGTCAGTTAAAACCGTATTAGTACAAGGTAATATCAAGCAAGCCTTGAAATGGGCACCTGAGTTAACCTGGCCGACCATGCTAAATTACTTAGATATCACCCGGCAACATTACCCCGCAGATATTGTTATTTGGCCAGAATCAGCTATTACAGCAGTTGAGCCAAGTACACAGGCACAAGACTTTTTACAAATAGCTCAAAGCTCAGCATTGTTAAACAACAGCGCTATTATTTCGGGCATTATTGATTACAACATCAATAATAGAAATTATTACAATAATCTAGTGGTACTCGGTAAAGGCACGTCGACTGATAAGCAAGGAAGTTACCAATATAACAATAAAAATCGTTACGCTAAGCACCACCTGTTACCGATTGGAGAGTTTGTTCCCTTTGCCGACTGGTTAAGACCTATCGCACCACTCTTTAATTTACCCATGTCATCTTTTAGTCGTGGTGACTATGTACAAGATAATCTCATCGCTAATGGTTATCACCTGCTGCCACTCATTTGCTTCGAAGTGGCTTTTTCCGACCAATTGAGTGCCAACTTTTCTAATCAAACAGACTTACTGCTAACCGTTAGTAATGATGCTTGGTTTGGAGACTCACATGGACCACATCAGCACTTAGAAATAGTCAGAATGCGCGCGCTTGAGTTTGGTAGACCATTTTTACGAGCAACCAATAATGGCATTACTGCAGTTGTTGATTATCAAGGTAAAATTATCAAACGAATTCCACAATTTGAAGAAGCAGTACTAAGCACTCAAGTCCCCTTAGTAACTGGACTAACCCCCTATGCACGCTATACCCGTGCTATCGACTTTGTTATTCCCCTGTTACTTTTATTACTCGCTTTAATTTCCCGATGGCGACAAAAAGAAAACTTAAACGACGCCTAAACGACTAGTTAGTAGCACATTGAATCAACCCATTAACTATAGTCACCGACCAGTAAATAGCTTTACTCTGACAATATCACTTCCCATGTAAGCAGCTGAAATAATAAGTTATTATTTCAGCTGCTAGTAAAATATTTGTGTGAATTTCTAAGTTTCACAATATACACATATAAAAATAATTTCATTACTTTTAAACCTTTTCCCTTATCGACGCTACTTAGTCTATATCAGTGCACTTCAGCAAATGGCCTTGCTAAGAGATAAAGCACTGATTTGACATTCGTGGGGGAAAGTCATGTTAATCAAAGATACTAGTGAACAAGATATAAAATTAAAACCAAGTGCTACGCCTAAAAAACGCTTCATAACCATTATATTAATAACAATAGTAGCCGCATGTATTATCTGGCAAGTTGCGCCTTCAGCATCTCGCTGGAGCAAAGCAGAAAAATCTATCTCATTAGATCGTGTGCGCCTTGCCACGATCACACAAGGTGATTTCACTCGAGATATTTCAGTATTAGGTCGAGTCGTAGCTGCGGTAAGTCCAACAGTTTACAGCCCTGCTGATGGCACAATTACTTTACTGATCGAGGCGGGTCATGAAGTCAAACAAGGGCAAATTCTTGCTAAGCTAGAAAGTCCAGAGCTTAACAGTCGTTTATTTCAACAACAAACCACGTTAGAAAGTTTGCAATCAAGTTTTGATCGCCAAAAAATTCAGACAAAAAAGCAAACACTCATTGATCAAAAGGCGGTCGACCTAGCAAATGTCAAACTCGTTACGGCTAACAGAGAGAAACGCCGTGCTGATTTAGGTTATAAAAAAAACGCGATTAGCCAAATTGACTTTGAAAAGGCGCAAGATGAATTAGCTCAAGCAAACCTGCAGCATAAACACGCGGTACAAGATGCGGCGTTAAATCTAGAAAGTTTAGACTTTGACAGTCAATCCTTGCAACTCGATATTAGACGTCAAACCTTATTGGTAAAAGAGTTACAGCGCCAAGTGGATGGTTTAAATATAGCCTCCCCGGTCAATGGTATTGTCGGTAATCTCAATACTGATAACAAAACATTTTTAAGTAAAAACCAAGCCATTTTAACCATTGTCGATTTATCACAGTTTGAAGTTGAAATTGAAATACCGGAAAGTTATGCCGACGATTTAGCGATAGGCATGGACGTTAACATTCAATTTGAACAACAACCCTTTCGTGCTCGTCTGGTAACGATTTCCCCCGAAATACTGAATAATCAGGTTACTGGGCGAGTGCGTTTCACTCATAACATTCCAAAAAAACTCCGTCAGAACCAACGTTTAAATACTCAGATAATTTTAGAACATAAGCAAAACATATTACAAGTTAAGCGAGGACAGTTTTTAGAGAGTAGCGGCGGGCGATTCGCTTATAAAGTAGCGAATGGTTTAGCCGAAAAAACAGCGATTACCACCGGTGCCCGTAGCCTAAGCCATGTTGAAATATTAGCAGGATTAAAGGTCGGTGATCAAATCATTATTTCTGGTACCGATATGTTTAACGCCGCTACACAAGTGTTACTTAGTGATTAATAAAAACTGACTCTCTGGTATAGCGCATAAATTTAAGGCGTTAGTTTACCTGTAATAGAAACGTTAAATCGTCACTTTATGCACGAAAGCGCAATGCGCTTCGTTAGTGACATCATCATCATGATAAGAACATTTAAAACACGACAACTAATTGTTCAAAAGATATAAGGAATTTAGCATGCTAGTAATGAAAAATATAAATAAAATATTCCAAACAGCAGATATTCAAACCCATGCCTTACGTGATTTTTGCTTGCAGGTTAATGAAGGAGATTTTGTCAGTGTAACCGGGCCATCTGGCTCAGGGAAAACCACGTTCCTAAATATCGCCGGGCTACTTGAAACCTACAGCAATGGTGAGTTTCTACTCGATGGCGAAGACGTTGGCAGACTTAATGACAATGGTCGTTCACGTATGCGTAACCAGAAAATAGGATTTATATTTCAAGGCTTCAACTTGATCCCTGATCTAAACCTTTATGACAATGTTGATGTGCCATTACGCTATCGTGGTTTTAATGCCAAAGAACGTAAACGTCGTATTAAAGAAAACCTCGAACGTGTCGGCCTAGCCTCGCGAATGAAACATTTGCCTTGTCAGTTATCAGGTGGACAACAACAACGTGTCGCCATTGCAAGAGCCCTTGCCACTAGCCCACGATTTTTATTAGCTGATGAACCTACCGGTAACCTCGACTCTGAAATGGCAAAAGGTGTTTTAACCTTACTTGAAGAAATCAATCAACAAGGCACCACCATTATTATGGTGACACATGACGCACAGTTAGCCCAACGAGCCAAACGTACAATACAAGTTAAAGATGGCCGAGTCAGTGAGTTAGAAAATAGCAGCGCATATTGAGCAAGCATAGTTTAAGTATTTAACGCGATTACACGAGAACAAAAATAAGGAAAAATTATGTTTAGTTATTATCTACGACTGGCCTGGGTAAGTATCGCTCGGCACTGGGGCTTAAGCCTGCTAATGATTTGTGCCATCGGCTTAGGCATTGGTACTGCTATGACCACGGTAACCGTAAACTACTTAATGTCAGCGAATCCTATCCCCGAAAAAAGCTCGCAACTGTATTATGTCCAGCTTGATAGTTGGGATGTTAATGACCCGTTTGACGGTGGTTTAAATCCACCTGACCAATTAACTTTTACTGACTCAAGTAACTTAATGCAGGCTAAAAAAGCTTTTAGACAAAATGTGCAAGCACAAGCCTTTGGTGTGATTGAACCTGAAGATCCTGAAATGCTCCCCCTTATTGTCAATGGCAGAGCAAATTCAGCTGATTTTTTCTCAATGTTTAATGTGCCTTTTGTTTACGGCAGCGGTTGGTCAAACCAAAGTGATGAAAGCAAAGAATATGTGGTTGTACTCAGTAAAGAAACCAATAATAAACTCTTTGGTGGTAAGGACTCTGTCGGCAAATCCATTAAACTTGAAGGCAATATGTTTCGTGTGGTGGGTGTTATTGATACTTGGCAGCCTAAGCCTCGTTTCTATGATATTACCACAGGCGCCTTTAATGACTCTGAAGATATTTTTGTCCCTTTTCATTTGATTGCTGATGAAAAAATTTCTCGCTCGGGTAACACCAATTGTTGGAAACCCAGCGGAGATGGCTTTCAAGCTTTTCTTGCCTCTGAGTGCATTTGGACACAGTTTTGGGTTGAATTAAAAAGCCAGCAAGATAAAGAAGATTACCAACAATTTCTCAATGCCTATGTTGAAGAACAAAAGCAGTTTGGTCGCTTTCAACGCCCAATGGACAACCGTTTAAGTAACGTTATGCAATGGCTAGAAAGTCAAGAAGTGGTCGCTGATGATGCGCAAATGATGATGGCAATGTCATTTATGTTTCTGATCGTCTGCTTACTCAATACCGTTGGTTTATTACTCGCAAAATTTTTAGGTAAAGCCCCTGAAATTGGTCTAAGACAGGCATTAGGAGCCAGTAAAAGTACGCTCTTTAGTCAATATATTATCGAATCGGCTTGTATTGGCATTTTAGGGGGCATATTAGGCTTAATACTCGCTTACCTCGGCTTAAAGGGTGTAGAAGGTCTTTATGGTGATTACATGCAAGGCTTAGCAAGTTTAGATACTAATATGGCAATACTCGCCGTCGTACTCGCCTTAGTTTCCACCATACTCGCCGGTTTATATCCAACATGGCGTGCTTGCAACCTTCCGCCAGCCCAACAACTTAAAAGCCAATAAGGATAATAAGATTATGCTAGAAATAGGACTGATCTTACGCGCTTTAGCACGTAATAAAATAGGGGCATTGCTGATTGCGCTGCAAATAGCTTTGACCATGACTATTATGGTGAACGCCATTTTTATGATCCAAGACCGCCAACAGCAAATGCAACGAGATAGCGGCCTTGATGAAGCTAATACCTTTTATTTGACTAATACCGTCTTTGGACAAGATTATAATATCCAAGCTCACCTGCAAACTGATTTGCATATGATTCGCAATACACCAGGCGTTATCGATGCAATACAAATTAATGCTATTCCTCTTAGCAGCAGTGGTTGGTCAATGGCGCTGCAGCACGAGTCAGGTGAAGATAAAGATACCGTTGGTTCAGCGGTATATATGGTTGATGAACACGCGATTAACACCATGGGTTTGGAACTTATTGCCGGTACAAACTTCAATCAAGCCGATGTAGAGTTGCGCAAGGACGGGCAATCAACATGGCCAGCAAAAACAATAATAACCCAAGCTTTTGCAGAGAGTTTATATCCTGATAACTGGCAGTCTGCCATTGGTAAAACTGTCTACATATCACAAACCCAGCCAATGCAAATTATTGGTGTGGTCAAAGCGTTACAAGCGCCTTGGAATGGCTGGGATGGTGTTGAACGTAGCATGTTAGTCCCATTTCATCGTGAGTCAAAAGGTAGCTATTACTTTATTCGCACAGAAGCTGGTCGCCGTGACGAATTAATGCCTATTATCGAAAAAGCCTTAGCTGAAAGCGATAAAGAACGCATTATTCGTCGAGTAACAACCGTAGAAGACACCAGAAAACGTAGCTATCAACAGCATAACGCGACCAATAAAATCCTCACTACGGTAGTCATAACGCTAACCTTAATTACGGGTTTTGGTATTGTTGGCTTAGCCATTTTTAGTATTAATCGTCGCACAAAACAAATTGGTACTCGCCGAGCGCTTGGTGCAACGAAAGGACAAATAATGCGCTATTTCATGGTAGAGAATTTTATTATTTCCACCTTTGGCAATATTATTGGTTGTATTGGTGCTGTTGCGCTTAATATGTGGCTGGTTAACACCTTTAACTTATCACCGATCAGCTTTGAATTAATTGCTTTTGGCGTTATAGCACTGTTTATTGTTGGGCAATTAGCGGTACTCTATCCGGCGAGTAAAGCCGCTATGATAGCCCCTGCAACAGCAACCAGAACAATTTAATCATTCCTATTACAGCAACTTAACGCTTTGACCTAGTTTGAAATTTTAGCTTTATTCGACTTCAAAGGCCTACGGGCCTTTTTAGTGCTAGCTGCTTTTAGTTCGGGATCAAATAACAATAATATTCACTATTTTACATGCTAATATTTAAGCATAATAAAAATTTCAATCAAGGAAGCATAATGAGTAAATTATCGACCTCAATTAAATCAATACTTTTCCTGACGGCAATGAGTCCAGCGTTAGTATTTGCAAAAACAACACTCATTAAAAATATTCAAGGCTATACAATAACAGGTAGCGAACTTGAGCGTTTCTCAGCAATAGCTTTTACCAACGATAAAATCGATAAAATTTATACTGCGTCAGAGCAACTGCCAACAGACAAAAATTTAGTCATAATTGATGGACAAGGAAAAACCTTAATCCCCGGCTTAATCGACTCTCATGGTCATATATTAGCTTACGGATTAAGCTTAATGCACGCTGATTTAGTTAATAGTACATCGGAACAAGATGCGGTTAATAAAACATTATCATACGCCACCAGTAATGCTGAATTGACCTGGATACAAGGGCAAGGATGGAATCAAACACTTTGGCCAAACAATGCATTCCCCAGCGCAAAAAGTTTAGATAAATACTTTCCAGAAAAAGCCGTTTGGCTTCAACGCATTGATGGACATGCCGGTTGGGCAAACTCAAAAGCGATGGCGCTAGCGGGGATCACGAAAGACACCATTGCGCCAACAGGCGGCGATATCATTAAAGATGAGAACGGTATGCCGACCGGTATTTTTATCGACAACGCTATGACACTCATTAATAAAAGTATTGCACCTTTAACCATCAAGCAACAAAAGAAAGTGTTAGTGAAAGCCATGGACTCACTTGCCAGTTATGGCTTAACGAGTGTTCATGATGCCGGCATTGATACTAATAACCTTAATGCTTTTAAAGCATTAAGCCAAGAAAATGCCATGAGCATTCGCGTTAATGCTATGTTGTATTTACCTTCACCTAAATGGCAGCAAACACTAACTACCGGTCAATATCGCAGTAAAAATGACATGTTTACTTTTAATAGTGTGAAGATTCAGGCTGATGGAGCCTTAGGCAGTCGCGGCGCGGCATTAATTTCAGACTATTCTGATCAGCCAGGTCATAGAGGATTGCTACTTAACACACCAGAAAAATTTGAGCAGTTGGTTAGCCAATCGATGAACCAAGGTTTTCAAGTCAATAGTCATGCCATTGGTGACCATGCAAATAAACTCGTACTTGATACTTACGAAAAGTATATTAACGCAACAAAAACAAAGGGTTTACGTCATCGCGTAGAGCATGCACAAGTGCTTAGAGTCGAAGATATACCAAGATTTTCAGAGCTAAATATTATTGCGTCAATGCAGGCAACACATGCCACTAGTGATAAAAATATGGCACAAGACAGGCTTGGACCAACAAGAATTTTAGGAGCCTATGCTTGGAGAAAACTGCTCAATGAAAATGTGATCATTGCCGCTGGTTCAGACTTTCCTGTTGAATCACCAAATCCATTTTTTGGCTTACATGCTTCGATTACTCGCCAAGATCATAAAAACAGTCCAGCCGAGGGCTGGTTCCCCGATCAAAAAATGACTGCATTAGAAGCCTTCAGAAGTTTTACATTAGATGCTGCCTATGCCGGTCACCAAGAAAGAATAATAGGGAGCCTTGCTGAAGGAAAAAAAGCTGACTTTGTCTTACTCGATGACAATTTATTTACCATGCCAGAGCAAAATATCTGGAAAATTTCGGTCGCTAGTACTTGGGTAAATGGCAGGTTGGTATATAAGAAATAATAATGATAATTTCAATAACAAACTTCATCAAAAAATTTTGGCAAAGCATAACTCTACTGATCTTAGCTATAATAACGATTAGTTCACTTTATCCTGCAGAGTACTTACCCAAAGTACCTGGCAGCGATAAAACCCATCACTTTATTGCCTATTGCGCATTGATGTTGCCAACCGCATTACGCCGGCCAAAGTACTGGCTAGCATTCGCGTTAGTGTTTATTATTTATAGTGGCTTAATTGAACTTATTCAGCCGTATATGAATCGTTATGGCGAGTGGTTAGATATGGCGGCGAATGCTGGCGGTGTGCTATTAGCTATAATATTGACTCAAGGATTTTATTGGTTGTCGCGAATAATAAAGCCGCATTAACAATGTTTAACTGATTCATCTTGCATAAAAAAAGCCCTGAGGGCTTTTTTTATACTTATCAAATCACACTAAAAGTTATTTTTGATACAAGGTCACTTTATTACGACCATTTTCTTTCGATTTATATAAAGCACTATCAGCATGCTCCAGCCAATGAGATACCTCACTAAATGAGGATTCGACTTCAGCAACACCTAAGCTAATAGTGTATTTAATCTCAATATCATTATAAATTACGACAGACTCTTCAACAACTTTACGCAAGCGCTCAGCAAATATCAGGGCATCATCCGCATGGGTGTCTGCCAATAAAATAACAAACTCTTCTCCGCCATAGCGCCCTGAAATATCAGTTTCACGCACTTGCTCTCGAATCAATTTAGCTAAGTGTCGTATAACATCATCGCCGACTAAATGGCCATAACTATCATTAACATTTTTAAAATGATCAATATCTAACATCACTAAACTGCTTGGATGTTTACTGCGTGTAAAGCGTTTAAATTCGGCTTCAATACAATGTTGCCAATGATTACGATTGAATAGCTGGGTTAAACCATCAATTTGACTGAGAATAGCAAGACCAGCATTGGCTTTTTCCAACTCTATTTTATTAATAGCATTATCAGTGACATCGTAAACTAAAAGGCATAAATGAGAAACTTGGCCTGTAGTTGACATTAACGGAATAAAAGTGGTGTTTTGATACATAAAGTCAGCGGTACCGGTAATAGGTCGGTAATTATTAAATTTGAACACATAAGGGCGTTGCTCCCAAATAGTAAATGCTTTATTTTTTAATAAAAATACCGATTCAGCTTTACGACGAAACCAGTCTTGTGGTATTTCCTCAAAAAGATCAAATAACACTTTTCCTTTAACATCTCGTGGTAACAACCCACTATGGTTTTCCATGAAACCATTCCAAATCTGAATATTATAATCTCGATCGAGCACCACTAAACCAACATCAATGGTATGCAGCATTTCCATCATCCAGTGTAATTCATTTAACTGTTCTGTTTGCTCTGACATGATTAATCCAACAAGTAGGCAATTTTATTATTAAGTGTAACGACTGACTCTTCAGTAAAGAGTAGCAATAAATCACACTTAATAGGATAGTTTTCAATACTGTAACTAATTTCTATGGCGAGTGTTTTCTTCCATTTTTTAGTATTAGTCGCAATTAACTCAGAAATTTGTCGGTGCTGTCCTAATACAACCGGATGCCCTTGACTAAATGACATATCAAGTTGCTCAGAAATACCACTTAGGCAAGCACCAATGAGTAAGTTTGCCATATCCATTAGCAATTCTAATTCAATATTATTATCCAGTTCATTGTCATATTTCATCAATGATGCGACATCTTTGAAACTGGAGTCATTAAGAATTAATAATGCTTCACCTGAAATTCCCGCGCCGATAAAACCTTGACAAATACCGGAAGTTTTCTCTTTACTTTCAACATCAGAAAGCGCCATTGTCAGTTCGCTAACTTCAATTAAATTAACATTGGGAATAGGTAAAACAACAAATACATCCAATAAGCGTGCGAGTAAATCACCTGCACGCCCCATCGCTACATTAGCAATTTCTTGGTAGCAATCACGTAATTGACCATTAATTTCACTAATAGGTTTCTTCGACACGCTTGTATCGATAGCTTGTGCTGGTTCAACACGAGGAGGTACCGGTTTTTCTGCAATACTTTGCTCTTTACTAACGCCTAGTTCACTTTTGTGACAGATACCATAAGCTAGCAATATTTCAGTTAATTTATTTTTATCAACCGGCTTTTTGATGAAGTCTAATGCACCTAAATTCTTAACTCTTTGATGCGCTTCAGGCTGAATATCACCGGAAATAACAACAACTAATGTCGGTAAGTCTTGTTGCAATATAGCTTCAAGTACTTGATAGCCATCCATTACAGGCATGTTTAAATCAAGTAATAACACATCTCCTTTGCCTTCTTTAATTGCTGTAATCCCTTCAACACCATTAGTCGCAAAAGTTATGTCGACATCCCATCCATCAGGGAGAGAACGCGCGACTTGTTTTCGCGCCATATTAGAGTCATCACAAATAAGTAGAGCTGTTGCCATAAAGGAGAAACCTTAGGTTGCTATTTAAAAAAATTATTCAATGAAATTTATCAGTAATTCATATCCAAGAATAAAGTGCTCGATAGATATTAACTATTATAGTGGATATTAGCTTGATTTTAAAAATAAAATGCATTTTATTCGCATTTTTTCCTACACAAAGGTAAGCTTAAACAATACCTTTCTTTAGCAAATTATTTCATGATGAATATTCTAAAACTATCGACATTAAGCCTACTTAGCTCACTATTTGTATTTTCTGCAACCGCTGAAGTTGCAACAGTACAACTGACCGAAACAAACAATGTCGTCATGGCTGGTAGTAAGTACGTTACCTTACTTGGCAACCAAGTAAATTTAGGCGATATAGCACCTAATTTTAAAGTAGTGACTGAATCATTCTCACCGGTAACATTAGCTGACTTTAAGCATAAATCGATATTAATTTCAGTCGTACCTAGTTTAGACACAGGTGTTTGCTCAATACAAACTAAACGTTTCAATGAAGAGGTCGCAAATTTACCTGCTGATGTTGTTATGTTAACTATTAGCAATGACCTACCTTTTGCGCAAAAAAGATTTTGTGAAACGGAAAAAGTAGACGGTATCAAGATTTTATCAGATGCTGTTTGGCGCGATTTCGGCCAAAATTATGGTTTATTGATTAAAGATATGGGCTTACTAACCCGTGCTATTTTCATCATAGATGCAGACGGTAAAATTGCATACAAAGAATTAGTTGCTAATATTTCTCAGCACCCTGACTACGACAGTGCATTAACGAAATTAAAGTCGCTAAGCCAAGTAATTAAGACAGTAGAAACAACACCTAGTGGACAATCAGATTAAGCTTTCCGCTCTTTAATAAATAAGAGTCGATGATACACATCGCTCTTATTAAATTTATAATAACTCGCTGAATAATTAACGTAAAAAAAATAAAAAATAAATTAATTTAAACCTTCCTCTTGAAATCAAATAGATCAATCCCATCTTTAATTATGTAGTCGCCAATAGGGTCTACACTAAACGCCTGTTCACATTGAAAGGCACAATTAAACTCTGAGAATATTAAATTTCAGATGTAATAATTCGCAGCATTAGCTGGTTTTAGCATCCGAAAAATATCGAAGAGACAACATATTGCTAAACTTATTTTATAGGATATGAATTATGCGTACATCTACAGATTTCAGCCCACTTTACCGCTCATTTATCGGTTTCGATCACTTAGCCGGATTAATTGATAAAGCCTCAAGAGCAGACAAACAATCTTCTTACCCTCCGTATAATGTTGAATTACTTGCGGAAGACCAATATCGCATTACCATGGCAATAGCCGGTTTTGCCGAAGAAGAGTTAGATATTGAATCAAAACAAAATACACTTATTGTCACCGGAACAAAAACAACTAACGACAGTAAAGTTGAACGTAAGTTTTTACATCAAGGTATTGCCGAACGCAGCTTCGAACGTAAATTTCAATTAGGTGATCACGTTAAAGTCATTGGTGCTTTTATAGAGCACGGTTTACTGTATATAGATTTAGAACGAGAAATACCTGAAGCGTTAAAACCAAGAAAAATTGCCATTAACGGTAAGAGCTTATTGCAACAACGCCAGTCCGTAGTAGAAAGTTAACCGTTCAACCTTAATACCTCCCTTTTGTTTTTGCCCAGTTTTTAACTGGGCTTTTTTGTGCTAAAAATTTAGTTTTAAGGCCGCTTAAATGATGGGACATTATTAGAGATATTAGAAACACCTGCCTGGTATGTAGCTTTAGCAATGATTAAATAGTGTACTTATTAACAATAAAGTAAAAAGCGCTACCAAAGTATTTAACTTGCTAATTTTGATGTGAAGACGGTTCAAAGCTAAGATAAAAACAGCTAACACAAGCCGTTTATATAACGTTTTCCGCATATTTTCCGCAGAATTGGTGCAGAATAAACAATGCCAACTTTATTCGCATCGTTTATTCCACAAGCCTTATTAATTTTACTTTGCCATAATATCTAGTAGTGCATATACGGTTGCTTCTACACCTGACTTAATCGCAGGCTCGGGCGTAATTTTGAATTGTGGACTATGATGACTTGGCACCGCAGCACCGCCGGCAGCTGCCCGTTCAAAATCAGCTTTTGGTGTACCACCGACCTTAAAATATACGCTTGGAATATAAGGTTCTGTGGTAAAGAAACCAAAATCTTCCGCTCCCATACCTGTTTCAGCTGGTGCTAATAATGCATCCTCTCCCATTTTTTCACTTAATACGTTTTTTAAACGCTTGGCAAGTTTCTGATCGTTAAACGTTGGTGGAAAAGAAAACTCACTAACTACCACTTCTGGTAATTTATCTTCTGGCATACCTGCAGTGCGTGCTGTGCCAATAGCGACACGTTTAATTGCTGATAGTAGTTGCTCACGGACTTCAGGCGTTAAGCTACGTACTGTTAACTGTAACTTAGCTTCATCTGAAATAATATTGTGTTTAGTGCCCGCATGAAATGCACCTACCGTAATGACACCAGCATAACGAGGGGCTAACTCGCGACTAATAATAGTTTGTAAGTTGTTGACAATTTGTGCCCCGATCATAATAGGATCCTTACCCTGATGGGGTGATGCACCATGAGCACCAATACCATGTACCGTAATATCAACGGTGTCTGCGCCAGCATAAGGCGAGCCTTCATCAACAATAACTTTGCCTGCTTCTGAATTAGCACTAACATGAAAAGCAAAAGCATAATCAGGTTGGCCAAAGCGTTGCCATAAATTATCAGCCATCATCGCAGAGGCTCCTGGCCCCTTCTCTTCTGCTGGTTGTCCTATTAACATTAAAGTGCCTGACCATTGAGCTTTATTTTCTGCCATATATCGGGCAGTACCCACCAAGCTAGTCATATGAACATCATGACCACAAGCATGCATTACACCAACGGTTTCGCCTTGCCAGTCTTGCATTTTAATTGTTGAAGCGTTTGCTAAACCTGATTGTTCAACAACTGGTAAGCCGTCCATGTCGGCACGAACCATTACCATTGGCCCTGGGCCATTTTTCATGATGGCAACTACGCCAGTTCCACCTACACCTTGAGTTACCTCAAAGCCTACGGCAGTTAGCTCTTGGGCTAAACGTTTTGCCGTTTTAGTTTCCATCAAGGACAACTCAGGATTACGGTGGAAGTGATCCCATAAAGGGGCTAAATGTTGCTGATAATCTTTCGCGATATCGGCTGTAGTATTTTGTTCAAAGGCAAGAACGTTACTGATAGTCAAAGGTGAAAGAGTTAATGTAGATGCCATGATGGCCGCCATTGTTTTACGATTCATTTTCAGCTCCATTGCTATTAATATTAAATCACTAATCGTGATAAATTTTTTTCGGTTATTATTATTTTATTAAAAAATTTTATTAAAAACTTTTATTAAAAACTTTTATTAACTTAATGTACCTAGCCTAACAATTAATGTCTTGCAGTTTTCATTAATTTGCATTTATTCAGTCGTTACCATCAACAATTTTTGAGTTGTTATTAATTAATATCGCTTATTTACCGTTCAATAATCACCGATAATTCGAACTGATTTCATTCGTATAAAGCTTCTTCAAATAGTCTATTTCCCCTTCAAAAAGCTCATTTAGCGGACAAATAATTACGTATTTGCTTATTTCTTGATTTATGAATCTCGGGGATAAGATTTTTTTAACAACAAATAAAGCTCAAATTACCTGCGGAAATTTAAGCTGACACTAAGCCGAAATAATTGTATGTTTTTTGACTAGATTTTACTGACATTAAATTTTTTATTGTGCTAAAAAAGTGTTTATAGAAGAACAAGAATACAAACTTTAAATTTATGTTCTTTAACGGTTCTCTAAAAAACGTTCTAAAAATTGAACGATAAAAAAGATAATTATAAGGTCGATAATGGATATTAACTTAGCTTCAAAACGAGCACTCGTCTGTGGTAGTAGTCAAGGTATTGGCCGTGCGTGTGCAATAGAATTAGCCCATTTAGGCGCCAGCATTACCTTATTTTCTCGTAACCAAACAACACTTGATGCGGTTAAAAATGAACTTTGCTGTGCACAAGGGCAAAAACACCAAGTGTTAATTGCCGACTTTGCCAAACCAGAGCAAGTTAATCGCGTGATTTTAGATGATGTTGCGATAAATGGTGGATTCGATATTCTGATCAATAATACCGGAGGTCCGGCGCCAGGCCTTGCCAACACTACCGATGTTAGCGCATTTATTGACGCATTTAATTTGCATTTAGTTACCAACCATCACTTAGTACAAGCATTGATCCCAGCAATGAAAGAAAAGCAATATGGTCGTATCATCAATGTTATTTCTACTTCCGTAAAACAACCCATCCCAGGTCTAGGTGTGTCAAACACCATTCGTGGTGCGGTGGCAAGTTGGTCTAAAACACTCGCAAATGAGCTCGGTCCTTTTGGCATAACCGTCAACAATGTTTTACCCGGAGCTACAGCTACCGCACGTTTAGATGCCATTATTACAGGTAAAGCGCAAAAACAGAATATTTCGGTTGAACAAGCAACTATTAATGAAAAAGCCCAAATTCCCATGCGCCGTTTCGCCGCGCCAGAAGAGTTTGCCGCAGCAGCTGCCTTTTTAGCCTCACCTGCAGCTGGCTATATTACCGGTATTAACTTGCCGGTTGATGGTGGTCGAACTAGCTGTTTATAAGGAGTAATTGATGGATATCATTGCAAATTTTATTGATGGTCAATATCAAGCGCCACTACAACAGCAATATATCGATAATATTGAACCTGCAACCGGCAACATTTACGGCAAAATACCGGATAGTTGCAACGAGGATGTTGAGTTAGCGGTTACAGCAGCAAAAAAAGCCTTACCTGCATGGCGATCCTTACCGTTGGAGGATCGTGCAGATTACTTAATAGCCATTGCACAAGAAATTGAGCTACAGCTTGAAGAGTTCGCCCTTGCTGAAGCAATTGATAATGGCAAACCCATTAGCCTAGCCCGTAGTGTCGATATTCCACGTGCGGCAAGTAATTTTAAATTTTTTGCTCATGCTTGTTCACAGTTTGCCAGTGAATCACACGCTATGGCTGGCAGTGCAATTAACTATACGCTAAGGCCCCCTGTCGGTATCGTCGGTTGTATTTCACCGTGGAATTTACCGTTATATTTATTTACTTGGAAAATAGCTCCTGCACTAGCCGCGGGTAATTGCGTTATCGCTAAACCTTCAGAGGTAACCCCAAAAACGGCGGCCTTACTCGGTGCTATTTGCCAAAAAGTTGGTTTACCTAACGGAGTATTAAATATCCTGCATGGTCGTGGTGCCAATGTCGGACAAGCCATTTGCCAACATGACGACGTAAAAGCGATTTCATTTACTGGCGGTACCGCAACGGGTGTTGCTATTGCACAGCTTTTAGCACCGACATTTAAAAAACTATCATTGGAGCTTGGTGGGAAAAATCCCGCATTAATTTTTGCTGACTGTGATTTTGATAACACGGTAGAACAAGTATTTCGTGCAAGTTTTACCAATCAAGGACAAATTTGTTTATGTGCCTCTCGGTTATATATCGAACGAGCTATTTATGAAAAATTTAAACAAGCACTTATTGATAAAGCACAAGCTTTACAGCCTCAAGATCCTCTAATCGACGCCAGCAAAATGGGCGCAATAGTTTCCCAGTCACATTTACAAAAAATACTGGGCTATATTGAAGGTGCTAAAGCACAAGGCGGTAAAATATTAACCGGTGGCGAGCAAGTTATGCTCAGTGGCCGTTGCCAACAAGGCTACTTTATTCAACCGACTATAATGGAAAATTTAGCGAATAATACTCATTGTAATCAAGAAGAAATTTTTGGTCCCGTCATCACCCTACAACCTTTCGACAGTGACGAAGAAGCTTTAACTCTGGCAAACGATAGTCACTATGGTTTAGCGGCAACAATATGGACGAATCATTTAGCTCGTGCGCACCAGCTTGCCGAGAACTTAAATACCGGCATTGTGTGGGTAAATTGTTGGCTACTTAGAGACTTACGAACACCATTTGGTGGTATGAATCAATCTGGTCTTGGCCGAGAAGGTGGCTTAGACGCTATGCGTTTTTTTACTGAAAGCAAAAATGTCTGCGTGAAATACTAGATGAGCCAAACATGCTGTAAATTCAAATCATCAGGAGCTATATTTGCTAGCATATTAGGCTGCAAATGGACTTTAACCTAACGCCCTTCCCCCCTTACTTTTGAACTCAGCTGATTTTTCTAGCCGAGTTTTATCAGCTATACCCAGCTCACTTCAAGATATAAGTCCAATAAGTCGCTAACGGGTATAAATATTTATTATTGACCTGAGCCTCTTAGTTTTCGTTTAGCTCAATAAGTTAATCAAGTCATTAACAATTTAACACTAAATAACGAGATGGATAACGCTATGTCAGAAGTATTTAATACCGCACAAGCACCAAAGCCCGTTGGCCTATACCCTCATGCACGGCAAGTCGGTAATTTATTGTTTTTATCTGGTGTTGGACCTCGACAAGCAGGCAGTTCAGATATTCCCGGCGTAGAATTGAACCACAACGGAGAAATTATTAGCTACGACATTGAAGCGCAATGCCATAGCGTTTTTAAAAATGTCGATACCATATTAAAAGCGGCGGGAGCTGACTGGATGGATTTGGTTGATGTCACGGTATTCCTTACCAATATGAAAGATGATTTTGTCATTTACAATCGTATTTATAGCGAGTATTTCTCAGAAAACATGCCCTGTCGTACCACCGTCGAAATTAACAAATTACCCACACCTATTGCCATAGAATTAAAATGTATTGCGGCACTAACTACAACGCCTAACGCGAAAGGAGAATAGCACATGGCCAAGTTTTCCATGCCTTTTAACTTGCAGCAATGGATTGATGAGAACCGAGAGCAACTCAAACCGCCAGTGTGTAATAAGCAAATATTTCAGCAAGACGACTATATTGTCATGGTAGTAGGTGGCCCTAACAATCGTAGCGACTTTCATTACAACGAAACCCCTGAGCTTTTCTATCAACTTGAAGGTGAGATGATACTAACCATTGTCGAAAACGATGAACAAGATTGCTATCCACAGCTGCCTAATAATGATGGCAGCCAACACGAAAAAAAAATTGTATTCAGCGA
The DNA here is from genome assembly GCA_049642265.1 of Cognaticolwellia sp. Taxonomy (GTDB): domain Bacteria; phylum Pseudomonadota; class Gammaproteobacteria; order Enterobacterales; family Alteromonadaceae; genus Cognaticolwellia. Next base: position 18,768 of record JBAROR010000028.1, on the reverse strand, counting down.
TATTGCCATTAATGCTGGAGAGATATTCTTATTGCCTCCTAAGGTGTTGCATTCTCCGCAACGTTTCGAGAATAGTGTGGGTCTCGTGGTCGAACAAAAAAGAGCACAAGGGCAGAAAGACGCTCTTTTTTGGTTTTGTCAGCACTGTAAAAACCCTTTATACAGTGAACAGTTTTACTTAGACAATATAGAAACAGATTTACCGATAGTTTTTAATAATTTTTATGAATATGTCAATAACTGCCAATGTAAAAAGTGTGGCCATAGCACTAAAAAACAATAAGGAGTCATGATGTTAAAAATAGATATTCATACCCATATTTTGCCGAAGACTTGGCCTAACCTACGTGAAAAATATGGTTATGGCGGCTTTGTCAGTTTAGATCACCATAAATGTGGCTGCGCCCGTATGCTGGTTGACGAACAGTTTTTCCGCGAAATAGAGCATAATTGCTGGGATCCAAAGGTACGCTTACAAGACTGTCAACAACATAAGGTTGATGTGCAAGTGCTATCAACTGTGCCTGTAATGTTTAATTACTGGGCTAAACCTCACGACACCTTAGATTTGGCAAAATTTTTGAATGATCATATCGCCGGTATCGTCGATGACCATCCTAAACGCTTTGTTGGCCTAGGCACATTACCTATGCAAGCTCCCGATTTAGCGATCAAAGAATTAGAGCGCTGTGTAAATGACATCGGCTTAGCTGGCATTCAAATCGGCTCACATATTAACGATTGGAATTTAGATCATGAACAACTGTTTCCTATTTTTGAAGCTGCACAGGACTTAGGCGCCTCGGTATTTGTACATCCATGGGACATGATGGCAAAAGAAAAAATGCCAAAATACTGGCTACCTTGGCTAGTCGGTATGCCAGCAGAATCAAGCTTGGCTATTTGTTCGATGATTTTTGGTGGTGTATTGCAACGTTTACCTAAGTTGAAAATAGCCTTTGCTCATGGCGGAGGCTCCTTTCCCGCGACCATTGGGAGAATAGAACACGGCTTCAATGTTCGTCCTGATTTATGTGCGGTAGATTGCCCGATAAATCCGCGTGATTTTCTCAAGCAAATTTATCTAGATTCCTTAGTGCATGATCCCTTAGCCTTGAAGTATTTGGTAGAGTTAATGGGCGCAGACAATATTGCCCTAGGCACAGACTACCCATTTCCATTAGGTGAGCTCAGCCCCGGTAAGTTGATTGAGGACAGTCACTTTACTGATAAAATTAAAGCCAAGTTACTACATGGCAGCGCGCTTAATTGGTTAGGATTAAGCAAGGAGCAGTTTTTATGAACGTACTTTATTCTCGAAAAATCGATAAGCTATGCCATGGAACACCAAGTAGGATCATAACAAGCAAAGCTAAAATAAACAGTGGTCATATTGCTAGGAGTAGAATATGAAAGTAACCGTTACGTTAGCTGAGCAACGCTATAATATTAATACTGATTTTGGCTATACTTTAGCGATCGCTGTCGATTTTCATCATAGCGAAAATCAGCCAAATCATTTTTCTGCTACACCAGCATTAGCAAGCCCAATGCAAGTGAATGGGTTTATTGGTGATACCGAGCAAGGTGGTAGTTGTAATGTTAATGAGTTAACCCTAAATCCTCATTGTAATGGCACCCATACTGAAACCATTGCTCATATTTGTGATGCCAGTAATGCGCTAGCCATTAGTATTTCAGCACTTGAATTGCCGCCGTTAATGCCCTGCCCTTTGATATCGATTACCCCAATAGCGGCAATCAATAGTAACGACAACTACAGCCCGAGCTTTACAGCACATGATATGGTGATTAATCGGGCACAATTAGAACAGCAATTAGCGTCATATCATGATCTACAGTTGCAGTGTTTAGTTGTTCGTACATTACCCAATAGCCGTGATAAATGTCAGGCAAGTTATAACGACAGTAATCAACCCGCTTTTTTCACGCGAGACGCTGTACTTTATCTGAATGAACGCGGGGTTGAACATCTTATCATCGATCTTCCTTCATTAGATCGGCTCAATGATGATGGACTATTAACCTGCCACCATTTATTTTGGCAAGTTATCGAAGGTGCTCACCAGGTTAGTCCTAATAGTTTGATTAATAAAACTATTACTGAAATGGCCTATATCGATAATACGATAGTAGATGGTTTTTATTTTATTAATTTACAAACCCCTGCTTTTATTAATGATGCTGCGCCGAGTCGCCCGATGCTCTATCAGGCCGAACAATGACAATGCGAAAAATAGCCGAATGAATATAACTTAGAGTCTAAAAAGCACAGCTTAATCATGGTGAAAAAACAATTAAATGAGTACAACATGAGCAACGAAAATAATAGCCGACTGAAAACAGCACCTAATGCAGTAGCGAATAAAGAAATAAGTACGTTAACTTACGCAAAACAGTTAGATCATAACGATCCTCTTGCATCTATGCGTGAGCAATTTTCCATCCCTAAACAAGCCGATGGCACCGATGAATATTATTTCACGGGTAACTCTTTAGGTTTACAACCTAAGTTAGCGCGCGCCGCGGTAATTGAATTACTTGATGCTTGGCAAATGCGAGGCGTCAAGGGGCACTTCGAAGGTGAATTCCCTTGGTTACCTTACCATGAGTTTTTAACGGAACAAGCTGCTGAGATTGTTGGCGCTTTACCAAAAGAAGTCGTGATGATGAACTCATTAACCGCTAACTTACACCTGATGATGGCCAGTTTTTATCAACCATCTAGCCAACGTACAAAAATTTTAATTGAAGATCATGCCTTCCCTTCAGACCATTATGCGGTTGAGTCTCAACTAAAACACCATGGTCAAAATGTTGAGGACAACTTATTGCTATGGACACCTAGAGCCGGTGAAGAATTACTCAATCATGATGACTTATGGCAAATAATCGCAAAATATGGTGATGAAATAGCGCTAATTTTATTACCTGGCGTGCAATATTACACTGGCCAAGTACTCGACATGCAGCGCATTACCGAAGTAGCTCACGAGAAAGGCATTAAAGTTGGTTTCGACTTAGCCCATGCAGCGGGAAACATTGAGTTATCCTTACATCAATGGCAAGTCGACTTCGCTTGTTGGTGCAGTTATAAATATCTTAATAGCGGTGCGGGCTCTGTTGCTGGTTGCTTTGTCCATCAAAAGCACGTGGAAAATACCGAACTTAATCGGTTTGCTGGTTGGTGGGGACATGATAAATCTAGCCGCTTTAAAATGGAGAACACTTTTAAACCCATCCCTACAGCAGAGGGGTGGCAGTTATCCAACCCGCCAGTTTTGTCACTTGCTGCGGTACGCGGAGCATTAGATACCGTCAAACTCGCGGGTGGTATGCCCGCTTTGCGCAAAAAATCGTTGCTGTTAACTCAGTATATGATGACTCTGATAAAGGCTGAACTGGGCGATAAAATTCGTATTATCACGCCACAATCCTCTTCTGAGCGTGGCTGTCAATTGTCACTAATGCTTAATATTCCTCATCTTGATGGTAAAACTATTTTTACGGCTTTGGAGAATAATGGCGTTATCACTGATTGGCGAGAGCCTAATGTTATTAGAGTAGCTCCGGTGCCTTTATATAATAGCTTTCAAGATGTTTATCATTTTGTCAGGCTTTTAAAGGAGTGTATTTCATGAGTCATAAAGAAAATATAACTATTGCTGGCGCTGGTCCAGTTGGTACATTACTCGCCATCATATTAGCCCGCCATGGCCACCCTGTTAAATTATTTGAATCAAGGCCTGATTCACGTACTCATAGTGTTTACCAAGGTAAATCAATTAACATTGCGCTTTCTGATCGTGGTTGGCTAGCATTAGCATCTGTTGGTATCGACCAGCAAGTGAAACAACATGCCATTGCTATGCACAAACGAGTAATGCACGCTATTGACGGCAATATTACTGAGCAAGCTTATGGTAATAAAGAACAGGCTATTTGGTCTGTTTCTCGTGCCGGCATTAACGAACATTTACTTGATTTAGCAGAGCAAGAGCCGTTAATAACCATTAAATTCGAACAGCGGTTAATCGACGTTGATTTTCACAATGCCAGTGCGAGCTTTAGTCATGAGCACAAAGTAGAAAAAGCATCAGCAGATATATTATTTGGTGCCGACGGTGCTTATTCAAAAGTACGCCGTTTGGCGCAAGAAACACCCCGCTTTAGTTATAGTCAATCTTATATGCCACAGAGTTATATTGAATTGCATATTCCTGCCAACGCTGACGGTTCATTTAAAATGGCTCCTGATGCGTTACATATTTGGCCACGGAAAGATTTTATGCTTATTGCCTTACCAAATCCTGACGGATCGTTCACTTGTACCTTATTTCTCGACTTCCAAGGAGAGGTTTCATTTTCATCGTTATCACAACGTGCTGACGTGACAAAGTTCTTCACAGATAATTTTTCTGATGCGATGAATTTACTGGAAAACCCAGTAGATGAATTTCTAAATAAAACTGCTAACCCTCTATTCCTAGTCAATGTAGATCCTTGGGTGATCAACGATAAAGTAGCATTAATAGGTGACGCCGCCCATGCTATGGTGCCTTTTTATGGTCAAGGTATGAATTGTGGTTTTGAAGACTGCCGAGTGTTAGATGAACTCATAAACGAACATCATCATGACTGGTCAAAGATATTCCCTGCCTACCAACAAGCCCGAAAAATAAATGCTGATGCCATCACTGAATTAGCAAAGCGTAATTTTGTCGAGATGAGTGAACTCTCTGGCCAAGCAAGCTTTTTATTACAAAAAAAAATAGAAGCAGAGTTTCACAAACGCCACCCAACATTATGGATCCCGCTATATGCCATGGTGACTTTTCGTCCTTTATTATCTTATTCACAGGCTTTAGCTATTGGTGATATTCAACAACAAATAATGCAAAAAATAATGCAAATAGATGATATTGAAAACTGTTGGCAAGCAACATTCGTTTATGAAAAGTTACAACGATTAGCGCAAAATGCTTTTGGTGTTGACGACATGAATGTATCAGTAATAAAAAAATTAGAGGATGGTCAACATGACTAATGAACAGACGAATAAAGGACAGTCAAAACCAGTTAACAATAATAACAAGACTGCTGGTTGCCCTTTCCACCATCAAGCCAACGACTCTGACGCTAATGCTCGAGCACTAGAAGATGGTATTCATCAAGATTTCGATAATGACATGTCTTACAGCGATTATTTACAATTACAATCATTGTTGTCTGCTCAAAAGCCACTAAGTACCGAACATGACGAAATGTTATTTATCATTATTCATCAAACCAGCGAGTTATGGTTAAAACTGGCCGGACATGAATTACAACGAGCACTGACTTATATAAAAGCTGAAGATTTTGGCCCTGCTTTTAAAGTGATTGCCCGGGTCAAACAAATATTTTTGCAATTAACTCAGTCTTGGAATATTTTGTCGACATTAACACCTAGTGATTATCTAAAGTTTCGTGATGACTTGGGTCGTTCTTCAGGCTTTCAATCTTATGGTTATCGCAAGCTAGAGTTTTTATTAGGTAATAAAAGTGCCGATATGTTGAAAATTTATCCTAAGAACAGTACCGGTTATAATGAATTAGAGCTGCTACTCAAGCAAAATAGCTTATACGATGAAGTCATTATCGCCTTAGCCAAAGCCGGATTTGATATTGATGCCGCTGTTAGCCAGCGTGATGTCACTAAAGCTTATCAACGTAACGATAGCGTATTATCAGCATGGCTTAGTGTCTACCAACAACCAGAAACATACTTTGAATTATATGAACTTGCAGAAAAACTAGTTGATATTGAAGATGCATTTCAACAATGGCGCTTTAAACATATGTATACCGTGCAGCGTATTATTGGTTATAAAAAAGGTACGGGTGGATCATCAGGTGTTGGGTTCTTAAAAAAAGCATTAGATGTAAGTTTTTTCCCCGAGCTATTTGAAGTACGAACACATTTGTAAAGTTCATGGCGTTGCAAAGCGCCTTACTTTTGCTTTGCAACCATTGAGACATACGGAGAATAAAAGAGTAAGCCTAATGCTCTAAAACAAACAGTAATTCTGCTAAATCAGGCTGCCACTGAAAGGTTTTTAATTTTATACGCGCACCAATAACAACCACCTGTTCCTCTTGTAGCAAGCCCAATTGTCGTTCAAAATTTTCTGAGCCTGGCGCAAATGAAATTTTACCCTGAGAGTTTATCACTCTATACCAAGGAACGACTTGCCCTCGCCACCCTTTTTCAGGCACAGCACCTAGAGCTTTACCCACTAATCGAGCACGTCCAGGTAAACCCGCTAAATCGGCAATTTGACCGTAACAGGCGACTTTCCCTAAAGGAATAGCCTGTACGGTTTGCCATATTTTAATATGTTTGGTATTAAAAGACATAAAAATACAACTGGCTAAAGTCATGATAATGGTTGAACATTAATCTACTATTATCTCCGCTTCATATAATTATTCATCGGCAGTAAAAAGAAAAACCACTTCAATTGAAGTGGTTTTAATATATTTAAACTATGGAAATTAGCTACTAAGCGTCAGGCTTATTCGCCACACTTACCTTCACCACATTTACCTTTAGTTTTAGCTTTCGTTTTTCCTTCGCCACATTTACCTTCACCGCACTTGCCTTTGGCTTTGGCTTTCATTTTATCTTCGCCACATTTACCTTCGCCGCACTTGCCTTTGGCTTTGTCTTTCATTTTACCTTCGCCACATTTACCTTCGCCGCACTTACCATCGGCTTTTTCTTTCATTTTACCTTCGCCACATTTACCTTCGCCGCACTTACCATCGGCTTTTTTCTTCATTTTACCTTCGCCACATTTGCCTTCGCCGCACTTACCTTTTTCATGGTCGTCAGCAGACACTATGGTCATAGTATTTTGTACTGCGAATGGGTTAGTTTCGGCTTTTACTGGCATTGTTGCTGCAACAGTTAATGTAAATAGGCCTAATAAAGCCGCAATTGAAGATTTTTTGATTAATTTCATATGTTTTCCTTTTAATTTTTCAATTTGACACTACATCTAAATGTATAGCTATTTACAATAGACCATACCGAGTGTAAATAAATTTCAAACGCTGTATATTTTTCTAAGAAATTATTATTTATACAACATAATTGAGCCTATCTTTATCTTCATGAAACCACAAGTTAAAAAAATAATCCTTGCGCCTATGGAAGGTGTTGCAGATGAATTAATGCGACACTTGCTGACTTCCTTAAATAGTTATGACTTTTGTGTGACCGAATTTGTTCGCGTTGTCGACGCATTATTCCCAGAAAGTGTCTTTAGAAAAATTTGCCCTGAACTAGATCATGGATGCAAAACGCAAAGCGGTACTCCCTTAAGAATGCAACTACTAGGGCAAGAGCCTGATTGGATGGCTGAAAATGCAAATAGAGCACTATCAATGGGCTCTCATGGCATTGATGTAAATTTTGGCTGTCCAGCCAAAACGGTGAACAAAAGTAGAGGCGGTGCTGTTTTATTAAATGAACCTGAAAAGATTTATCAAATTATGGCTAAAATCAGATCGGCCATTGGTACAGAAGCCACATTATCTGCAAAAATTAGGCTTGGTTTTAATGACGCTTCAAAATTAGATGAGATTGTTAGCGCCATACAATCGGCTAACGTTGATCAGTTAACTATTCATGCCCGTACAAAACAAGATGGTTACCGTCCACCTGCCTATTGGCATTTTATAGCCCAAATAAAGAAAAAGTATAATATTGAAATATTTGCCAATGGCGAAGTATGGAGCAAAGATGACGCAAAAAACTGCATAACTGAAAGCCAAACACCAAACCTAATGCTAGGTCGTGGGGCATTAGCATTACCAAACTTAGCCAATGTGATTAAATTTGATGAGGCCCCAATGTCTTGGTCCGAAGTCAGTGGCTTGTTAATACATTATAGTAGCTTAGAGTTACAAGGGGATAAAAGCTTTTACTTCTCAAGCCGATTGAAACAGTGGCTACGCTACTTGAAATTACAATATCCGCAAGCGGATAGTCTATTTAATGCTATAAAGACATTAAAAAATAAAGATGAAATTCTTCGCCAAATAGATATGCTCGCCTAGCCGTTATTAAAACAGCTCTATTTTCTCAAAATTATCCTTATGAATAATAATCATAATTTTGAGAAAATAATTATTAAACTATTCGTAAACTAACGCTGATTTCTGGTATTTAACAAGGTAATATAATTATCATTAATGACAATGAAACACCTAAAATAAGAAGCAGCGATAGTGAAAAACGGTTCAGAGTTAAGAGCGCGATATAATGACGTAAATCGTGGTGTTTACTTTATTGGTACAACACCTCCTAAAAGTGATACCCCTATCGAACAAGTGTCAACAATTGCCGATAAATTACTCGATCGCGTGAGCGATATTGATGTAGATGGCTTAATTGTTTATGACATTCAAGATGAAGATTCTCGTACTTCACAACCGCGTCCGTTTCCATTTAAGACCACACATGACCCTAGACTTTATTCTTCCCTTTTACAGCAAAAATCATCTCGCCCTGTAATCACTTATAAAAGTGTTGTTCAGTCGAGCGGGGATGATTTTAATCAATGGGCTAATGAAGCTTGGCATGATTACGGTGTTCGAGATATTGTTCTTGTGGGAAGCCCTTCTCAACAAAACAATATTAGCTTGCCTTTAGGTGATGCTTATAAAGCTTTGGTGGCTAATGAAAATGATTTTTTCATTGGCGGTATAACCATTGCTGAACGTCATGCAAATAAAGGCAATGAACATGTAAAACTAATAGAAAAACATAAACAAGGGTGTAACTTTTTTATTTCACAAGCCATTTATAATGCCCAGGCAACCATCGATATGTTGACGCGCTATGCAATCGAATGCCAGCAACAAGGTCTAAAACCTCAACGTATTATTTTGACCTTCTCACCTTGTGGTAGTAAAAAAACCTTAGAATTTATTGAGTGGCTTGGCGTCAGCGTCCCTGAAGCAACAAGCTTACGTATTTTAACTGCTGAGCGACCATTATTTGAGTCTATTAGGATTTGTAGTAATACCTTAGTGCAGATTCTTGATGCTGTTTTACCCTATAAATTGCCGCTTGGACTGAATATTGAGAGCTTAACCAATCGTAAAGAAGAAATTGACGGTTCAATCCTTCTCTATAAGCTATTGCGCTCAACGATGGATAACTATTTAGCTAAGCAGGAACTGAACAATGCACTTTTTACTGATTAGTTGCATATATGCGCTATGCTGAGTGTGAATACGGCTGATTTAAATTTCAGCACATAATAATAATTTTATAAAATAGGAGTTTAAAGTATGACAGGTACAGCAATGGTTGTAGCAATTGTATTTATTTCGGTTGGATTTGGTGTCATGTTCGATATGTACAAGAAACATCTAGAGTTTAAAGAAAAGACCTTAAACCATAATAGTAAGAATAATGAGCAAGCAATTGCCATGAAAAATCAAATAAAAACACTAGAAGAGCGTATGCAAGTATTAGAAAAAATTGTTACTGATGAGGGCTATAACGTACAAAAAGAAATTAATAAATTATAGCGTATTATCATCTCTATTCGTCATGATAATCAAGCGGGAGCTTTAACGGTGAAATTAATCATGAGATCAGAGTTTGATAACTTAAGAAAAAATCCTCTTCATAGTTATCAAAGTGATGTTAATGGCGACAAGCAAGTTGTTAAGATTTATCAAAACGACCAACTCATCGCCAAAAAAATCACTATTAAGAAGTCAGTTCGCTACTTCGCTATTAATGGATACAAGCAGTTACTCACTGACAATACTGATTAAAGATAAACACTAGAAGATAAGTATTAAAAGTTAATTGGCGTACTCAACATCTGAAACATACCGTTGAGCAGCACATACCAATAGCTACTCTTCAAATGGGTCTGTTAAAGACTGCAATGTTTTACCGTGTGGAATAGGTTCTTTAGTTTCTGGGTCAACCTGAACAAAAACAATATCATCAGCTAAACAGATAGTTTTTTTAGTTGCTTTGTTACGCATCAAACAAGTTATAGTAATCGACGTTCGCCCTACCGCTTTCGTTGTTAAGCCAAACTCGACGACATCACCTTGTTGGGCAGGCGATTCAAAGTTTATTTCACCGATATGTTTAGTTACTAAGCAATTTGTTTCAAGTTGGCAGATAGCGTAAATGGCAGCTTCTTCATCAATCCAAGCTAAAGCTCTGCCACCAAATAATGAATTCGCATAGTTTAAGTCATTAGGCATAATTAATCGGCGAGATAGAAAACGCATAGCGATCCTTTTTAAGTTATAAATAAATTGAGCTAATCACAAAAGCACATGTGATTAGCGATAAGAATATTAAACAGTTTTAGCTGCAATTAGCCCTTTAACAAGCTCTAAGCCAGTCTGCTTACATTCAGGTAAGTCGACATCAGTAGTTGATAACGCATGAGTTCTATCGCCCCACTTTACGACATGGGCACTCCATGTTAAACCGCCACCAAAAGCAGGCAATAATATATATGATTGCTTAGCAATAAAGCTCTCTTCAATGGCTTCTACAAACGCAACTAAAGTCGTTGCCGCTGACATATTGCCGTATTTATGAATATTGATAAATACTTTGTCTTTATCCATTTTTAAGCGTTTAATTAAGGTATCAATAATCCGTAAATTGGCCTGATGAGGAACAACGCTCGTTATCTGCTCCCCTGTAAGTTGAGCTTGAGCTAGCGCTTTTTCACAAGCTTGTGCCATGCCTGAAACAGCTTTTTTGAAAATTTCTTGCCCTAAAAATGCCCAATTACTCTGACCTAACATGCGGCCTTTATTCGCATATTTCATTCCCCAGCCTTCAACTGAAAGAATATCGCGAGATTCACCGTAGCAGCCTAATGCCTGAGTGATAACACCTGTTTCTTCTTCGCTTTCTTCTAGATACAGTGCAGCTGCACCATCACCAAATAACACAGCAACATCACGATTACTCCAGTCCATGATAGGTGAAATAGTTTCAGCACCGATAATCAAAGCTGATTTGACCACACCACTTTTTATCATTGCTGTAGCAACACTTAAGCTATACATACCACCGGTACATGCGGTACTCACATCCATACAGGCGGCATTATCTGCCCCTAGTAACCGTTGAACATTTGAAGCCGCATTTGGGCAAAGTTGATCAAAAGTGGTACTCCCAAAAACAATTAATTCAACGTCTTTCGCCGTTTTACCTGCCGCAGCTAAGGCTCTTGCACAAGCAACATGTGCTAATTCACTCACTGAAACATGAGAGATTCTTCGTTCTTTCATACCGGTTCTAGTGGTAATCCACTCATCATCAGTTTCTAAAAACGTCGCTAAATCATCGTTACTTAGAATAGCTGGCGGTAAGCATTTGCCCCAACCTGTAATTGCTGCATATGTCATAAATTAACCTTATTATTCTGATATTTTTACTGGAATAAGAAAAAACAGTTGTTCTTTATAACAATATCATACTACAAAAAAGCACCATTTTATCTGCCTTTTACAGCATTTATTGCCAATATTAATCATTTTTTCGGCTAGAGTTAAATTTTTGCCATAATAATTTCATAGCTCTTATGCCAATCTTTATAATCTAGGGTAATCGCTGAATATTGTTCATTTTTAACCAACACTAACGCAGGAAAACCATTAATAGGCATAGCTCTCATTTTGGTAATTTCAGCCCTAAGAGTTTTGTCTAATTGCTCGCTAGCTATTTGTTGTAAAAACTGCTTTCCATCTATACCAATTTCAATGGCTAATGAGTGTAAAGTATCAATATCAGACGGATTTTTTGCCTGTAGATAATAAGCATGCTGAATAGCCCTTAGCATCTCTTTTTCTTTACCAAAAGATCTAGCGACAAGTGCAGCACGACATGCAGGATAAGTGGATCTTCTTGGCTCACATTGTTGCCAAAAGTCATAGTTAAACGATGTACCTAGCTGTTGAGATATTTTTCGCCAAGTATTCTGGAGAAAATGTTGCATTTCATCAGGCATAACCGACTGGGAGTCTTCTGCTAAACCACCGAGGCCATAAATAATGTCAACATGATCCGTAAGCTCTTTTCTCAGTCTGTTCCAGGTTGGCGTATAGCCCCAACACCAGCTGCACATGGGATCATAAATATAATATAGTTTGGCTCGCACGTAATTTCTCCTTATTAATCAGCGATAAATCATAACATAACAGACACATACGTCCCAAGATGAAAGTACTAGCTATTCGATAGCCGATGATAAAAAGAAAAAAACCCAGCATAGCTGGGTTTTTAATTAATAAAGCATGACATTAAACATTATGCTTTTATTTGTTCGATAGAACTAAAACGGCATTTTCATCCCTGGAGGCATTTGCATGCCACCAGTTAACGCACCCATTTTATCTTTATTTTGTTCTTCAACGCGGCGTACTGCATCGTTCATAGCTGCTGCGATTAAGTCTTCAAGCATATCTTTGTCATCGGCCATTAAGCTATCGTCGATAGCAACACGGCGGACGTTATGATTACCAGTCATGGTAACTTTAACCATACCTGCACCAGATTCTCCAGTAACTTCCATATTGGCGAGTTCTTCTTGTGCTTTGGCCATTTTTGCTTGCATTTGTTGGGCTTGTTTCATTAAGTTGCCCATGCCACCTTTCATCATAATTTTCACTCCAAAAGTAAGATGCCGCCAAAGATAGTGCTTAACGGCTAAAATTTCAAGTAGCGATTAACGCGCTACAATGGTTTCTTCATCAAGTACAGCTTGAAATTGTTGCTGCAACGCAATAACTACTTCATCTTCAGCTAATACTTGTTTTGCGTATTCATAGCGCTTGGCATTAATATCTGCTTGTATCTGATAAGGATCAGCAACAGTCTTTTCTACCATATTTAATTCAACCGTAACTTTACGTTGTAAATATTCGGATATTCGCGCTTCTAGTTGTTTATGTGCTGCATCACTATTTAAATGCCTAATAGATTGATCTAATTGTAGAATCAATAGGTCATCAGTCGATGCTTCATCTATAGTGGCATGAATTGCTAACTGCCTTAGGCGCGCAATCAAAGACATGCTGTCAATCATATGTGCCCATTTATCAACCTGATTTGCTAATTTAATCTTCGCAGGGTCAATAAACTCTTCATTATAGGGCTGTTCAGGTACCGATGCTAAGTCCGGCGTATTAAGTTGTTCAGGTTCAGTGCTAGGACTTATTTCTTTGGTATTTTGAGCTGAGTCGGCAGCTGGACGCATAGCTGCGTCATTAGACTTTTTTCCGCCTTCCTCCAATAACTTTTTCCGACTTCTAAGCATATTCCTAGTTGCGAGGGCTGCAGCGACAGGAGATGAAAACTTCTTTTCTTGCTCATTTTCAGTTAATGGCGTTGAACTATCAGCATTATCTATAGTAACCGTTGCATTATCAGTATGTTGAGTAGCCGCATATTTATCTGTACTGTTTTGAGATACTGCGGTATTCGTATTAGGCATGTGCTCTGCAAGCGAATGAGCTTGCTGCTCAATGGCATGCATTTCAGCTGATAAGGCTAGGTTTGTTTCAGGTTCGCGATCAGATACTAGGCCTGCATCCGGTAATTCTTCGACTCGCTCTACATCGGTGCTATTTTTAGTCTCTACAACGGTTGCTAAACCATTATTAATCGACGAACTCTGATCGTTATAGTCAGGTATTGTATTAGCCGTATTAATTTCTTCACTTACTGCTATGTTTTCGAGCTCAATGTTTTCATTAGCTTGCTTATCAGCATGTACTAATGAAACAGTTTCAATAGCTAATAGTTCATTGACCGCTTCGTTAGCCGATTCTGGTTCAGCTTCTTTGCTTTTAGCAGGTAAATTCTCGCTGTTTGCTATTGGCTTAAATGCTAATAACCTCAATAGCATCATATCAAATGCAGCTTGCTCATCATCTGCATAAGGTAAATCTTTTCTTGCGGTTAAGACGATTTGATAATAAAGCTGAACATCCTCTGGCGACATTAACTGACAAAATCGATTTAACATTTGTTGATGCTCTGTCGGCAAACTAAAGTTTGTATTAACCACTTGTGTCATCGCAATTTGATGTAACAATTGAATTAATTCAGCCGAAAGACGGCTATAACTAGGAGCATATGAAGCAATAGCCAGTGACAGTTGCATTAGGGCTGTTGAATCTTGTTTTAATAGTGCGATCAGTATTTTGAAGACCCAGTCACGGTCAACACCACCTAGCATTTGTTGTACGTCAGCACGTGTTATAGTGCCATTCCCTTGAGCAATACTTTGATCAGTTAAGCTTAGACAATCTCTCATACTACCACGGGCAGCTTTAGCTAAAAGTGCAATAGCTTCATCATCAAATAACACATTTTCTTTACCAAGAATTTCAGTTATTTTATCGCTGATTTGCTTGATCGTAAGCGCTTTTAGATGAAACTGTAAACAACGAGATAATACGGTTACAGGCAGCTTTTGTGGATCAGTAGTCGCTAGAATAAACTTAACGTGCTCAGGTGGTTCTTCAAGTGTTTTTAATAAGGCATTAAAACTACTTCGAGACAGCATATGAACTTCATCAATCAAGTAAACCTTATATCGGCCCCTTGTTGGCGCATATTGTACGTTGTCTAGTATTTCACGGGTGTCATCAACTTTAGTGCGAGAAGCCGCATCAATTTCAAGTAGATCAACAAACTTTCCCTGATCAATATCAATGCAAGCATCACACGTTCCACAAGGAGTCGCAGTAACACCTAGCTGACAATTCAGGCTTTTCGCAAAAATTCTGGCGATAGTTGTTTTACCAACACCACGAGTGCCGGTAAATAAATAAGCATGATGAAGCCTCTGCTGTGTTAACGCATTAACCAGCACAGTCACTACATGCTCTTGACCCATTAGCTCGTTAAAGGACTTGGGACGCCATTTTCTTGCTAAAACCTGATAGCTCATTGTTCAGCCTTAATCACCAGCATATTGTAGTAAAGAAAACACAGATAAATCCATGCCTTGAAGTTTTGTTTCACCACCTAAGTCAGGCAATGAGATAACAAATGCAGCATCACTGACTTTAGCACCTAAACGTCTTATCAATTTAGTTGTTGCTTCGATGGTGCCACCTGTAGCAAGTAGATCATCAATAATTAATACATTATCATGTTCTGTCAATGCATCTTGATGAATTTCTAAGGTGTCGTTCCCATACTCTAATTGATAATCTTGGGCATAAGTAGCACGAGGTAACTTACCTGGTTTGCGAACAGGAACAAAGCCTAAGCCCATCGCTAACGCCAGTGGCGCGCCAAATAGAAAGCCGCGTGCTTCAGTACCAACGACTTTAGTGTAACCGCCATCTTTAAATTTATTGGCGAGTATATCAATGGTAAGTTTAAATGCCTCTGCATCATCCAATATACCAGTTACGTCTCTAAACATAATGCCGGCTTTTGGGTAATCAGGAATGGTGTGAATAGCTGTTTTCAGTGTATTGATTTGTGTTTCAGTCATGTTCTAAAAGTCAAAAAAAATTTTAGCTACAGAATAAAGCAATTCACTTAAAAATTATAGTAACTGATAGCGAGTATTTGACGATAGTAGGTCATTTATCAGTTTAAGTAGGTTTTGTTCATCTATTGGTTTATCAACTATGGCATTGAATAGGCTAGTATCACAAACTAACTTAACAGCGTTCTGCCCTTGCGTTGTCATAAATATTATTGGTGTATTGGTATTATAATTTTCAAGCTGACGTACATGCTTTGTTAATTGAATACCATTCATCACAGGCATTAGGTGATCAATAATAAACAAATCGTAATCAGTATTTTGTAATTTTTCAGATGCCGCTAGCCCATGATGCGCTGTATCGATCAAATAGCCATGAGCAGTTAATAATTCACTTAGGCTATTTAAAATCGCGGGCTTATCGTCAACAACAAGAATGCGCATTTTATGAGTAACTCTTTGATACTTAATTTGAAAGTACTGTAAACCAGCCAGCTAGCATTGGCAACAATGGTGCGGCGAACATCACTAATATTGCGATGAATAAATGGCGCTTTGACGAGCTATCTTTAAAGTTTTCTTCTGACATAATAGTTCCTAGACGTTGATTTAACGGCGCGGATTGTAGACTAAAATGGCAAATAAAGGTAGTTTTATTTGATCTAGGTCAACTAACGTACTTATCTAATTGAGGTTTTAATTTTATTAAGACAATTGTTATCGATAACGAAATATTACTGATAAGTCATTGCTGAAGGCATAAAAAAACCAGCCTATTGGCTGGTTTTTAATGTCATATCTAATCGTTAATACATTTAGATAGAAACTTTTTTACGCTGAGCAGTGTCTTTAATAAAGCCTACCCAACCCTTAGCAGACTTACGACTTTTAGGGTCTTTCATTGCTAAATTAATCGCTTTATAAGCTTGTTTATATTGTTCTAAATAAAAGTGTGATTCTGCAATACTCATATACAGTTTACCTTCATTCGGAACACCAATCTCTAAAGCTTTATTTAACGCAACAATAGCTGACTTAAACTGTTCATCCTGCTTCAATAACATACCCTGTTTGCTGTAATGCTTAGCAAGGTTTGTCATTTTAGCTAATTCACCGTAAATCTTGGCAGCTTTATCAATATGTTGAGATGCATGCCATGCATTTGCTAGTGAAGATAAGTTTTTGTCGTCTCTCGCAACTAAGCCAGAATCAATATACTTTTCCAATAATAAAGCGGCTTTATAAGGCACTTCGTTTTGCGAATATAAGCTTGCTAATGTCTTAATTTCAGATTCTTTTTCAAGAAATCCTTGTTTATGAGCAAGATCAAGTGTCGCTAAACTTTTCTTATAGTCTTCAACTAGCAAGTAGAACATGCCAAGTTGAGTCCACCAAGTTTTATCAGCAGGAAATAATTGAAGTACGGTCTCAAGTGTTTCAACAGCTTCCGGATATTTTTTACTTTCGTAATACGAAGTAATTTTCAAAATATAAGGATTTTTATTGTGCTTGTCACCATAAGCTGCAATCGCATTATTTGCTGGAACAATGATTTTATCTAATTGTTTCAACGAATAGTGTGCGTTAGCAATTTTAGTCCAAGTATCACCATCTGACTTACCAGTAAAATCCATCCAAGCTTTATAGTTAACTAAAGCACCTTCATAGTCTTTTACTTGCATTTGTAAATCAGCTAGCAATTTTAACGCTTGATCTTGATCGCCTTCATTAAGGATATCAGGTTCTACAGCTGCTTTTAAATATTCAATTGCTTTTGCTTCTTCACTACCCATTTGAGCATACATAACGGCAATGAAACGTGAAACATAAGCTTTATCATATTCTTTACTGGCATCAATCTCCAATAAAATAGCTAAAGCACCAGGAATATCATCCGCAGAGTATGCTTCAAATGCTTTACCTACTTTCTTACCAACTGTAGGGCCTACTAGCTGTGTTTTTCGCTTTGGTTTTTCTGACTCTTCAGCGCCAGCTGCAGAAGCATCTGCAGCTATTGGTAACTGAATAAGAACAACTGAAACAATTAACAGTAAAGATGAAAATATCTTATTCATTATTAATTCCCTCCGTCCATATTAAAGTCAAGTTGTACAGTTAAACCAGGTTGTATCATAGCTTTGCCATCCACAACTTTTGGTTTGTACTTCCATTTACGTAAAGCACGCTTAGCTTCTTTATCAAAAACACGTTTAGGCTGTGCGTCTATAACAGTAACGTCTTCAACACCACCAATTTGATTGATAGTGAAAGATAGTATTACCCATCCTTCCTTACCATCACGTGCTGCTTGTATTGGGTATTTTGGCTCAATACGAACAATTGGTGTTGCATCTCCGTCACGTCCAAACCCAGCTCCAGGTGCAGACATACCAGCATTTGCTCCGGCTAGTTGAACACCAGGCATGTTAAACGATAATCCACCTGCGTTGTTATTAGTCTCAGGCTCAGGAGCCTCAGGCTTAGGTGGCGTTTTAGGCGGCGGCGGCGGCGGCGGCGGAACACGTTGACGGCGTTCTGCAGCTGACTTAGGTGGCGTCGTATTAACTTCTACAATGATATTCTCTAATGCTTCTTCTTTGGTTCTATCACCGCTAGAAACAAGAAATGCCATAAAAGAAAATAATGCAAATGTTACTGCCGCGCCTAGTAGTATAGATACTAAAAAGCGAACCATAGACTACCCCTTAGCTGCAGCGATAGAAATTCTGTCTATGCCCGCTTCTTTAATTGCATCCATCACTTTAACAACTACACCATGTTTCGCGTCTTTGTCAGCTTGAATAATTACAACTTCAGTTGGTTGCTCAGCCAATAATTTTTCAATATTGGCCGCTACGCGTTCAACATCCACACGACGTTTGTCTAACCAGATGTCGCCATTATCTTTAATTGCAATAAAGATGTTAGCTGACTTTTGCTTAGATTGATTTGCCGCTTTAGGTTTATTAACTTCAATACCAGCTTCTTTTACAAAAGAAGTAGTTACGATAAAGAAAATCAGCATAATGAATACGATGTCAAGCATCGGCGTCATATCTATTACTGCTTCTTCGTCTTCACGAATACGTTTACGTGCCATTCGAATATCTCTCTAGTGATGAGGTAAACTGTCAACCAGTTTAGCCTTTGCTAGTTTAACTTTAGCGTCTAACCTTGAACTGAAAAACAC
>JBAROR010000016.1:0-2509 GCA_049642265.1 Cognaticolwellia sp. | reverse complement strand
TTTGGATGAGTTAAACGCTTTAGATCTCCTATCACCGCCTTGTGGTAATGGCTTGGCTCTTCTAGATAAGGTATTAGCAACCTGTTCAATAAACGAATCATCACCTAACGCCCATGCCTTATTTGTTGCATCGCGTACTTTCAACGAACCTGACCTCGCAGGTTTACTAATTAATTATTTCTCTACTAAATATTGTTGAGCAAGCGCTCTCACGCAGTCGTTTACATGGTCAGACAAATAGTAATCACATAAGGTTTTTACTAAGTTCACTGGCTTTTCTAGGTTCGCGGTATGTTTCGGTAATTTGCCCGTTTTGTAACCAGCTAATCTTTTAAAGAAATGATTCAATTCAAACTCAGCTTCTTCAAAATTTTCTGGTGTAACGTATTTCATAACCGAGGCAAGGTAAGGAATAAGTAAGTCGATTGGCACTTCTTCCAGATTTGACATTTTAAACCACATTGTTATTTTCGGTACCAACTTTTCTAACGTATGAGGCACCCCTTCAATTGGGTCAAAGTTGCGTAACTGTGCTGTTTCATCGTAACTGTCTCCCGCAAAGGCAATAAAAATATTATCCAAGGTTTGAGGTTCAACAATACCTAAATCTATTAACGTATGGTAATGATCGCCAGTAATGATGCCAGGGCCATCATAATCACTACCATTCAATTTAATCAACTGACGAATATTAGCGACTGAAGGCTCTGGGTGTAAGATGGCTAATATCATCCAAAATTTAATTCTAGCATGGACTTCGCCGGTTAAATAAAAGTGTTTGTACGCTTTATTTTCTGCTCCTTTGTCAAAGGAAGAGTCGTCCCAACTTTCTTTAAACCACTTTTCAATAATTGGCCACTTTTGTTCTCTCTGTCTAAGCCATTCAACGCTATTATTTTGCCAAGCATTGGTGTCTATTATTAAGGTATTTATGGTCATTCGCTTTCCTCCCTATCCTTTTTAAGGTGCTATAGAGCACGTAAAAAAATCTGTGCCAGGTAGCAACAGGTTTATTAAATAACTAAAAGTAGTTTTAATCATAAAAACATTACAGAAATCGAGTAAAGGTGTAAAGCCATTTAAAGATGCTAAGCAACTCAATTATAAAGAAATACAGCACTAGAATTATCCGCTGCATAACTTAATAAATGGATCAGTAAATATTTAAGTTAAGTGTCTAATAGGTTTGAACTTATGATATTTTTACTTGTAGTAATGATAAATACAAACTCACTACTCTTGAGCAGCTTCCGCTCTTATGTCTGAAATTTTATCATTCACCAGCGCAGCGATTTCAGGCTCATTAAGTACTTCGATAATTTCGTTTGCTAAATCAACTTGACAACTTTGATAATTTTCAGGATTGGCAATAACAGCATCTAACTCAATGATAAACCATTTAAACTCAGGTCTGTCTTTATGTACACCGTAGCCTTCTGTTTCAGTATTAAAGCTTAATAATAAAGCCTCTCGCCAAAAGCAGACCTTGTTGAAACAAATATCGTATTCTAAACCAATAGTACGCTCAAAGAATTTTTCGAATCGACCTGAAAAACCTAAAAATGAATTTCTGATAAAATCTTCTCTGTTTTTATCTTTCTCTAGCGCTAATGCAGCCATTAACGTTTGCGGCATAAACACTTGATCAATAAGTCGTTCACGACCAGTAAAGATACTAATACCCTTATACTTAACAGAAGGAGAAGAAAAGGTTTTCCCCATAAATTTATTTCTTTCATTGTGTCTGTACGCTGTTGAATCAGAATATTTTTTTTTCTCGATCACATGGCGTTCAAAAACGGATCTTAATTTTTCAGGGTTATCACTTGGATAAAACCATAGCTCAATTAGTAAGCTGTCAAACATTATATAAAAAGTTTTTAGTGCTTCTTTATCACCTGTTAAGAAATAATGTTCAACATGTTTTTTTTGTGTTTTATCAATATTTATCCACCCTTCAGACACTATATCAATGTTAAATTTAACTTCGCGCCATAGCCTTTTACGCTGTTTCATCCACTCTTTATTGTCTAACTGCCAATCACTCATAAACCCTCTTAAATTTTTCTCTATTAGCTATTATTTACTAGCAGCGTAAACTATGCCACCCATGATAAATACAAGCAATAATTATGACACACAGATCAATCAACTCTGAGCAATTTAAATATAATTGATTCTATTTATTGGCGCTAACGACTCATTTATTGACAATATTTGATATATCATCGAATGTTAACCGCACTTTGTCCACCACGGTTAAGCTGGCATTGAATCCGTGTGGATAAGGAAAAGACTTATGCGCTATTCAAGCAAGCTTTAGCATTCGCTAGACCATGTGTTCTTTTTAAACCTATATGTTCATTAAATTCACATAAATGCTCCGCTGTGCCTACCGCGCCAGTGAATATACCTTCAAAGTCGGTCGTGAGCTTTAACCAACTTTCATTACTGATGTGTAGTCTTGTAAGAATATTGGCTGTGTTCGTGTTAATAGCACCGCGTTTAT
>JBAROR010000119.1:0-6649 GCA_049642265.1 Cognaticolwellia sp. | reverse complement strand
AGCACAGCTAAACAATTATGCACGCAAGCTGATATGGATAAATCAACGGTATCAAGAGCGGTAAAAGCTTTAATAACTAAAGGTTTTATTTGCAGCAAAGTGAATGAGCAAGATAAACGTGCTGCATCTTTAATGCTATCTGATGAAGGCGAGGCTCTGTATAAAAAAATCACCCCAGAGGCACTTGCATGGGAAGCGCAGCTCCTAAATACACTCAGTGACGATGAGCGCCAGCAAATGATGAGCATTTTTGAAAAATTAAAACATCAGTTACAGCCATAAAAAAAGCCCATCATAAGATGGGCTCTAAACTAATTAAAATTATTACCTAATTTTAATTAGAAAGTATATTTTACGCCTACACGCATTTCCCACAGAGATGGTTTAACATCAATGCTTGCACCCGATGGGTTATTAAAGCTGTTAAACACATACTGTCCATTCACGATATCTGCAGAAACAGCACTTTGAAATGAATTACCTGTTTCTAGCACGCCCCAATCGTCATTCAGCATATTACCGATGTTTTTAATTACAAAGTAAGCTGAGCCTTTTTGAGCATCAGTAAAGCCCATAAACTCCTGCTCAACTTTGAAATCAAGCGTCACCCACCAATCACCATCAATACTATTACGCTCTTGGATCTGACCACGAGCTAAACCTTCACTATTAACCCACTCATCAAACGCTGCTTTATCAAAGTTAGCGCCGTAAACAACTTTACTATCATCTAAGGTAGGTACATATAGTAATTGACGACTGCTGTCATTAAAGCCTAAGCCACCAGAGCGAGAGTCAAACGCATAAGAATAAGGGCTGGTTTGCGATGCCTGACCAAATAGATTGAACTTAGTGTCATAACCATCAAATATTTCATGGTTATAAGATAAGCTCATAGTAAAGCGATGTGGAATTTCGTAGTTTGATGCAGCAAGCCCTGGGTTTTCTGTATCTGATACTGCAATATTATGGTAGTTAGAAAATGCAACAGAGCTTGTCATTGGATGCACATCTTTTGCTACTGTATAAGCATAAGAAAGCGCTAAATCAATGCCGTTATCAAAAGATTTATTCATTGCTATGGATAAAACATGTGAATATGCGTCGTCACCTTTAACATTAGTTAGCATTAGATCAGACTCACGAGGATGTAAATCATCACTGTAAACAGGGCGGCCATCAGGTGCTACTGAACTTTTTACATTTGCCAGGTTGCTAATAATTGCGGAGTCTTGTTTGTCGGTATATAGATAATCAACATTAAATACATACTCACTCTCGGTAATATAAGTACCACCTAGCGAGAATTTCCACTCAGAAGGGATTTCAAAATTAGGGTCTGTTACATTGGTGCTTGCATCAGCACCGCCTTGACCAACATTATCAAATAAGTCTTGTGGGATATCGTAACCAGGCTGACCATTACCGTTAAATGCAATAGCATTAGGGCCTAAAATTTGTAGGTTTTTTTGGTTTACCTGAATATTACGCACACCATCATTAGAATAGCTGTTAGATACCCATACGTTAGGGTTACCACCAGAGTATAAGCCGACACCACCACGAAGTTCTAACTGATCGTTATAAATCCAGTTAACGCCTAAACGCGGTTGTAACAAATCTATACCGTCTAAGTTTTGGCTATTAGAAAAACCATAACGATCTTCAAAATTTTGGTTATGAGTTGGCTTGTCATCGCTGGTATACCAGTCGTAACGTAGACCTACAATGAATGATACATCGTAATCGATTAACTCAAACTTGTCTTGTGCGTAAAGAGTGTTAAGTGCGTACTTAAATTCACCCGCTGCATCATCAGGGTTATGACTTGAAGCATTACCATAATAAACACGCGCTACACCATTTTCAAAGTCTTCGATAGAGTTAAAACGATACTCACCTTCATTATGCTGTACGAATAAGTTAAATACATCTAGCTCTTCACGTTCGTAACCAAATGAAAGCTCATGATCTTCTAAGTAGTATGTACCGGCTAGTTTAAGAGATAAATTATCATACTTGAGTTTATTTGCTTGACGTGAATCATCTGGGCCAAGATAAACATCTATATCACCTGTATCAATACGGAATTCACCAAATCCTGAAGCAGCATCTAAAGAGTCTTGGCGGTTATCTAATTTTGAGTAACCTATACGCATTTCTGTTGAAAAGTTATCTGTCCAATCAGAGTAAAGTGAGGTGACATAAGATTGTAGCTCAGCGCCACGCTCATAAAAGTGGCTTGATAATGCGAGTTCATTTGCATCAGCATCTGACTGCGCTAAACTAAAGCCATCATTATAGTTATACACAAAACTAGCACGATGATCGTTGTTGATGTTCCAATCTAGTTTAACTAATATTTTTTCATCTTCAACAGGCATGCTAGGCGTCATATTGCCAGCATCGTAATTATAGTTATCTTTAGCTATTTGGGTTATACGATCCACAGTTGCTTGATTAATTCGACCATTCGCAAATGGGGTATATGCAAATATTTGTGCGCCTTCAAGTTTTTCATAAGAGGTAAATAAAAATAGTGTATCTTCAATTAGTGGCAATCCAACGTTAAAACCATAACGCTTTTCTGAGTAATCACCAAGTTGCTGTTTATTACCTTTAATGGAATCGCCCGACATTGAGTCGTTAGTATAATCATAGAAGAAGCCACCAGTTAATTCGTTGGTACCTGATTTAGTCACTGCATTGATATTACAAGAGGTAAAACCACCGTATTGTACGTCAAATGGTGCTAGTTCTACGGCAACTTGTGCAATAGAATCAAAAGAAAAAGGCATTCTTTCGGTAGGGTAACCACTTGAGTTAAGGCCAAAGTTATCGTTCATACGAACACCATCAACCGTTAAGCTATTAAAGCGAGGGTTACCACCACCACAATTAATTGCACCGGCATTTGTTTCGTCGATATAAATACGAGGATCGGCGCGAATAATATCTTTTAAATCACGATTAATTGCAGGCTTGTTTTCTAAATCATCTAATGTGAAAAATGTAGCTGGACCTGTACTACCTGATTGTGAGCTTATTGGTGCGCCGCTTACAATGATTTGTTCCATTTCTTGTGAGCGAAGAGCAACGGTTACAGGGTAAGTTTGTCCTAGCGTTAAATAAATATCTTCAACTTGAGTATCTTGATAAGTATCAGAATCAACAATTATTTTATAAGGACCACCAACACGCAATCCCTTGGTCGAGAAGTTACCTTGTGCATTAACAGTTGCGGTCTTTGTTGAACCTGATGGTATATGAATAATTGTAATTTGAGTATCAACAGCTGGATTACCATTTGGACCCGTAATCTGACCTTTAACAGACGATGACGTTTCGTTGGCGATTGCAGCACCACTTACGCCTACACAGGCTGCAATAGCGAGTGATAGAGCTGTTTTACGAAGTTGAATTTTCATTTTGTTTTCCCATGTGGTTTATTAAACTTTTTATATTTATAAAGTGTTTGCACTAAACAAACGAACCAAATTCATGCAGTACTAAATCTATACATATTATACATTAGTTTATGTTTACAAATAAGCTACAAGTGTAATGTTTTTTATGTTTATAGATTAATGCTACGGATTATTAATGTTAATAATGAAATGTTCGTGTTGTAAAAGAGAGTAAATACTATTTATGACAAATAGATGAAAAAGGGAGTTTAAATGAAAAAACCCATTACAAAGTTGTAATGGGTTTAACTAATATAAAGCGTAATGTTTTATTAGGTATTAAAACTTATAGCTCACACCAATTTTAGCTTGCCAAGCTGACGACGATGAACTGATTTGCGAGTAATTACGCACATCCGCACCGCCAAAACTGTTGTCTATTTTATATCTGCCTTGATCATCAAGACCACCAAAGTCATAAATAGTTTGGTTAGAGTAACCTAAACGTTTTTCTACACCCCAATCGCTGTTTAGAAGGTTTGCGAAATTATCAATCATTAGATAAACCTCACCAGTGTGACCTTCCGCAAAGCCAGGTATTTCTTGCTTAATGCTAACGTCCATTGTAGTAACCCAAGGTTGCGTTGCTGTATTTTTACCTAAAATCCCACCACGTTGAGATATACCAGCACGCTCTAATAACGGTTCTAACTCAGCCCAAGTCATATCTGATTCAGCCCAGTTTACATTCGGATCATCAGCACCTGTAGGGATATAAGGTAAGTAAGCACCATTAGTGAATAAAGAACTAGTATCACCTAAGTCTTCATCTTTATACATATTCATTGTGTAACTAAACGGGCGACCTGAACGACGTTCAAAATAAACATTGAACTTGGTTGCGTATCCTTCAAAAAATTCAGTGTTATATGCTAAGTTAATTTTAAAGCTGTGCTCAACTTCGTAAAATCCACGTGCTGCAATATCTTCATTACGATTTACTGTAATATTGTGCTTATAGTTACCTTCTGCCTGAGAAGCTGAACCTACTGATGATTCTGTAACATCTTGGTGAGCATAGCTTGCCGATACAAACAGGCCATTGTCCCATTGTTTAGCAATACCCGTTGAAATAATAATTGAACGACCATCATCCGATGAATTAGTCATTTCTATGTCAACATTATCGCCACTGTAAATACTTTGATTGATAATACGTTCGCCGTCCGCAGCTAAGCCTACTGGGTTAATAGACGAATTATGCCATACCGCTTCATTCTCTTTTTTATGGTAAGCAATTTCTGCTTGCCATTTAAAGCCATCACCCAATAGTTCAGAGTCAAACTCATATTCAAAACCTATTTGAGTACGAATGCTTGAAGGCAATTTAAAGTCAGGGTCGATATACGCAACACTTCCTGCACCTTGCTCTAATGTATTTTTTATTTCATCAGGAACCTGAGTAATATCAGCTGTGTTATTTGCATAGTAATCATTAATTACATCGTTTTGTGCTGATACTAAAGTAATGCCATCACTTTGGAATGAATTGTTATACCAAACATTTGGAATACCACCTTGGAAACGACCAATACCACCATTAATAGTAAGCGCTTCTGTTACGTAGTACTTAAAGCCAACACGAGGAAGTATAATGTCTAGACCATCAAGATTTTCTTGGTTAGTAAAGCCATACGTATTAGCAAAATTTTCATTTAGAGTTGGTTTATCATCAGATGATAAGCGCTCATAACGAACACCTGCAGTGACTTCTAAATCATCACCTACATAAAAAGTATCTTCTATGTAAAGCGCTAGCTGGTTACGTCTTACATCATATGCTGTATCAGCTGAATCATTAGTGTAAGCATTTTGATAAGAGAAATCATAAGAACCAATCACACGGTTTTCAAAATTTTCTAAGCTATCAAATTTCCACGTTCCAAGAGAGTTTTGAGCAAACAAGTTATATAAACGAAGTGACTCGTACTGAGCTCCAAAGTTTATTTCATGCTCATCCATTAAATACGTAGCGTCTAACGTAAAAGTTAGGTTTTGTGTTTCTGAACGGTTTGCATGGCGGTATTGATCTGTACCAAAGTTGTAAGAAGGACCATTTCGACCGTCTTCCTCAACAGTAATGCTTCCTAAGTTAGAGCGAGTTGCGCTATCAGAAGTAACATCTTTATACGACACACCAATTTCTGTTGAAAAGTTTTCGCTCCAATCAGAGTAAAGCTTAGATGAAAAGTTATTAAACTTAGTTACGTATGCATAAGTACTTGAAACTAAGGCTATATTATCACCGCCCGTGCTAGAATTACGCTCATCTTGGTCGTCTTGCCATTGATAAGTGAAATCTAAACGATGGTCATCACTTGCGTTCCAGCTTAATTTAACAAGCAAGTTTTTGTTTGTATCTTCTGGCGCACCGGCTAATGAATCAGTTAAGCCATATTCATTATTTAAGATAGAAATGAAACGATTATAGTTAGCTTCAGAAGTATTAAATTCATTTGAAGCACCAGAACCGTCAAAGCCGTAATCTAGATCTAATTCACTTGACCATTCTGCATAGTTAACAAAATAAAACAGTTCATCTTCAATAATCGCTCCACCGACATTAAAACCAAATCTTTCTTCAGTTTTAATCGGCTCTACTTTATTTGTAGAGTAAGTTTTATGACCTAGCTCATCAAGATCGTCTTCTTGTACAATATTATCAACATCGCCAGCTATCTCAGGAGTAGATATTTCATAAAAGCCAGAGAATTTAAACTCATTCGTACCAGACTTTGTTACTGCGTTAATAGTACCGCCACCAAAGTTACCTTTAGAAGCTGAGAAAGGAGATACATCAACAGAAACTTGTTCAATAGCGTCAAGTGCTACAGGAGGCTGAGAAGTAGGGTAGCCACCAAAGTTCAAGCCAAAGTCGTCGTTTTGACCAATACCGTCAACTGTTAAACCGTTGGTACGAGGGTTACTACCTGCAAACGTTAGCTCGCCATTGCCGTTAATACTGGCAAGTGGGTTTAAACGCGCAATATCTTTAATATCGCGGTTAAAGCTTGGCATATTTTCAATCGTGTCAGAGCCAAATGTACTGCTAGAGCCACCTGATTGTTGTACTATTTTATAGCCAGAAACTTCAATTTTTTCCATGTTTAATGGTCTAAGCTGAGAGTTTAAGCGATAAGTATCACCTAATTCTAGGTAGATGTTTTCAAGCGTAGTGTCGT
>JBAROR010000117.1:0-61090 GCA_049642265.1 Cognaticolwellia sp. | reverse complement strand
ATAAATTTAATTGTTGGAGTGACCAAATGGCTCGCGTAACTGTTGAAGATGCCGTAGAAAAAGTCGGTAATCGTTTTGACTTGGTGTTAATTGCATCTCGTCGTGCTCGTCAAATTGCTACGGGCGGAAAAGATCCATTGGTTGACGTTGAAAATGACAAACCAACAGTAATTGCTTTACGTGAAATCGAAGCTGGCCTTATTACTACTGAAGTAATGGACCGTTCAGATAAACATGAGCAAGTAAAACAAGATTCTGATGAATTAGCAGCTGTTGCAGCAATTGTTGGTGGTAACCAGTAATTTTAACTAACACTTAACGTTAGTCGCAACATTGAAAACGCGTAAATGACAGTAATGTGATTTACGCGTTTTTTATTATCTGTACATTTTTTACCGAATTAGTAATAAAAATCCTTACTAGTGCGCTTAAACATTGGCATAGCGACAAAATAATCGTATTCTAATCTTATCGCTAATCGCTGAATCACCATCATCATTAAGGAATTACTGGGTGTACCTTTTTGAACCACTAAAAGAACTCGTATCGAGTTATCTGTCAAAAGTACAGATTGACCTGTTAAAACAGGCTTATATTGTCGCGCGTGAAGCACACGACGGCCAAATGCGTTCCAGTGGTGAGCCCTATATAACCCATCCTGTCGCGGTGGCACTGAATCTCGCTAAAATGAATTTAGATCATGAAACATTAATGGCTGCTTTGCTCCATGACGTGATTGAAGATACTAAAACCACAAAAGATGAACTAGCAGAACTCTTTGGTCATACTGTGGCAGAGTTAGTTGAAGGGGTTAGTAAACTCGATAAGCTAAAATTCGATAATAAAGAAGAAATGCAAGCGGAGAACTTCCGCAAAATGATTTTAGCCATGGTGCAAGATATTCGCGTTATCTTGATCAAGCTAGCTGACCGTACCCATAACATGCGTACCTTAGGATCATTACGACCAGATAAACGTCGACGCATCGCCCGTGAAACTTTAGATATTTATGCCCCTATTGCCAATCGTCTTGGTATACATGATGTTAAAAATGAGCTGGAAGTACTCGGCTTTGAAGCGTTATATCCTATGCGCGCTCGAGCATTAAAATCAGCGATAAAACAAGCACGCGGCAACCGTAAAGAAATCATCAACAATATTCAAGAAGAAGTCACCAGTCGTCTAGCTGAAAGTGGTATTACCGCACAAGTTATTGGTCGAGAAAAGCATCTTTATTCTATCTATCGAAAAATGCAAAATAAAGAACTAATGTTCAATGAAGTTATGGACATCTACGCCTTTAGAATTATCGTCGGTGATAAAATAGATGACTGCTATCGTGCTTTAGGTGCTGCGCATAACTTATTTAAACCGATAGAGTCTCGTTTTAAAGACTATATTGCCATCCCAAAAACTAACGGCTACCAATCATTACATACCTCATTAATTGGCCCGCATGGTATCCCTGTTGAAATTCAAATTCGTACCCACGATATGGATCAAATGGCAGATAAAGGGGTTGCAGCTCACTGGTTATATAAGCAAGACGGCGAAGATACAGGCACAACAGCGCAGATGAAAGCCCGTCGCTGGATGCAAAGTTTATTAGAACTTCAGCAAAGTGCTGGTAGTTCATTTGAATTTATCGAAAATGTAAAATCAGATTTATTCCCTGAAGAAATTTACGTTTTCACTCCTGATGGACGTATTATTGAATTACCGATGGGAGCTACAGCAGTCGATTTTGCTTATGCTGTACATACTGATGTCGGTAACTCTTGTGTCGGCGTGAAAGTTGACCGTAAACCTTTTCCTTTTAGCCAACCATTAGATTCAGGGCAGACGATTGAAGTAGTAACCTCTACAGCCGCTCGTCCTAATGCCACTTGGTTAAACTTTGTTGTTACCTCAAAAGCACGCTTACAAATTCGAACCTACTTACGTTCACAAGAGCAAACTGAATCACTTGCTTTAGGCAAACGTTTACTGAGCCATGCATTAGGTACGACAAAACTTGCAGA
The DNA here is from genome assembly GCA_049642265.1 of Cognaticolwellia sp. GTDB lineage: Bacteria > Pseudomonadota > Gammaproteobacteria > Enterobacterales > Alteromonadaceae > Cognaticolwellia. Next base: position 59,069 of record JBAROR010000117.1, on the reverse strand, counting down.
TATAGATGAAGAAAAACTTACTCAGGTAGTTAAAGATACCGGTAACAAAACACTTGATGAACTATTGATCAATATAGGTCTAGGTAATGCACTGAGCATCGGAATAGCTAAACGCTTAAAAGATGAATTTATCGAAGAGTCAGAGTTAAAACCAACAGCTGTTAAAAGTAAAATGCCGATTAAAGGCACTGAAGGCATGATGGTTAGCTATGGAAAATGTTGTCGACCGATTCCTGGTGATTCTATTCTCGCTTATTTAAGTCCTGGTAAAGGTTTAATGGTACATCAACATGGTTGTCGCAATAATAAAGGCCATGAGCAAGGGAGTTTGTTCCCAGTAAGATGGGATACCGACATTGATCGAGATTTCATCGCTAAATTGCGTATTGAAATACTCAATCATAAAGGCGCCTTGGCAATGTTAACAAATGTTGTTGCACGTTGTGGGTCTAATGTTCACTCGCTTAATTCTGGTGAGAAAGATTCTGGGCTATACCTCATTGATATAGAAATAACCTGTCGAAACAGAGTTCACCTTGCCGACATTATTAGAAAAATTAAAGTCATGGGTGACGTTCAACGCGTTGTCCGTAACAAATAGAATAACTTAGGAAAACTATGAAAACTATTATTAGTACAGATTTGGCACCGAGTGCGATTGGCACATATAGCCAAGCAGTAAAAGTAAATAATACCGTATACTTATCGGGGCAAATTCCACTTGTACCAGAAACTATGGAAATTATTTCTGACGATTTTTCTGAACAAACTCAACAAGTGTTTAAAAACCTAGTCGCGGTATGTGAAGCGGCTGGTGGCAATATTAATGACATGGTAAAACTGAATATATTTTTACAAGATTTAGAGAATTTCGCGACAGTGAACGAAATTATGAGTCAATATTTTCAACAGCCATATCCAGCAAGAGCAGCGGTACAAGTAGCAAGATTACCAAAAGATGTTGCTATCGAAATTGACGGCATTATGGAATTACCAAACTACAGCTAATACTGAGTAGTAACATTTTTATCGGTGAGTTGTTAAAGACTCACCAAAATTCAACCAACTTTAGAACGCTTATATGACGCCCGATAGACTACAACGAATTAACAATATGTTAGATCAACGCCAGCCTGATTTAACGGTATGTATGGAGGGTGTACACAAAACCCATAATTTAGCAGCCGTTGTGCGTACAGCTGATGCTGTGGGTGTTAGCGACGTGCATGCGGTATGGAAAAATGAAACTATGCGCCTTTCTGGTGGTAGCGCTGCAGGCAGTCAAAATTGGATAGATGTTCACGATTACAGTAAGACTGAAGACGCCATCAATGAATTAAAGAAACAAGGCATGCAAGTGCTGGTGACCAACTTATCAGATACCGCCGTCGATTTTCGTGAAATTGATTATACTAAGCCAACAGCGATTATTCTTGGTCAAGAAAAATTTGGAGCCTCTGAAAAAGCGCTTGAAATGGCCGATCAAGATATCATTATACCTATGGTCGGTATGGTGCAATCATTAAATGTTTCCGTTGCTTGTTCTGTGGTGTTGTATGAAGCTCAACGTCAGCGCCAAGCAGCAGGGTTATATCAACAACCAAGAATAAGCCACCAACGTCGTCAACGTATATTATTTGAAGGTGGTCATCCTATTTTTGCCAAAGCCTGCCAACGAAAAGGTTTAGCCTATCCAGAAATAGATGAAGAAGGACAAATTGTTGCATCTGAGCAATGGTGGCAACAAATGCAAATGACCCAAAGTGCTTGGCAAAATATAGACGACGAGTAGTCGCTATAATCAATAAATGTCACACTTACAGCAAGGAAGTCTAACGTGCCTCGCCAGATTGAAGCCTTAACTAATTTAGCCAAAGTCCCTGTCACCACCTTAAAAGGTGTTGGACCCGGTATGGCAAGTAAGTTGGAAAAAATTGGCCTAGTGTCTGTGCAAGACCTGCTTTTTCATTTGCCACTACGCTATGAAGATCGCACTCGAGTGACTGCTGTTCGCGATCTTATGCCCGGCATTTTTACCAATATTATTGGCGAAGTAACGCAAAATGAAATAATACAAGGTAAACGTAGAATGATGTTAGTCACCATCAATGATGGTACCGGCAGTATCAATCTACGTTTTTTTCATTTTTCTGCTAGTCAAAAAAATGCGCTTGCTATCGGAATTCATATCCGTTGTTATGGTGAGATTAATCGAGGGATGCGCAGCTTTGAAATAGTGCACCCTGAATATAAAACACTTGAACAAGATCAACCCTTAACTCCTGCTGAAGAAACGCTAACACCCGTCTATTCAACCACAGAGGGTTTACGGCAAATTTCTTTACGTAATTTAACAGAACAAGCATTAATCCGTTTAAAGCGTGGCAAAGTAGAAGAGCTGTTACCCGCAGAAATAAGCTTTCAGCAGTATTCTTTAGCAGAAGCACTGGCATTAATTCACCGACCACCACCAGACACCTCAGTGGTATTAATGGAAGAAGGTAAACATCCTGCACAGCTTCGGCTGATTAAAGAGGAACTCCTAGCCCATAATCTCAGCATGTTAAAATTACGTGCCTCTAGCGACGTCCATCCGGCAGTTTCTTTAGCAATAGACGAACAACTTGAGAAAAAATTTTTAGCATCGTTGCCATTTTCACCAACAGGGGCACAAGCAAGAGTTACCAAAGAGTTACGTAATGATCTACTCAAGCACATGCCTATGATGCGCTTAGTACAAGGTGATGTGGGTTCAGGAAAAACCTTAGTCGCGGCTTTAGCTGCACTCACCGCTTTAGGACAAGGTTTTCAAGTTGCTTTGATGGCACCTACAGAAATACTAGCTGAACAACATGCCATTAATTTTAAAAAATGGTTTGAACCGCTCGATATTTCGGTTGACTGGTTAGTGGGAAAAACCAAAGCAAAAGCAAGAAGAGCCGCGTTAGAAGGCATCGCTAACGGCGACATGCAAATGGTGATTGGCACTCATGCTTTATTCCAAGAACAAGTAATATTTAATAAGCTCACGCTCATTATCATTGATGAGCAACATAAGTTTGGTGTTCATCAACGTTTATCGTTACGTGAAAAAGGCGCTTGGCAAGGGCATTACCCACATCAGTTAATCATGACCGCCACGCCGATCCCTCGTACATTAGCAATGACAGCTTATGCTGATTTAGATACCTCTGTAATTGACGAGCTGCCACCTGGCAGAACACCGATTACCACCATCGCATTGCCAGACAGCCGCCGTGAGGATGTTATTGAACGCATTCGACAAGGTTGTACAAACGATAAACGTCAAGCTTATTGGGTATGTACGCTCATTGAAGAATCCGAAGTATTACAATGCCAAGCTGCTGAAGATACAGCTGTCTATTTACAAGCGCAATTAGCTGAGCTAAAAATTGGTTTAGTACACGGTCGTATGAAAGCTGACGAGAAACAGGCAGTAATGGAACGCTTTAAACTCGGCGAGCTTGACCTATTAGTCGCAACAACTGTTATAGAAGTTGGTGTAGATGTACCTAATTCAAGTTTAATGGTGATAGAAAACCCTGAGCGCTTAGGACTTGCGCAATTACATCAACTGCGCGGCCGTGTTGGCCGAGGCTCAGTGGCATCTCATTGTGTATTAATGTACAAAGCGCCTTTAACCAAAACCGCAACTAAACGTTTAAAGGTACTGAGAGAAAGTAACGATGGTTTTGTTATCGCACAAAAAGATCTAGAAATTAGAGGCCCAGGCGAATTACTTGGTACTAAGCAAACGGGACTAGCAGATTTAAAAATTGCTGACTTACAACGCGATGCTCACTTAATACCCGAAGTACAACAAGATGCTCACCTTATATGGCGAAAATACCCAGAACAAGCCAATGCCTTGATTAATCGATGGTTAGCAAATCGTGAAAAATATTCAAATGCTTAAAGCGACTAATTTAAGCGTTTAAAAAGCGATAGAAAAATATTTTTTAACACCTTGGCGAACAAGAAAAATTAACGTGTGCCAACACTTTATTTATACCCGACCGCGATACCAATTAAATTAATATCTGCCACCTTGATCTCAAGTGTTAATTAATCTAAAAAAATACGGTAAACTAGTAATAATTTTAGTTAAAAGCGAAACCATGATGTCTGCATCCGATCAAAATCATCCGACTAATCACGACAATAGCGACGAAGCCACTACCCACTTTGGTTTTCAAACTGTCGAAAAAAATGAAAAAGAGTCGAAAGTTGCTAGCGTATTTCATTCTGTTGCTCAGCAATATGATGTGATGAATGATTTGATGTCGTTTGGCATTCACCGTTTATGGAAACGTTTTACTATCGATGCTAGTGGCGTGCGCCCTGGTAATAAAGTATTAGATTTAGCTGGTGGCACAGGCGATTTAACCGCAAAATTTTCCCAACTTGTCGGCCGAGAAGGCAAAGTAATACTCGCGGATATCAACAGCTCAATGCTCAATGTTGGACGCGATAAATTACGTGACCGCGGTTTAGTGCAAAATATTGAATACGTGCAAGCAAACGCTCAATATTTGCCATTTGAAGATAATACATTCGATATCATTACAATCGCTTTTGGTTTACGCAATGTGACTGATAAAGACATGGCTTTACGCTCTATGTATCGTGTACTAAAGCCTGGTGGACGTTTATTAGTATTAGAATTTTCTAAACCAGAGCATGAATTAGTTAACAAAGCTTACGATTTTTATTCTTTTAATATTTTACCTAAAATGGGTGAATTAGTCGCTAAAGACGGCGATAGCTATCAATATTTAGCCGAATCAATTCGTATGCATCCGGATCAAGAAACACTGAAAACAATGATGGATACAGCCGGCTTTGAACAAACCAGTTATAAAAATTTAACTGGCGGTGTCGTGGCATTGCATAAAGGTTATAAATTTTAATCTTATGCCTCAAAATCTCAGTCAGCAATTAATGTTTGCTCAAAGTCTAAGTGCGGTGTTAGAAACTGTTATCAATCAGTTTCTACGTTATAATTTGCATGGCACGCTAGCATTAAAGCCTTTATCTGAGAAGACGCTAACAGTGAAACTTGCAGAGTTAGCGTTTCCACTAAGCTTTACGATTAGCCATGAAAAAATCCATGTAACCACCAACGATGAACATAGCGACTGCTGTTTAATCACCAGTGTCAGTACACTGGTAGAACTAAAGAAAGAACAGCAACTGACTGATTTAATTAAAAATGACAAGCTTGATATCCAAGGCGATTTGAAAGTAGCTCAGCGCTTTGCAGAGATTGCCCAGACGCTTGATATTGATTGGCAAAGTGAACTAGCAAAACGTATTGGTGATATCCCTGCCTATAAATTAGGAAGACTGGGGCAAAATTTTTTAAATAAACTGAATTTTGTTACTGAACAAATTCAAGCAGATGCCAGTGAATGGTTAGTACATGAAAAACGCCTGATGGTTACGGGTGCCGAAATAACTCACTTTAGTCAAAATGTTGAAGATGTAACACAACAAGTATCAACGTTAAGCGAACGTGTTGATCAATTAATTAATCGCGCAAGTAAAATATCATAAGGCTCTATGGTGAGTAGTAAACGTTTATACAAAATAGTAAAAACATTTCTTCAGTTTGGGCTTGATGAGCTTTTACCGAAAAAATACCTACCGTGGTACATAAAAATAGTCCGCCGTTCATTATTTTGGTTGCGAAACAAACATCAAGATAAAACTAAGGCACAACGCTTTCGATTGGCTATAGAGTCATTGGGGCCAGTGTTTGTAAAGTTTGGCCAGATGTTATCTACACGCCGAGATTTACTCCCTGACGATTTTGCCAATGAACTCAGCTTATTACAAGATAAGGTTCCTGCATTTTCTGGCAAAGAAGCGGAAAAAATTATTATTGCCGCTATCGGTGCTGAAATTTTTGCTGAACACTTTAAAGACTTCGAACAAACGCCTTTAGCATCTGCTTCTATTGCTCAAGTCCATACAGCCACCTTACTTAAAAGTGATGGCGAACAGGCTGTTGTATTAAAAGTATTACGACCTAACATTGCCGAAACCATTTTAGCTGACATCAACGTGATGTCACTTTTTGCAAAAATTGTGGCTCGTTGGCTACCTGACGGTAAGCGTTTACGACCTGTTGAAGTGGTTGCCGAATATGAAAAGACTATCTTAGAAGAGCTAGATTTAAATCGTGAAGCCGGTAACGCCATTCAGTTAAAACGCAATTTTAGCCAAGGTCATGATAGTGACAAAGTACTATATGTTCCTGAAATTTACAGCGAATACTGCTCAAAAAGCGTTATGGTCATGGAGCGTATATACGGTATTGGTGTCGGTGAGGTTGAGACCTTACATGCTAAAAATGTTGATATGAAACTACTTGCGGAACGTGGTGTGGAGGTGTTTTTTACACAAGTATTTCGCGATAGCTTCTTTCATGCCGACATGCATCCAGGCAACGTATTTGTCGATGCTACCAACCCAACTGATCCTACTTGGATTGCAATTGATTACGGCATTGTCGGTACTTTGAATCGTGAAGACAAGCGTTATTTAGCGGAAAATTTTGTAGCTTTTTTTAACCGCGATTATCGTAAAGTAGCACAACTACATGTTGATTCAGGCTGGGTACCTAGTGACACCAGTGTCGATGAGTTTGAGTTTGCCATTCGCACGGTCTGTGAACCTATATTCAACAAACCGTTATCTGAGATATCTTTCGGCCAAGTATTAGTTAACCTATTTAATACCGCCCGCCGTTTTAATATGGAAGTGCAGCCACAACTAGTTTTACTGCAAAAGACACTACTTTATATTGAAGGCTTAGGCCGTCAGCTTTACCCTGCCTTAGATCTTTGGCAAACGGCTAAACCGTTTTTAGAAAACTGGGTCAAAGAGCAAATGGGTCTTAAAGCTGTTTTTAATAAAGTAAAAGACAACTTGCCATTTTGGAATGAAAAGCTGCCGGAAATACCGGATCTGGTCTACGATTACTTAAAAACGAATCGAGAAGCCCAGCGACAGCAATTAATGACACTGAAGAAAATGCAGCTTCAACAACAGCAACACAGTAAGCAAATAATAAGACTGGCCGTTATTGCCACAATCGCTATCTGCTTAACCATTAGCTTTACCTAATGACGTTATAAAACTAACGCTTAGCACTAAGTTTACGTAATAGAAACAAACGAATTCAACAGGAAAAAACATGACTAACAACGAAGTTTTACAACATATTCGTTATATTTTTAGCCTTAACAATGAAAAAACGGTCGCTATTTTTCAGCTAGCTGAATGTCCAAAAACTACAGATGAAATTGACAATTTTCTTCGTAAAAATGGCGAAAGTGCTTTTAGCCGTATCGCGGATAATGTTTTAGCAAGCTTTCTTGATGGCCTGATCATAGAACTACGCGGAGTAAAAGAAGGTGCACAAGCTCAGTTAGATCAAACGATAAGTAACAATATTATCTTTAATAAAGTGAAGATTGCACTGGCATTAAAAGCTGACGAAATTATTGCTTTACTCGACTCTGCAGAATTAACCTTAAGCAAACATGAACTAAGTGCTTTTTTCCGTAAGCCTGAGCACAAAAATTATCGTGTATGTAACGATGATACCTTGTTGAAGTTTTTTAATGGTTTACATCTAAAAAATCAACAAGTTATCAAAGAAATTAAAGAGTAGTACAACTTAGCTAGGTTGATAATCCGGCCTAGCTAACTCATCTACACTAGCGATTAATACTTAAGCCGCCGTAAACATTTACCTCTCCCTCTCGCTACGTTATATTGTGTGCAATAGCAGTTATCAATAGTTACCTTATGACCAATATCAGACAGGTTTATCTTTCTTTTATATTCTTATCCTTGTACTCATCTACTGCACTCTGTAGCTATACTCAGGGTAATCCTTTAATCTTTGTCGCCGAAGAGTTACCTCCGTATCATTTTATTAACAGTGATGGCCATGTCAGCGGTGCTTTAGTTGAGGTGGTACAAGCCATACTAGATAAAGCAGAACTGCCCGGAAAGATTGAAATACAGCCATTCGCACGTGTTTATAAAAATACGCAAACTCAGCAAAACACTTTTATGTTTTCCATGTTAAAAACACCTAATCGTGAAGCAAAATTTCAATGGGTTGGACAGACATATAAAAGCACTGCGGTACTTGTTGGCTTAAAAAATCGTCAAGATATTAAATTACTCTCACTTGAGAGTGCAAAGCCCTATATCGTTGGCACAATAAGAGGGTATCATTCAGATAATTTCCTACATGAAAATGGTTTCTCTGAAAAAGAAAACTTGTCGCTAAGCGTCACCAGCAAGCACTTATGGGCTATGCTTTTTAATCAAAGAATAGATTTGGTATTAACCAATTATATGGCATTAGATCGTGAAATAAAGCAATCGGGCTTTGATTCGAATGAGATAACGCCTTACTTATCTTTACCCAATTTCCCCTCAGAACTATATATCGCCACGGGCTTAACAACACCTAATGAAGTAATTGAACGGCTAGCGACTGCATTAGCAGCAATTAAAAAATCAGGTGTTTATCAGCAAATTTTAACAAAATATGATTTATAAACTCTTATCAAAGTGGGGGTAGAACGTACTCGAGTGAAAATATTAAGTAACGAATACAAGATATTAAAAATGGCGGTTATAAAGCTAAAGCTAAAGTTTCAAGTTTCAAGTTTCAGGCATATAAGTTGAGTGCTATTGTTTTACTATCCAACACTAACTTTTGAGTTAAACCGCAAAAATTCATTAAATTTAGCATATTGAGAACGTAGGTACGGCTGCTAGCTATGTTGCTTGTGTTACGGCTACTTCTGTTTCTATAACGACTCTATTACGTCCTAAGTCTTTTGCTAAGTATAAAGCTGCATCTGCTCTACTAATCCATGCTTCAGCTGTTTCCCCCGCGCGATACTCTGCAACACCAATAGAAACCGTTATTGATATATCATTGGCAAATTTTGATTGCGCTATTTTTTCCCGTAAGTTTTCTGCAACCAATTTAGCTTCAAGCAAATCGACGGTTAACGGCAAAACAATAAACTCTTCACCACCATACCGATATAAAGAATCTAGAGGTCTGGTAAAGTTTTTAATCAGATCGACCAATTCAATCAAAACTTGATCGCCATTAGCATGTCCATAGTTATCATTAATTTTTTTAAAATGATCTAAATCTAATAACAATAACGAGGATTTGGATGGTGTTCTTTTTTGGTCCGCGAGAATTTTTGTCAATTTCTTATCTAACGCTCGACGATTACCCGATAAAGTTAAAGGATCAATACTCGCCAACAATGCTAATTGATGATTGGTTTTACTATAATTATTAAAAATTACATAAGAGAATGAAGCCGTTAGAAATAATGTAAACGTAATAGTTAAAAACTCTAAAGAGCTAACAATTGGAAATAATATCAAAGCGATTAGTGCAATCGCGATAAAGCATATAATACCTGCTGGACGTGCTGGTAACATATAGTACAAGGCGATCATGCAAGGGTACAACCAAAACAAATGTGATTGCCCACGAATAGCAACTATCGTGACGATAGAGATCGCCAAAAAGCTCGACAATATAATTTTTGCCGTATTAACCTTTCTACTACGATACACAAAAATAAAGAAAGCAAACATCATTACCACGATCAAGCCATCAATAAAGGCCATCACAAAATCGCCTTCAAGCCATCGTAAATAAACAAATGGAGAAATAGTGATAACAGCGAATGCACTTAATATAAGGAGCATCTTTTCTGCTGCAGAACGCTTGATCATTGTCTTATCCTTACTAAAATATTTATTTTTTGTAAAAATATTCGTTTAACTATCAGCCTGTAATATAGAAAATTATAATTTAAAATTCAAATAGATAATCGAATTGTACAAATGATAGTCTATATTATTTTTTCTTTAACATCTCGCGTAAGTTTGCCACACCCATTTTTGCAGTCGCCTGCTTTTTTTCTATGCTCTGTTTCGTTTGCGTCAGTTCCCAGCTTAAATCATCCTGAGGCAATTCATGCAAAAATCGACTGGCTTCAGTACGAGACACTTCACCATATTGACGGCGCTCACGGGCATAAGTAAAAATTAATTCTTTTTGAGCTCGTGTAATACCTACATAGGCTAGGCGGCGTTCTTCCTCAACATTACCTTCGTCCATGCTGGTTTGGTGCGGTAATAAGCCTTCTTCCATACCAATAAGAAAAACATAAGGAAACTCTAGACCTTTAGATGCATGCAATGTCATCAATTGTACTTGATCTGTATCTTCCTCATCTTCATTGCGCTCCATCATGTCGCGCAATGTTAAGCGAGTAACAACTTGTGCTAAAGTCATTGGCTCTTCATCATCTTCTCCTTCAAGCATTTGCGTTACCCAACTAAATAATTGCGTAACGTTTTTCATGCGCATTTCAGCGGCTTTAGCACTGGGAGAAGTATCGTAGAGCCAATCTTCATAGTTAATTTCCCGCACCATCGAGCGTAACACGGCAGAAGTATCTCCACGCTCGGCATGATCAGCAGTTTCCACTAACCAACGGGTAAAGCGCTGTACACTCACCAAACCACGTCCAGTAAGATGTTGCTCTAAACCTAGCTCAAAACTTGCCGCGAACATACTAATTTGACGCATGTTAGCGTAACTGCCTAGCTTCTCGAGTGTTGTCGGGCCGATTTCTCGACGTGGTACGTTAACAATACGAAGAAAACCATTATCATCGTCAGGATTAACCAATACCCGCAAAAACGCCATCATATCTTTAATTTCTGAACGTGAAAAAAATGAAGTGCCACCGTTAATTTTATAAGGGATTCTGTTGGTCATCAGTGCTTTTTCAAGCAACCTCGACTGATGATTACCACGGTACAAAATCGCATAATCTTTAAATTTACTTTTATTTAAAAAGCGATGGCCAATCAACTCACCAACTACTCGCTCAACCTCATGATCTTCATTTTTAGTTTGCAGTACCCGTAATTCAACACCGTAATTAAGCTCACTAAACAACGCTTTATCATAAACATGAGGATTATTAGCAATCAGAATATTGGCACATTTTAAAATACGACCACTAGAACGATAGTTTTGTTCAAGTTTAATCAGTTTGAGGTTAGGATAATCTTGCCCTAACAACACAAGGTTTTGCGGTTTAGCCCCACGCCATGAGTATATTGACTGATCGTCATCGCCTACAACGGTCAACAAACCTTGTTCGCCAGTGATTAACTTGATGAGTTCATATTGACTGGCATTCGTATCTTGATATTCATCCACCAACATATACTGAATTTTTTGCTGCCAACGAGCACGAACTTCCGGAAAATTACGCATTAATAGCGTTGGTATCAAGATCAAATCATCAAAATCTAATGCGTTATAAGCTTTCATGTGCTTTTGATACATGGCATAAAATTCAGCAAAAAGCTGTGCATCCGCATCAGTTGCCTGTTTAATGGCTTCATCTGGCAGTAACAAATCATTTTTCCAATTAGAAATCATCATTTGTAATTTGCTGATCAGATCTTTGTCGCCATCAAGTTGCTCTTGGGTTAATTCTTTCAATAACGCTAAGCTGTCTTGGTCATCAAACAAGGTAAAGCCCGGTTTATAACCTAACGTTTTTAGTTCTTTACGAATGATATCCAAGCCTAAAGAGTGAAACGTACAAACCGTTAAGCCCCGTGTCAGAGACTTATCCATCATTTTAACGACTCGTTCTTTCATTTCACGAGCGGCTTTATTGGTAAAAGTAACCGCAGCAATATTCTTGGCTTTATAGCCACAATTTTGAATTAAATACGCTATTTTCTGACAAATAACCCCAGTTTTGCCACTGCCAGCTCCTGCTAAGACCAAGCAAGGGCCATCAACATATTTTTTTGCTTCATTTTGACCTGGGTTTAATTTCATTGCTGCGTTTAACTCAATTGATGGATATAAAATCGACCATAGATTTTACCTGCTTTTCTCACAAGACTACATCAACTTTCAGCAACTAAAGCAATTTCTTCTCTGCTTTAACAAAGATATCATTATCAATAGCGCTTGGATTGGTTACAATAACGCCATCGCTTATCAATTAAGAGCATTGAAATGATTAACGCTAAAAAAATAGAAGAAATAGCTAAACAAGTCACTGATTCAATCCCTGCAGGATTAAAAGACTTCGCTAATGAAATGGAAGATAAAACTAAAGTTGTTTTACAACGTAAGTTGTCACAATTAGATGTAGTCACTCGTGAAGAATTTGATGTACAAACACAAGTATTAATAAAAACACGGGCTAAATTGAGCGATGTTGAAGCGAAAGTTGCAGAGTTAGAAGCTAAAATTCTAGCGCTTTAGTAATTATTTTATCAGGCCTGAATATACCTCTGATGAGCTTTTTATCATCAGTTTCAGTGATAATAAAGGCCTGATACGCAATAACTTTATGATTTTCGCATCGTTTGTATTTTCTTATAAGACAAACAACGCCATAACCACTCTAAAGGTCCAAAGGCATAATGATTTAGCCACCAGCGCGAAAACTGCAGTTGGAAGATAATAATCGCCAAAACGATCAGCATTTGTGGTGCCCTTGATATTCCACCAAAATAGCCGCCCGCATAACCATAGAAAATAGTACTTAGGATAACAGAGTGCATTATGTAATTGGTTAATGCCATTCTGCCCATCGGAGCAAACATCGCAAAGCGTTTACGCCATTTTTCATCACTCAGTAAGTACATGATTAAACCGAAATAACCTGCACTCATCACTAATTGACCCACGTAAAATAACCCTTCACCTACGACTTGCAATATAACGACTTGATTCGCCACGGGATGCTGAGCCACTAATAATCCACTGGTTTCTATCACCAAGCCCAAACCAATACCAAGCCATGCTGTAATATTAAAAGCACGACTATGCTGTTGATAATTTTGCATAATGCCGCTGGAGACTAACCAGTAACCTAAAATAAATATCGGCACAAGTACGGTAAGTGAAAAAGGTATAATGAACACCAACATAAATAAGGCAAAATCAAAGCGAAACTCAGTCGCTTGCCAATAATTACCCTGTGTAAAAGCTGTATTTTCAGTGACTTCCTCAGCACGGATGTCCTGCTGTTGCTCTACGATAGCTTGCGCCTGCATTTCTATAATTGCGGCTGAGTACTGTGCAATGGATGCTTCAATATCTTCCTCGGCAAGATCATCGGTTGCAATGCCCATTAAATTATTCGCTACTTTATTCTCTGGCTCTCCATTCGCAGCTTTAGTCAGTTCATCTGTTATTGACTCAGTGTTATTTTCTGCGGTTTTTAAACGACTTTCGTTAGCTAAGTTATTTTTGTTTGCCAAATTAATGGCATCAACTCGCTCAGTGACTTTTATTTCCTCATGCCATTGTTCTAACAAGGCATCATTATCATGGCTTACCCCAAAGCCAATCGCACTGACGATGCTGATTATTATCGGTACTGACAACCACACGATAGCTAACTTAAAAAACGACTTAGGATTATCATATTGAGCAAAACGTGGTTTTTTAAGTAACGTTACCCAGGCCAATAATAGTAAACCTGCAACACCATAACTTTGTAGTATATCTCCGCCCCATAAGAAAATCATATGCAACAAACCGAAAACTATTAAGGCAATCATACGACGTGAAAACCAAGCCCCAAAAGGCCGTTCTGCCTCCTTAGCTCGGATCAACATAACGGCAAAACCCATACCAAATAATAGTGAAAATAGCGTATAAAATTTACCTTCAACAAAACAACGTATCAGCCAACCTACAGCATGATCTAAGCCACTTAAGCTTGTATCTTGGCTACCTAAACTAGAAATAGCACGGTTAAACCACTCTATGTTCATCAGTAGAATACCAATTAATGCTAAACCTCTAAGAATGTCCATCGCGACAAGTCGTTGTTTAATCGTGATCGGCGTTAGATTTTTAAGCTCAAAGCTAGCTGCTGAATTTTGTAAATCGGGGGACAAATCTGACATAAAACATCCTTTTATTATAATTTTTCTATTTAACGTTTCTGCTTGGCGACATTAAGATAAAGCATTTCATAAAAAAAGCAGCTTAAAGCTGCTTTTTCATAACAAAATATTAACATTTAGGTCAGAAAGGTTTGATAAGCCTTATTAGCCGTTTCTTCTTGCCACTCATAGCCTAAGGCTTCGAGGTGGCTGAAAAAATCCTTTTCCTGCGCTGGTTTGACTTCAAAGCCAGCTAGCACTTGGCCAAACGCAGCACCATGGTTGCGATAATGAAATAAAGTAATATTCCAATGTTCACCAAGGGTGTCTAAAAACTTTTCCAATGCGCCTGGATATTCTGGAAATTGAAAGCGAAAAATACGTTCCTGTGCTGATAATTCGTTTTTACCGCCGATCATGTATCTAACGTGCAGCTTTGCCAGTTCATTTTCGGTAAAATCAGTTAACTCATAATTCTGCTGCTGCAAACTTTCGGTTAACTGCTCTCGATCATTAGCTTCACCACCGAGTCGAACGCCAACAAAAATGTTAGCTTTCGCTGATGATGACGTCTCATTTTTATCAGCATAGCGGTAATTAAATTCAGTGATAACCCGACCCGAAAGGGCATGACAAAACTTTCTAAAGCTGCCTTTTTCTTCTGGAATTTTAACCGCGTAAACCGCTTCTTTTTGTTCGCCTAACTCACAACGCTCAGAAATATAACGTAAGGTATGAAAGTTCATATTCGCGCCAGAAAGAATAGCAACCAATGACTCATCACCTTGACTAGTCTGACAATACTTTTGTAACCCTGCTAGTGATAATGCCCCAGCAGGTTCAGAAATCACCCGAGTTTGCTCAAAAATATCTTTTATCGACGCACAAATTTCATCAGTAGATACGGTGATAACTTCATCACAATAGTGTTTGATCAAATCAAACGTGTGTTCACCAATACGCTTAACCGCCACACCGTCAGCAAATAATCCCACTTGTGCTAAATCAACTGGTTTTCCTGCGCTTAATGCTGCTTTTAAACAAGCAGAATCTTCAGCTTCAACGCCGATAACCTTAATATTTGGCTGTAGTTGCTTTAAATACACCGCTATACCAGCCAATAGACCACCGCCACCAACAGGCACAAAAACCACATCAATATTAGGGCGCTGCTGTAATAGTTCTTTAGCCACGGTGCCTTGACCCGCAATAACATCAGGGTCATCAAAAGGATGAATCAAGGTTTTATGTTCAGCTTTAGCGTATTCCACAGAAGCTTGCTGCGCTTCATTAAAGCTCTTACCCACTAAGCGTACTTCCGCGCCATAACGTCTAACGTTATCTACTTTGATATCGGGCGTAGTGATCGGCATAACGATCGTCGCTTTAATACCTAGCTTATGTGCTGCCAATGCCAACCCTTGCGCATGATTACCCGCAGAGGCGGCCATGACGCCATGTAAACATTGCTGCTCTGACAAGTTAATTAATTTATTATAAGCGCCGCGCAATTTAAAAGAATGCACAGGTTGCTGATCTTCGCGTTTAAGGAATATTTGATTACCTAAACGAGCAGATAATTTAGTTAAAGTCGTTAAGTCAGATTCAATGGCAACATCATAAACCGGTGCTAATAATATTCTTCGCAAGTAATCAAGTGCTTGTTCTTGCGTTGCTTTAGCAAGCACTAAGGCTTGCTGTTCAGCTTCAGTCATTATATTTCTCCGTTACTCGATGCCATCAAGTAAGTCACGGTTACGCACAGCACCTTTGTCAGCGCTCGTTGCTAACATTGCATAGTTTTTAAGTGCATAGCTGATAGGTCGTACACGATCAAGGGGCTTCCAAGCTTGTTTGCCTTTCGCATCCATTGCTACGCGGCGCGCTGCAAGTTCTTCTGCCGATACTTGTAGGGTTATTTCACGCGTAGGAATATCAATATGAATGATATCGCCTTGTTCTACGAGTGCAATAGTACCGCCATCAGCCGCTTCAGGTGACACATGACCAATAGATAAACCTGAGGTGCCACCAGAGAAACGACCATCAGTGAGCAAAGCACATGCTTTACCTAAGCCCATAGATTTTAAGTAAGTGGTTGGGTAAAGCATTTCTTGCATACCTGGTCCACCTTTAGGCCCTTCATAACGAATAACCACAACCTCGCCTGCCACAACTTTTTTATCTAAAATACCCGCGACTGCAGCGTCTTGGCTTTCAAAAATATGCGCAGGGCCAGTAAAGACTAAATTATCATCAGAAACGCCCGCCGTTTTAACCACACAACCGTCTACAGCAATATTACCTGAAAGTACTGCTAAACCGCCTTCGGTTGAGAAAGCATGCTCAAGACTACGAATACAGCCATTAGCTCTGTCATCGTCCAAGGTGTCCCAACGACAATCTTGGCTAAACGCTTTAGTAGTGCGAATACCAGCTGGGCCTGCACGGTAGAACTTTTTCACATCTTCGTCATCAGTAACTTTAATATCATACTTGGCAATAACATCAGCGAGCGTAGTACCAAAAATATTGGGTACATCGGTATGTAATAAACCGGCACGTGATAATTCACCTAGAATAGCGATGACACCACCGGCGCGATGTACATCTTCCATATGATACTTTGGCGTTGATGGTGCAACTTTACAGAGCTGCGGTACAATACGTGATAGTTTGTCCATGTCTTCCATGGTGTAATCTATTTCAGCTTCTTGTGCGGTAGCCAATAAATGCAAAATCGTATTCGTTGAGCCACCCATGGCAATATCCAAACACATCGCATTGTGTAAAGCTTCTTTGCTTGCAATATTACGAGGAAGTGCCGATTCGTCATTATCTTGATAATAACGTTTAGTCAGCGCGACAATTTGTTTACCTGCATCTAAAAACAACTGTTCTCTATCAGCATGAGTGGCCAACATAGAGCCATTACCCGGCAGAGCTAAGCCCAATGCTTCGGCTAAACAGTTCATCGAGTTTGCGGTAAACATTCCCGAACATGAACCACACGTAGGACAAGCAGAACGTTCAACTTGATCCGATTGTGCATCAGACACTTTAGGATCAGCACCTTGGATCATGGCATCCACTAAATCAAGTTTGATAATTTGATCAGAAAGTTTGGTTTTACCGGCTTCCATTGGGCCACCAGAAACAAAAATAACCGGAATATTTAAGCGCATTGCCGCCATTAACATACCAGGGGTAATTTTATCGCAGTTAGAAATACAAACCATGGCATCAGCACAATGGGCGTTAACCATATATTCAACAGAGTCTGCGATTAAGTCACGAGAAGGCAAACTGTAAAGCATGCCACTGTGACCCATGGCAATACCATCATCTACTGCGATAGTATTAAATTCTTTTGCGACACCACCGGCTTCTTCAATGGCGCCAGCAACTAGTTGCCCCATATCTTTTAAATGCACATGACCCGGTACAAACTGAGTAAATGAGTTAACTACAGCAATAATGGGTTTACCAAAGTCGCCATCTGTCATACCTGTTGCACGCCAGAGCGCACGAGCGCCCGCCATATTTCGGCCTTGAGTAGAAGTTGCTGAGCGTAATTTTGGCATGACAAAGTTCCTAAGTGCGTTGAAATTATTATTAATTGTGAGCTGAATTATTTTTAAAAAATACTAACTGGCTATGCTTTTACAATGTATTTCTACTGCATTGTAAAAATGTTCTTTGAAAATATGTTTTAAAAATAATGCGGTACTCATTACATTGTTTACCGCTAATCTAATTTGCTGTTAATACAGCTAAATTTAGCGCTAGAAGCACATCACTTATAATTATAAGTCGCACTTCCAACGATAATTTAGCGAAAAAGCATTATTTAGACCTATAAAACTGGGTCTAACCAACCTTCTGGTACAGTAGTAGTACCATCAAAAATACCAAAAAAGGCACCTTGAATAGCTTCAGTAATCGGACCACGAGAACCGTTACCGACGACAATACCATCTACTGATTTCACCGGAACAACTTCCGTCGCAGTACCACACATGAAAAATTCATCTGCTAGGTATAAAGATTCGCGAGAAATTGGCTCTTCACGTACCTCGTAACCTAATTGCTTAGCAAGGAAAAACACAGTATCACGAGTCAAACCTTGGAGAATTGAAGCGGTACCTGGTGGCGTATAAAGTACACCTTTACGAATTAAAAATAAGTTCTGACCAGCGCCTTCACTCACCATATTATTGATATCTAAAGCCACACCTTCTGCATAGCCATGACGAGCAGCTTCCGTAGAGATTAGTTGTGAAGACAAGTAGTTACCACCAGCTTTGGCTGCTGTAGGCATGGTGTTCGGAGCAAGTCTGTTCCAGCTCGACACACCGACTTCAACGCCGTTTTCAATAGCATCAGCACCTAAATATGCTTCCCAGCTAAATGCTGCGATCATCACATCGGCTACGGCATCGATTGGTGGACGAAGTCCCATACCAATATCGCCTAAAAATGCCAACGGACGTAAATAGGCTGATTTTAAATTATTTTTTGCTACCGCATCTTTACACGCTTGAACCACTTCAGCTTCGGTAAAAGGAATGTTCATACGATATATTTTTGCCGACTCAAATAAGCGCTTAATGTGCTCTTCTAAACGGAAAATACATGTACCTTTATGGGTATTGTAAGCACGGATACCTTCAAATACTGAAGAGCCGTAATGTAGTGCATGACTCATTACGTGTACTGTAGCGTTTTGCCACGGCATGAGTTCACCGTTAAACCAAATTAGTTCTGCATTAACTTTAGCCATTTTTATTCCTAAATTTTGATTTTATCTCAATCAAATAATGCCGAATTCCTCCGCATTTTCTGATTTGATTTTTGTTACTTGTTGTCGTAGGTTTTAACCCAGCATTATGCGTTGCACTGCTGTGATGCGCTATTGTCTACCGTGACTTCTTTGATGTCGATCAGTTTATTAATTTGATCGACTAAAAGTTCAATCGGGCGCTCACTTCTGACCAATAATTCTATCGTGCCGATACTCGTACCTGTATTCACTCTCGCGTTTATACCGCTGATTAAAAAGCCACGATAACGAGCCACTTGTAGAATGCGCTCAAGTACCACCTGCTTATCGTCCGCTTTGATCATTAATTGATAGTTATTCATTAAGTACTCTCCATCATTTTATCGTTCGCGGTATTCGGTGGCACTAGTGGCCAAACATTGTCTTGGGCATCAATTTTAACTTGTAGTAGGTAAGGTCCATCATGTTCCAGCATTTCTTCAATGGCAGCACTAACTTCTGACTTATTAGTAATTAACTTTGCTTTAATATCAAAGGCATTTGCTAGCATCACAAAGTCAGGGTTATCAGCTAAATCAGTCTCACTTAAGCGACCATTAAAAAACAAGTCTTGCCATTGGCGCACCATGCCAAGCTTAGCGTTATCAATAAGGACTATTTTTACGGGTAATTGAAAGCGCTTAATGGTTGAAAGCTCCTGCACATTCATCATAAATGAACCATCCCCCGAAACCGCAATAACGCAGTCGGTTGGGCGGCTCACTTGTGCGCCAACAGCCGCCGGCACACCAAAGCCCATAGTCCCCATGCCACCACTGGTTAAAAAGTTGCTTGGATCATCAAATAACATATGCTGTGCAGCCCACATTTGATGCTGACCAACATCGGTAGTTACGCAGGTATTTTTTGGCATATTATCGCTAATTTCTTTTAATACTGCAGGGGCAAAAATTGTCTCGCCTGGGTGGTTATAATCCCATGCAAAATCCGTTTTCATGCCCTGGCATTTTTCTTGCCACGGCCCGATAGATAATGGAATAGCTAAAGCCGGTAAATTAACCTTTAAATCACCTAATATTGCAGCGTCAGCAACGCGGCGTTTATTTATTTCCGCAGTATCGATATCAAAATGAATAACTTTCGCATGCGGAGCAAATTCATTTAATTTACCGGTCACTCGGTCATCAAAACGTGCACCGACCGCAATTAATAAATCACACTCTTGAACCGCTAAGTTTGCTGCTTTAGTACCGTGCATACCAAGCATGCCTAAATAATTTTCATCTTCAGGGTTCACCGCCCCTAAGCCTTTAAGAGTAGAAACACTCGGCACACCTGTGATTTCGGCGAAAGCTCTTAATTCATCAATAGCATTGGCCATACCAACACCACCACCAACATATAAAACAGGCTGTTTAGCTTGATTAAGTAATGCAATAGCACTACCAACATTAGCCGGTGGCAACTTCACTTTATTCTCTAGATTAACTAAATCATCTAAGCAACCGTTGACTTCTGCTAGTTGAATATCTTTAGGAATATCAACTAATACCGGTCCTTGCCTACCTTCAAGCGCAATGGCAAACGCTTCATGCAAAACTTGAGCTAAATCATTAATGTCAGTCACTTGAAAAGAGTGTTTAGTACACGCCAGCGATAAACCAAAAATGTCTATTTCTTGAAAAGCATCAGAGCCCATCGACGCAGTCGCTACCTGTCCCGTTATAGCAACAATAGGAATAGAGTCAGCTAACGCATCAGCAAGGCCTGTGATCAAATTAGTTGCACCTGGCCCTGATGTTGCTAAACAAACACCTACTTTACCCGATGCTCTAGCGTAGCCAACAGCAGAGAAAGCAGCACCTTGCTCATGGCGACATAAAAAGTGTTCAACATCACTATCGTATAACGCATCGTAGATTGGCATTATTGCCCCACCTGGGTAGCCAAAAACATGCTCAACGCCATGCTGCTCTAGCACGTTAAATAATAAGCCGCCGCCGGTTAATTTTTTATCAGTTGTCATGTTTTTATTTTACTTTTAAATTACTGTTTATTCATTAACCATTCACTTTTATGAGAATGCATAACTCTTTTTGTAATTTAGTAAGTATTCTCCCAATGATAGATAATGCGCATTGCGCGATTTAAATAGTTTATAAACGACAAACCCCCCGGTTCTTTCGAAGCGGGGGGTTTGTTATTTTAAGATTTTTTAATTTTCTTTAGCTCAACAATTACCCCCGCGACGATTTAATAATCACCACGACGAGAATTTCAATAATCACTAAGCTATAATTTTGCATATTTAATAGTATTTTCTGTAAGTTTATAAGTTTTAGTTCTGCTGTTTCCAGCCTATTTAAATTAGTACCATAGCTCTAATATCAAGCGCAAGTGTTTTTACGAGTCTTTTTTGTCTTAACGGTACAGTCTTTGTTATTACTGACAATTTTGTTAGCTTATTTTTCGCGCAAAAGTTATTCAGTAACTACACTGGACACAGTCTTAGTGAAAATAAAAATGGATTTTTATGGCCTTAGCCTGTGTTTTCAGCCGAGCTCGTGTCGGACTCGAATCCCCGTTAGTCACAGTAGAAGTGCATTTAGCCAATGGCTTACCCGCATTTAATATTGTTGGTTTACCTGAAACTTCAGTTCGAGAAGCAAAAGATCGTGTGCGGAGCGCGATTATCAATTGCGGTTACGAATTTCCAGCCAAACGTATCACCGTAAATTTAGCACCAGCAGATTTACCGAAAGAAGGCGGTCGCTTCGATCTGCCCATCGCTATCGGCATTCTTGTCGCCGCGGCACAACTACCAGAAACAGATTTAAGCCAATATGAATTTGCCGGAGAACTTGCTTTATCAGGCGAGTTACGAGCAATTATTGGCGAAATCCCCATGGCTATGGCTTGTCAACAAAGTGGCCGTACATTGATTATTCCGAGTGACAACGCCGAACAAGCGAGTTGGGTACCGCAAGTAAAAATATTGAGTTTGTCTCATTTAAGTCAATTATTTCCCCATTTTTTAAGGCAAAAAAGTTTACCGCTTATTGCCACCAAAACCATACAGGAGTACGAAACCAAAAGTGAGCACGATATTGCCGATGTCGTTGGACAGCCGTTAGCGAAAAGAGCATTAGAAATTGCCGCTAGCGGTGGCCATAATCTTTTATTTATTGGCCCGCCAGGCACAGGGAAAACTATGCTCGCCAGTCGACTGCCCGGTATTTTACCGCCCATGACCGAGCAAGAAGCATTATCAAGTGCTGCAATTCAGTCTATTTGCCATAAAGATATCAACCCTGAATCATGGCTAACAAGACCTTTTCGTGCTCCACATCATACCGCATCATCGGCAGCGCTAGTCGGTGGCGGCAGTCATCCGCAACCCGGTGAAATTTCATTGGCCCATAATGGCGTACTTTTTCTTGATGAATTACCCGAGTTTGAACGCAAAGTGCTCGATGTACTACGTGAACCCATGGAATCCGGTGAGGTGACGATTTCGCGTGCTCTGCTCAAACAAACATTCCCTGCACAATTTCAACTTGTCGCTGCCATGAACCCTAGTCCGACAGGGTTTTACAATGACAAACGTAGTACGCCAGAGCAAGTATTACGTTATCTTAACCGTCTTTCCGGGCCTTTTCTTGATCGTATTGATATTCAAATTGAAGTAACACGATTGCCAAGAGGTATGTGGGCTAATGACACAGGCAAAGGGGAGTCTAGCCGTACCATTCAAAAACGGGTGAGTATTTGCCACCAAAGGCAAATATCACGTCAAGGTAAAGCGAATGCTCAGCTGGGAAGTGCTGAAGTTAGAAGCTTCTGTCAACTGTCAGCTGATGATAATGAATTTTTAGAACTCGCGATTGAAAAGCTCAATTTGTCGACTAGAGCGCATCATAAAATACTTAAAATCGCGAGAACACTTGCTGACATGGAGTCGGTTGAGCATATTGAGCGTAAGCATTTAATCGAGGCTTTATCCTATCGTGCTATGGATAGAATATTACGCCATTTGACTGACGCGATATAATACCAATGCTAATAAGTTATTTAATTGCATCGAAAAATGCTTGAATTAATGGCTGTTCTTTTCGCTGGTTCAAGCAGCAAACACCGAGGTCAAAAGGCGCTATTTCTCCGGCGTTTTCTAAATATTGCACGCGGTCTTTCACTGGGCTGTTTTCAACAACTACACGCGGCACGATACCAACACCACAACCTAAAGCCACCATACTAACCAGTGCTTCGTGACCTGAAACCGTCGCATAAATATTGGCTTTACCTTGTTGTTTTTTACGATACCAGTACTCGAAACGTTTTCTTGCAGGACCATGCTCCGGCAAAATGATCGGCACATCAGACCAAAGAAAGTCTTGCTGGATTTGTTGCTGAACTCGACAAACCATGGTCGGCGCAATAACCGCTAACGGGATCTCAGCGAGGTGATGAAAAGTAAAGATCCTCGACAATTGCTCTGGTCTGGCGGCAATAGCAAAATCAACCGCTTGCTTTTCAACTTGCTCTAACGCATCCGCCGCATCGCCGGTCGTTAACATAATTTCGACCATCGGATGTTGCTGACGAAAGCGTTCTAGCAATGGCGGTAAATGACTATAAGCTGCCGTCACAGAACAAAAAATATGTAGCTTACCTTGAAGGTCAGCTTGCTTTTGGCTCAATGAAAGTTTCAGTAATTGCCATTGCTCTAGCTGCTGCTGAGCAAACTGATAAAATTGCTTACCCGCCTCACTTAACACCACGGTTCTATTGTCTCGGTGCAATAACGAATCACCAACTTCAAGCTCTAGACGCTGAATAACACGGCTTAACGTTGAAGGGCTGACATGATGTAGCTCAGCAGTTTTACCAAAGTGCAATGATTTCGCTAAATCGACAAACATACGCAAAGACTTTAATTCCACACCAGTTCCTTCAATTGAGTAACAAACCAAATGGTATTGCAAATAATGCAACACTACAATGCAAATATATCATTTTAAGCAACGGTGTTTTTTAGCTATGATGTTTTCAAGGTCAACAATCCGACCAAATCATTATATTTTCTTGGCCAGTAGCCAAGTACAGGAGAGCAAGATGGGTAACTATTTCAATACTTTAAGTTTGCGTGAAAAACTAGCGCAATTAGGCAAATGTCGCTTTATGCAACGCGAAGAATTCAGTGATGGTTGTAATTTCATTAAAGATTGGAATATCGTTATTGTCGGTTGTGGCGCTCAAGGCCTTAACCAAGGCTTAAATATGCGCGATTCTGGTTTGAATATCTCCTATGCTTTGCGTGACGCTGCCATTGCAGAAAAACGCCAATCTTACCAATGGGCCACAGAAAATGGTTTCACTGTTGGCAATTACCAAGAATTAATCCCACAAGCTGATTTAGTGTTGAACCTAACTCCAGACAAACAGCATACTTCTGCGGTTACCGCGGTAATGCCATTAATGAAAAAAGGCGCAACGTTATCTTATTCGCACGGCTTTAATATTGTTGAAGAAGGCATGCAAATTCGTCCTGATATTACTGTTGTTATGGTCGCTCCTAAGTGTCCAGGTACGGAAGTACGTGAAGAATACAAACGTGGTTTTGGCGTGCCAACACTGATTGCTGTACATCCTGAAAACGACCCACAAGGTAATGGTCTGGCCATCGCTAAAGCTTATGCTTCAGCTACCGGCGGTGATCGAGCCGGTGTTTTAGAGTCATCGTTTATCGCTGAAGTTAAATCTGATTTGATGGGCGAACAAACAATTCTTTGTGGCATGTTGCAAACAGCCGCAGTATTAGGACACAAACAGCTAATCGCACAAGGTATGGATGCAGCGTACGCACGTAAATTATTACAATACGGCATTGAAACCACCACCGAAGGCTTAAAGCATGGTGGCATTACCAACATGATGGATCGACTTTCAAATCCAGCAAAAGTAAAAGCGTTTGATATGGCTGAAGAGCTAAAAGTCATCTTACGTCCATTATTTGAAAAGCATATGGACGATATCATTGAAGGTCATTTTTCTTCAACGATGATGGCAGATTGGGCTAATGACGACGAAAACCTACTTAAATGGCGTGCAGAAACGGCAGAAACATCATTTGAATTAGCAGCGGATTGTGCAACAGACATCAGCGAGCAAGAATACTACGACAAAGGTATATTCATTGTAGCCATGATTAAAGCCGGTGTAGAACTCGCTTTTGAATCTATGGTTGCTGCAGGTATTATTGAAGAGTCGGCTTATTATGAGTCGCTACATGAAACACCGTTGATTGCTAACTGTATCGCCCGTAATAAGCTTTATGAAATGAACGTGGTAATCTCTGACACGGCTGAATATGGCAATTATTTATTCACGCATGCAGCAGTACCTTTACTTACCGATTACGCTAACAACCTGACATTAGAACAATTAGGTGAAGGTCTGTCATCAACTGATAATGGTGTTGATAATGTCCGTTTAATCGCAGTGAATGAAGCCATTCGTAGTCATCAAGTAGAAGTTGTGGGTAAGAAATTACGCGGTTACATGACGGATATGAAACGTATTGTTGAAGCTAATAACTAATAGTTAATCACAAATGATTAGTCACCACCAAGAAGCGGTATCGGCATTTTGAGCCCATATCGCTTTTATACTTGCTAGCATTCAATATAGCTAAATATAAAGTAAGGAAATTTAATGAAAGAATTTAACAATGTTACGATTTTAGCAGTAGCAAATATTTATTTCGATGGCCAAGTAACGAGCAGAAAAGTGACCTTTGCCGATGCCTCTGTAAAAACTTTAGGTATTATGATGCCCGGAGAATACACTTTTTCAACAGTTGAAGAAGAATTGATGGAAATTCAACAAGGTAATGTCAGTGTATTATTACCTAATAGTGACACTTGGCAAACATTCACAGCCAATCAAGCATTTGAGGTTCCTGCTAACTCATCCTTTAAGATTAAAGTTATTACCTTAGCCGATTACTGCTGTTCATATATTACTGAGTAGTATGACTGTATTAAAGGTGCTACATCGTAATAAATAAAAAGTACTTTCCACAGTAAGCAGTTTTTATCCAGAGTTCTAGTATATAGAGCTACTGGATAGAGCATGAGTATCTAGAACAGCGTTAAATACTCATGAGTGCATAACTAAAAAACTACCATATCGTCACGATGAATGGCGACTTTGCTAGGGCAACACCCTAACAACGCGGTGATGCCATCACTTTTATTACCTTGGATACGAGCTAAATCACGGCAATTATATTGGCTGATCCCCTTCGCTATAGGTTGGTCGTGTTTACCGTAATAAACATCAATACAATCACCTGCTGTAAACTGACCATTCACTTCTATAATGCCTGAAGGCAATAATGATGCACCATTTTTTGTTAAAGCATTAACAGCGCCAGCATCAATTAATATTTTGCCATTACTCTTTAAGGTATGCTTTAACCAATGTTTACGCGCTCTAATAGCACCTTGCTGTGCAACAAAATGAGTGCCTGGATTTTCACCACGTAATAGTTTTTCAAAAACGTCACCATTGCTGCCATTAATAATATAGGTTTCAATGCCGTTTTCTACGGCTTTTTCTGCCGCTTGAATCTTTGTTTTCATACCTCCAGTGGCAATATGGTTATTAGTTGCCCCTGCCATTGCATAAATGGATTGATCAATTTTAGCTATAGTAGGAATTAACTTAGCTTGCGGGTTTAAGCGCGGATCTTCCTCGAAAACGCCATCAACGTCACTGAGAATGAACAAACTGTCAGCCTCACTCACCAAGGCAACCAACGCGGCTAAATTATCATTATCACCCACTTTTAACTCATCTGTCGCAACCGTATCGTTCTCATTAACAATGGGAATAACGCCATTGGCTAATAATATTCTTAAAGTGTTTTTAATACTAATATAGCGCTGACGATCTTTTAAATCACCATGTGTTATCAATAGTTGGCTACAAGGAACATCAAAGAAACGCTGCCAGTTTGCCATCATTTTCATTTGTCCAACAGCCGCCATAGCTTGCTTAGTAGGGATAGAAGGATTGGGAGAGCCATGAGTAATTAAACCTCTACCAGCAGCAACGCTACCTGATGACACTAAAATCACTTCTTTGCCTGCTTGTTGGCATTGTGTAATAAAACGGGCGATAGCTAAAATGTATTTACCACTGCAGCCTTTATCATCAGGCGCAACAAGCGCACTACCGACCTTAATTACCACTCGATTGAATTTCATAATGATCCCTTATCAATAGCTATTTAACTTAGCTTGCCTTGTAAAGCGGTTACTTTGCAATCATATTTTGTGCTTTCAATAGACTTATTTACACTTTTCTACTGCTTAATAGCATTAACCTTACTAAGCCATTATTTTACGATGCTAAATTTTCTATTTATTGCCTAATAATATGAAGCAATAAAATTATGATGCGTTTTTACCCACTACGCTTTACGCCTGAATGCACTAATAAATATATACAATTAGGTTCGAAAAAATAAAGAATGGCAGCACAACTCATACTTTTGTAACTTTCGTTATAATTACTCTACTTACCATTGATAAACACTGATTCTTTTATTTTTTTAAAACTTTTTTTTCACGATTTTTACTGAAAGTTAAGCTGAAACACATTATATTACCGTTAGTATTTGTGTTTATAATTTTTTTGGTTTGTTATGTTAAATTTTTTACCTAGCGCTATTATTGGCGGTCTGTCATTCATCTTTTATATTGTAAATACCATACTATGGTTAATACCAATTTTGGTTTTCTCGCTATTAAAAGCCTTAGTGCCACTGCGTTCATGGCAAAAGATCTTTAGTTATTTACTCGACCAAATGGCAAGTAATTGGGTTTTATTGAATACTTTTAATCAAAAACTATTCAATAAAACAAGCATTAACGTTACCGGTTTAGAAAAGTTAAAAATGAAAGACTGGTATTTAGTGATCAGTAATCATCAAAGTTGGGTTGATATTCTCGTACTACAACGAGTTTTGCATGGTCAGATTCCATTCTTAAAATTTTTCCTAAAAAGAGAATTGATCTATGTCCCTTTACTTGGTTTAGCTTGGTGGGCACTCGATTTTCCATTTATGAAACGCTATAGCCAAGCGTTCTTAAAAAGAAATCCTCATTTAAAAGGCAAAGATATAGAAACCACTAAAAAAGCTTGTGAGAAGTTTAAACATAAGCCCGTAAGTGTGATGAATTTTATTGAAGGTACCCGCTACACTCAACAAAAACATGATAAGCAAAATTCACCATTTCAACGACTATTGAAGCCAAAGGCCGGTGGTATTGGCTTTGTATTACAAGCCATGAAAGGCAATTTGAGCAAAGTGGTTAACGTAACTATTTATTACCCTGATGGCATACCAAGCTTTTTCGATTTTTTATCAGGTAAAGTGAAACGTGTAAATATAGCCATTGAAACACAAGACATTGACGATTCACTTAAAGGTGATTACGTAAATGATCGCGCCTATAAAATTCAGTTTCAAAAGTGGGTCAATCAATTGTGGCTAGATAAAGATAAAAAAATGCTACAGCTTGAAGAACAAGCAAACAAGGAAAACTAATGCAGGAAATAATCGCGTTATGGTTAACTGAACAAGGCATGTCGGCAGCATATACATCGTTAGGTGTTACTATTATCGGCTTAGTGCTAATTTTATTGTTTTGTAGTATCAGTTTTTATATCGCTAAAAACTATGTCTTGTTACTGATTCACAAATTAATCACCGCATCAAAAAACACTTGGGATGATCTCTTATTTGACCACCAAGTGTTCTCGCGTATTTCTTTACTGGTGCCCTTAGTATTACTGTTATTACTAACACCATTATTAGTCAATGCAGACTCGCTACTTGCTACTGTACTTATTGTATTTGCCAAAATAGGCCTTTGTTTTCAAATAGCACGTAGTATTAGTTCGGTATTGAATGTTATCAATAGTCTATACCGACAAACCGCCACCGAACGATACTTACCGTTAAACTCTACCTTGCAAGTGATTAAGCTAGCAGTTTACTTGGTCGCGACGATACTCGCTGTTTCACAAATACTAGACCGTTCACCGCTCTACTTACTTAGTGGTTTAGGTGCCTTAACCGCGGTATTACTTTTAGTATTTCAAGATACAATTAAAGGGCTAGTGGCCAGTATTCAAATTTCGGCAAATAGAATGGTTGCCCCTGGTGACTGGATTGAACTACCAAAATATGGTGCTGATGGTGATGTTATTGAAATAGGACTAAATACTGTTAAAGTTAAGAATTTTGATAATACGGTTACCACTGTTCCTACGTATGCATTAACCAGTGGCTCTTTCAAAAATTGGCGCGGTATGCTTAATTCAGGCGGGCGACGAATTAAACGCGCAATTGTCATCGATGTTGCCAGTATTCGATTTTACAACCAAGAACAACTTGAAGCGCTTAAATCAGTGCAACTGATTAGCGATTATATCACTGTTAAACAAGCAGAAATACAAAAAGAAAGCCCTAAAGTAGAAGTTGAGGGAGCACTGACAGTTGCCACCATCAACACCCGACAGTTAACTAATATTGGTACTTTTAGAGCTTACATTAACGCTTATTTAAAACAACACGCTAAAGTTCATCACAATATGACCTGTATGGTCAGGCAATTACCGGCAACAGAAGTCGGTTTACCACTAGAGCTATACTTCTTTAGTAACGACCAAAACTGGGTGAATTACGAAACAATACAAGCCGATATTTTTGACCATCTTTATGCTGTCGCACCACTTTTTGATCTCAGAGTTTTTCAGCATCCAAGCGGTTACGACTGGAAAAATGCTAAAACTAACGCTGACGCATAACACCTTCTTGCATGGTAGAGGCAACTAATAACCCTTTACGGTTAAATATTTGCCCTTTAACTAAACCTCTACCACCGCTTGCTGACGGACTATCAATACTATAAAGCAGCCATTCGTCCATACGAAACGGACGATGGAACCACATAGAATGATCGATGGTAGCTAATTGAAAATTCGGCTGCCAATAACTTACACCATGCGGAAACAAAGCAGTGGGTAAAAAGGAAAAGTCTGAAATATAAGCTAACAAGTAAGTATGAATACGAAGATCATCAGGCAAACTGCCATTAGATTTAATCCACATATAACACTTAGCTTCAGTTTTTTCAGGCTTGAGCCAGTTATATTGCTGAACAGGTCTCATCTCTATCGGTTTTTCAGATAGAAACTTACCTCGAATATCATCTGGTATATGCTCTTGGTTCTCAAAAATAAAGTCAGCATAAGACTTTAGTTCTTCAGGTCCTGGCACTTGAGGCATAGCATCTTGGTGATCAAAGCCCACTTCACGCTGCTGAAATGATGCGGTCATATAGAAAATAGCCTGACCATTTTGAATAGCATTAACACGTCGAGTATTAAAACTGCGCCCATCGCGAATGTTTTCAACTTGATAAACCACTGGCATAGTGGCATCACCGGGTCTTAAAAAATAAGAGTGTAAAGAGTGAACATTATGAGTTGCTGCCACGGTTTCTTGTGCTGCCGACAGCGCCTGACCCATAACCTGACCACCAAATAAAGTTTTAAAGCCCAAATCTTGACTGTCACCGCGATAAATACCTTGCTCTATCACTTCTAGCTTTAATAATGCGGAAAGATCATCTAGTACCTGACTCATAAAAATTTTTACCCTTAATCCTGATTAATTAAAAATATTATAACCCGCTATGGTGCTAAAAATAACGTCATATTGATTTTAAACGACATATTTTTAAGGCATTGTAATCACAAACTATGTTTTCTAAAGTAGAAATTCACTTTTAATGGTTGATATTGACAAAATTCTCATATATGTTTTAGCGATGTATTTTTAGTGCGTTACATTAAATTGTATCGAAGAGGCTATTGTGCCAGCAGTTCTAGAACGAGAAATATTATTAGAGAGACGTCAATATATACCTGAGCAATCAAACTTATGGGATAAATTGTCGCTTGCGCAAAAATTCGCTAGCAGTAGCCTTACCCAATTTGGTTATGAGCTTGCCTTTATTCGACGTGGTAAATCAGGGAGCATCGCCGTATTATTGTGCGGTACTAGTCCGGCAACTATCGCTAGTGACGGAGAAATAAATACCTCGCCGAATATTACTATTAGACAGTAATTCGAACCGACTTTTTATAAGCAACTATTAACCAAAGATGTTTTCGATCGTTATTTGGTTTGGCTAGACAATCTTTTAATCCTATAAAAACATCTCAAATAAGCACCCCCGTGTCTATCAGCATTCGCGTTTATGTTATTACTGCTTAGCGCTAACAAAACTACTTTTCTCTTAATTAAACACTATCACTCAAGCGTGAAAGAAAAACATACGGATCAATATCTTGAATAGTCGGCGCATCAACCGAGAAATGAACTTTAACTGAATAATCACCTAAGTTAGCAAAAAGCCTAGTTTTTATTGCCTGGTTTATACGCGTTAACTTAATTAATGCCTGTTCTTCGGTTTGGTGGGGGCACAGAAACAAGTATTCACCTTCACTAATGACACCGGAAAAATCTTCTTCATCAATGTTTTCGTTAATAATAACGGCTAGTGTTTTACAGACATCGATTAATACTTGTCGATTAAAATGAAAACTGAGTTCCTGCCAATTTTCAACCGTTAAATAGCCAACAGAGATGGGATAGTTGTATTTTCTTGCCATTTTATATTGCTGTTGGTACCAACGCTTCGTTTGCGTCGGTTGCGCCACATGAGTTTGCGGTAGCTCTACTTCATCATAGCCTCGATTTAGGCGTTGTTGATGCAGTCTAAAGCGCCAAAAAACAACTAAAATAGCGCTACAACCTAATGCGACTGAAAGTAGAGTAATCATCAACTGCTGTTTATCAAACTTATCATTGAACTCTAAGCTCAATTGACTTTGCTCTGCTAGATTTAATGCGAATTTTTTTGCCTTATTACTGGCCGCTGGAGTCGCGGTTGGCAACGATTGTTTGACACTAGCTTTAGGATGAAACTTTTTATATAAGGTAAGGTAATGTTTGTGCGCTTCGATGGCTTGCTCAAATTGCTTTTGACCATAATAATAGTCAGTCAATAATAAATACAATTCTATCTGTTGTGGTGTTAATAGCAGCTTTTCGGCTAAAGATTGTGCTGAAAGTAACACAATATCGGCTTCTGAGCGTTTATCCAATGCATACATAGTTTTAGCTAATGTAATTTTAGCCGACAATTTATCCCAAACTAAGTTGTAGCTGTTAAATACTGCAAGCGCATCAAGTAGACGTTGCTGTGAGCGACTAAACTGCTGTTGCTCATATAGCACTTGTCCCAAACCCAGTTCCGCATTCGCCACGCGTATATTCAATTTATCTTGTTTAGCAAACTGCAATGACTGCCAAAAGGCATTATAAGCGTCATCATACTGCTGTAATTGATAATAAGCATTAGCTAATAGCTGATAAGTCCGAGCAATGCCCTGTGTCTTTGACATCTCTTCACGTAGTTTTAATGCACGATCTAGCAGTTCAATAGCATTATCATATTCTGCTAAGTTAAAGTGTGCTTCGGCAATAATATCTAATAAGGTAATGCGGTCTACACTTTGTAAATTTCGACTGAGTAGCTTTTCAATCTTATTCAACGTTGTTACTGCTAACGCGTCATTTGTACTTAAAGCATAGGCCACTGCAGAATATGCTAGTGCCTGTAAGTGATAATTCATGTTGTTTGCTTGCTCTGCTAACCTTCCTGCTTTTTGAGAGGTCGCAAGCAACTGTATGTACTTATTCTGTGCGTAATAGCCACGAGCAATTTTTAATAATAAATCTAACTGTACCTGCACATCAGTATTATCAGTTTCGCTACCATATTGTGCAAATTGTAGCGCTGCTAATAAATTTCCACGGTTGAAAGCAACATCAGATAATAACGAAAAAGCTTTCGCGATCATATTTTGACTATAATCTTTTCGGTTGTTTACCACGACTTGCGCAACATCGATAACCTTGTCAGATACCAAGGTTTCTTTATCTTGAAGATAGTAGGAGGTAAGCAAGACTCGAATGTCTTTATCGCTATTAATCGGTCCTGCAACACCAAGGTGATTAATACAAAAATTAATCAATAAGACCAATAGTATTTGCTTCATTAATATTGACTTCCATACTAAAGGTTAAAAATTCTTTATTATTTAACACGTTAACGTATATTTATTGCTGGTAACATTAAAAGTGTTTACAAATAAAATACAATGCCTATAATCCGTTTTGAGCTTTTATAGTTCAACAAAGGCAAACCCGGTGAAAACTGGAGACGCAAAGTTACCGATCTAAGGGGATACCTATGATGGCCGAACTGCAAAATTAAGATATAGTGGGGGCTTGTCTTAATCTATCGGTTCACTATCATAATCCCTGGTATACTTTGCGTGCTTTTCTTTGTTTCTCTACTAATTTATCGCTTGTAACTTTAGCTGCTGAGCTTTTTCTGCTTCAATATATTCCACCATTAAAATCTCAAGCATCGATAATGGCATAGAGCCATTTTTCAACACTTGATCATGGAACGCTCTTAAATCAAAGTTCTCACCTAGCTCTTGCTCAGCCATCTTACGTAATTTTTTAATGGTTAATTCACCCATTTTATAAGACAGAGCCTGACCTGGCCAAGATATGTAGCGATCTATTTCTGTTTTAACATTGTGCAATGATAAAGCGGTATTATCCGCTAAAAAGCTCATAGCACGTGCTCTACTCCAACCCTTAGCATGCATACCCGTATCAACCACTAATCGACAAGCACGCCACATTTCATAAGTTAAACGACCAAAGTCACTGTAAGGGTCTTGATAAAATCCCGCTTCTATACCTAAGTATTCCGAATATAGTCCCCATCCTTCACCGAAGGCCGAAATATAAGTGCTGTTTCTAAATTTAGGTACATTTTCCATTTCTCGTGCAAGTGAACCTTGTAAGTGATGACCTGGCACAGCTTCATGTAAAGTTAACGCTTCTAATACGTACAATGGTCGACGATCTAAACGGTAGGTATTTACCCAGTAATTACCAGCTTGATCATCGCGAGAGGGACCTGAATATCTTCCTGTTGTGTATTTTGGTGCGATATTAGCTGGCACAGCAATCACACCATAAGGCGTTCGTGGTAATTTTTTGAAAAGTTGAGGTAACTGAGCATCCATCTTCTTAGCGATGAACGAAGCTTCTTTCAATAAACCTTCAGGTGTTGTGGCATAAAACTGTTTATCGGTTCGCAAAAAGTTAACAAAATCGGCAAAACTTCCTTCAAAACCTAAGTCTTGAATAATGTTTTCCATTTCAAGTCGAATGCGCTTCACTTCAGCTACACCGGTATTATGCACTTCCTCCACTGAAATGGGCAACGTTGTGTAATGTTGCACACGATTAAGATAATAATTATCACCATTAGGCAAAGAAGTTGCCGCAATATTGTTTCTAGCATTAGGTTGATAGCGTTGTACCATAAAATCATAATACTTTTGATAACTTGGCATAACAGCATCGGCGATAACTGCCGCCGCTTGGGCTTGTAATTCGGCCTTTAGCGTTGCTGTAAAGTACTCAGGCATTGTTAAAAATGGTTGATAATAACTGCTTAACGTCACATCGGCTTTTATAAAAGCTTTAATCGAGTCTTCAAAACCGAGTAAGACGATTTGAGGTTGTGTAATGCCCTCAGCTATACCTTGATTCATCCAATGCATTTGCTGTGTAAAGTAGCGGGGTAATGCGTTCATGCGAGCTAAATAATCACGATAATCTTGTTCTGTTTTAAAACTGACTTGTTGATTAATACGACTGATCCAAACATGAAAGCCTGATTCCGCCGTTAACGGCATGTAATGTTCTTTATTGCTATAACTATCAAGTTGATTTTTTACCGTGTAAGACAATACGGCATGATTAATAGCTTGATCGCGATTTAGACTGCTAGTGATTATTCGCTCTAAGCGTTGATAAATATCACCTAAGGTTTGGTGTTGCTGTTGAAGATTTTTTGGCGATAGATCAGGTAATAACCGGTTAGATTCACCTGCAATATCTTGATTAAAGGGACTTTGATGATCTTTAAAATACTGATAATCTGTAATGATCTGTTCAAGGTCCTGATTCACTAATACCACATGAGATTGAGGTGACTGGCAAGCCATCAACAAAAATAAAATACACACCACTATTGAAAATGCTTTCATTAAAAAATCTCAAATATTAATTTAATTGGAATAATTCACCACACCTTAACAAAACCAACATATTTATAAAGTAAATATTGCCTAGCATGGCACTTTGACTAAAGGTGCTAAACTGAATAGATATTAATGCTTGTTAAATCGAACGGTATTAAGTTGACTTTTAATCTATTTAGATAAGTTGAGCTCCGTTATCAGTAAGCTCACGGATTAAAATTGGTAACGTTTTTTCTGAAAATACTTTGATACCATTGGCACGTAATAGTACTGTTGTAACACCTTGTCCTGGAATTTTTTGCTGACGAAATTTACCATCATAAATACTTGAACTACCGCATGATGGACTGGACTCTTTTAAGAGAGCATAGCGAATATCATGTTTATAACAGAGCAATAATGCCTGTTGCGCACCGTGTTCAAAAGCGAGAGTAACATCATCACCATCAATCGTCTTAATAGTAATTATTTCCCCGTACTGCTGAAGTTCGGCTGGTGCGCGAGGTATCGTTAACCCCCCAGCCAACTCTGGACAAATAACGATTAAACGTTTGTCCTTTTTCCATCGCTTAAGTGTGTTGTTAACTAATAAATTATCACCACCATCGTATCTGACTTTATTACCTAGAAAGCAGCTACTTATTAGAATTTTTTCCATTAAATTTACTCTAAATATTTAACAACGTAGTACCGACGATTTGCATTTATAACTATTTCAGCACGCTTAAGATAAAAGTATTTTGATCGCCTGTAAGCCTAAAACATCTTGTTCTGAAGCACACTCTAGCCAGCAAGCGTGACTATATTCTTCGAAATTAAATAAAAATTCATACTTGCCATATTTTATTCTTAAACAATAGAGATCTGCGCCTTGCACAACCTCTATAATTTTTGCCGATAAGCAGAGTAGTACGTGATCGGTAATCGCTGTAGTGCTGTCCATCGTCCATTCAACATTAAAGTGAAATTGTAATACGGTCGGACTCACTTCCTCAATATGAATAATTTCTATATCACTTTTTGCTAACATATGATCTCTTCTTTACGTAATTAATGACAACTAAAGACTTAAAACTTGTGCTAGCGCAATAAAATATAAGATAAATTTTCATACTGGCATGATCACAAAAAAAGCAACGACAATGCTCCTCTTTTTACATATAATCAAGCAAGGATCCTTTAAAATTATTTATCAAAGAGAGTAATATTATGAAAAAACTTACTTTAGCTCTTGCTGCTACTGTTATGATGACTTCACCTGTATTCGCTGGCGATGCTGCGGCAGGTAAAGCTAAAACGGCTATGTGTGCAGCATGTCACGGCGCTGCAGGTATTTCTGCTGTTCCTATGTATCCTAATCTTGCTGGCCAAAAAGAAGCTTATCTTGCTAAGCAATTAAGAGATTTTAAAGCTGGCAATCGTAAAGATCCAGTAATGGCTCCAATGGCTATGACTTTATCTGATGAAGACGTTGCAAACGTTGCAGCCTACTACGCAAGTCTTAAGTAGCCTTAAATTGTTATTGTAAAAAGCGCTATTTAGCGCTTTTTTTGTCTCTGCTATAAGATAAACTTTAGTCTCTGTATACTAACAATTAACAGCACATATTTTTACTATCAGTAATTCTAACAACAGCTAGTTTTGATGTTGTTTAATCAAAGACAAAAACGGCTCGCCATAACGCGCTAGTTTTGTATCACCAATACCACTGACATTTAACATCTGTCTTGATGTTAAGGGTTTTACTCTCGCCAATTCTGCCAATGTTGCATCATTGAACACAATAAAAGGTGCGATATCTTCTAGCGCGGCAATTTCTTTACGTAACGATCTTAACTTTGAGAACAGAGCTCTATCGTAAATTTTTTCACGCTTATT
This sequence comes from Cognaticolwellia sp., assembly GCA_049642265.1. Taxonomy (GTDB): domain Bacteria; phylum Pseudomonadota; class Gammaproteobacteria; order Enterobacterales; family Alteromonadaceae; genus Cognaticolwellia. The sequence continues at coordinate 22,093 of JBAROR010000117.1, read as the reverse complement.
ACGTTGCCAGTAACTCGCTTTTTGTAGACGAGGCGCCGCCAACATTAATGGCTCCTGACCTTTTAAAACTCCGCCAGCCGCCTGTGTAAGACACAAGTTAGATTGAGCAGCGATATCTTGTTGTAAATAACCTAAATGAATCAACTGTCGTACAATCGAAAACCAATAACCAGGCGTTTTATCTTTACCAATACCAAAAGTAGAAACTTTATCATGACCAAGTTGCACAATTTTTTCATTCATTTCAGCGCGTAGCACCGCAACAACATGTTCAACGTCACCATTTCCTTCAATGCGATAGACACAAGACAACACTTTTTGAGCCGCCTCTGTTGCATCAAATTGGCTTGGAGGATCTAAGCAAATATCACAGTTGCCACAGCCCTTTTCTGTAAATTCGGCAAAGTAATTTAATACCACTCGACGTCGACAGGTTTGCGCATCCACAAAGCCACGCATGGCTTGAAAACGTTGCAGTTCAACATTGACTCGTTGCTCATTTTCACCTTCAGAGATACGCTTACTAATGCGCTCAACATCTTTCTCATCATAAAGAAAAAGTGCTTCAGCAGGTAAACCATCTCGACCGGCACGACCAATTTCTTGGTAGTATGATTCTAAAGTTCTTGGTGGCTCGTAATGAATAACAAAGCGCACGTTAGATTTATTGATACCGAGACCAAAAGCGACCGTTGCAACGACAATTTGTATATCATCTTTAGCAAACTTATCTTGAATAATATTACGAATTTCTGACTCTAAGCCCGCATGATAGGCAGAACAATTAATGCCTGATTCAGCTAAACGTTTGGCTAGTTTTTCAACCTGCCAACGACTATTACAATAAATGATGCCACATTCATCTTTACGTTTTTTGATATAACCAATGGCTTGCTGTTCACCTTGGTATTTCTCTGCAAGGGTAAAGCGAATATTAGGTCGATCAAAACTATCAAGATGAATGTAGGGGTCATGCAAAGCTAACTGCTGCAGTATATCGCGACGGGTCGTCACATCAGCGGTTGCCGTCAGCGCCATTACTGGCACGTGTGGGAAGTTTTGCTTAAGCATATGCAATTGAGTATATGCAGGGCGAAAGTCATGTCCCCATTGCGAAATACAATGTGCTTCGTCAATGGCGAAAAGGCTAACGGTTAATTGCGATAAGCCTTGAATAAAATAGTAATTTTTCAGGCGTTCAGGGGCAACATAAAGTAACTTTATTTCACCTTGACCTAAGCGTCTAAAAATATCATTAATGGTCTCAGCATCGAGTGAAGAGTTAACATAAGCGGCTGAAATACCTTGTCTTACTAAGCCATCGACTTGATCTTTCATCAAAGCAATTAATGGCGAAACAACAATAGTAACGCCCGGCAGCAAGGTTGCAGGCAACTGATAGCACATTGATTTTCCGCCACCTGTAGGCATTAATACCAAGCTATCTCTGCCCTCAAGCGCATGATTAATAATTTCTTCTTGGCCAGGACGAAACGTTTGATAACCAAAATGATGTTTAAGCGCTTCAGTTAATGTCGTAGAGGAGGTGGCTTGCAAGAGAAAATCTTCAGTCGATGAAATCAGCCGACATTTTAGCGCAGTAACAGCTTGGTGCGGAGATTTATTTTCAATATAGTAGCAATTATTGTTATTCTTTTATCTCACTAGACCTAACAGGAAAGTTTATGACACATGAAGAGTCGTTTAAACAGCTAGCTCACTATTGGAGCGAAGCAATGCCTTTTAATAAGTTATTGGGGCTAGAAGTCACGAAATTTGATAGCCAAGAGTCCGAGGTCAGTATTGCCTGGCACGATAAGCTTATTGGTAATCCTGAGCAAAGAATTCTTCATGGTGGTGTTACGGCATCAGCGCTCGATCTTGTCGGTGGTGTGGTAGCCGCTGCAAATATGCTGTCGCAATTACCTGAATTAACACCCGAGATAATAGCGCAGAGCTTAAGTCGCTTAAGCACTATCGATTTACGTACCGATTTTTTAAGACCTGGCCGTGGAGAGAAATTTGTCGCTACCGCAAAAATTATTCGCAGTGGCAGTAAAGTCGCGGTAGCTCGTATGGAAATGCATAACGAAAAAGGCGACCATATTGCTTTTGGTACAGGCACATACATGGTTGGATAAGCTAAGCATTTAGGTTATTACGCATGACTCGTTGCTAGCTTGTTGCTGATCGATTACTGATAGAGAGCTGATAAAGAACTGATGAGCAATTATTGATGGGATATTGTTAACATACCATGTACTTATTAATGGTATTATCGCCGCCTCTAAAAAATCTGAATCACGAACTTATCTCATGCCGACATCTCAAAAAACAGCCTTACGCGGCGGTATTATTAGCGCGATTAGTGCCTATGCTATGTGGGGAGTTGCCCCGCTTTATTTTAAACTGATCGATCATATAAATGCTGATGAAATTCTCGTGCATCGCGTTGTCTGGTCAACTCTGTTGCTACTACTTGTCGTCATACTCACCAAACGCTGGCGGAGTTTTGTCACCACAATTACACAACCTAAAATAGTTATACGATTAACCATTTCAGCAGCATTTTTAGCGGTCAATTGGTTTATGTTCATTTGGGCGGTTAATAACGACCATTTACTTGATGCCAGTTTAGGTTATTACATTAATCCACTTTTCAGTGTTGCACTTGGCGTTATATTTTTAGGTGAACGTTTACGACCGTGGCAATTATTTGCTGTTGGCTTAGCGTTTGTTGGGGTTATGATTCAACTAGTTATGGTTGGTTCTCTGCCAATGATATCACTGGCACTGGCTGCTACTTTTGGTATCTATGGTTTATTACGCAAAAAAATGCCGTTAGATTCTTTTGTTGGTTTACTGATCGAGTCATTGATGATGCTACCGATCGCTTTGATTTATTGGATAATATTTTTAAAAACCAGCACCAGTAATATGCAAGAGAACCCTATAACATTGAATATGTTACTCATTTGCGCAGGTATTGTCACCACAGCACCTTTACTCTGCTTTACGGCTGCAACAAAGCGTATGACCTTATCTGCGCTAGGATTTTTTCAATACATTGGTCCAAGCATTATGTTTCTGTTAGCAACATTTTATTACCAAGAACCGCTCTACTTTGCAAAGTTAATTACTTTCGCTTGTCTCTGGACAGCATTAGCCATATATAGTTTTGATTCAATAAAGGCAATAAAACGCGCAAAAACATCGGCTTTAGAAAGTGAGATAAAATGATAATAGAGTGTAGTAAAAAGCATTCTATATGTTGTAGATATATCTAGTAAAGTGCTCTGTTTAGTACGATGAAAACCGTTGCAATCGTCAGCAATATTGTTGCAACGGTTAATATTTTATACTATCTAAATACTTATAATGTTTCTAACTTAGCATAAGAGACAACAAGCCACTTACAGCCAACATCAGCAAAGTTAACTTGAATACGACTTTGAGGGCCGCTGCCTTCATAGTTTAATACCACCCCATCACCAAACTTTTTATGGCGAACATTTTGGCCTAATTTAAAACCCGAATTGCCAAAGGTTTCTAAGGTCAAAACTGAGGAAAATTTACCTGTCGTTATTGGTTTTTTCACTTGATTTTGTAAACGAATTTCTTCGGTACAAGTTTCTGGTAGTTCTCTCAAAAAGCGACTAGCTTTGTGATTCTTTTCCTGGCCATATAATCGACGACTTTCGGCATGGCATAAGTACAGTTTTTTCATTGCGCGCGTCATACCAACATAACATAAGCGCCTTTCTTCTTCTAAACGGCTGATATCTTCTACCGACTGTTGCGAAGGAAACATTCCTTCCTCTAAACCGGCAATAAAAACAAGAGGAAACTCTAAGCCTTTAGCTGAATGCATCGTCATTAACTGCACCGCAGATTCATAATCATCTGCTTGCGATTCACCTGACTCCAAAGCAGCATGAGTTAAAAATGCCGTCAGCGGACTTTGCTCTTCTTCAAGCTCGGGGTCTACTTCAAATGTTTGACAGGCCGTGACTAATTCATTTAAGTTTTCAATTCGTGCTTCTGCTCGCTCACCTTTTTCAGCTTGATACATGGCTTTTAAGCCTGAATGCTGAATAACATAGTTCGCTTGCTGATCAAGATTAAGGTTACTTGAATCATCTTCTAACTGGTCAATTACATTAACAAATTGTTGAATAACTTTAGCGCTACGACCTTTAAGTTGATCATTTTGCATCATATGCTGACATGCTTGCCATAGGGTACATTCCAAACTTCTAGCAGCATCACGCACTAAACTTAATGTTTGATTGCCAATGCCTCGCGTTGGCGTATTAATTACTCGCTCAAACGCTGCATCATCATCACGGTTATTCAATAAACGTAAGTAAGCCAGCGCATCTTTAATTTCTTGACGTTCAAAAAAGCGTAAACCACCATAGATTCGGTAAGGTAATTTCGCTTGTATTAACGCTTCTTCCATTAAGCGTGATTGCGCATTACTACGATATAAAATTGCCACATCATCAAGTGAGCCGTCTTTATTTTTCCAGTCGGTAATACGTCCCGCAATAAAGCGCGCTTCATCTATTTCATTAAACGCTGTGTAAATAGATATTTTTTCACCGTCATCGTCTTTGGTCCATAAATCCTTACCTAAACGATTATTATTGTTACCAATAAGCTGATTCGCTGCATTAAGAATGTTGGCCGTTGAGCGATAATTTTGCTCTAACTTAATTGTTTTTGCACCGTCAAAATCTTGTAAAAAGCGTTGGATATTTTCAATTTTTGCGCCACGCCAACCATAAATTGATTGGTCATCATCACCAACAATCATGACATTGCCGCTTTTTTGACCTAGTAGATTTAACCAAGCATATTGAATCGCATTTGTGTCTTGAAACTCATCGACTAAAACATGAGAAAAACGTTGCTGATAATGTTGCAATAACTCTGGGTTGTTCAACCAAAGTTCGTGGGCTCTGAGTAACAACTCAGCGAAATCGACTAAGCCTGCTCGATCACAAGTATCTTGATACACCCGATAAACTTTAACAAAGGTTTCTTCTGTGATGTCATGTTGGGTATCAATGTGCTGAGGACGTAGTCCTTCATCTTTTTTACCATTGATATACCAAAGGAATTGTTTAGCTGGCCAACGTTTCTCATCAAGTTCTAGCGAGCGAACAATACGCTTAACCATGCGCAGCTGATCATCAGAATCAAGTACCTGGAAACTTTGAGGCAGTTTTGCTTCTTGAAAATGCATACGTAATAAGCGGTGTGCTAAACCGTGGAAAGTGCCTATCCACATGCCATGCACATTACCATCAACGGTTTGCTCAACACGCGCACGCATTTCAGCTGCGGCTTTATTGGTAAAGGTGACCGCTAAAATACTGTGCGGAGATGCATGCTCAACCTTCATCAGCCATGCAATACGCTGTACTAAAACTCGCGTTTTACCACTACCGGCACCGGCAAGCACCAACATATTTTGTAGTGGCGCACCAACAACATCTCGTTGTTTATCGTTCAACGAATCAAGTAATTCAGAAACATCCATAGCAAGGTAAGATCAAAAGCAAAAATATAGCGCTATCATAGCAAATTAAGCACTATTTTGATAATGCTATCATTGAGCCTAATTACTTAATCAATTCATCACCTTGTGATGAGATTATAATAAAGACTAAATTGACTGATTTCTTAAGAAGTAATGACGGGTTTCAAGCAACGAAAAAATTCTACGGCAAAATTCTTATCAATTGCTCAATGTTATCAAGTGCAAGGGTAGGTAATATTTTCAAAGGTTTACCCACTTGATGTGGATTTAACCAAGCAGTTTGACATCCAGCATTAATAGCCCCAAAAACGTCATTTTTACCGCAATCTCCAACATGTAATAGCTGTCCGGAGCTAATTTGCAAAGCCTTACAGGTTTTATCAAACATATCACTGTCAGGTTTTAATTTATTGTTAATCGAGGCATGAAAATGTGCGCTAAAATATGATGCGATACCTATTTTGTCCGTATCAACATTACCATTTGTGATCGCCACTAACGGCACTCTTTGCTTCAGATAACTAAGAAAGTCGTGCGTCTGCTGTGGCAAAGTAAAGTTGCTTCGTTGTTCGACAAAATAATTTAAAGCTCGGCTAGCAAATGCTTGAGCCTCGGTATGATGCAATCCAAGTGACAATGCACCTAAGTAATAGCTTTTTTGGCGCAACAAGCCGACATCATGCTTTAGTTCAGCTGATTGAATAATCGCTTGCTGACGAAAAGGCCACCAAAAGTGAAAATCAAAAGTATGTAAGTGACTATCAACATTAAAATCACAGAAGCTTTCTTTAAAATAAGCGACCATTAATTTATCAGTCGCTAACATAATAGGCCGATTACTATACAAGGTATCGTCTAAATCAAAGCTGATGGCGTGAAATGGATGTAATCGACGATAAAATCTCACAGGGTCACTACCTAATAAAGTTGTTGGTGTAAAAGTTTAGCGACTAATTTTTTGAATTGCCCTAGTAGCAAGGTGTCCATACGCGGATCAAAATGCTCAGCATCACGACTATTAATGGCTAAAAAACCAATATCTTCTTGTTGGTAGGTCAAACGTACTAACACCACAGAACCTGTGCTAGTTTCAGCAAAAATTGATGCCTGTTCACTTTGCTGCAAACGACCAAAATAGTAATCATCTTTATCAAGCCTATTTGACATGATTTCAGTACAGTCATTAGTGACTAGTGAATGATGTTTAACATCCGTTGGTTTTACGAGCCATACCTTTAATGAATCCAACGACAATAATTGAGTCGTTGCCTGATGTAAGCAATCAAGTAAGTCTTCCGCCGCTTTACAATCAAGCAAACGTAAATAAAGATCGCTATACAACGCAAACAGTTGTTCATTATGATTAGCAATCATCATTAACTGGGTAATTTCTTCTTCCAAGTTATGAATTTTTTGTCTTTGTTGTGATAATTGACGCTCAACTAAAGAAATAGTACCTCTGTGATGGTCAGGTAACCTTAAGCTGGTAACAAGTTCAGCTTGACGGTTAAAAAATTCTGGATGCTCCTGCAGATAACTCACGATGAGTTCATCTGTTAGCTTTATTTCGTCATCTGACATAAGATTTTTATCACTTGATTGCATAAATGTACTTTTATCTTTATTCATAAATTTATCTGTCCATCAAAAACATGAACAGCTGGACCGGTCATTTTCACTGAATTGCCGGGGCCTTTCCAATAAATTTTTAATTGACCACCAGGCAAGTCAACTAACACTTGTCGATTAAGTTTCTTTTGCATCTGCCCAACAACTACTGCAGCACAAGCGCCACTGCCACATGCTAAGGTTTCAGCAGCACCACGTTCGTAAACACGGAGCTTAATATATTCAGGTGAAACAACTTCCATAAAGCTAATATTTGCTTGTTGAGGAAAACGTTCATGTAGTGACAATGCTTCACCCAGTTTCGCTACCGGCGCTTCTGTGACATCATCAACGGTCAACACACAGTGAGGATTGCCCAATGATACAACACCACAAAGCACGGTCTCATCTTCACTACGAAGAATATAAGTGCCTTCTGGTTTTTGTGCGGTAAAGGGGATTTTTGCCGGTTCAAATTGCGGGCCAGGCATATTAACCGAGACATTACCGTCACGCTCAATAAACAAAGTCATTTTACCTGACTGCGTTGAAACCTTAATTTTATGTTTATTCGTTAAACCTTTTAAACGCACAAATTTCGCAAAACAACGAGCGCCATTACCACATTGCCCAACTTCACTGCCATCAGCATTAAATATACGATAATGAAAATCTAAGTCAGGATCATACGGAGGTTCAACAACAAGTACTTGATCAAAGCCAACACCAAAATTTCGATCAGCGAGTTGCTTAATTTGCTCACTCGACAAAAAAACATTTTGGGTCACATTATCAAGCACGAGAAAATCGTTACCTAAACCGTGCATTTTAGAAAAATTTACCAACATCTACACTTTGTCCACACTATAAAGGTAATAAGCTTTCGCCTTGCCATAATTGGCTTAAGGCTTCACGTTGTCGAATTAAATAACTCGCGCTACCGTCGACCATGACTTCAGCAGCACGAGGGCGGCTATTATAATTTGAACTCATAGTAAAACCATAAGCGCCAGCACTACGTACAGCAAGAAGATCACCGGCAGATATTGCTAACGCGCGATCTTTGCCTAAAAAATCACCCGTTTCACATATCGGGCCAACGACATCATATTGTGCGCTATCAATATCACTGCGTAGCTCTACTGGAATAATGGCTTGCCAAGCTTGATATAACGCTGGTCTGATCAAGTCATTCATCGCTGCATCAACAATGGCAAAGTTGCGTTCTTCACTTACTTTAATATATTCAACTTCAGTCACCAGAATACCGGCATTAGCCATTACAGCTCGACCTGGTTCGTAAATAAGTGTCAGATCACGACCCTTCAACTTTTCAGCAATAGCTTCAGCATATTCTTTCGGATGTGGTGGTTGCTCATTATCATAACAAACACCTAAACCACCACCAACATCGATATGAGATAGCTCAATACCTTGCTCAGCTAATTCATCAACTAGCTTTAAGACACGGTCAAGAGCATCTAAAAAAGGTAAAATTTCAGTTAATTGTGAGCCAATGTGGCAATCGACACCCTGAATATTGATATTCGGTAAAGTCGTTGCATATTGATACAGCTTAGGTGCTTGCTCAATACTGATGCCAAATTTATTTTCTTTTAAGCCGGTTGAAATATAAGGATGTGTTCCCGCATCAACATCAGGATTTACTCTTAATGAAATTGGCGCTATTTTATTAAGTTTTTTCGCAACCAATTGAATACGATCTAATTCAGCCGGTGATTCAACATTAAAACAATAAATCCCGAGATTTAGCGCGTAAGCTATTTCCTCAGAAGTTTTACCCACACCAGAAAATACGACCTTTTTAGGATCACCACCGGCTTCAATAACTCGCATCAACTCGCCTATAGATACAATATCAAAGCCTGATCCCAAGCGGGCCATAATATTTAACACCGCGATATTACTGTTAGCTTTAACCGCATAACAGACAAGATGTGGTCGCTCACCAGCCGCTTGGTCAAAAGCATGCCAATGGCGCTCAATAGTGGATCGAGAATATATATATAGAGGCGTACCGTATTGCTTTGTGAGTTCAGCGACTCGACATTGCTCGGCATATAGTGAATGTTGTTTACGGTTGAAAAAGTCCAATGCGGTTGTCCCTAATGTTCTAAACTGGTTTTAACACTGCTTTTATTAGTTTCTTCACTTGTTTTTGGTAAGTTTTCTTGCTGTTGCTCAGGAGTTTGGTATAAAGGGCCTTTAATGCCACAGCCTGTTATGGTTACTAAACTAAGCAAACAGATAAAAATAATTGTAATTTGTTTACGCATAATTGATTTATTCGATTTTTTTCCCATGATAGACGTTTTATAATCCCTTGACCAACAATTACCAAGCAAAGATTAAACAATCTTGAAGCGTAGGTAAAAAGGAACAGTTAATGAATGATAGTCAATATAATTTAGCCGCAGAAAACATTTTACTTGCGGTAGAAGAAGCCATCGAAGATTGCGGTTGCGATATCGATTATGAAGGTGTTGGCGGAATGCTAACTCTGACATTTAAAAATGCGAGTAAAATCATCATTAACAAGCAAGCCCCATTACACGAAATTTGGGTTGCGACGAAATTTAACGGTCATCACTTTCATTTCGAAAATGAACAGTGGTTTGATAAGCGTGGCGGCGATGAGCTATGGCAATTTTTATCTGACGCAATCAGTAAACAAGCAGAAGAAAACATCGTCCTTTCTGCGCAATAAATATTAAATAAGGTAATTGAAATGACGCAAAAAACAGTACGTATTGCAACGCGAAAAAGCGCACTGGCGCTGTGGCAAGCAGAGTATGTTAAAGCGAAACTTGAGCATTTTCATCCAGGTATCAACGTTGAACTCGTGCCAATGACCACTAAAGGTGACATCATTCTCGATACACCATTGGCAAAAGTTGGTGGTAAAGGCTTGTTCGTTAAAGAACTTGAAGTTGCGATGTTAGAGAATCGTGCTGATATTGCAGTACATTCAATGAAAGACGTACCGGTTGAGTTTCCAGAAGGTTTAGGCTTAGAGATTATTTGTCCACGTGAAGATCCACGAGACGCTTTTGTTTCTAATACCATTAACAGTTTAGCTGACTTACCGCACGGCGCTGTTGTCGGTACTTCAAGTTTACGTCGTCAATGTCAAATTAAAGCAATGCGTCCCGATTTAACAATTCGCGATCTGCGTGGCAACGTCAACACTCGCCTTAAAAAACTCGATAACGGTGAATATGACGCCATTATTTTAGCCGCAGCGGGCCTTATTCGCTTAGAGATGCCAGAACGTATCCGTGAATATATTGCTCCAGAAGTTATGTTACCGGCAAATGGCCAAGGTGCTGTTGGCATAGAGTGTCGTAACGATGATGCGGTTATTAAAACCTTATTAGCACCATTAGGTTGTGAAGAAACACGTATTCGTGTTGTTGCTGAACGTGCGATGAACCGTGCATTAGAAGGCGGTTGTCAGGTGCCAATTGGCAGCTATGCTGTGCTTGAAGATCAACAGCTTTATTTACGTGGTTTAGTGGGCGCAATTGATGGTAGTGAAATATTAACCAGTGAAGTTCACGGTAATATCAATGATGCGGAGCAGCTTGGAAACCAGTTAGCAGAGGCTTTATTAGCCAAGGGTGCAGATAAAATTCTTCGCCAGGTATATGAGCAAGCATAAACTAAACATATTAATAACGCGCCCCGAAAAAGCAGGGCGCGCTCTGCAAGACTGCCTAAAAAAACAAGGCTATCAAAGTTATTGTCAGCCTTTTTTTGATTATCAAGGTAGTGAAAATGCTAAACAATTGCGAACAATACAACAGCAAGTAATGCCGTCCATCGTGATTTTCATTAGCGTTGCCGCAGTAGAGTTTGCCAATAAATTACTCCCTATAGCATTATGGCCAAAACAAGATGTTATTGCTGTTGGTCATGCTACTTGGCAAGCATTGCAAGCACTAAGCATAAACGCTTCTGTACCGGAGAAACACGATAGTGAGGGGTTATTAGCACTATCACCACTACAGCATGTACAAGAAAAAACAGTGTTGATTGTCCGTGGTGATGGCGGTAGAGAACTTATTGCTGAAGATTTACGTCGACGCGGTGCTACAGTGCATTATTTCGAAAGTTATCGACGTGTTTGGCGAAATTACTCACTTGAGCTCATCAAAACATGGCATCAGCAACAGATAAATTGTATCTTAATCACTAGTAACGCTTTATTAGAATTCATAGTAAACTTAATAAGTGATACAGACAATTACTGGCGAGAGCAATGCCTATGGATTGTCGTAAGTAACAGAATTGCTAATAATGCAAAAAATATGGGTATTAACCGAATCATAACTGCTAATGGCGCCAGCACTAAAGCCATTATTAATGCGCTGCCTTTGAAAACTCAAACATAGCGTGTGATTTAAGCGACAGAACAGCTTAATAAATTCAATGTGCATAGGCCAATAGGCAAGATAGGATTAGTTCATGAGTGATAAAAAAAAATCCGAGCAAGCGAAAACAGCTAATAATACTTCAGATGACCGCAATAATATTGAAAAGCAAACTGGTTTATCTGCATCAATCAATATTAGCTCAACACAAGAAACGCCATCAGATATAGATGTTGCGCCTGAGAATACTGATAACTCTCCAAAAGAAGCTCATGATCCAGTCAAAAAAACCTCGGAAAATAGTGAAAGCCAAACAGCACCGTTGAACAAAAATAATGATAAGGGCACAGTACCTGTGAAAAACTCCACTTCTACTTCCTCAAGTAAACCAACAGCAGCTGGTAGTAAAAATCAGCAAGAAAAAAGCGCAACACCCCAGACGAAGAAAAGTAAGCAAAAAATGTCCAAAATCGCTGTTGTCGCATTAATTATTGCCCTATTAGCAATTAGCGCAAGTGCTGGCCACTATTATTGGAACGAGCAACAAAAAGCTAAATATAGCCAACAAATCAATGAAATGGTAAATCGTCAATTACTCGAAAATCAGCAACAAATTAAACAACAGCAATTATTAAATATGCAACATGTTGACCAGCTAATGCTCGACAACAAGAAAACTAGCGCTGCTGAATTAAACGCGTTGCGTAATCAAATTGAGCAACAAAGTAGTATTGAAAAAAATAACAGTGAAATTATTGCACAACTGCAACAGCAAATTATCAACTTGGATAAAAATCAACCGAGTGATTGGTTATTACACGAAGCTGAATATCTCATTCGAGTAGCTTCGCGAAGCCTATGGCTAGAAAAAGATGCTGGCACAGCGATTAGTTTACTCAATGATGCTGATTTACGTATTGAGGAATTGAATGATCCTCAATTTTTAACACTACGCCAAATTATTCAACAAGATATTGCCAAACTACGTTTATTACCAACATTGACGACAGATAACGTTATTTTGAAACTGATGACCCTCGATCAGCAAATCAAAGATATGCCGTTAGCAATACTTGAAACTCCAGAAATTAGTACTGAAGAAACTACACTTGAATTATCAGATAACACGAGTGATTGGCGAGAAAATTTAGCTAAAACATGGCATAACTTTACGGCTAAATTTTTCACGGTGACTCGAAGATCTGGCAATATAGAGCCTTTATTGTCGCCACAATTTCAACAAAATTTACGTGAGAATCTCAGTCTCAAATTACAAACCGCCATTTGGGCTGCAAGTAAGGCGAATAGCAGTATTTATCTACAAGTATTAAACGATACTCAACAATGGTTGCATGATTATTTTGATATGACAACCTTGATAAATCAGAATTTTATACAGACTATCGACTCATTAAAAACAGCAACTATCAAAGCTGACTACCCCAATAATGTTGCTGCATTAAAATTTATTCGACAAATATTATCAGCCAAAGACAAACCTGCAACACTTATCGTAGAGGAAGAAACGACAAGTGACGCACAACAAGAACCAGAACCAACAAGTGCTGAGCCGAGTGAGGACCTATAATGAAACGACTATTGCTATTGTTGGTATTATTTCTTGCGGTTGTCATAATCACCCCAATGTTAATTGGTGAAAAAGGCTATATTCTAATCGCTATTGGCGATTTCGCTATTGAATCAACGGTGATTACCGCCATCATCACATTGTCTTTGTGTTTTCTCATTTTACTTATTACCATTAAATTCTTCCGCGGTGGATTTAGTTTCGGCTTTGCTGCTTGGAACAAAATTGCTTTTGCCAGCCGTCGACGAGCACTTAGAGACTTTAATAAAGGCATTGCTGCCTATGTATTAGGTGATTATAAACAAGCAGAACATTTATTGGCCAAATCTGCTGATACGTCATCTCTTGAACATATCGCTTATCTTGTTGCTGCTGATGCGGCGCAAAAACAAGCGTTAAAACCAAATACAGATCACTATTTAAACTTACTAGAAAAAACAACTAATACCTTGAAAGAATCGGGATTAGAGGCAGTATTAATTAAAATAAAACTACTGATCGGTCAGCAAAATTATCAACAAGCACGGACGGTGATTGATCAACATCATAAGCATATTGGCCATGATGCTCGGTTATTGAGGTTAGAAATAGAGTTAAGCTTAATTGAGCAGCGCTTTGACTATGTCATCAAGCAGCTCAGCATTGCGCAAAAACAAAAATCTATCACTAGCCAAACTATCATGCAATGGCAGCAACAAGCGTTTTATGGTGCATTTGATAATCAAATTAAGCAACATGATAATAACGCTTTGGTGGAATATTGGCAGCAACTCCCAAAGAAAACCAAACAATCAGAAACCGTTGTTTTGGCTTATTGTAAAGTATTAGCAGAAAATCAAGTTAATGAGCCATTAGCGACATTGCTATTGCCAATAATAAAGAAAGGTACAGAAATTAATTTGCTAAAAGCAGTTAGAACACTGCCTATTACCCATGCAGAGAAACTTATGGCTGCAGCACAAAAACACTTACACAGCGAACCACAAAGTGCCTTATGGCTATCATTAGTTGCGCACTTTGCGACAGCGTCTCTGCAATGGTCGTTAGCAGAAAAAGCATTTAATAGTTTAGTGAACCTTGAAAATAAACAATACGATAACATCGACTTGCTAGTTTTTTCACAAGTACTTGAGCACCAAGGTCTGTTAGAAAAGGCCAATCAAGTACTGAGAAAAATTCACGTTTAGTCTGTCTAGTATTATGGTAAATAAAGCCTAAAGCCCTATTTAATAAGGATTACATCCTAATGGATTAAACCGCTATTAAATAGGACTCTTGTCCTTTATGTTTTTGAGTTCTTTGATAAGCACCCTTACCTTTTTTAGCGATAATTATTTGCTGTTTAAACAATTTTGACGTTACCACTGCCGCTAAGAAGTTATCTTTAATTACTCCTCTACCTAATTCACAGCCACCTTGATTTTTGAGGTGTTTTTTTACTTTATTTTTAGTCATTTTAACTTTCCTTTTACGTTGTTTATTAATATTAATTGCTACAAATTTATTGCTTCATAGCTAAAACGCGCAGAGTATATACTAATAAAAAAAATATACACAAATATTATATTTTATTAATTAATTGCCATTTTATAATTTTATGACAAAAAATAAAAATACAATAAAGATTAAAGCTATCTCGCGTCATCACGGCTTATTTATTACTTTAAGCGGTTTTATAGCTTTAGTAATTATCGCTTGGTTATGCAGTTATTATTGGCAACAAGCACGTTTCCCCCTACTGTTTATGGTACTCGCTTGCATAGTCACTATTTTTATCGGTTTACTAAAACTTGCTGAACCCGCATACAGTTTAATAGTAGCTCCTAAAACATTAACTTTTTATCATCGCCATGGTCATTGGCAATTTAACTGGCAGCAAATCCGCAATATACATAGTGTAACAAATACGGTCGGCATAACGCGTGAAGAGCTGAATTATGTTGGTATCAAGCTAAATTCAATAGAGGCTATAGCAAACAACATCTCTTTACGCTTAGCAAACCGTATGATTCACGAGCAGAAACCGCTTATTCATTATTGCATTAAACAGCAATTGATCACCTTTGAACAAGGTGTTTTAAATTTTGAACCTTACGTTTTAAAAGATGGAAAAATCATTAAAGGCCCATTAGCCGCTTTTTTGCATCATAGCGAAGTGTTGCATAATGCACTAGGTGCGCACTTATTTATATCCGCCAATAATTTAAATGCATCAATTAATGATTTTGTAATTTTGGCGAACGGATACTTAACGAATGCAAAACAAAGTCACTTCTAATCGTTAACTCTGTATTCAGTGAATGTGTTTGATATAAAAAGCCCACTTATTTCAAATAATATCGAAAAGTAAGCCGTAACCAACAAACCTATTTCTCAATTATGGTTTCACAAACAATGCTCTTTCGCTTTTTCTGCGTTTAACCTGATGAGCATTTACTTTCTTATTTACTTTATTCCACATTAAAAAAGCATCTGCGGCTTCAAGAGGTAAATTATCGTTAACTTTTCTTAAGACTGTCGAATGGTTAAAATTACCACTACCAATGTTATACGAGAGGCAAACCATTGCGCTAAACTCATTTTCAGTCACTTTGACCTTAACGTTTTTTGCCACATTTTTCTCAAATTGGTTTAAATCATCTTTAAGTAGTTGTTCAGCTTGCTTTTGCGATATTTTCATTTCCAAATGAACATCTGCCATATGCCCATAGCCAATGAGCAGCGCCCCTGATGGCCCTTTATAAGCATTCAATCGAACACCTTCAAATGCCTTAATAATGTTAATGCAGGCACTGTTTGTTTTAAGTATATTAGGATCGTGTTTTTGCGTAGAAGACGATTGATTAGATGGTTTAGAGATTTCCGGCACTATAGGTGTTTGACTACAAGCCCCTAGTAAAAAAATCAAACACGTTAATACAAAATATTTTAATTGCATCATTTCTCCCAGCCTCTACTTTCGACGCCCAGTTAATGTCCTGCAACAAAGCATAGAAGACAATATCTTAATAAAACAGTTGGAGCTTATTAAATGTCATTTAGAATCCCTTCAATAAGTGATTGTGCACTTAAGTAATACCCTAATAGTGCGGTCATTAATTACAATGACTAAATTATGATTATCCAAGTGGGCAGGCTAAAACAATGCACCCCATTACCTATTAATAATAAACTTAATGACTTCTATGTGATTTTAACAATATAAATATCACTTTAGCCGCGACTTGGACAATGACAGTCCATAACCTTTGTGACTATTTCAATGAACGAGATGAGACGCATCAGTAGTGAAATATCGGCTCAGGGCCTTACGTAAAAAGGGGTAATGATAAATTGAGTCGTCGAGACCTATAGATACTGAATGTGATGAGCCGATTTCTAAATACAGGAATGTTATAAAGCTAAGGGGAGCAGCTACAGATATTAAACACGCTGAGTAGCTATAAATATTAAAACGTCTACTTGTGGTAAGTAATAACCTAAATATCTGAACGTTACGAATAACAGTAACCTGTTCTCAGCCACTATTACATACCCAATATGAACATTATCTTTAGTCATTCAACCGAGCAATAATCATTTCTATGCGTGTAAAATGATTATTGCAGGTTGAATATCGAAAGTTATGAACAACTCTAATTAAAATTTATTATTTTCAATTAGATAAAAGCAAAAGCATCTGCATACATATATTCAATTTTCGCGCCTTTCTTAACAAAATCTTCACGCACTGCAGCAACCATTTCAAAACGACCAGCGAGGTAAATGTCATAATCGGCTAAGTTGTTAACTTCCTCCATCACCACTTTATGGACCATGCCCGAGCGACCTTGCCAATCATCATTCGGCGTTTCGATTACCGGTATAAACTTGCCATTGGCAAGTTTATTAATCATCGAGGTTGTTTGCTCTAATTCATAACACGCACTCGGATCACGTAAACCCCAATAAACGATAACTTCACGTTGGGAATGTTGTTCAGCCAAGTGCTCAAACATAGATTTAATGTATGAAAAACCTGTACCACCAGCAATAAGCAGTAGTGGGCGTTGACTGTCTTCACGTAACTGTGCATTACCAAATGGCATTTCAATAGTAACTTCAACATTGGCTTTTAGATGATCGATAACTTGCATTGGATAGCTATCAGAACCAAATGCACCAATTTGTAACTCAATGAGCTCTGCACCTGGAGCACTGGCAATTGAAAAAGGACGTTTATCTTCGTCGCTCATTACAAAATTCAAATATTGCCCGGCAGAAAAATCAACAGGTTGACCCGGCTTTAAAAGCGCCTTATAAACATGCTCCGTTAATGGTGTTAACGACGCTACCTGACATGTAATCACTTTCATTTATCTTGTACCTTATCACTGCATGCTTATTATTCTGCTGCAGTATTATTAATTTATGAGTTATCAGAATCGTTAGATATATTGAGCTCGTCCCAAATATCATCGACATGATCTTTAATGGATTGTGTCATTTCAATGGGTTCACCCCATTCACGATTAGTTTCACCTGGCCATTTATTCGTGGCGTCTAAGCCCATTTTTGAACCTAGTCCTGACACAGGTGAAGCAAAATCTAAATAATCTATCGGTGTATTTTCAATGAGTACGGTATCTCTACTTGGATCCATTCTAGTGGTCATTGCCCAGATAACATCTTGCCAATCACGAGCATTAATATCGTCATCACAAACAATAACAAATTTGGTATACATAAATTGACGTAAAAACGACCAAACTCCCATCATTACACGCTTTGCATGACCGGCATATTGCTTTTTAATGGTCACTACCGCTAAACGATACGAACACCCTTCTGGTGGCAAGTAAAAATCTTGAATTTCTGGAAACTGTTTTTGCAAAATAGGCACAAATACTTCATTAAGCGCTACGCCTAAAATTGCTGGCTCATCAGGTGGACGCCCAGTATATGTACTGTGATAGATAGGGTCTTTTCTATGGGTTACATGGGTTACGGTAAATACAGGGAAATCATCAACTTCATTATAATAACCCGTATGATCACCATATGGCCCTTCTGGCGCTAGTTCATCCGGATCAATGTAGCCTTCCAGTACGATCTCTGCACTTGCAGGTACTTCTAATTCGTTGCTAAGACATTTTGCTACTTCGGTTTTACTACCACGCAGTAATCCAGCAAATGCATATTCCGAAAGTGTATCTGGTACAGGTGTAACTGCGCCTAAAATAGTAGCGGGATCAGCTCCTAATGCTACAGCAACAGGATATTTCTCTCCTGGGAAGGCTTTTTTAAACTCTTGAAAATCTAGCGCACCACCTCGGTGAGATAGCCAACGCATAATCACTTTATTACGACCTAATAATTGATTACGATAAATGCCTAAATTTTGTCGTTCTTTATGCGGACCTTTAGTAACAGTTAAGCCCCAAGTGATCAAAGGTGCAACATCGCCAGGCCAGCACTTTTGAATAGGTAATTGGGTTAAATCAACCGCATCCCCTTCAAGTACAACTTGTTGACACAATGGTTTTTTAATCACCTTCACAGGCATATTCAATACTTGCTTGTATAACGGTAATTTATCCATAGCATCGCGAAAACCTTTTGGGGGCTCAGGCTCTTTCAAAGCTGCTAGTAGTTTGCCAACATCACGTAAGGCTTTAACATTATCTTGCCCCATGGCCAAAGCAACACGATCAGCGGTACCAAATAGATTGGTCAGCACTGGCATGCCATGAGGCTGACCATGTTCATCAGTTGGGTTTTCAAATAATAATGCTGGACCACCTTGGCGTAAGGTACGATCGCTGATTTCTGTCATGGTTAAATGAGTAGAAATTGGCTGGCTAATACGCTTCAGTTGGCCCAATTTCTCTAGTTGAACGATAAAATCTCTTAAATCACTATATTTCATATTAGAATTTGACGAAAAATTTGTCAGACATTATAACGGTAGATAGCCCAAAATCCCTAATCGATACCGAGATCATGTAAATTATTTTGTTTTTGAATTACTTGCTTATACGCAGCCCGTATTTTTTCTACAACAGTATTTTCAGTTAATAGACTAAATGCCATGTATAACTCAATTGCCGAAATATCAAGTTTATAAATGGGTTTCAGGCCATCGCAATGAAAAGCTTCTTGCATACATACCGCTTGAAAGCTTGATTTGTTCGCTGGAAATAAGTCCACTCTCTTTTGTTCAAACAATAAGAAGTTTTGTTTACCTTGGACTACGGTAGTCAGTTTTTTAAAACCATTGCGCTGTAAATATTGAAATACAGCACTATCTCGTACCGTCCCTATTTGATATTTTTTGAGCTCTTCCAATGAGGTTTGAGAGTTAATCTGTCCTCCCGCCGCACCATACAGATAATAATCTAAAGCCATAATTCGGCCAACCCATTTAAATTGATTAGCTCTGTCAGCCGTTTTTGCTAAGGAATAAATTAATACATTAGGTTCGGTAAGTGCTACATGATACGCCCTTGACCAAGGTAAAATCTCAATATTATAAGTGACTCCAGCCGCTATTAGCACTTCTTCAACTAGCGCGGTTGCTGGGCCTAAAATTTCACCATGATCAAGATACTGCAAAGGAAATGTGTCTTCTGTCACCACTTTGATGTTGATAACTTCCGGCTTGAAGTCCGTCTTTTCACCATAAGTAGAGCTATGTAATAACAACGAAAAAATCATTAAAAAATAACGCATGTCTCACTCCTTACACCAGCTCAAATAACAGTCGAATTGTATGATATGCATTCAAAAAACGCGCATTCTACACTAATCAATCAACGTTGTCGTATATATTTCATACAACAATGTAAAGTACAGAAAGATACTTATAGCTTAGCAACACGATCTCTATTGCTATTATAGCGCCTAGATAAAATAACAATAATAGCTCGGCTAAGCGATGAAAAAGATAAACATTATGAGTGCTACCAATGTTGATAGCTATCAAGGGAATAGTAGGGATGAACGTTAGTAAAAGATTAGTGATTATTACGTTCTAGATATAACGAATTAACGTAAAAAATGATCATAAAAAAACCAGCGAATGCTGGTTTTTTTAATCAGAATTGTCGACGTATTATTGACGTTTCATCGAGTCAAAAAATTCATCATTGGTTTTGGTCATTGCCAATTTATCGATCATAAATTCCATAGCATCGATTTCACCCATTTCATGGACAATTTTACGCAGTATCCACATTTTTTGTAATTCGTCAGGCTTAGTTAAAAGTTCTTCGCGACGCGTACCACTTCGATTGAAGTGAATAGCTGGGAAAACACGCTTTTCAGCAATTTTACGAGAAAGGTGTAATTCCATATTACCCGTACCTTTAAACTCTTCGTAGATAACCTCATCCATTTTAGAGCCAGTGTCTACAAGTGCTGTCGCTATGATTGTTAAGCTACCGCCTTCTTCAATATTACGCGCTGCACCGAAAAATCTTTTTGGACGATGTAAAGCATTCGCATCAACACCACCCGTTAATATTTTGCCCGATGATGGGATAACTGTATTGTATGCACGTGCTAAACGAGTAATCGAGTCAAGTAAGATCACAACATCTTTTTTATGCTCAACTAAGCGTTTTGCTTTTTCAATCACCATTTCAGCTACTTGAACATGACGATTTGCAGGCTCATCAAAGGTTGAAGCAATTACTTCACCTTTTACCAAACGTTGCATTTCTGTAACTTCTTCTGGACGCTCATCGATAAGCAATACCATTAATTCAGCATCAGGATGATTATGAGCAATACTTTGAGCAATATTTTGTAGTAATAATGTTTTACCAGCCTTAGGCGGTGCTACGATTAAACCACGTTGACCTTTACCAATCGGTGAAGCTAAATCTAATACTCGTGCGGTAATATCTTCTGTTGAACCATTACCACGCTCCATAATCATTCGATCAGTGGGATGGATAGGTGTTAAGTTTTCAAAAAGTATTTTATTACGAGAGTTTTCAGGACGGTCAAAGTTAACTTCATTAACTTTCAATAGTGCAAAGTAACGTTCGCCGTCTTTTGGTGGACGAATTTTACCGGTAATGGTATCGCCTGTTCGCATACTAAATCGACGTATTTGGCTTGGTGACACATAAATATCATCAGGACCCGCTAAATAGGAAGAATCCGCTGAGCGTAAAAATCCAAAGCCATCTTGTAGAATTTCTAAAACACCGCTACCAAAAATATCTTCGCCACTTTTAGCGTGGGCTTTTAAAATAGCAAAAATAATGTCTTGTTTACGGTTACGAGCCAAATGCTCCAATTTCATTGATTCTGCGAGCTGAACCAGTTCGCTGATCGACTTTTCTTTAAGTTCGTTAAGATTCATAGTGGGGGTTTCTTAGACTATTTAGGTTGTTATGCTGTGCCGCTTGGCTAATTAGGATGTTTGAGTATGGTTTTTTTGAAATGTTTTTTCTTTGAGCGTTAAACTTAGCATTAAAAAGCAAACCAGTAAAGGATCACTTAATTGATCATAAGCTAAATAACAAAAAGGTCCGATAATTCGGACCTTTTTTTATAAATTGTTATCAATAAACTCTTTTAATTGAGTTTTCGATAAAGCGCCAACTTTCGTATCAGCGATTGCTCCGTCTTTAAATAACAATAGAGTAGGAATACCTCGAATGCCATATTTAGGTGGAGTATTTGAATTTTGATCAATGTTTAATTTACCGATAGTTAATTTACCAGCATATTCTTCAGCTACGTCGTTTAACAACGGCGCGATCATTTTACATGGTCCACACCATTCAGCCCAGAAATCAACTAAAACAAGACCAGATGCATTGATTACATCAGCCTCAAAACTATCATCAGTTAACTGAACAATTTTATCGCTCATTTATATCTCCATTAAAGGTGGCCTATAGCCAATTGGTTAAGATTATACCTTCATCACAATTAATTACCAACAATCATATATAACAG
>JBAROR010000101.1:0-1600 GCA_049642265.1 Cognaticolwellia sp. | reverse complement strand
CTAACAGCTTAATAGACGGAATAATTCCGTGTTTAAACACGGAATTATTCCGTCTATCATGATTTTTAATTATTATTAAAATACTCCCTTTCATTATAAACATCAAAGACTTTAATAGTATTTCATTCATTTTAACATTGCGTGCATTACGGAATTATTCCGTCTAACAAGGACACATTTATAATTTCGACTATACTGTATATAATAACAGGTATTTTTTGGTGTTTTTATGTCTAAATCTTTATTCTTAAATAGTCTCAATGAATTTATGATCACTCGCCGATATGCTAAACGCACTATTGAAACTTATTTATATTGGATTAAGCGATATATTATTTTTAATGACAAACTACACCCAATAAAGTTAGGCAATCAAGAGGTGGAGCTCTATTTAACTTATTTATCTACTACTGAAAATGTCGCCCCTGGTACACAGGCAATCGCATTAAACTCATTAGTATTTTTATATAGTGAGTTTTTAAATAAACCTTTATCACTAAAATTGAATTTCAATAAGTCGAACAGGCAAACTAAATTGCCGATAGTACTAACAAAAGCCGAAACAGCCTTATTGCTTAACTTAGTTTCTCCACAATACTCACTCATGGCCAATATTATGTATGGCAGCGGATTAAGGCTGATGGAAACGGTCAGGTTACGCGTACAAGATATAGATTTCGACTATATGTCAGTGCTAATTTGGCAAGGTAAAGGAGGAAAAAATCGCAGAGTGACCTTAGCACAAGAAATAGTAGCGCCATTAAAGCTACAAATAGACGTTTGCAAAAAATATTTCAATTTAGACAATAACACGATGCATTATCAAGGCGTTTGGTTGCCCTTTGCTTTAAAGAAAAAATACCCTAATGCCGCTAAAGAGTTCGGATGGCACTATTTATTTCCTTCTATGCGGTTAAGCTATGATCCTCAAGATAATAATAAGCTTCGCCGTCACCATATTGATGAAAGTTCACTTCAAAAAGCGATTAAAAGAGCCGCTAAATTAGCCGATATCCAAAAACCAGTCTCATGTCATTCTTTACGACACTCTTTCGCTACACATTTACTGCAACGGGGCGCCGACATAAGAACAGTTCAAGAGCAATTAGGTCATACCGACATTAGAACAACACAAATATATACTCATGTTATGCAAGCTGGTGCGAATGGTGTGCGTAGCCCTTTATCTGACTTATAAACAGGAGAAATTCATGGGCATAAGTCCAATAGTCCACTTTTTTGACAAATACGGTAAGATCCAAAAAATTCCATACCGTAAGTTCGAACGCCTATTAAGTGCTCACAAGTGTATACCCAAGCCACTTGAAGATGCAGGATTCAGCAAGTCGATAAAGGGTTAGCACCAAGGCATTGATTGAAGTGAATGGTTGTTCCATTGTCGAAATCAATAACGCCGGAGATGACCCTTTATCGCCTTGCCCAAAGGGAGCTAAGCTAGAAAACCAACTCCGCGTTGCATACATGGATGTATGTACTTAGCTTTTGTCTGGAGCAAAAAAGCTGTGCAGCACTTGATAAGGGAATAACCATTGTCTTCGTGCTGCGCCTTGACCTGATTTCCTAGCTTAGCTCTGAAACT
>JBAROR010000097.1:0-86773 GCA_049642265.1 Cognaticolwellia sp. | reverse complement strand
ATGTTTAAGCGTTTGAGTATCTCTGGTTGGCTTTGTTCGATAAAGCCATGTTTATCTTCCCGAATGCTGCGCCCTGTTACATCAATGAGTTGCAGGTAATCTTTTAAGTCAAACGATAGGCCTTTGGACATGTTTTCTCTGGGATTACCGACAAAAGGCATCAGAGTACTTGGTTGTTTGTTGATATTATCTTGCTGACTCGCTTTTGCTTGCTCGCAGCGCAGTTTAACGCTGGTGTGCTTTGAAGTCTCTGGGGTTTTGGCGATATTGGCGCGAATAGGGTTTAAATCAACATACGCCATACAAGCGACAATAGCTGCTTCATCCAAAAGTGCTTGAGATTTAAACCGAGCTTCCCAAAACCTGCCTTTACAATCATCTTCTTGATTGGCAGCCCGAGCAACCCCTTCATTGATATAACGCATAAACCAACTGATGTCGATGAGGCGTTGGCGATATATCTCTGCTGTTACTTTGACCATATCAAGCAGCGGCTCACTGAGTGTATCACCGTTAAGATATTGATTGGTTAATAGCGTACCTTTGTATAAACGATGCCAGCGCTCAAGTACCTCCGTCATGCTCCATTGTTTGGCTTCTTCTTGATCAACAAATAGCACTACATGATAGTGATTACTCATCACCGCATAGGCACACACGTCAATGGCAAACACTTGCGTTAGAAAATGAAGCTTCTCTTCTATCCATCCTCGGCGATGTTCAAAGCTTTGGCCTGAGTGATTATCTTCACCACATAAAAACGCACGCCTGACA
This sequence comes from Cognaticolwellia sp., assembly GCA_049642265.1. GTDB lineage: Bacteria > Pseudomonadota > Gammaproteobacteria > Enterobacterales > Alteromonadaceae > Cognaticolwellia. The sequence goes on along the minus strand of JBAROR010000097.1, from coordinate 85,999 downwards.
CAGCGTGTAATGCAGTGATAATAAGGCGTATCCGCTAAACTGATTTGTTGCTTCCGTGGTGTCGTCATCACACACCTAACATAAAAGAGAAAGGGTTATTTGAGTTTAGTACAGAGACTAAGCTTGTTCAATTTTGGATGGGTGTCTTGTTAATTTCTGCTTCCGTGGTGTCGTCATCACGCACCTGACATAAAAGAGAAAGGGTTATTTGAGCTTAGTACAGAGACTAAGCTTGTTCAATTTTGGATGGGTGTCCTGTTAATTTTTTATCATCTTGGATGGGTGTCCTGTTAATTTAAGGATGGGTGTCCTGTTAATCTTTAATTTCTAAAATTATTTAAGGATGGGTGTCCTGTTAATCTTTCTGTTAATCTTTAATTTCTAAAATTATGTTATCTTTGTACATGCTAGTCTCCAATTTTAGTTGTTTAACACACTAATTATGGCTCTCGTTTTACTAACCCACGATTTTGGAGGCTAGCACCTCGTGGGGAGTCATTATGTCTATGTATCTAGGTGAACTGTGAAATATCTTATAATTTTACTCGCTGTATTTTTGATATCTTGTACAAATGGAAATAAGATAACTGAAACTAAAATTGATGGTTCTTGCCAAGCTGCAGAATTCAATTTATTTACTAAAGGTGAACATCTCAGTTTAGAAGAATTAGAAGGCGAACTTAAAAACATCTTTGGTGGGCGTATTTCACCTAGCTTGAGAACTGAACTAGATGAAATTCGAACAGAATATAGTATAGGTGATAAATTATTTGAAGTGTCTTCAGATGATAAGTCTTGGAAAGGTTTATATGGCTCTGCTGGGTATGGTCTCATCCGAGATAATTGCATAATAGTGTACATCGAATTAGTTGTTAGCTAACGATACACAACAAGAAAATCAACAAGGACAAATAACAATTGGTTTTTGCTCCTTCGTCGCTTATTTTAACCAACTGATATTTGCCTATTATTGTGGGCGTTATATTACTGAGCACTACTGATGTTGTTTCATGTTTTATTTTACTCATTTGTTGCGTTTACTTCTTATAAACTGATATGCAAAACATCATTTTATGTTTTAAAAAATACTAACTTTCATCGTAAAAAAATTAAGTTAGTCGCTTGTTTTGTGGCTATCTCGATTCCAATCAGTCTTGTAACTTATAGAGAAATAAATACTCCAGATATTGAATGGAATCCGTTAATAAAAAGTGAACATGTAATTATAGGGAATTGGTATGGCGTTAATGAGTCCTTAGTATTAAATACTGATCATACATTCCTGTTAACTCATAATAATCAAAAGTATTCTGGTGGTTGGAGTTTAGATGATTGGAATCTAACATTTGAGTATTATTCACCTAATACACCGTATGGTTATCTTAGAGTAATTTACCATAGTGATAGTTATCACCTAGTAAAAGGTACATTAGACAAAGATCCTGATGTATGGAATTTTGAAAATTCATTGGTGAAACAGTAATATAACAACACGCAGAAAGGTAACTTTGGTCTGGTGTATTAAATACTAGGTATATTAAAAATTGACTGTATTAATTTCAAGCACATTAAAAATAAAAAAACCGAGCATAATTGCTCGGTTTTTATTTTTTAAGCTAAATAACTCATCATTAACTATGCATCTATAAAAGTTAAGGTGTCATTTGCTCTTGATCAGCGCCTTCTTTTTCAATCACTTCTGGAATTAAGTCTTCTTTTGAAATACCTAAAGCCAAAGCTACTGAACTAGCGACGTAAACTGATGAGTAAGTACCAACAAATACACCTAATAGTAATGCTGTTGCAAAACCATGTATTAGTGCACCACCTTGGAAGAACAAAGCAGCAAGTACTAATAACGTAGTAATTGAGGTAATAACCGTACGAGACAATGTCTGCGTTAACGAGATGTTGATGATATCTTCAGAAGTGCCCACTCGCACTTTTCTGAAGTTCTCTCGAATCCGATCAGAGACCACTATGGTATCGTTCAAGGAGTAACCTATCACCGCCAGTATTGCTGCAAGTACCGTTAAGTCAAATTCAAGTTGTAAGAACGAGAATAAACCTAGCGTTAACAATACATCATGAAATAAAGCAAAAACTGAACCTAAAGCGAAGCGCCACTCAAAGCGAAAAGCAACATAAACCAAAATACAGATAAGCGCGGTTAGCATTGCTAAACCGCCTTGTTCTGCTAGTTCATCACCAACACTCGCACCAACATACTCAATACGACGCATGTCTATTGCTTGACCTGTACCTGATTGTAAAATATCAAGTACTTGGTTGCCTAGCATATCGGCTTTAACGTTTTCACGTGTTGCTAAACGGATCACAACATCGCGGCTTGAGCCATATAATTGTACAACAGCATCATCGAAACCGTTTGTGTCCATAAGACTACGAATTTTATTCAAATCAGCAGCTTGTTCAAAACCGACTTCAATTAACGTACCACCGGTAAAATCTAAACCGAAGTTAAGTTTATTAGTCGCTAATGAAACAACCGACGCTAGCATAAGTATAATACTCAGTAGCAAGGCTGCCTTACGATAACTCATAAAGGCAACAGTATTTTTTAATTGTAAAATTTGCATAATATTGAAGCCCTATATAGACAGTTTGTCGAGACGTTTACCGCCCCAAACAGCGTTTACAACCGTACGAGTACCAACAACAGCGGTAAACATAGATGTAAGAATACCAATTGATAATGTTATCGCGAAGCCTTTAACTGGCCCTGTACCGATAGCAAATAAAATCAACGCTGCAATTAATGTAGTAATGTTCGCATCGATAATGGTTGAGAATGCTGCATCGTAACCTTGGTGAATTGATTGTTGAATCGACTTACCTTCACGCATTTCTTCTCGAATACGCTCAAAAATAAGTACGTTAGCATCAACAGCCATACCAACCGTTAATACGATCCCGGCCATACCTGGTAATGATAAAGTTGCACCTGGGATCATCGACATAATGCCAACAATCAAGACTAAGTTAGCGCCTAGAGCTAAGTTAGCTACCACACCAAAGGCACGATAATAAATCAACATGAATAAGAATACTAAGCCAAAGCCAAGCATAATAGCTTGGAAACCTAGTCTTACATTTTCAGCACCTAATGTAGGTCCAACAGTACGTTCTTCAACGATTTGAATAGGTGCAATCAAAGCACCAGCTCTTAATAATAGTGCTAAGTTATGCGCTTCTGCTTGGCTACCAGCACCGGTAATGCGGAAGGTTTTACCTAAGCGAGCTTGAATAGTAGCAACACTGATAACTTCTTCAATTTTTTCGAAAATTGTATTACCTTCAGCGTCAACACGATCCGTTGGCTTGTATTCAATAAATACCGTAGCCATTGGCTTACCAATATTACTTTTAGTGCTGTTTAGCATTTTACTGCCACCAGCAGAATCTAGTGTAATATTAACCTGAGGACGGCTATATTCATCAAAACTTGAACCGGCATCAACGATATGATCACCTGTTAACATAACGCGTTTTTTCAATAGTACCGGTTGACCACTACGTTCTTTTAATAACTCAGAACTACCTGGTACACGGCCATTAAGCGCAGCACCTAAGTCACCTTCAGTATCAACTAAGCGAAATTCAATGGTAGCAGTCGCATTTAAAATTTCTTTTGCTTTTGCTGTATCTTGTACACCTGGCAATTCGATAACAATATGCTTTTGACCTTGACGCTGTACTAGAGGCTCAGCAACACCAAGTTCATTCACACGGTTACGAATGATGGTAATGTTTTGTTGTAAGGCGTATTCACGTGTTTCTTTTAATTTTTGTTCAGTCATTTGGGCTGATAACGTTAAGTTGCCTTCATCACTAACAAATAATAAATCACGGTTAAGTTTTTCTAGAAAGTTTTCAGCATTAACTAAATCTTCAGCATTACGAAATTGTACCGTAATGGCTTCATCGACTTTTTTAACTGAACGGTAACGAATTTTTTCGCCACGTAAACCAGTACGAAAATCATCGATAAGGCTTTCTTGAGCCTTGTTGATAGCTTCTTTCATATTAACTTCCATTAAGAAGCTAACACCACCACTTAAATCTAAACCTAATTTCATTGGCGTCCCGCCAATACTAGCTAACCACGAAGGTGTAGCAGGAGTCAGGTTTAAGGCAACTGAGTATTCATCACCCATATTGTCATCAAGTATGTCACGCGCGCGTAATTGTTGCTCAGTATCGCTAAATCGAGCCAATATTTGGCCACCTTCCATAACAATACTTGCGTAAGAAATTTTCTCTCCATCTAAATGAGATTTGACCACATCTAACGTCACTGCATCTGCTTCTATACCGCGTAAACCAGAAATTTGCACAGCTGGGTCATTCGGATATAAATTTGGCAGAGCATAGACTGCACCAATAGCGACTATAAATAGCACCATTAATGTCTTCCATAATGGATATTTGTTTAACACAATATCACCCTATTTTCTTTTGAATCGTGCTATGGCATTCAATAATGTTCGAATCATCCATAGCGCGAAAGTTTGTTATTATTTTTTGGTTATAACGATAAAAAGGTGCGTAATTGATTATTATCAATAAGCACCTTCAGATTGCTATAGCTAAAAAGCTAACAAAACCTCATTAAAGAGATTTCATTGTGCCTTTTGGTAATACCGCATTTATTGCGCCTTTTTGTACTGTTACTTCAGTACCTTCAGCGATGCTTACAACGATAAAGTCTTTCTCATCAGAAACTTTAACAATTTTACCAACAATGCCGCCTTGCGTTAATACTTCATCGCCTTTTGACAATTCAGACATCAAGCTTTTATGCTCTTTAACACGTTTAGCTTGAGGACGATAAATCATAAAGTAAAAAACTAAACCAAATACAGCCAACATAATTAACATTGACATACCATCAGCTCCTTGAGCGGGACCTGCAGCAGCGTGGGCTTGACTAATAAATAAACTCATAAATACCTCTTATTATTTTTTCTAATTAATGTTTATAAAATGATGAAATTGAACTTGTTAACGTTTTACTCTGCTTTACTACCAGCTAATGGCGGTACAGGTAAATCGCGTAATGCGTAAAACTCAGCTACAAACTCTTCGAGTTTGCCTTGCTCTATAGCGTCACGCAATCCTTGCATAACACGTTGGTAAAAACGTAAATTATGTAGTGTATTTAATTGCGAGCCTAAAATCTCATTACATTTATCTAAATGATGTAAATAAGCACGCGAATAGTTTTTACAGGTATAACAATCACACTCAGGATCTAATGCTCCCGTATCAGTTTTATGACGCGCATTTCTAATTTTTATCACGCCATTGGTTACAAATAAATGTCCGTTACGTGCGTTACGTGTTGGCATAACACAATCAAACATATCGATACCGCGGCGTACACCTTCTACTAAGTCTTCAGGCTTACCTACTCCCATAAGATATCGGGGTTTATTTTCCGGTATCAAGGGGGCTGTATGATCTAATATTCTAATCATATCTTCTTTAGGTTCACCAACAGATAAACCACCAATAGCATAACCATCAAAGTCAATATTGGTTAAGCCGTTAACTGAAACTTCACGTAAATCTTCATACATGCCGCCTTGGATAATACCAAATAAAGCATTCGGATTTCCTTGGTGTGCATCTTTTGAACGTTGTGCCCAACGCAATGAAAGCTCCATAGAAACTTTCGACTCTTCATGGCTAGCAGGATAAGGCGTACATTCATCAAATATCATCACAATATCTGAACCTAAACTACGCTGAACTTCCATTGAGCGCTCAGGCGTAAGCATAATTTTTTCACCATTAACTGGCGAACTAAACTTAACACCTTCTTCAGTAATTTTACGCATTTTACCTAAACTGAAAACTTGAAAGCCACCAGAATCAGTCAAAATAGGCTTATCCCAGTTCATGAAACCATGTAAGCCGCCGTGCTGTTCAATAATTTCAGTACCTGGACGTAACATTAAATGAAAGGTGTTACCCAAAAGAATTTCTGCGCCAGTTGCCGCTACTTCTTCTGTTTTCATACCCTTTACCGTTCCGTAGGTGCCTACTGGCATAAATGCCGGTGTTTCTACTGTGCCACGATCAAAAGTTAAACGACCACGACGGGCTTTACCGTCTGTTGTTAACAACTCGTACTTCATTGCATTCTTTTCTGTTTTATCTGTCATATAGTATCCTTCGCCCACTAGCGAAACAGGCTAGCAGCATTTTGTTTTAGTGGCTAGAAACGCTAGCGACTCTTAATTTATTAAGTTTTTGTCGGTTGATCTTTTTTGGTTAATAGCATTGCATCGCCATAACTAAAAAATCGATATTTCTGGGCAACTGCATGCTGATATGCTGCCATGATATTTTCGTAACCAGAAAAAGCACTCACTAACATCAACAATGTAGATTCAGAGAGATGGAAGTTAGTAATTAAGGCATCAACAATTTGGAATTCATAACCAGGAGTAATAAAAATGTCAGTGTCACCATAAAAGTCACTGAAGGCTTTACCCTGATCTTTGGCAACTTTTGCCGCACTTTCTAGCGAACGTACCGACGTTGTTCCAACAGCGATAACTTTACCACCATTTTCTTTTGTTTGATTAATTTGTTGCACCACACTTTCAGGCACTTCTACATATTCGGCATGCATTATATGGTCAGCTATCTCATCAACCTTTACCGGCTGAAATGTACCTGCACCTACATGTAAAGTGACAAAAGCAAAGTCTACACCTTTAGCTTTAAGTTGCGCCATTAAAGCATCATCAAAATGCAGACCAGCCGTAGGTGCAGCGACTGCCCCCGGTTTTTCATTATAAACAGTTTGATAACGTTCACGATCGCTGTCTTCATCAGGACGATCAATATACGGTGGTAATGGCATATGACCGATGTCATCGAGTACCGCTAACACTGACTGTTCGCCATGAAATTCAAGTTCAAACAAAGCGCCATGTCTAGCAACCATGGTGGCTTTAACTTTTCCTTCAAGTAGAATTTCACTACCCGGCTTTGGTGATTTACTACAACGTATATGCGCTAGCACTCGATGCTCATCCAATAAACGTTCAACTAAAACTTCTAGTTTTCCACCACTGGCTTTTTGACCAAAAAGTCGAGCAGGAATAACACGAGTATTGTTAAATACCAACAAATCTCCTGGTGCTACATGGGCAATAATATCGACAAAATTTTCATCGGCTAACGCCCCTGTATTGCCATGCAACGTCATTAAACGGCTGGCTGAACGATCGGCTTTAGGATATCGAGCAATAAGTTCTTCGGGTAAATCAAATGAAAAGTCGGCTACGCGCATGGTAAATTTACTAGTTTAAAAGGTGAAAAAGCGCGTAATTTTAGTGCTGCACGCCACGAATAGCAAGTACTAACTTGTAAAACTGCCCCAGAGCTAGTAACGACATATAACGATTTAAATTTTGCTAGTATCACTGTAGGTAATAGCGACTATAATTTAAAAACAATCCCCCAAACCTATTATTTTGGCGTATGCTGAAATCAAACTTTAATATTAGGTAAGCCCATGAAAAATCTTGCTTTCGCCATTGCTAAGACCATTATTAACGGTTTTGAGCGTCATATTTATCTTTACAGTGAGATCACCCAAACGGCAAAACAACGTTTTGAACAATATCGTTGGCACGACATTCAAGTAGCAGCAAAAGCGCGTACTGACTTTTATGATCAACGTATTGAAGAAACGTTAGATACTATCAAACAAGACTTTTTCATCACTTCTCTAGATGATGAACTCTGGCAACATGTTAAAACTTGTTATATCGATTTGCTAAGTTTGCATCCACAACCAGAATTAGCAGAAAGCTTTTATAATTCTGTTTTTTGCCATTTGTTTGAACGAAAGTATTACCATAACGCCTATATTTTTGTTCAATCTACCGCCACGCGCTTAGACAGCCTACCAACACCGAAAATATACACTAGCTATCACCCTGCTGAGCATGGGCTGTTTCAAACCATAACTTATATAATAAAAAGTCATAATTTTTCGCTTCCTTTCGCGCATTTAAAGAAAGACATCAATACACTTATCGCAAAGTTTCGCCAGCAAGCACATAAAACTCGTTATCAATTATCTGATTTGCAATTTGATATCTTAGATTCTGTTTTTTATCGTAATAAAGGTGCCTATATTATCGGGCGGATTATCTCTCCTGGAGGAGAAACCCCGTTTATAATTTCGTTACTTAATACCGAAAAAAGTGGGCTATTTATTGATGCGCTGATCACTGAAAGTGAAAATATGGCTGTTGTTTTTGGCTTTGCTCGTGCTTATTTCTTTGTCGACTGTCAACATCCGCATGCTTTAGTCGATTTTCTTAACCGCTTAATTCCACACAAAACACGTGCTGACTTATATTCTGCGATTGGCTTTCATAAGCAAGGCAAAACCCAATTTTATCGGGACTTTTTAAATCACCTTGATAATAGCGATGACAAACTTGAGTTAGCGCCCGGTATCAAAGGTATGGTGATGTCTGTATTTACCCTGCCATCTTACCCCTATGTTTTTAAGATTATTAAAGACAAGTTCTCGCCCAGTAAAAACATGACGAGAGCTGATGTTAAAGGCAAGTATCGATTAGTTAAGTTACATGACCGCGTTGGCCGAATGGCTGATACCATGGAATATTCAGAAGTTGCCTTTCCAAAAGATCGCTTTTCCGATGAGCTACTTGAAGAACTAAATACGGTTGCTCCTTCATTATTGCGCTTTGAAAATGGCTTAGTGATCATTAAACACATGTACATTGAACGAAAAATGACGCCGTTAAATTTATATTTAGCCAAAGCCAACGATGATGAAGTCGACAACGCTATGTACGGCTACGGTAAAGCTATTAAACAACTCATCGCTGCAGATATATTTCCCGGTGATATGTTATTGAAAAACTTCGGTGTCACTCGTCATGGTCGTGTCATTTTCTACGACTACGATGAAATTACTTATATGAATGAAGTAAATTTCCGCGTTAAACCACAACCGGTGACAGAGGAACAAATTTACGCGGCAGAGCCTTGGTATTCAGTTGACCCTGGAGATGTATTCCCAGAAGAAATAGCAACCTTCGCTTTAGCTAATAAACGCTACCGTGCAGCTTTTTTACGTCATCATGCTAATTTGTTAGAAGCTAAGTATTGGCAGGCCTGCCAAAGTGATGTTGCTAAAGGTGTTTTTGCCGATGTTTACCCTTATCCAAGCAAATCACGATTCTGTCATTGGAAAGTAGGACAATAAAGCAGCAACATTTAAATTAAAACACTTAAAACGGGCAAATATGCTGTTTATTTAGCCGAACAGTCATTTATTTTAAATTTGCCCTTTACCTTTGGCTTGGCATCAGTATAATTCGAATCCGTTGCAGGGGTGTAGTTCCAATTGGTAGAACAGCGGTCTCCAAAACCGACGGTTGGGAGTTCGAATCTCTCCACCCCTGCCATTTTCCTTTCTAGTATTATTCTATTAGTAGTAGATATATTTTGTATTTACTACTATGTCGCTTGTTGTACCGCTTAATTATATTAACTTCTTATATTTTATAAAATTCTAGTTTTTCCTATTTGAAAATTCTGTCATGATAACAGCGAGTTTTAAACGTAACTGAAATAATATGAGCATTAGCAAAAGACAGTTTGATTTATTACAAGCTATGGGCATTACTGTTTGGCAAAGACGGGATTTACCTAGCCATAGCTCAGCGGTAGAATCGACTCAAAGCAGACAACACGTAGAAAACATTAACGATTCAGTGACTAGCACTAACGAGCAAGTATCGTTGACGCCAAGTCATGCGACACCGCCACAAACTGCCGCTAATGAAATCATCGAGATCGATTTAAAAGTATTACTAAAACAACCTTTGTTTAACGACATTATAATTTGTTTAGGTGCCAGCAGTGCTGATTTATCAATAACAAAAAATCAGATTGATCTAGGTATTATCAATTGGCAGTTTACACAAAGTGACAGTATTACATTTGAGCATAACTGTTTAAAAACCCCAGATTTAACCACCATTGCCAACTCACCAGAATTAAAAAAATCATTATGGCAATCTATAGGACCCTTAAGCGCATCATGAAGCAAATAGAAAGTAATACGTTCAGCCCGATCACTCAAGATGATGTAGAGCAATTAATGATCATTGAACTGGCCTGTCATCCACACCCTTGGAGTGAAAAAACTTTTCGCAGCTGTATTGAAGGTAGATACTTTGGTGACTATTTAACAGTCAACAATATCATAACAGGATTTTATGTTGGTGAGCATATTGCCGGTGAGTCAACGTTAATGGATATTTGTGTGCCGCCAGAGCAACAAGGCAAAGGTTTCGGTAAAGCACTGTTATTACAGTTTTTTGAACACTGTCGAACACTCGGCACTAAAAGTATTTTTCTCGAAGTACGCGCTAAAAATATCAGTGCCCAAATGCTTTATATCAACCAAGGTTTTACTGAAATATCACGTAGAACCGGCTATTACCCCAGTAATAGTGGTTTTGGTTATGAAGACGCTATTGTTATGTCAAAAAAACTTTAATAAATCATACTTTAATAGATAATATCTTAATATAAATAACACTTTAATAAATAACACTCGACCCAATTAGCCTATAACTAAAGATGGCTGACAGTAAAAAGCAAACCTCGCGGTTTGCTTTTTTAGTTGTTTTCACTGTTTTTATTTGCGTTAACAAATTGCCCCAGATATCACCAGTTTTCAACACCTTTCATATCAGGTAGCTCATGAGCGATGCCTTTATGGCAATCTATACATGTTTTCTCACCTGAAGCTAAGGCTGATGAATGCATGGTTACACTACGGTTACCTTGTTCTGAGAAGTCCATATATTCAAAATTATGACAGTTACGACATTCCAGAGAGTCATTTTCTTTCATTCGTTTCCATTCACGCTCTGCCATAGATCTGCGATGATCAACAAACTCTTCACGCGTATCAATAACACCGGTAAGCATGCCCCAAACTTCTTTACTAGCGGCAATTTTACGTACTATTTTATCTGTCCATTTTTTAGGTACATGACAATCAGGACATGTAGCTCGCACTCCTGAGCGATTAGCATAATGAATAGTTTCTCGATACTCCTGAAATACGTTATCTTGCATTTCATGACAACTAATACAAAATTCCTCGGTGTTAGTTACTTCTAACGCGGTATTAAAACCACCCCAAAAAATAACGCCCCCAGCAAAACCAATGGCCAAAATAAACCACATAGCAGCACTACTTGGCGATTTTAAAAACGTCCAAAAACTTTTTAACATTTTCTCCTCCTTAACATGACCAAGCCTTATTTATGACCCAATGATTCAACCGGTTCAAAGGTATTATCAACCAATGGTGCTGCATCAGCCTGTGTAACATGGCATTGCAAACAAAAATATCGACGAGGAGAAACATCCGATAGCGTTTTACCGTCGCGAGTTTGAAAGTGAGTTAAGCTAATTTTCGTAGCGCCTGTTTCTACTGCATGCTTCCAACTATGGCAGCTCAAACATTTATTACTATTCAGATCGATACGATAGCCTCGTGTTTGATGAGGTATAACCGGCGGTTGATGGACATAATTACGCGCGATGGGGTTTTTGTCCTTGATCACTCGCTTTAATTTGTCTGCCGTACGGGTTTCATCAATAGTTGCAGCACCACGGATAGTCTCCAAACCACCTGTGTTCACCGTTTCTTGCGCTATAGTCGTCGCCGTAATTGCTAAAGCAGCAACGGCAACTAATAAAGATAATAATTTCATTCTCTCTCTCCAACGCATCGATAATAAACTTACCGATGCGTAAATTATTTCAAATTAAGCTTTCGTTACTTTAACCGCACATTTTTTATAATCAGTTTGTTTTGATAGCGGATCAGTTGCATCTAAGGTCACCTTATTGACTAACTGCTTTGCATCAAACCAAGGCATAAATACTAAGCCTCTTGGCGGTCGGTTACGACCTCGGGTTTCAACACGTGATTCCACCTCTCCTCGACGAGATTCCATTAGTACTTTGTCGCCTCGGCGTAAATTACGTTCCCTAGCGTCATCTGGGTGCATAAAAATCACTGCATCAGGGAAGGCTTTATGTAACTCTGGTACACGTGAGGTCATTGAACCTGAATGCCAATGTTCAAGTACACGTCCGGTACTTAGCCATAAGTTATATTCTTCATCAGGTGATTCAGCCGCAGGTTCATAAGGCAAAGCAAAAATAACCGCTTTTTTATCTTTATGACCATAAAACTGCACTTCACTACCCTTTTCAACATAAGGATCATGGCCTTCTCTGAAGCGCCATTTAGTTTCCTTACCATTAACTACAGGCCATCTCAAACCACGCTCTTCGTGATATCTGTCGAACGGTGCTAAATCATGGCCGTGGCCACGACCAAATTCTGCATACTCTTCAAATAAGCCTTTTTGGATATAAAAGCCAAAGTAATCACCTTCATAGTTGGTATCACCTTTAGACTCAGACATTGGGAACTTATTCACTTTGCCGTTAGCATAAAGCACGTCATATAAAGTTTTACCTCGAAGTGATGGCTCTTTCGCAATTAACTCTTCAGGCCAAACTTCTTCGACTTTAAAGCGTTTAGAGAACTCCACTAATTGCCATAAATCAGAACGCGCATCGCCTGGAGCATTAACTTGTTGATGCCAAAACTGTGTTCTACGCTCGGCATTACCATAAGCACCTTCTTTTTCTACCCACATAGCAGTAGGTAAGATTAAATCTGCGGCTTGTGCTGTTACTGTTGGGTAAGGGTCAGACACCACAATAAAGTTTTCTGGGTTACGATAACCAGGAATAGCTTCTTCGTTAATGTTCGCTGCCGCTTGCATATTGTTGTTACACATAACCCAATAAGCATTAAGTTTACCGTCTTTTAACATCCGGTTTTGCAAGGCGGCATGGTATCCAGGTTTTGGCGGAATAGTGCCTTCTGGTAACTTCCAAATTTTTTCCGCTGTCGCTCTATGCGCTGGGTTTTTAACGACTAAGTCAGCCGGTAAACGATGTGAGAAAGTACCTACTTCACGTGCTGTACCACAAGCAGAAGGTTGACCGGTTAATGAGAACGGGCTATTGCCAGGCTCAGAAATTTTACCGGTTAACAAATGCACGTTGTACATTAGGTTATTTGCCCAAACACCACGGGTATGCTGGTTAAAGCCCATGGTCCAAAAAGAAGTCACTTTAACTTTCGGGTCAGCGTATAGTTTTGCCATTTCAAGTAAGTTAGCTTCTGGCACACCTGAGAGTTTTGACACTGACTCTAAAGTATAAGTACTAACAAACTTCGCATAAGCTTCAAAACTCATCGGTTTAGATGCACCGCTGCCTGGATTTTTAGCGGCTTTTTCCAATGGATGTGTTGGACGTAAACCGTAACCAATATCAGTAACACCTTCACGAACATTGACATGTTTTTTCATGAAGTCTTCATTTACAGCATTGTTTTGAATGATATAGTTAGCGATATAATTCAAAATAGCTAAATCTGTTTGTGGCGTAAAAATCATGCCATTATCAGCAAGCTCAAAGCTTCGATGCTTATAAGTAGAAAGTACATTCACTTTAACGTGTGGCGCACTTAAACGACGATCGGTAAGTCGTGACCACAAAATTGGATGCATTTCTGCCATATTAGAGCCCCAAAGTACAAAGGCATCGGCATTTTCTAAATCATCGTAACAGCCCATAGGTTCGTCAATACCAAAGGTGCGCATAAAGCCACCAACAGCTGAAGCCATACAATGACGGGCATTGGGATCAATATTATTAGTTAGAAAGCCTGCTTTCATCAACTTAGACGCTGCGTAACCTTCCCAAACGGTCCATTGACCAGAGCCAAACATACCGACCGATGTTGGGCCTTTTTCCTTAATAGCCGTTTTAAACTTATCAGCCATCACATCAAAAGCTTTATCCCAGCTCACTGGCGTAAACTCACCTTCTTTATGATATTCACCGTCAGTCATTCTTAATAAAGGCTGCGTTAAACGGTCTTTGCCGTACATGATTTTCGATAAGAAATAGCCTTTAATACAATTTAGGCCTTTGTTTACTTCAGCTTCAGGATCGCCTTGTGTCGCAACCACTTTTCCGTGTTGAGTACCGACTAATACACTACAACCTGTGCCACAAAAGCGACATGGCGCTTTGTCCCACTTAATAGTGCTTTCAGCAGAGTTGGTGATTAAGTTAGCCGCAGAGGCTGGCACAGCAACACCGGCAGCAACAGCCGTTGCCGCAACCGCATTTGCTTTAATAAAGTCACGTCTAGTTAACGTCATTGTTTTTCCCCTGATGCTGAGGTAAGCCCGCATCGTTATGATGAAATATAAGTGATGATGAAATAACACCATCAACATTACTCATGTCAGTAATGGTATTTATAATACGCTTGGCCGGGTTGGTTTCACCTTCAAGTCCTTCGACAGTAAACACTAAACTGCCATTATCACCTTTTGCATGAATTTCAGCACCTGGGAACGCGGTCAGATCATTGGCAACTTTAGCCGCTTTATCTGGGTAAGCCATAAACATAACCCCTGCGATATTTACGGGGCCTTCTTCTAAAAGATTGATCATACTTAATGCCCTCTTATAATTTTTCGTTTGTTTCTATGGTAGGTTTTGGTTTAGCGCCAAATATTTTTAGAATAATCACAGCACCGAATGCGGTAGCAATAAAACCAAATAAGAAGATGAATGGCATTGAGGTATAGCCCAATATATTCCATATTAGTTGTTCTAAATCACTCATTGTTTTCTCCTAATAAAGGTATAGATAACTTAATTGCCGATTCGGGACAAACGGCTACGCATGCTCCGCAACCGTTACAATCTGTCAAGTTAATTTCCGGTTGAGGCACACTGCCGTGAAGGTATTTAAAAATAATAGCTTCCGGCTCACAGCTGTCTTGGCATATTTGGCAATGCACCTGCTTTTTTGCTAAGCAACTGCCTTGAATTTCAATCGACAACTGCCAAGGCAAAGTGTCGAAAGATTTGAATAAGGGCTCATTACAGCTCGATACACAGCGTTGACAAAAAGTACATTCTCCAACAGAGAAATCTATTTCAGGAAAGCCGCCATCGCCTTTTATAATTATTTTTTCTTCACAAGCGTCAATACAATCACCACATTGCGTACAGCCTCGAGTAAATAGCTTTTCGTCAGCTGTCCAAGGTAATCTGATTGCAGGAGGTGTTGCGGTGTTCTTTGCGCGCAAAAAATTACGACGACTTAAATCAACCATAAATCTCCACTACATAAAACGATAAAAATAAAACTAATTTAAGTGATATTGATCACAGGCAAATATTAATTGCTGAGAGTACAACAACAGATAAAATCACTTATTGATGCAAATCAACTTCCTGTTGCTGTTATCAAATAAAAGATTAAAAAAGGTAATAACAGTATAAATTCATCAAAAAACAATCGATTTAACGATTATTTACTTATTTTTTCGATAAAAATGTTATTCATTTATATAGCTCAATATACAAAAAAAGACCAACCTAGCCTTATAAATTTGTTGTGCTAACCTGCTGTATTTTTATGCTGTATTGAATGGCATTTTGCTCTGTAAAATAACGACTAATCCTTCGAAAGTGAGCTCAACATTTATATTTGATCTTGTTCATGTTATTGCTCATGTCATGGCTAAAGTTAAGAATTTCCAAGCAAGAACCTTTCTCAATGAAGAAAATATACAAATAAAATGATATTAGAAGATATTGTTACTGCCCTTCGTTCTTGTTTTCGCTATAATGTTGCGCTTCAAAATTTAAGATAATTTTTTTTCATCCACTTTTAAAACAGGTAATTTGCATGTCGGTACAACAGCAGGAAGTCGATCTACGACGCACCTTCGCTATTATTAGTCACCCTGATGCGGGTAAAACGACGATCACTGAAAAGGTCTTACTTTTTGGTCAAGCTTTGCAAAAAGCAGGGACCGTGAAAGGTAAAAAATCGGGACAACATGCAAAATCTGACTGGATGGAAATGGAAAAAGAACGTGGTATTTCAATTACCACCTCTGTAATGCAATTTCCGTATAACGATTGTTTGGTTAATTTACTCGACACTCCAGGTCATGAAGATTTCTCAGAAGATACTTACCGTACATTAACCGCAGTAGATTCATGCTTAATGGTTATTGACGTAGCTAAGGGTGTAGAAGCTCGTACCATTAAGTTGATGGAAGTTACTCGCCTACGTGATACCCCTATTATTACCTTCATGAACAAAATGGATCGTGATGTACGCGACCCTATGGAAGTCATGGATGAAGTTGAAGACGTACTGAAAATAAAATGTGCGCCTATTACGTGGCCGATAGGTATGGGCAAAGAATTTAAAGGTGTTTATAACCTTTTAACCGATGAGATATTTCTATATCAAACAGGCCAAGGCCATACCATTCAAGAAAAACGTGTCATTAAAGGCATAGATAATCCTGAGTTAGATAAAGTTATTGGTAACTACGCCGATGATTTACGTGAAGAACTAGAGCTGGTAGTAGGCGCTTCGCATGAATTTAATCTTGATGAGTTTTTAACGGGTGATCTTACACCGGTATTTTTTGGTACGGCATTGGGTAACTTTGGTGTTGACCATATGCTAGATGGCTTGACTCGATGGGCACCTAAGCCATTATCACGTGAAACTGACACGCGAATAGTCAACGCTGAAGAAGAAAAATTCTCTGGCTTTGTTTTTAAAATTCAAGCCAATATGGATCCAAAACATCGTGACCGTATCGCTTTTATGCGTATTTGTTCAGGCAAATATGAAAAAGGCATGAAGATGAAACAAGTACGTATTGGCAAAGACGTTAGAATTGCTGATGCTGTTACTTTTATGGCAGGTGACCGTTCTAATGTTGAGCAAGCTTATGCTGGCGATATTATTGGCTTACATAACCACGGTAGCATTCAAATTGGTGATACCTTTACCGCTGGTGAAGACATGAAGTTTAGTGGTATACCAAACTTTGCTCCGGAAATGTTCCGCCGCATTCGTTTACGCGATCCGCTCAAAGCTAAACAATTACAAAAAGGCCTTATCCAGTTATCGGAAGAAGGTGCTGTGCAAGTATTTAGACCATTCAACTCAAACGAGATGATTGTTGGCGCGGTAGGTGTATTACAATTTGAAGTGGTCGTACAACGCTTGAAAACAGAATACAAAGTTGATGCTATTTACGAAGCCATAAGTGTAGCAACTGCACGTTGGTGTACTTGTGATAATGAACGTACGTTAGAGCAATTTCAAAAGAAAGCCTATGATAATCTAGCACTTGATGGCGGTAATAACTTAACCTATATAGCACCAACAATGGTTAATTTAAGCTTAGCGCAAGAACGCCATCCAGATATAGAGTTTCACAAAACACGCGAACATTAATCCTTACTGGATTAATTTCAACAGATTGATAACACGTTAAAATCAATCGCGTAATTTACCTATAAGCATAACGTCTGACGTGATGCTTATTCACTCAAGTCAGCGGCTATTACTTGAGTATTCAACCGAAGAAGAGTTAATTTACATGAATATTAGTAACATCCTGAGTGAAAAAGTTAGCGCAGCCATGACGGCAGCAGGTTTACCTGAAGGGACAAACCCAGCGATAAGCTTATCTAACCGAGCAAATTTTGGTGATTACCAAGCAAATGGTGTTATGGGTGCGGCTAAAAAGTTAAAAACCAACCCTCGCGAGTTAGCAACAAAAGTTGTTGATGCACTCGATTTAACCGGCATCGCCGAAAAAATTGAATTAGCCGGTCCAGGATTTATTAATATTCATTTAGATAAAAATTGGTTAGCGACACAATTAAACCAAATATCAAATGACAAAAATTTAGGTGTTAGCCAATCAGTAACACCACAAAATGTTGTTGTCGATTACTCTGCACCAAATTTAGCCAAAGAAATGCACGTTGGCCATTTGCGCTCTACCATTATTGGTGATGCCGTTGTCCGTGCACTTGAATTTCGTGGTGAACATGTTATCCGCCAAAATCACATGGGTGATTGGGGTACGCAGTTTGGCATGTTGTTAGCACATTTGAGCGATAAACTAGCATCTAATGAAGTGGCTGAAACTGCCCTTTCAGATTTAGAAAACTTTTACCGTGAAGCAAAAGTACGTTTTGACAACGAAGATGGCTTTGCTGACCGTGCACGCGACTACGTAGTAAAACTACAAAGTGGCGATGCTCATTGTGCTACGCTTTGGCAGCAGTTTATTGACATTTCAATTAGCCACAGCGAAGACATCTACAAAAAATTGAATGTCACGTTAGCCCGTAAAGATATTATGGGTGAAAGTGCCTACAACGATGATTTATCAAATGTTATTGATGAATTAATGGCACAGAAAATTGCCGTAGAAGATCAAGGCGCTAAAGTTGTTTTTATCAATGAAATGGCGAATAAAGACGGCGATCCTTCGGTATTTATCGTACAAAAATCTGGTGGTGGTTATTTATATGCGACAACCGACCTTTCTGCTTGTCGCTACCGCAGCGGAAAATTAAAAGCTGACCGTATCATTATTTTTACTGATGCTCGTCAAGGCTTACATTTTAAACAAGTTGAAATTGTTGCCCGCAAAGCTGGTTTCTTACCTGAACATGTTGCTTATGATCACTGTCCGTTTGGTATGATGATGGGCGATGACGGTACACCTTTTAAAACCCGTACCGGTGGTACAATTAAACTGGCTGAATTACTTGATGAAGCCATTGTACGTGCAGCAGCGCTAATCAAAGAAAAGAATCCAGATATTACTGATACTGACTTAGCTGAAATTTCAGAGAAAGTAGGCATTGGCGCGGTTAAATTTGCTGATTTATCTAAAAACCGTACCAGCGATTATATTTTCAACTGGAAAACAATGCTTAGTTTTGAAGGGGCAACAGCACCTTATTTACAATATGCTTATTCGCGTATTCAAAGCATTTTTACTAAAGCTAATTTCTCAGCCGATAGCATGCAAGATATAGCCATCGTTGAACCACAAGAAAAAGCACTCGCAATGAAGTTATTGCAGTTAGAAAATGTGATCAACTCAGTGATCAGCGAATGTACACCTAACTTACTGTGTAACTACTTATATGAACTTGCTAGCTTGTACATGAGTTTTTACGAAGCCTGTCCGATATTAAAAGATGATATTGCAGCTGACGTAAAACAATCACGATTAGCGTTAAGCTACATGATTGCCAACACCATGAAGCAAGGTTTAGATATTTTAGGTATTGACGTTATGGAACGTATGTAAAGTAAAGATTATAAGCGCTTAGCTTCAGTTTTTGACGCTAGCGCTTAATTAAGGAAATCAAGATGACAGATATGTTACGTTTTACCGACAGTCATTGTCATCTTGATTTTGACGCATTTAGTCAGAACTTACCCAGTTTGCTAACACAATGCCAGCGCGTTAATATTCACCGAATTGTTATCCCTACCATAGGTCCAAAAAATTGGCATAAAGCCTTACTGCTTGCTAAAGAACACACGACAGAGCAGTTAACACTTCACCCATGCCTAGGTATTCATCCTTGGTTTTTAGATGATTTACTCCCTGATAGCCTTGATGTATTAGCACAGTTAGTTAAGACCCATAGTAATGAAATTGTAGCCATTGGCGAAGCTGGTGTTGATGGGGTTATTGATAATGAAAAAAACAACTTAGCACAACAAATTGATATTTTTGAACAGCAACTCGACTTAGCAAAAAAATATCACTTGCCTATCATTGTTCATCATCGTCGCTCACATCAACATATTGTGCCTTTACTCCGGAAAAAAAAACTAGCTCAAGGCGGTATTATCCATGCTTTTTCTGGCAGTTATCAGCAAGCATGTCAGTATATAGATTTAGGATTTAAGCTTGGTATCGGAGGGACGATTACTTACCCTAGGGCAGAAAAAACGATTAAAGCAGTCAAACGACTACCATTGACGAGTTTAGTATTAGAAACTGATGCACCCGCTATGCCTTTATATGGTTTTCAAGGGCAAGACAACTCACCGTTACAGCTGATCAAAATATTTCAAACACTGGCGAGTTTACGTGTTGAATCAACAGCAGAAGTAGCGAATGCTCTTGAATCTAACATCCAATCTGTCTTACCTAAATTAATAGCATCGACCTCGTCAAGTTAAGCAACCGGCGGGCGATATCCTTGGCGGCTAAAACGATTTAAACCACGTGTTAAAAGAAAACCAATAACACCGGCGACTATCATCAACAAGCGCATCATATCGTACTGAGAGCGACTGTTGTCTGCCAGATCATCAGCTAATATAGAACGATAAAGGGAAAGTCGAATATAACCGTACAATTTATCAGTACGTAATTCCTGCACAAAAGGTACAACGTCATTGCTTTGATTAATTTTATTAACATTAATACCAAACAGATCATTAATCGATTCTGCATGCTCTGAGCTGGCTATGATCTGCCCTGTCAGATCATAAATATGCACACTTTTCACTAATGATTGCTGTACTAAACTATCGGTATATTGCTGTAATTGGCTTTGCTGCTCTGACAAGTATGGCGTTGCACTGGTCGCCGCTTGCGCCAAGTACAACTTACCTATTTTATTCGCATGTTCCTGTATTTGTATTTGTTGGGTGTCTCGACTTTTCACCCAAAAATTCATCAAAAATACGATCAACAAAATCGCAATAAACAATTGCAATATTTTATTATAAATTGGTGATAATTTAGGGTATAAAGGCTGTTCTGGTTGCTTCATAAAACGAATGACTTCCAACATTTTTATAATTATATTAAATACCTGAACTGTACCAAGGTCTCAATTTTCTAGTTTGTCTTTACTGGTATTCGGGTATAAAACTATTTTCATACATTCTATACTAGCGCAGTCGTTTTAAAACGTGTTTTTTCAAATAAGGTATTATCGTGACAATTAATAATAAATCTTTTCCTTTAAATGATATTCAACACTTACACTTAGCACAGTGGTTACCTATCGACTCAATAATTAACGGTATGGCGATTACTTTTGATAAAGCACAACAAGCATTCATTTTAGATGAAAGCCTTGAACCATCGATTACAACGAATTTACCAAACAACATTGAGTTGGTCGTTTTTTCTGATATTAAGCTTAGTACCTTAGCTACTTTACTGACTACATGTGAAATAACGCTGCTCTGTTTAGATAAAATAAATCACCGAAATAATGCCATAAGTTATCGCTTCAGCGTGCAAGTTAGCGATATTAAGCAGGCACGAGATCTCCTTTCGACATTTAATATTGCACAGAAGGTTGAATCAGCATTATTAATAAATGCTCCAACACTTTCACAGCCGGGTTTATTGGTTATGGATATGGACTCAACCACTATAGAAATTGAATGTATCGATGAAATTGCCGCTTTGGCAGGTGTCGGCGAAGAAGTTGCAGCGGTAACTGAGCAAGCGATGCAAGGTCTATTAGATTTTGGCCAAAGCTTGCATCAACGTGTTGCGAAACTGAGTAATGCCCCTGAAGATATTTTGGCAGAAGTTGCTAAGGACATACCGTTAATGCAAGGTCTAGAAACATTAGTCACTGCACTTAAAAAGCAGCATTGGCGTGTGGCTATCGCTTCTGGTGGTTTTACTTACTTTGCCGATCATTTAAAACAATTGCTTGATCTTGACGTCACTGCCGCCAACGTATTAGAAATCAGTAATCACCATTTAACAGGTAAGGTTTTAGGCAAGGTCATCGATGCGCAAGCTAAAGCAGATTGTTTAATACAATGGCAAAATGAATATGATATTTCGCCAACACAAACAGTTGCAATGGGTGATGGCGCTAACGATTTGGTAATGATGGCTGCAGCGCAGTTAGGCGTTGCCTTTCATGCTAAGCCTTTAGTGCTAGCACAAGCCGATGCTTGTATCACAACATCAGGATTAGACTCTTTATTACATTGGCTTAAATAAATAGCAAAACGGATAAGCGAAATATAATTTTTATAACTTTAATATACGCTTATCCAAATAATAGAGGCATCATTTACTTTCAAATTATTTTGCATAACGACGTAATTGATAACGAAAAAGTGTCTCATGAGTGATATCAAAAATTTGCGCAAGACCCGCTACACTCCAAATATTTTGCTCTATTTGCTTACCACGATGCAATGCATAAGAACTTATGTAGCTCAACTCAGGATTAAGGTGATCCATATCAGGCTCAGCAGAACGTGAAAGCTTAACCATCACACAGAAAAAGCTGCCATTTTTCTGTGCTCGATGAATAAACATCTCTTTCAATTTTTCACTGCTCAGTTCTGAGGCTAGCCTTATATTAACCGCCTTGTCGACCTCTGTAATATCATGATTAATAGCAATATAAAGTATTTCATCACTTGCCATATCAGTTTGCTGCATTGCTTTCAATTTAGCAGAAAAGTTAACTAAAAAATCGGCATGTCCTATTATAGGATATAAGTTGTAGTAATTATTACGGTCACTCAACTTACGCATAGCTGACATCAACTTACCATGACAATCACCGCCAACAATAACTTCCGTTTTGTAACGACTACCACTTGTTTGCACCACAACTGTTGGTATTGCTGAACAGGCACTATAGACATTACGCAGTGCCTTAGCTAAACCTGGGCTAGCCATAGCATATTCATCAGAAGTTAATTTATCACGATTTTTATCAATTAAAGCTTTAAAAAATTTACGACCAATATGCTGATGTTTTTCCACAAACACTCGTAAATTAACAATAGTTTTAGCACTATTTATCCTCATAACTTCATAAGGTAAGTTCGTTAAATCAAACGCAGAAGTGATTTTTTGCAATGCAGGGAAGCTAACATTCACTTTATCCCCTTTGACTAATACGGTTGCCTTATCCAGCTCTATCATCAAGCCCGAAGCCGAAAAGTCATGTGAAATACCTTGCCACTTAACATGGTCAATTTCAATTTTTGCCGGTGTTTGATACTTAAAACGCAACTCTTGTCGGTGGTTTCGATAGTTGATGCCAACAGTATCAACACTAAACGGTTTACTGAGACGTTTATGACCAAATTTTTTCAACTTTACAGAATCTATTCCCTCATAAGGAAAGGATTGATACGCTAACTTACTTACCTTTTGCGTAACATCACTTGCTACAACTATATAAGGTATTTGTTCTAGCAATAACTTAACTTCATCGGTAATAGGCTTATTTATATATGCTTTTTGTTTAGTTAATGTATCAGATAAGGTTAGCAATGATTCAGCGCGAGATTGAGCTACTTCCAACAAAGAGAGTTGAGTAACCGCAAAGCTTTCTTTAGCTGCAGCGAAGCCTAAAAATTGCGGCATAAACACTTCGTCTTCACTAAGTTGTATTTCATCTGCAGTATAAAAGTATGTCTTGCCCTGATTTTTATGAACAAAGCTGAAAACTAATAGCGGTTTTCCCGTTGGTGCTAATTTTTCAAGTTGTGTAATGCGTTCAGAAGTGATTAAACAGTCTAAGGTTGAGTAGTGTTTTTCGTCCTGCCAGTATTGATAAGTACTTTGGTTATTCTGACAAGTTAAGGCATATTTTGGCGTTAAAACACCATCATTTTTCTCAATAAAAACAGGTAACTCGTTGGACTTAGGTAAGGCATACTGCTCAAAAGTACGAGATTGCAAAGCATTAATGGTGTTATCTAGATTGATTTTATAACGGCGTTTATTACCTTGAATAAAACCGAGAAGAAATTGTTTAAAGCCATCAATACGGTTTTTTTCTTGGATAATTCTTTCTACGCCAACTAGCAGCATATTATCTAAGCGGGTTAAGTTTTTTACTTGATAAATAAAATCACTTTCGCCGCCAAACTGAAACTCATCTTCCAAACCAGTAAATCGTAAAGTGATCTCTTGATCAACTCGAATAGGTTTAAAGCCATTAATTCTCAATTTACAGCCATTAACGCTTAAATCTGAGCTAGTACATTCAAAATGGCTGCCATCTTCTAAGGATACGCGAATAGTAACGGCAAAGTTCATCCGTTCTTCACGGCGATTAAAGTAAGGACCGAAGCGATAATATTTTGCAGGATATTGTGATTTTTCAAAAACTTTGCTGACTTCAGCTTGCGGCTTTGCACTTACCTTACTTTTTTCTTTTTGATAAATAACACGAAAATTATTTTCCGTATTCATCGTTGCTTCATAAACAGCGATGGTATATCCATTATTATCAGCATACGCGTCAGTAAAGACTTTTTGAGCAACATTGTCTAAATAATGAGTTCTACCTTCATGATCAAAAGCTTTGCACTCACCATCAACATGTCCTCGTAAATCAATCAAACGCGTGCAAGGAACAGCAAGACGTTTTAATTCCATTTTTAATAGAAAACGTTCTGTTTGAGGGATGTTTTTCCCGGCAGCATTAAACCTAGCTTCAAAGTCACTATTTAAGACCTGGCCACTAAAATCATCGATAATTTTTTGGTATTTTGAAAAATCTTTATTCATTTACGCTGCAATATCTTTACAATAAAGAAAACTACTCATCATATAGTAATCTAGGTATAAGTGGGTAAAAGCATTTACACCACAACAACACTATGATTAACCTTGATTAACTTTAATTAGTAAGTAATTTAGTATGTAAACGTTTTCAAAGCAATAACCATACCTGTTAAATTGTATTAATCATATTTACACTTAATAATTTCTGACAATAAGCTAAATACTTATTCGTGTTTAATTAATGGCTAAATATCAAGCATAAAAGCGATAACAGAATAATGACATCCCTAACAAACAGCGTTAATTACTTATTAGTCTAATTGTTTCGTCATAATTTTGACTAATTTCATAGTCATGAGTTAGAAAATTTAAATTTAGAGAATAGGCAGCTAAATGGCAAAAATAGCAAAGTTAGAATTTGTTTGTACCGATTGCGGTATGAACTACCCTCGTTGGCAAGGGCAATGTCGGTGTGGCGCATGGAATACTTTAGCGGAAATGAAAATACCGGCAAGTCAAAGTAAAAGCCCAACAAAAAGCAGAACATCGACAAATGGTTACGCGGGCGGCATTGGCGGTGGTTCTAAAAAGATTAATGAAATCGAATCGACTGAAGCTGAAAAGCAATTAACCGGTATAGGCGAACTTGACCGTGTATTATGCGGTGGTGTAACCACAGGATCTGTCAATATCATTTCAGGTGATCCAGGTGCAGGTAAAACAACTTTACTGTCTGACTTAGTAGCACGAATGTCAAAATTAACCCCTTCACTTTATTGTACTGCTGAAGAGTCACTGTCGCAGTTCAAAAATAGAGTACAGCGTTTAAAGCTTGATTATAATCCTGAAGAGTTATACCTATTATCCGAAACCAG
Organism: Cognaticolwellia sp.; assembly: GCA_049642265.1. Classification (GTDB taxonomy): domain Bacteria; phylum Pseudomonadota; class Gammaproteobacteria; order Enterobacterales; family Alteromonadaceae; genus Cognaticolwellia. Next base: position 60,522 of record JBAROR010000097.1, on the reverse strand, counting down.
TGTTGAAGCGATTATTGAAGAGCTACATCAAAAGCAAATTAAATTTGCAGTTATTGACTCTATTCAAGCTGTTGTTACTGACAATGCCAATGGTAGTCCAGGCTCACCATCACAAGTAAAGAGTGCGGCTCAGTCATTAACACAATACTGTAAACAAAATAATGTCACTATGTTTCTTATTGCGCATGTTAATAAGAACAACGAAATTGCAGGCCCTCAAACCTTAGTCCACATTGTTGATGCTCTTTTACATATAGATACTAACGATGGTCAGATACGAACTTTAAGAGCGAATAAAAATCGCTTTGGTGATATTGATACGGTCGGTATTTTCAAAATGTGTGAACGAGGTATGCTCAGTGTTGATAATCCAAGTGAAATATTTTTATCGGGGTCGAGCACAGAGTCTCCGGGCTCAGCCATCACTTGTATTCGCAAAGGCAATCGAAATTTATTATTAGAAATTCAGTGTTTAACCACTGAAACTGAAGCTGAATTCCCCCAACGAGTTTGTGTTGGGCTTAATATGAATCGTATTAAGATGCTAACGGGTATTTTACGCAAACATACTAAAACTAAAATTTACCATGATACTTTTTTTAATATAATTGGCGGCCTAAAAATAGACGAATCAGAAACTTGTATTGATCTTGCACTCGTCACAGCATTGTTAAGCAGCTTGAATGAGTTTGTTATCCCAAGAACCACTTGTATTATGGGCGAGCTAAGTTTAAATGGAGATGTACGTCCAATTGACAGTGGTGTACCCCGTGTAAAAGAAGCGGCCCAACATGGCTTTACGGAAATATTCATTCCCTTTAGAAATTATCATAAATCTATGGAAGGCTTAGGCGCTAAAATTATGCCGGTGAAAACTATTCATGAATTAATTGAGCTCATTAAATAGCAAAGCTTACTAGCCAACGTTTAAGTCATGCTTGCCACTCAAACAAGAATATTACAATCAATGCAGTACACGATGTCCTGCATTGATTGCTTTAATCTTTACGTCAATTAATACAATAACAAAATCAAAAATTCGATAATGCTACGATGGTTCGTAATCTAAATTAGCTGATAACCAACGCTCAGCTTGCGGCATTGTCATCTCTTTTCGCGCAGCATAACTACCCACTTGATCTTCAGCTACTTTCGCGACTGCAAAATATTTAGCATCAGGATGAGCGAAATACCAACCGCTAACCGCGGCACCTGGCCACATAGCAAAGCTTGACGTTAGTTCCATACCAATATTTTCTTCAACATTGAGCAATTCCCACAACAAACCCTTTTCAGTATGTTCTGGGCATGCAGGGTAACCCGGTGCCGGTCGAATACCTTGGTACTTTTCTCGAATCAAATCATCATTTGCTAAGCTTTCTTCCGGTGCATAGCCCCAATATTCTTTACGAATTTGTTCATGCAAATATTCAGCACTGGCTTCTGCTAGTCTATCGGCAACCGCTTTAATCAAAATACTGTTGTAATCATCATGATCAGCTTCAAAAACTTTGATTAAATCTTCGATACCAAAGCCTGCCGAAACAGCAAAGGCTCCAACATAGTCTTCAACCCCTGAAGCTTTATCAGCAACATAATCCGCTAAACAGCGATTATATTGACCCGAAGGTTTTTTACTTTGTTGGCGTAGCTGATGCAATTTCATTAATGGCTCGGTTCGAGTCTCATCAGTGTAAAGTTGTAAATCATCTTGCTCACGATGTGCTGGAAACAAACCAAATACCGCTTTCGCTGTCAGTTTTTTATTATTGATAACGTCGTCTAACATGGCATTTGCGTCATTAAATAGCTTCGTTGCTTCTTCGCCTATAACTTCGTGCTTAAGAATTAATGGATACTTGCCCGAAAGCTGCCACGTCATAAAGAATGGCGTCCAATCGATATAATGTCTGACAATATTTAAATCAATATTATCAAGCACGTTAACCCCTAATCTTTTCGGCACCGTTGGCGTATAGTGCTCAAAGCTTATCGGCACAGCATTAGCACGTGCATCGGCCAATGGGATCAAACTAGAACGAGGACCTTTTTTATAATGACGTTCGCGTACTTTCACGTATTCTGCAGTTTGCCGAGCAACAAAGGCTGCCCTATTTTCATCTGAGAGTAGCGTACTTACCACCGAAACTGAGCGCGAAGCATTCGGGACATAAACGACAGGATGCTGATATTGAGGTTCAATCTTGACCGCTGTATGAGCTTTCGACGTAGTCGCACCACCAATAAGTAAAGGTAATTCAAATGCTTGACGTTTCATTTCTTTGGCCACATGAACCATTTCATCAAGCGATGGCGTAATTAAACCAGACAAACCAATAATATCGACTTTCTCTTCTCGAGCCACACGTAATATGTCTTCACATGACACCATGACACCCAAGTCGATAATTTCGTAGTTGTTACATTGTAAAACTACGCCAACAATGTTTTTTCCAATATCATGTACATCACCTTTTACCGTTGCCAGTAACACCTTACCATTAGACTTTATTTCAGTTTTTTCAGCTTCAATATAAGGGTTTAAATGTGCAACAGCTTGCTTCATTACTCGAGCTGATTTCACCACTTGAGGTAAAAACATTTCGCCGGCACCAAATAAATCGCCAACGACATTCATACCGTCCATTAATGGCCCTTCAATCACATCTAATGGTCTTGTTGCTTCTAGGCGCGCTGCTTCAGTATCTTCAATAATATATTCATTTATCCCTTTAACTAAAGAATACTCTAAACGTTTTGTGACCGGCAATTCACGCCAGGTTAAATCTGCCTTGCTATTCTGGCTACCCGCTTGACCGCGATATTCTTGTGCAACATCAAGTAGACGCTCTGTTGCACCTTCATCAGAGTTTTGAATAACATCTTCAACCGCTAAGCGCAGGTTGTCAGGAATGTCTGAATAGATAGCTAATTGGCCTGCGTTAACAATGCCCATATCCATACCATTTTTTATCGCATGGTAGAGAAATACGGCATGAATAGCTTCTCGAACAGGATTATTACCACGAAATGAAAATGAAACGTTAGACACCCCGCCAGAGATCATGGCATGAGGTAAATTTTGTTTAATATCAGCAACCGCTTCAATAAAATCGCGTGCGTAATTATTGTGTTCTTCAATGCCTGTGGCAACCGCAAAAATATTAGGATCAAAAATAATATCTTCTGCGGGGTAACCAATCTCATGGACTAATATTTGATAAGCACGTTTACATATTTCGTATTTTCGTTCGCGTGTATCTGCCTGACCTTTTTCATCGAAAGCCATAATGATAACGGCAGCACCATAACGGCGTAGCAACTCAGCTTGTGCGCGAAAATTATCTTCACCTTCTTTTAAGCTTATCGAGTTAACAACCCCTTTACCTTGAATGCACTTTAATCCTGCCTCTAAAATATCCCATTTAGAAGAGTCGAGCATAATAGGTACTTTGGCGATATCTGGCTCACCGGCAATTAAATTCAGAAATCGAACCATCGCAGTTTGCGAGTCCAACATGCCTTCATCCATGTTGATATCAATAATTTGCGCGCCATTTTCAACTTGCTGCAACGCCACCGCAATTGCTTGGTCGTAATTTTCATCGGTTATTAAGCGCTTAAAAACAGCAGAGCCTGTAACGTTAGTACGCTCACCAACGTTTACAAATAAGCTATCTTCTTTGATCGTCAGCGCTTCTAAGCCAGATAAACGACAGGCAATTTCTTTTGGCTTAATTTCCCGAGGAGCAATATTAGCAACCGCATCAGCCATACCCTTAATATGCGCAGGTGTGGTACCACAACAACCGCCAATAATATTTAGGAATCCGGCACTTGCCCATTCAGCAACATGTTTATCCATATCTGCAACAGTAAAATCATATTCACCAAAAGCATTTGGTAAACCCGCATTAGGATGGGCAGAAACAGCAGCATCTGAAATGCGACTCAACTCTTCTACATATTGACGTAATTCAACAGGACCGAGCGCACAATTTAAACCAAATGAAATCGGCTTAGCATGGCGTAAAGAATTATAAAAAGCTTCAGTTGTTTGCCCTGATAGTGTGCGTCCTGATGCGTCGGTAATCGTACCGGAAATCATCACAGGTAAACGTTCACCGCGGCTTTCAAAAACAGTTTCAACGGCAAAAATAGCCGCTTTAGCATTCAATGTATCAAATATAGTTTCGATTAAAATGATATCACTACCACCATCAATCAAGGCATTGGTTGACTCTATATAAGCATCTTTGAGCTGATCAAAAGTAACATTACGATATGCAGGGTCGTTAACATCTGGAGATATAGAGCACGTGCGATTAGTTGGTCCTAATACACCGGCAACAAAACGAGGTTTGTCTGGATTTTTCGCCGTGAACTCATCCGCTACTTCTCGTGCCAACTTAGCTGCAGTGAAATTAATGTCAGCACTGTGAGCTTCCATGTCGTAATCAGCCATGGCGATAGTAGTCGCATTAAAGGTATTGGTTTCAAGAATATCAGCGCCAGCAACTAAGTATTCACGATGAATTGCTTTAATCACATCGGGTTGTGTCAGTACCAACATATCGTTGTTACCTTTCACGTCGCTATGCCAATCGGCAAACTGCTCACCGCGATAATCTTGTTCTTCAAATTTATACGCTTGGATCATAGTGCCCATCGCGCCATCTAAAATTAAAATGCGCTTATCTAACTGCGCTTGTAACAATTCATAGGATGAAGAGCGCACTACGGGTGCTTTTGAATGAGTATTTACTTGCTTAGGCACGAGATTTCCCTGGATGAATTGCTTTAATATGGTCTGCATCTAATTGATACGGCGTAATTTGATAAACGTAATAATTTAACCAATTAGTAAAAAGTAAACTACCGTGGCTGCGCCAAGTGTTTGCGGCATCGCTTGTCGGATTGTTATCTTTAAAATAATGTTCAGGAATAGAGACCTTGCCACCAGCATCAAGGTCACGAAAGTATTCATCACTCAGCGTTGATGCGTCATATTCTGGATGCCCTGTAAGATACACTTGTTGCTTATTTTTACTGGCGGCTAAATAAACCCCAGCATCAGCAGATTCAGCTAATATTTCTATGTTGTCGAGAGATTGATAGTCGGCTTTATCGATATAACCGTAACGAGAATGCGGCACACTAAAACTTTCATCAAAACCTCGTGTTAACTGATCGTTAGGTTTCAAACAACGATGACGATAAACCCCAAAAAGCTTTTGTTCACGTAAATGCCGCTTTAAACCGTAATGATGATAAAGCGCCGCATGTGCTGCCCAGCATGAAAACATTGTCGAAGTGACATTTTTTTCAGCCCAATCAAACACCTGACAAATTTTATCCCAAAATGATACTTGCTGATAATCCATCAACGCCAGTGGCGCACCAGTAATAATTAACCCATCGTATTGTTTGTCTTTAATATCATCGAACAACCGATAGAAATTATCTAAATGTGCTTTGGGGGTGTTTTTAGACTCATTAGCGTGTATTCGGACAAACTCTACATTTATTTGTAATGGCGTATTAGCTAGCATGCGTAAAATTTGCACTTCGGTAGCAATTTTATTCGGCATTAAGTTAAGAATAGCCACTTCCATCGGACGAATTTCTTGATCTGCAGCACGACGTTCAGACATAACAAAAATATTTTCATTGTCTAATACCGTTAATGCAGGTAATTCATTGGGGATTTTAATCGGCATAGCACTAACCTAATGTAGAGTTATCTTTAAGTATAAAATAACGCTGAAAAACAGCCTTATTGTTTGCAACTTTCATCTGCCTATAATGTGACTTGGATTTCTAGCTATGTCAACCTCTAAACGTATAGACGTCTAAATGTTTTTTATTTTAGTTATAACTTCTGGTTCTGAACAATCGTCGTTTTAACAATAAAACCACCAAAATCTGATATAGCACAACCATGGTTATATCCCTATCTAAAGGCACTTAATATAAGTTTAAACACCCTAATATCAGCAATAGGTAGTCAGTCTTCTAGTTTGAGTTTGTAGAAGATATCAACATTATTAGCCTACTCATTATTGCGCTGCTCATTACTGCCATATTCGCAGAAAAGTAGTTCCTACTTATTTAATCTAAATAATGCCCAAAGAGCACTTTTTAATAAAATAATATGGGATTTTTCAGCCTTTAACATATTAAAAACGCTAGATATCATATTAAAAATTAAAGTCTGCCTTTGTATTACCGATATATAATTAACCAGAGTTTACGATTAAGGATAATCATGATTAACAATGTATTAGGTAGTTCATCTAGCTTAAAAGCATCCCTTATCCAAGCAGTAAATGATCAGCCATATACACTTAGCGATGAACTAAAAAATATTGCGCCGGAAATGGTCCAAGAATTATTACGCCCATTTGATGACAAAAGAGTAGAACAGTTACTTCATCAGCAGTTTGCTGCTCTTATCTCAGTATCTAGTGAAAAGCCAATCTTCGATTACCCGTATTCAGATAAAGAACTAGCCTTACATACCGTGATAAGCAGTCAACAAGAAGGTTTACTCAACAATGAAAACAGCGATAAGCTCATTAAACGTTTGAATCAGTCTGTAAAAGACATTCACGGAGCTTATGCCAACACAAGTGACATTTTAGCGAATTTAGGACAATTAGGTCATCAGCAAACCTCTTTTTTAGCTTCAAGTGAACAGCGCGTTGAACGAGCATTGGGTTCTTATATAGAAAATATGAACCGAGTAGATAATGAAGATAACGACAACTACAGCTTTGAACTATCAGTAAAAACTAAAGAAGGAGACATTATTAATATTACCTTTAATTCATCGCAAGGTTATGATGAAAGCACAGGTAATGCCGTCGATGGTTTTGCTCTCAGTTATCAAGTTGAGGGGGATTTATCCGCGGCTGAACATCAGGCTTTAACCGAAGTACTGTCTGGAATCGGACAAATGGCTGATGAATTTTTTAAGGTAAACCAAAACTCGCACAGTAAATATGTTCCAGTAGGACAATCTGATTTTAATGTCGATTTTTTAGCTACTTTTGAATACCAAGAATTATCAGGCTTTGATGTTTCTTTTTCGACTACTGACGGTCAACAACTTAGCTCATCAGAAAATAATCTAGATTTGAGTTACCACGTTGATCAAGAGTCAAATCAGCAAGCCCTTACCTTTAAGTCCCAAGCTGGTATTAATGAAATAAATTTCGCATTAGACATGTCGATGATTGGCGGTCAAGACGTTACGCAAATGCAGCAATACATCGCGACGTTAGATAAGAACCTCGAAGATAGTCGCCAAAATAGTATAACTGAAGGTGATACATCTGCATTTGGTAAAAAAGACGATGCGAAGATGCAACAAGGCTTTAGCATATTTAAAGAAGCTTTTACTAGTATGTCATCCACTGCGCAGCGATATAGCCAAATAGAATCACTCGCCGCACAACAATTTACAAATGGCCGAGCAATGGTCGCTGACTTGGTTGATAACATGATCACTCAAGATCCTCGATACCAAGGCCTTGGCAACGACACAAACAATACATTGGGGGATGGCATTTCTAAATTAGCAGATTTTAACGCTAAATTTTTATTTTCAAAAGAGCCTGAAGGATTAAATTTGCGCCCTAAAATCAGTGTTGAATTAGAGCAAGCAACCCAACAAGAAAAATCAGGGAAATTACATGGAATAAGCCAAAGTAAAACGGTAGCCACACATTTTGATTACCAGCTTACTCGTCCAGATTACTATGATAAAACTGAAAGTTATGATATTTCTTCTGCCGTCAAAAATAAGGAGTTAGTCGGACTTGACCAACATCACCAAGAGGATATTGATCAAAAAACCTATCGCTTCAATCCTGATAAAAATCAATATGAATTAATGATGGAGCGTACTGAGAATTTAACGAATAATAGTAATATTCGCCTGATTAACGATATTTGGCTTGAGACAAAAGAAACAAGCCAAACGATGGATAAAAGAGAGCGCGAAGAAAGTAGCGATAATAAAAAGACTGATGACTTTAAAGAAACTAACCATCATGCTTATAACAAGTTAATCACATTAATTGGTGACTTAGATAAATTAGCTGAAAATAAGTATGTGAAACGAAATTATCTTACTGATTTAAGTGAAGTGAATTTTTTTATGAACAAAGACATCAACTAAAATAATACCTTCTACGGTAATTAAAAAGAAAAATAGAAGCGGCTATTGTTCGCTGTAAAATTTGCACTTAAGGCTGAATCACACGTTTAAGGTGCATAAAATAGCATTTTTTCCTTCCAGATAAGCAATATATGAGTGAACATCGCTGATAACTTGCACTCACATCCACGAAGGTGACGTTTTCTATTGCTCAATCCTCAGTTATTTCTTAAGATGGTGCAGACAATAACAATCAAGGAATAATAATAATGAACAAAAGTGAATTAGTAGAGAAGATCGCTGAAGGCGCAGATATTTCAAAAGCTTCTGCTGGTCGTGCGTTAGATAGTTTAATTGAGTCTGTAACAACTGAGCTAGCTAATGGCGGATCTGTTGCTTTAGTTGGTTTTGGTACTTACAAAGTAAATGATCGTGCTGCACGTACTGGTCGTAATCCTCAAACAGGTGCAGAGATACAAATTTCTGCTGCTAAAGTACCTGCTTTTAAAGCTGGTAAAGCATTAAAAGACGCTGTTAACGTTTAGAAATTTAGGTTACAACAGCCCTTTTTAAAAAAGAGCATACAACTTGTGACCAACCGTCCTCATTTTATACAATGATGAAATGAGGACGGTTTTTCAAATAGTTACTGATTAAGTTACTTTTAAATTTCCACATTACATACCAATCATCTCTAGCGTGTTTGCATCTTTACCAAAATCATCTTATTTTCATCACATAGTTTCACTTCGAAATAAAATATAAAGACTTTGCTAACTACCACCAATTTCGCCATCGTATGTCGCTGTGTAGTAATAAACTATTTAGGTAAATTTTTCTAACCCTGCTCTGCTTGAATTATGCGCCCTATTTGACCCGTAATTACTAACATTAGAAGTTGCTTTAGTTTTAAAGCAAGGAGGGAGGAAATTAATATCTTTATGAGGTAATTTAAATCAAAATAAAATTAATATTTTAGATGCGCCCTTAATACTCATTATGACGAAGGATTCATTAAAACGCGTCATCTTCGCTATAAACATGAACATTGAGATCACCGCTCATACTTTCAGAAACAACGAAATTTATTGGCTTACAGCATACTTGGCAATCTTCAATATATTGTTGTTCCATGTCAGATGAATCTATAAGTACTTTTATTCTCTCACCGCAGTAGGGACAATTTATTGCTTTTTCAGTCAACTGGTTCAATGTCTATCTCCTTCGATATTTCCCAAAGTAATAAGGCTAATACTCACTTAAATTCATCACACTGAAAAATTCAAGCATCTTGTTAGTCGTTGTCTGTGGTTGTCTAAGTTATCGATTTTTTTAATTTTTACCTAATAAGTTATAAAAAAATCAAAGTAACCAACCCCACCGTTATAACTAAACCCATTAGCCAAATAACTTTACTTTTATTACTCTGAACGTCTTTTAATACCAGTACGTTAAATGCTTGGAAAATACTCGATGGCACGATAAGTAATAGCGCTAAAAAAATAAAGCTAGCATGCATCATCATCCCAAAACCAAAACTGTCTTCTCCTGAAAAATGAATCAGCAAAGAATAACTTATGCCTGTGATCATTAATAATATAAGGCCAATGGTTATTGAAAAAATAGACATACGACATTCCTTTGAAATAAAGTGTTGGCATAATCAACAAGTATTTTACTAAATATAGCTTACGGTACGTAAGGCTATTGTAAATAACTTATGACAACAGATAATTAGTTTTGTAAGTGAGCCAGAAGTGAAGGCGCTAAAGTTTTAATTAAATGATGGACATCATCATTAGATAGGTCTAATAAACACCAGCCGTCGGATCCCATCATTTCTATTGATTCAAGACCAGTGATTAAATCCGCTAAACTTTCACTGCTCCACATGCCTGAAATTCGAAATATTCCTAAGCTTGTATCAATACGGTTGATTTTAAAGGTATTCACAAGACCTCTGATAGCAATACTTATTTAAAGGCTGAATATTTATAAACGTAAAAACTGTTGGCTTCTGTCAGGGAAAAGCCAACGAATCATTACGTTGTTGTGCTACTTAGCACTATCATCCATAGATTTAAGTGAGCGTAAAAAAAGTCCCAAACCACCAATAGCTAAAACTAAAATGACAATAAGATCAAACGATGTCATTGTTTTCATACTGAAACGAACACTCGATATAACACCAAATATCAAAGCACTTATAGAACCTATTGATAACAGCCAACCTAATATATTTTTAGAATTATAAAAAATGAGTCCTACACCAAAAATAAATGGGATCATTACAGTACCGCCCGTGATCCCAAAACCACCAAATGCATTAACACTGTATAATCGTGAACCTAGACCAAAACTTGATGTAACCGATATGGCGTTTAGTAGCATATAAAAACCGCCACACATCATTATTAAGCCAATAAAAAAATTCCCTACTCCACCTGAACTTCCACCTGCGCCATTCATTCTAATGCAAACCTCTCAAACATGATTTAAGTGCTGTAAATTTAAACCATCGCACTACGCGCAATGAATTTATATCACTATATGTATTATTATTATTTATTAATCGTATCACTCTAACTGTATTGATTTTTTTTAACAATAAAAAAACATTCTGATATTAACAATTGTTTATTTTATCCTTAAGCATTGAATGATAACTGTTTTTTTCTTTTCTTTCTATTTCAAAGCTATTTCTTAAGATAATATGCTGAGTCCTCTATTTTAAGTTAAGTCAGTAGTTAACATTTAGTGAATTAGCTTAAGTGAATCGTCGTCATTTCCTCTTCATGGCTCGTTATTTTAGTAAAGTAATATAACTCAATGTAGATATTCATTTAGATGCTCTTTTGTGAGTTGCCCCTTTTATAAAATGTAAAAACGGGATAAGACTCGGTTAAGTGACAAATGAATAAACTATTTTTTGCATGTCGTGGTTAAATAAATGTCATCACTTTAATTTGGCTATCAAATTAAAGAATAAGCTAGCCGCTTTTGATTAATAATGAGTTTTTAGCACTCTTATTTCTCGGTCATCGCACACTAAAAAAGGCCTTAGAACACAAAACAAACAATTCGTACGAATAGCAACCAATAACACACAAAACACTAGCCAAAGGTCTAGTTGTTAAGGCTTTGAACTTTTGTTAGAGTCCTGCGATTCCATGAGAATTGAAAATACGAGCGACAATTTATGCGCTCAGCACTACAAATATACCAAGAGAAACATACTTTATGATCATCTTTTTTATCTGTCTCACTATTTTAATATTAGGATACAAGTTTTATAGCCCATTTGTAGAAAAACAAGCCGGCTTAGATTCAACAATTGATACACCGCAAAAGCGTTTTAGCGAAGGTGTTGACTATGTACCCATTCATCCCGTACGTGCATTTTTAATTCAATTTTTAAACATCGCTGGTGTAGGTCCAATTTTTGGTCCAATACTTGGCGCTATCTATGGCCCAATTGCCTTGGTCTGGATTGTACTTGGTAACATCTTTGGTGGTGCCGTACATGATTTTTTCTCAGGTGTTATGAGTATAAAAGAAGACGGTAAAAGCTTACCTGAAATAGCAGGAAAATATTACAACGTTGTTTTTAAAGGTTTTATGCTGGTATTTACTGCTATGTTACTATTTTTTGTTGGCGTAGTTTTTATTATGAGTCCTGCCGGCTTACTCAGTAATTTAGATTTTTTTGAAGGCACTATTCTAGCCAATAATACTTTTTGGGTATTAACAATTTTAGCTTACTACTTTTTAGCAACGCTATTACCTATTGATAAAATCATCACTAAATTTTACCCTTTCTTTGGTTTATTGATGATTATAATGACAACAGCGGTCGCCATAGCACTCTTAATAAACGCACCTCATTTACCTGTAACGGGTGACTTTTTAGCTTACTTTGAAACCAGCCATCCCCATGATTATTTAGAGCCAAATCCTGATGGGTTACCCACTTGGCCACTGTTATTTATTACGATTACTTGTGGTGCCATTAGTGGTTTCCATTCTACCCAGGCTCCTATTATTGCCCGTTGTTTAACGAACGAAAAATATGTTCGTCCTGTATATTATGGCGCAATGGTATGTGAAGGTATTGTCGGTTGTGTTTGGGCACTAGCCGGTATTGCTGCATTCCCTGATGGTTATGAAGGTTTAAAATTATTACTCGAACAAGGTGGGCCAGGCTTAGTCGTTAACCATGTAGCAAATAGTTACCTAGGCGTATTTGGCGGCATTATGGCAATTATTGCTGTTGCGGTATTCCCTATCACTTCTGGTGATACTGCATTCCGTTCATTGAGATTGACCGTTGTCGATGCTTTTAATATTCCACAAAGCTTACGTAATAGATTGTTACTTGCTGTTCCTATCTTAACTATCGCTTACTTTATGACTAAACTCGATTTCACAGTCATTTGGCGTTATTTTGCCTTCTCAAATATGCTGCTTTCTACCAGCGTATTGTGGCTTGCAACAAAGTACTTATTTGACCGAGGTACGTTCCATTGGATAGCAAGTATACCGGCCGTTATAGCAACAGCAGTGACTCTTTCATACATTATGACAGAAAAAATAGGCTTTAATTTATCCAGCGAATTAGGTAAACCTATTGGTGTAGTTGTCGCTGTGATTGGTTTGATTATGCTTATGATTGTTCATATAACTAAACACAAGAAGAGCGCTCTTACCGCTAAGCTTTAAGTCAAACGATTAAGCATTAGAAGCTTGCTATAAAACACTAAAATCCCCTGTTGTTAGTAACCTACAACAGGGGATTTTTTATATCTGTATACCCTATAATATTTAAGTGAAGTTAAGTCAGTTGAGTTAAGCCACGTATATTTCATTAGCGCGATATTATTAGAGTAATAATAAAATAATACAGAACCAAAATAGATTAATATACGTATAAGCTTACATAACAACTTAGGTAGTACTTACATATGTTTTCATTTTTTAAAAAAGATCCAATCAAAAAACTCAATAAACTTTATGAAGCTAAACTTGAGCAAGCAATGCATGCGCAAAGAAACGGTGATATTAAATCTTATGCAATGATTACGGCTGAAGCTGAAAAAATTCAAACTGAAATACTTGAGTTAACAAGTTCAAACAATATATAAACTTTTGTTAGATAGCTTTAGCATCCAATATTTGTTCAAAGTAGAAAGTAAATACGGAATCTATTTCAAGTACACGGCTAGCGAACGATAAATAAACATCAAATGTAGAGTGTTGACCAAGTAAGTTACTCTGCTGCGGTTATGCCATGTTAACTCATGTTAATGCTACATAATGAAGAGTTAGCCTATTTTTAGGCTAACGGCTATTTGACCTTTTTAACTACCTTAGTTAAAGTAAATCAGCCACTTCAAATACTAACCAAGTCCATGTTACATTCGATTTTTTATTACTTTCTTGGGATGATGAAGCGTTACACCTAAAAATTAATTCGAAGCCAGATAGCTGGGCAAGTTTAATTGTTTCTTCAGCACTTGTTGGGTAACATTTTCTATTCTTTGCGCCTGGTCCATTTCTTACAGATATGATTAATCTACCTTTTTCTTCAAGAATAGAATATAAGTTGGACAAAGAAACGAGTTTTTCATCTTTTGGTATATGCTGCCAAACAGAAATTAACAGTGCTAATTGATAAGATTGCTTTCGTTGCATAGTTTTAGCCAGTGCAGGTAAAGAATCATTTAGCCACTCAATTAGAGGCGATGGATGAAGATATTGCCCAGCAGCTCGAAACTCAGAAACAGGCTCTACTGCTAAAACACTTAATCCTTTTGATGCAAGCCAAGCGGCATCTCGGCCAGTGCCGGCACCAATTTCGATTACGCGATCATTAGAATGCGGAATAAAACCCAAAATATGAGAAAGCAAATCAGGCGAAGATATAGCCTCAAATGATTGGATCAATAAACTGGCATCCTCAACATAACCATCAATGACACTTTGCTGCATTAGATCACCTGACTCCTAACTATTGCTAACTAAAAATAACTTGCCCCAGAGAATAATTTATCTGAATGCTACTATTTTTTCAGTAATATTTGCAGGTATATTCCAGCAATGCTAATTTAGTACTGACTTTTAGCAGCGTGCTTTTATATTCGTTATTTGTAACACTATAATAGCCAGTTTTAGAGAACTTTATGGATTTAATACCAGGTTTACTCTTAATTACCTCTATCCATTTATTAGCTGCAGCCTCCCCAGGACCTGATTTTGTTTTAGTATCACAACAAACATTGTCTAACGGCAAGCAATCAGGTTTTATGGTCAGTATTGGCATTGCTTTAGGGTTATCTGTACACATTATTTATTCTGCTTTAGGTTTAGCTGCAGTTATCGCCAATTCAGCAATAGCCTTATGGGCAATAAAAATTATTGGTGGCTGTTATCTAATCTATTTAGGTAGTCAAGGTTTACGAGCCAAAGCAGCTAGTAGCGTGGACTTAATTGATAAAACAAAATCACCAATAAAACATTCTCATTTAAAAGCGATAGGTAAAGGTTTTTTATGTAATGCCCTAAATCCCAAAGCACCTATTTATTTTGTTGCACTGTTTACTGTGGTTTTATCGCCAAACTTACCGACATTACATTTGTTTATTTACGGTATCTGGATGATGATATTGCAGTTGCTTTGGTTCTCAACCGTGGTGGTTTTATTGTCAAAGCCCAGTGTTAATGCAAAATTTCAGCGCTGCGGCCATTGGATAGATCGTGTTTTAGGTGGCGCTATGGTTTTAATGGGTCTAAAAATACTCACCAGTAAAATAAATTAGGTAATTTTTTAATGAAAAACTCTCAAGCAAAAGAATATAAAAACTTTAAATCGTTTTATCCTTTTTACTTAAGTCAGCATCAAGATATTACCTGTAGAAGACTACATTTTATTGGCTCTAGTTTGATCATATTAATGCTGACTTATATGTTAATCAGCACTCAATGGGTCTTACTGTGGACACTACCCTTATTTGGTTACGGTTTCGCTTGGGTTGGTCACTTTTTTTTCGAAAAAAATAAGCCGGCAACATTTACTTACCCTTGGTATAGCTTTTTGGGCGATTGGGTTATGTATAAAGACATTTTAACGGGGAAGCTTAAGCTATAAAGTTATTCAAGTTTTTCCGCACTATGACAGGTTTAAATAAGATAGCACTGAGGCCAACTTAAGAAATAGCTCGCATAATGACTTATATTTTTTTGCCAAATATGTACCAACAATAACAAGAAGTTCCATCTTATTAGTCATGATCAAGCACAATTAGCTCCTAGCAATATTAAAAAGTATTACAAGTTAACTAACAACACTATAGTTTAATACGTCCAACAAGCTTATCTGCTTAGCATCATCGGCTTTAAAAAAATCAGATAACTACCCACATAACAAACCATATAACAAACCATATAACAAACTTAACACTCACAAATAAAACTATCGTCGCTATTTAATAGTTTAGCGAGTCAATAAGCTTATCCGCACGACAATGTTAATTTCTTATTCTTATTACAAGCAGAGTCAAAATTTTATTACATGATGTATAAAATATTTGACTTACATAAAAGCATCAACTAAAGTCAAATTATTAGTACATGATGTCAAATATTTCATACTCAAACATATTCGATATCATTGACACTTTCGTTATTAACGACAAATGAGAAACAGTTATGTCATACAAAGAGCGTAGTATTTGGGTATCATTAGCGATTACTTTATATATTTGGTTTAATTATTTTTCGACACTTTATTGGTCTGCGCAACAAAATAATTTAACCGTTGATGCCATGCAGTCAGCTCTATTAAACGTAGTCTTTATGACTATTGTTCTAGAGATCTTACATCACGTAGTTATCGCTATTATTGACCATAAAAATGCTAATTACGATGAAGACGAACGTGATAAGCAAATATCCCTTATCGGCAGCCAGAATGCTTATTATATTTTAAGCTTTACCACCATCGCCGCGGTGCTACATTTACTTTTTCCAGTGATGACCCAAGCTTTAGTGGTTATGCTTAATTTACCAAATGAATATATCATTATTAATATTATTATTTTCGGTGCCTTAGCCGCAGAAATAACGAAATTTTCAACACAAGTATTTTATTATCGTAGGGGCTTTTAAGGTGGGAAAATGCATAACTAACAATATTCGTCGTCTGAGATTTGATCATAATGAAATGACACAACAAATGTTAGCCGACGTGGTAGGCGTATCGCGACAAACTATTGTCGCGATTGAAAAAGACAAGTACTCACCATCTTTAGAAGTCGCTTTTAAAATTGCCGAGTATTTTAAAGTATCTATAGATATAGTGTTTCAATATCAATAAAACCTTTAAACAGCACTTACCATAACACTTGGTCTATCTCATTCAGCAACTTTTGTGTGTGATCATGAATAGCGGCAGATTGGTTCTTTTTAATAACAGTTTCTAGTTTAATAGCAAATTGAGATAAATCAGCAAAACCGAACATTTGCGCCGCACCAGCAATACGGTGTGCCAATTTAGCAAGTTTATCAAAGTCATTATTATTGATATGTAACACTAAATCTTGCTGCTCTAGAACTAAATTGGATTTAAATTCTTGTATTAAGTCTGACATTTCAACTTTATTAAAGCCTTCATTAGCCTTAACTTGTGAAATAGTATCATCATAATATTTTGCAATGGTTGGAATAAATATATTACGTTCTATAGGTTTTGATAAATGCCCGTCAAAGCCCAATGATAGGTAATGGGCTATTTCATGCGACATTGCATTGGCGGTTAACGCTAAAATAGGAGTTACACAGCCTTTTTGACGCAAAATTTTAAACGCTTCAATGCCATCCATTTCAGGCATTTGAATATCCATTAATACTAATTGAGGGGTATGTTGTTCAAATAGCGCTACCGCTTCGCAACCATTGCGTGCCGTGAGTACTTCTAAGCCTAACGACGCCAGTAGCCGAGCAATTAAACGTCTATTATCATCATGATCGTCAGCAAGTAAAATAGTGCCATGTAATTGATCATATTCACTTTCATTTTCTTTATTAACATCGCTGGCTGATATTCTGCTCTCTTCACATTGCTGAGCTTCACTTACTTTACAAGGCAGGCTAAAAGCAAAAACACTGCCTTGATTAAGCTCACTTTCAACTTCAATTTTACCGCCCATTATTTTGGCTAATTGGTCTGATAAGCACAAACCTAAACCAGTGCCACCAAAACGGCGACTAATACTACTGTCACCTTGGGTAAAGCTTTCAAATAAATTTTGCAGTTGTGAGCTACTCATACCAATGCCGCTATCGGTAATTTTAAAGATTAAATTTCCATCGCGTTGACTAATATTTAATTCGACGTGCCCTTTAGCTGTAAATTTAATTGCATTTGAACATAAATTAATCAGAATTTGTTTAACCCGAAAACTGTCAATTTCAATTAAAAAAGGGTTTGGTAACGAGTGAATAATTTCAAATGTTAAGTTTTTCGAGGTCGCTTGTAAGATAAACATATTGGCGAGTTCTTGCAAAATATCGTGCAAGTTTAGTGTTTGTATTTCAAGCTCTATTTTATTTGCTTCAATTTTACTTAGATCAAGAATGTTATTGGTAAGTTCTAATAAATGCAGGCTATTACCATGGATAATTTCAACTTCTTTATTAATATACTCGTCATCAACATCACCATTAATTATCGCCTCAGCCTGCCCAATAACCGTTGTTAGTGGTGTTCTAATTTCGTGGCTCATGTTCGCTAGAAATTGACTTTTAATTTTGTTAGCACTTTGAAGTTCTTGCATTAAATATTCAAGTTCATTCGTTCTTTGTTTTACTTTCGTCTCAAGTGCTTTTGTTGAACGACGTTCGATATCTCTGCGTGCAATTAAAAATACGAACAATAGTGCTGCAATAATGATTAAGATAATGAAATTACGTTCTTGTGCTGAACCTTCAATTTCCAATTCCTGTAGACGTTTTTGTTGTTTTAATTGCCCAACTTGTTGTTTTAATTGCTCAGAGTCAAATAGAGCTAATTGGGAATTAAACTCTGTATTGGCTAATTCAATTTGAGCTTGTAGAAAATCACGTTGACTCTTTACTGCCTCGAAAGTTTTATGCTGTGCGGCTAAAATAAGTGAACGCAACGATAGATTATGTTTTATTTGCTCCTTGTAATGCATTCTTTTTGCCACAGCGCTAGATTTTTCAACATGGCTAAAAGCCAAATCATAATTGCCTTGATAGAAGTAGGCTTTAGCTAAACTATATAAGGCACCCACATATGCGTTATCGTGGCCTTGAATAAGGCTTAAGCGAATAGACTCTTGAGCATAACTTATCGCTTGTTCGGTATCGTTAAGGAAGTTATTCAATTCGGCTAAATTATGTAATATCGAAGCAGCATGATAATCATCTTTATTTTTGCGATAAAAATCTAATGCCAATGTCATGTAGTGCTCTGCTTTCTTATAATCACCAGCATACTTATAAGAAGAGCCTAAGTCACCATAAGCCATCGCAAGTCCTCGATGGTTTGAACTCTTAATGCGTTTTTCAATAACCTCATGAAACATCGATATGGCGGTGTCAAAACGTTTGAGTCGTAAATGTAAGCCGGCAATATTATATTGCATATCGAGTTTATCTTCTTCAGTACCAAAACGTTGATAAAGTGGCTCGGCTTTTTTATAGCTCATTAACGCACTCTTAAGTTCAGCTGTTGCTCCATGAACTAAGGCGATATTATTGTATAAACTTGCTTGAACTAATGGTTCATCATGAGAAAGGTAATAATCTAGCGCTTGTTGGTATGCATGCAAAGCCAAGCGATTATTCCCTCGATAATAAGCATAAACGCCTAATCTTTTATAGGCGTCGGCTTCGAGTTGAGGAAAGTCAAAGTCATTGGCTAATTGACGTTCTTTTTGTGCGGTTTCAATGGCATTATCAAGCTGGCCGAGTTGTTGATATACAGCCCCTAGAGTTGCTAAAACGGAGAGTCTCTTTAACGTTGATAAAGTATTATCTTCACTGAGTGCCTTTATTAATTCCAGTGCTTTATTTTTATCATTCATTGCGCCTATTATTGATAGTTTCTGTCCAAAGTTTTTACCCAAATGCTCGCTCGAGTTTTGGGCGCTTATTACAAAGCTAGTCAAAAAATTAGCAAGTAAAAACGATAATAAGAGTATACGACTGGAAGTAGCCATCGATAAAACCTTAAAAAGTGCGAATTATTTTATATTATAAGAAGCTTAGTTATAGCATCTTGCTATGCCAGTCACAACGCAAAAACCGTTGATTTTTATATTATTCCAATACGACAACTTTTTGATAACTTACATAAAAATAATAAATCGATAACCAACAACAGCTTTTCTTATATCTTCAACACTAGAATTTACAGCAATTAAGCGCTTATTATTAATACATAAGCAACATCGATGATTTATTTAGATTTATCGTTTTTTTCAATAGCGTTATCAGTCACTAACTGACGAGTCATTAATAAAGCTTTAATTTCACTTAACTCTAATTCAAGTTTTTCAATCTGCGCTCGGCTTGCTGGCTCACCACCCTCTGCACTTTCACCATGAGCATCAGCGCGAAACTTTTCATGCTCTTGCCCCATCACTTCTAAAATAGTACCAACCATCATATTCAGGAAAATAAATGCGGTTAGGAAAATAAAGGTTAAATAGTAAATCCAACTCATCGGATGTACAGCCATTGTTTCATACATAACATCAGTCCAATCTTCAAAAGTAGCGACCCGAAACAAGGTAAGCATTGAGATAGACACATCGCCCCATAAGACGGTATTTATTTGGCTAAACAAAATACTGCCAACCGCAGCATAAATATAAAAAATAACAAACATTAATAAAGCGATATAGCCCATGCGAGGAATCGCACTTATTAATGCATTAATAAGTAAGCGTAGCTCGGGCACCATTGACACTAAACGTAAAACTCTAAATACACGAAGTAAGCGGGCAAGCAAAATACCTGAGCCCCCAGCAGGGATCAGACTACCAACGACAATAATGGTATCAAATATATTCCAGCCACTTTTAAAGAAAGACTTTTTGTCCTTGTGAGCAATAAAACGTATGGTTAACTCGAAAACAAAAAATACCGTTATTGCGCTATCTAAAAAGCCTAATACGTTCAAAGCCTCTAAGGGTAAATCATGCGTTTTTACGCCGATTAATAAAGCTGACAACACAATAACGGTGATCACTGACCATTGAAAAATAGGACTTGAATCGATTTTTTTTAATCGACTTTGTGCTTGATGAACAAATGAAGACATCTGCATGTATCTCTTTCTATTAAAATTTTATATAAGGTTAAGTAAGCTCTGGTATGAACACTTTATCGTTCAATAATAAGATGTTTACGAGGCTGTACTTAAATGTAATTAATACATAACGACTTAACGGGATTTTTTTCGCAAATTGATTTTATCAGGGTTACTCGATCTCCACGAGAAAAATCAATCCAGTACATAACGTAAATATTAACGTATTCATAATGCACAAAACTTAACGTTGCCAACCATATATTCAATAACGTTCCGTATTGTTTATCTCCACTATTACACATAACACGGTGTACATTTCGCTGCATTTTAGGGTCTGTTTATCCTAAAAAATCAAAATTCACACCCTTCAATAATGTGTGGTGTAAAAAACGTAAAACAAGCATTTAATGC
This sequence comes from Cognaticolwellia sp., assembly GCA_049642265.1. GTDB lineage: Bacteria > Pseudomonadota > Gammaproteobacteria > Enterobacterales > Alteromonadaceae > Cognaticolwellia. The sequence goes on along the minus strand of JBAROR010000097.1, from coordinate 39,610 downwards.
TACTTAAGCGATTAATTTAGCTAAATTTACAAAAACATAAACTCAAAGGTAACAATTCGTTAAAAAAACTTTGCTAACGTCTGTTAACTAGGTAAGCTCAAAGCAAAGTATTAACGACAATAATAATTATCATTTATGAGTAATATTAGAGATTCATTTCATTCGAGAATAGGCTTTGTTCTCGCTGCCGCGGGTTCAGCTATTGGTTTAGGCAATATCTGGGGATTTCCAACACAAGCAGCCAATAATGGTGGCGGTGCGTTTTTATTCGTCTATCTAGTCGTCACATTATTACTTGCACTACCGGCGTTATACGCAGAAGTTTATATTGGCAACCAAGCACAGAAAAATCCGGTTTCAGCGCTAGAAGATGCTTGTCGTGACACTTCACCAAAGCTAGGTAAATATGCGGGGCTGATTGGCCTTAGCGGTGCGATCATGATGCTAAGTTTTTATACCATTGTTGCGGGTTGGATGTTGGCACATGCAATATCACCACTCGCCGAACTACTGGGTTATCATGATACTTCCCAATGGCTTGCTACCTCTAGTACCTCAAGAAACTTACTATTTACGCCCGTTTTTATACTACTAGGTGCTGCGATTATCCATCAAGGAGTCAATGCTGGCATTGAAAAATGGTCAGCTCGATTAATGCCTGTTTTATTAATTATGTTAGTCGCATTGATTGCTTATATATTACAACAACCTGGCGCAGAAAAAGGTTTAAGAACGTATTTAATACCTGACTTTACGCAGGTAACTAATCCAAAACTGATTATATCGGCGATGGGACAAGCCTTCTTTTCCCTTTCGATTGGTGTCGGCGGTATGATGGTTTACGGCTCTTACATGAAAAAAGATCGAGATATTGGCAAGCTCGCCATTTCGATTACTGCCCTTGATACTTTTATTGCCTTTATGGCTGGGTTATTAATCATCCCAGCACTTTACGTTGCAGAAGCTGCCGGACAGCAAGTATTTCAAGGTGATAAGCTTATTGGTGAAGGGCAACTTATTTTCAACATATTACCCGAGCTTTTCAACTCAATGGGTAATATAGGTATGTTAGTCGCTATTGGGTTTTTCTCGTTGTTATCTATTGCCGCACTTACTTCCACTATTTCTTCAACAGAAGTACCGGTTTCTTATCTTGTAGAAGATAAGAAACTTAGCCGCTCTAAAGCAACGTGGTTCGTATCAGCTATTGTATTAACGGCAAGTATGACGCTAATTGCATTCTTTGACAGTCTGTTTGGTTTAGTAATTCGAGTGCTTACCACTATTTTGCAACCGCTGAGCTGTTTGTTTTATTTTATTGTTGTGGGCTGGTTATGGAAGCGAGGTAATAAGTTGCGTGATGTCTCTCTGCAAGAAGGTAGAAAGTGGTTACCTATATGGGGTAATTATTTGCGTTACGTTTGCCCATTATTATTAACGGTAGTATTTGTTAATGTCGCTATTTTAAATTAATGGTCATTAACTTTTAGTCAATTGTGAAAGACTGTTAAAATGATGAGCTTATTTGGCCATTTGCTTAACAGTCATTATCACCTACCCCAAAAAAACTATCGTGCTAAGTCTGCTCACGACTGTATGATTATTATCGACTCACTCTTTATTCACTCGTTATAGCAACGTTATCTTTTTCCTGTTTCAACTCAACCTGCTCTATTTTCTCGAATCGATTAGTAATTTTATCCGCAGAAGTATGAATTTGTTTAACGTCACTTGCCGCTTGATCTATATGCTTAGCTAAATTAGCAAAACGTCCTTTGAAGCGAGAAAAATCAGCCGCTAAATGCGACAAATGTGCTTGAATAACATGTATTTGTTTACGGGTTGCTTCATCTTTTAATACTGAACGTGCTGTCGTTAAAATAGCCATTAATGTCGTTGGTGAGGCTAACCACACCCGCTTTTTATTAGCATAATCAACTAAATCACTGTGGTGCGCGTGTATTTCTGCAAAAATAGCTTCTGCGGGAATAAACATTACTGCGCCATCTGCAGTTTCTTTTTCAATTAAATATTTGTCACTAATGTCATTAATGTGTTTTTTAATATCAAGTTTAAATTGTCGCTCAGCCGCTTTGCGCTCGAACTCACCTAAAGTATTATCAGCCATTTTTTTATAGCTTTCTAATGGAAACTTAGAATCAACTACAACGTTACCCGTTGGAGCCGGCAAAAATAGAATACAATCTGCGATTTTACCATTTGATAACGTATGCTGTAGTGAAAAGTGCTGCTCTGGTAACACATTACGAATCAAAGCATTTAGCTGTACTTCACCAAAGGCTCCGCGTGAGCGCTTGTCTGATAAAACCTCTTGTAGGCTGACAACGTTATTAGAGAGCTCTGTGATTTTTTTCTGTGCGTCATCAATTAACGCTAAGCGTTGTAAAATATCATTAAAGGTTTTGGTCGTTTTTTCAAAACCGTCAGCTAAACGCTTTTCGACCTGACCACTAATATCTTTTAAACGATTGTCTGTCGACACGGTTAATTCATCAATTCGCTTAGCCATTTGTTCACTAGATAAATGCAGTGATTTAGCCATTTCTTCACGGCCTAATTTAGATGTTGCGGTTAACTGGGTAGTCAATTGTTCTGTGCCTTTACGTTGATTATCATTAAAAGCAACATGATGTTCGTATAAGGTTTTTTTTAGCTGTTCACTATGGTTATAAAGCTGTTGTGCTTGCTTTTCACCTTGCTCGGCATGTTGGCGTAACAACTTCAGTTTAAAATCAGATATTTGCTGTTCGAAGTACGTTTTTAACTCGCTTTGTTGGTTAGCCAATTGTTGATGATTAAAGTTCAACTGCTGCTGTAATTGTTGTTGGTTACTGGCATTAACTTCATAACTTAAATTCACCTTTTCAGCTAGCTGCTGTAAAAGCTGTTGTTGGGCGACAAAGGATATACGACTAACTTTTACCTGTCGTAGTAAAAACAGTGTAATGATAAACAGGGTTATCAGTAGCATAAGCGCAAGAGCTATTAAGGTTGGGAAGTTGTCTAAAGTTAACCAAGGAAGATTTAATGCTGAGTTCATACTGTCGCCAAACACTGTAAATATTAACAGTTATTAGAGCATATTTTACTGATAAGGTTAACTAATATTTGCCCCTCTTTATTGCTTAAGCTTACCTCTACTTAGCATAAAGCGAAATGAGCTTCCCCTGCCCTTGAATCGACTCAGAATAATAATTAATACAGAAGGCTTAATCGTTATTTTATCAACTTGCAGGTAGGCAACTTTTTTACAATTACTATCATTTTTTGGAATACCCTTTACTTATAGTGCGATGAATTTCAGCAACATTTAGCCCAAGGTGTTTAGCCATCATCAATCGACATCACTTTGAAATTTTATTTATGATTAAATCAATAAAAAGTTAGTTATATAAGTCAACATCTTGTATTAAATTTAAATATACGCGATCATAAAAAATCTTATTAAATTAACGAAGTACCAACAAAGCATTAACAAGAACAATCAACTTAAGGAAAAGTAATGTTTTCAAAAATAATAATACGATGCCTAAACCTTTCTGCAGTTTTAGTATTTACGACCGCATGTGGTGGTAGCTCTTCAACAAAAGTAACACCTGAACTTATACCCGAAAAAACCTATATTTATAGTGGCAAAGTAATCGATGGTTATGTATCGGGTGCTAATGTATGGCTCGATATAAATGGCAATAAACAACATGACAATGGAGAGCCTTTCACGGTATCTGGTAATGCTGGCGATTATACTTTAGAGCTTAATGATCAAGAACAAAGCTGTTTATCTTATGCAACTTTATACGTTGATGTACCTGTTGGTGCTATAGACGAAGATTTAGGTGAAGTGTTAGAAGCTTATCAGATGTCAAAACCGCCGCATTTAGCGCCCATCAGCGATGCTGACTTACTTCACATTTCACCGTTAACCACAGTACTTTGGCAGCAACTAGAACGTAAGTTAACCGCAGGTAATCAACCAGTAGAAAGCTGTGAAACGCTTAAAAATAATTATGCCTTGCGAGCTGAGCTAGCGACAGAAATAGATTATGTGATCAAAAACTTGGTTAGCCATTACAATATTTCTGCTAAGGCTGTTTATGCTGACTTTATTGCTACAGACGATACTGTTGCATACCAAGCGGCACAAGAAATTGTTACTGGATTAAAAGCAGCCTATAGCCATAAAATAGCGCTTGAGAGCCAATATCCTACAGCGACTGAAATAATAGTGACGATATATCAAAAAGATTTTTTTGATCAGGTTAATGCCCCTCTGAACGCTTGGTATCGTAGTAGCGTAGTTTTTCTGCCTAAGAGTTTTAAATCACAAATAGTAAGACTTAACGATGATCTTGCCTCTGTTGAGCTAATGATTAATAACACTGAAGAAAGTAACTCAGCTTGGAATGGTGGTACATTAAGCTTGCGAAAAGACACCTATACCAACGATGGTGGTAAAGAATACGTTTGTGTGAATAGTGAAGCTGTAACATTTATTGAGAATGATAAAAAATATATGTTAGTGAATCAGAGCCAAGATACTATGGGTGATTTTGATTCTTGTGATGCTCAAAGCTTTGAGGATAGCCGCTTAAAAGATTACGCTATAACTTACCAAGAGGCGCGCATTTCCTACTTAGCTACTTTCACTATTTCAGATGACTCAGCCGAGTTTGATTTATTGAGTCACTGGCAATCATTAACTGATAAAGCGAATAACCTTGATAGTGCTGAATTAATTGCACATTTGGAGCAACTACCTTATCGGTTTAATGATGAGGTGACTATCGATGTCTTAAAATGGCACAAACGCATTACCGATGATACTTTGGAGACCCGAGTGCAAACTGATAAATATAGTTATGCCCCTTGGGTGCGTAAAACTTATAAAGCAGATTATACCTATATCGAAGAATGCAGTACTGACGGTGTAAACTGGCAGGTGTGTACAGGTTAAACAGCTAAGTGATACGGTTTTATATATGAATAAAAAAATTCTACAGGTAAACTAATATCGTGTTAATACACGCTAAAAAAAAACGGTAATTCATTAAGTTGAATTACCGTTTTTTTATTGAATAAGTGAAACTTAACTTATTCGCTATGTAGCACAATCACTCGTTAGTTAGTGTACTTTTTCATCCAGTTAAACACTTCTTGATACCATACTTTCAAGTTATCAGGATTGCGAATATGATGATCTTCATCAGGGAACATCACCAAGCGACTTGGAATACCTTGACGTTGTAAAGCGGTAAATGCGCCTAAGCTTTGGGCATAAGGCACTCGATAATCTAATTCGCCTTGAATCACTAACATCGGTGTTTGCCAGTTTTTGACTAACGCAGCAGGGTTAAATTTATTGTAATCTTCACTACCTTGCCATACTGGCCCACCCATATCGTGCTCGGGAAACCATAACTCTTCTGTCGAACCATAAAAACTTGGCATATCATACAAGCCCGCGTGGTTAACAATACAATTAAAACCTTCTGACCAGTTGCCTTGGATCCAGTTCATCATATAACCACCATAAGAAGCACCTAGCGCACAAGCATTGTTCGCATCCATCCAAGGTTGTTGCTTAGTAATATCCGCAAGACCTTTTTGTAAGTCTTCTAGTGGTTTACCACCCCAGTCACGAGCAATAGAGTCAGTAAACGCTTGTCCGTAGCCAATCGAACCATGAAAATCAATCATCACAACAGCATAACCTTGTGCTGCCCATAATTGTGCATTCCAGCGGTAATGAAACATGTTACCAAAGCTACCTTGAGGCCCACCATGAACTAAAAAAGCGATAGGGTATTTATTACCTACTTGGTAATCGGCCGGTTTTAACCAATAACCTAACACTTCCTCATCATTCCAACCTTTAAAGCTAAACTGTTCAAACTCCGATAAAGTAATATTGGCTAATTTATCTTTGTTAACGTGCGTTAACTGCTGTAGTTGGTAGCCGTCACGATCAATGGCGTAAATGTTAGTCGGCGCATCTAATGCATGGCGAGTGAAGAAAACTTTATCCGCACTAACAGCAATTTTCCCCGCAGTACCGTCATTAAATACCTTACGAACATCACCAAATTCAGGGTTGATTTCGAAAATGCTCTTTTGCCCTAAATCATTAGCAGTAACATAAAGTGTGCGGTTGTCATCAGCAAAAACTAACTCACTAACAGAGCGGTCCCATTGTTTTGCTACCGCGCTAATTTTACCGGTTTTGCTATCACGGATCATGACGGTAAATTTGTCTGACTCGTAACCCGGTACTGTCATCGCTTTATAGGCAAGGTATCGACCATTAGGTGAATAAACCGGTTTTGCATCCCAAGCGTTATTTTCAGCGGTTAAATTAACTCGTTCTTTAGTTTTTAAATCAACTTCAAAAATGTCAAAGTTTGTCGTCCACGCTTCGTCTTTACTCGGCTCCTTCGCGGAAAAGCTTAAACGCTGGCCATCTGGGTGAAAATTAATTTCGCTTGCGCCGGCAATATCACCCTGCCATGTAGGCATTAAATCACTAGCATTAGTAAAAGCACCTTGCTGCGCTCTATCAGCAATAAATAAGTGTGACTTATAGGCTGTATTCCAAGTATCCCAATGACGAACCATTAACTGATCATAAACTCTGACATTATGCTTTTTGTCTTTATCTTTCGCCATCGCATCAAGTGTACATTGTATAGTTTCACATCCTGGCAGCACGGTTAACGCGAGCGCAAAATGTTGACCATCGTTCGACATTTGAAAACCATTAATATCTATTGGCAGGTTAGATACTTGTTGGGCTTCGCCACCATTTAACGGTAATTGCCAGATTTGCGACAAACCGCTTCGGGCAGATAAAAAATAAATACTTTTGCCGTCTTTCGCATAGAGCACATTACTTTCACCACTTTGGTGGCTGGTTAATTGAGTCGTATTAGCAGACTTTAGGTTTTGTAAATAAAGGTGGTTATCATCAGAACGAATACCTTTTTTTAATCGATAAATAAAACTATCGCCTTTAGGGGAAACCACAAAGTCATGAATTTGATTCAGCTGCGTTAGTGCTGAAATATCTAATACTGTTGCATCAGTTTGAGTGTTGTCCGCAGCTATTGAGAAACCTGAGAAGGCTAAAGTGGTGGCAGCGGTAATATTAATCAGTTGTTTTTTCATAACATCCTACTTATCTGTTGGGCTATATTTATTATTGTTATTTACTGTTTGGTTTTTCGCTTTTTTTACTGAAAAAAAACGCCCATACGGGCGTTTAAAATACTTTATAAGGTTATTTACCTTTTAACTTACTATCAAGCTCTTCAATTTTTGCTTGCCAAATAGCTGGCCCTGTAACATGCGCTGATTCGCCTAGACTATCAACAGCAACGGTAACGGGCATATCTTCAACAACAAATTCATAAATAGCTTCCATTCCCATATCTTCAAAAGCAACAACTTTTGCTTTTTTAATGGCTTTGGAAACTAAATAAGCTGCACCGCCAACCGCCATTAAATAGACAGATTTGTGGTTTTTAATGCACTCAACCGTCTCAGGACCGCGTTCAGCTTTACCTATGGTACCTAATAAGCCTGTCTGTGAAAGCATCATTTCAGTAAACTTATCCATACGAGTAGCCGTTGTTGGGCCTGCTGGGCCTACAGCCTCATCACCTATGGCATCGACAGGTCCGACGTAATAAATAAATTTATCAGTGAAATCAACTGGTAACTTTTCTCCGGCAGCTAACATTTCTTGAATGCGTTTATGTGCTGCGTCACGACCAGTTAAAATAGTGCCGCTAAGTAAAACCGTTTCACCTGTTTTCCATTCTGAAATATCAGCTTTTGATAATTCATCAACATTCACTCGGCGTACATTTTCACCTACTTCCCAAGTGATTTCTGGCCAATCTTCCAATTTAGGTGGTGTTAAGTCAGCAGGGCCAGAGCCATCAAGATGGAAGTGAACATGACGAGTTGCTGCACAGTTTGGGATCATCACGACAGGCTTTGACGCGGCATGCGTTGGCACTGACATAATTTTAATATCCACAACGGTGGTTAAACCACCTAAACCCTGAGCTCCAATACCGAGCTTATTAACACGTTCATAAATTTCTAAACGTAACTCTTCTTCAGCATTTTCTGGACCGCGATCGATAAGTTCTTGAATATTTACCGGTTCCATTAAGCTTTCTTTGGCCAATACGCCAGCTTTTTCAGCCGTACCACCAATACCTATGCCTAACATGCCCGGTGGACACCAACCAGCGCCCATAGTAGGAAGTGTTTTGACTACCCAATCAGCAATAGAATCACTAGGATTTAACATCGCCATTTTAGATTTGTTTTCGCTACCGCCGCCTTTAGCCGCGATCATCACTTCAATTTGGTCTCCAGCAACCATATCAATATGGACAACCGATGGCGTATTATCTTTAGTATTGATTCGCTTCCCAGCAGGGTCTGCAACAATAGATGCACGTAATGGGTTATCTGGATTAAGGTAAGCACGACGTGTGCCTTCATCAATCATTTGTTGCACGGTCATATCCGTCTTATCCCACTGTACTGCCATACCTACTTTAACAAAACAGGTAACAATCCCAGTATCCTGACAAATAGGTCGCTTGCCATGTGCTGACATACGCGAGTTGATCAATATCTGTGCAATGGCATCTTTAGCTGCCTGACTTTCTTCTTTATGATAAGCTTTTTCAAGAGCTTGAATAAAATCTAAAGGATGATAGTAAGAAATATATTGCAGTGCATCTGCAACACTTTCGATTAAATCTTTTTGTTTAATAATAGCCATAACGGTCTCTTTTTTTTTCAATTAGACGAGAGAAAAGTTGAAAGTTATAAATTTGCCGATATCATACCCTGCTTGTTTAATACCTACCAGTATCAAATAGTCTAATAGCTTTTGGTGATAAAAATAATCAAGTAATACTTAGCTAAATGATATAGCCCCTTTGGATTTAATGATGGGTATAATAACCTTCATCATGACTTAAACTAAAACCTGTGAGAAATTTTGCCAATCGATTCATTGAAACAACTATCAGCTAAATTATTATCACTTGACCTAGCCTTTGATAGTCAGTCGCTTTTTGCAACCCTTGCTGATCAGCCTTGGGCAATGTGGCTGGACTCTTGTGAAAGTCATCATGTTGATAGCCGTTATGACATTATTGTTTGGCAACCAACGACCACTTTAACCACCATTGGTCGTATCACAACAGTTAAAAATGAACGAGACAACAGTCAATATCAAAGTCATGAAGACCCTTTGTCACTTTTAAAACACGAACAAAAATCTTGTTTCGATGCTGTCGATTGTGGCCAAAGCGAGCTCCCTTTTAAAGGCGGAGCTGTTGGCTATTTTGCCTATGATTTAGGTAAACGTTTTGAAGTGATAAAGCAAAAAAACAGTAAAGATATTGATATTGCAGATATGGCGATTGGCATATACCAGCATGCGGTTATCTTTGATCGAAAATTGCAACAATGCTGGCTGCTATGCTCTGATGAGCAAAGAGCATCCTTTATTAGCTTCTTTAATCAAGCGCTCACCCAAACCAATAAACTAGCAGCAGAGTGTAAAACCTCAGAAAACAAGTTCAAATTATCGACGCCTTGGCAGTCTAATATGACGCACGAACAATATGGCAATAAGTTTACACAAGTACATGATTACTTACTTTCTGGTGATTGTTATCAAATCAATTTAGCACAACGCTTTGAAGCGCAATATACTGGTAACGAATATCAAGCTTATTGTGCCTTGAGACAAGAAAACAAAGCGCCTTTCTCTGCATTCTTACGTTTTGCAGATAATGCTATTTTAAGTATTTCACCCGAACGTTTTTTGCGACTTGCCAAGAATAAAGTACAGAGTAAACCCATTAAAGGTACACGGCCGCGTAGTGATGATGCCACTGTAGATAACAATAACGCTATTGAGCTACAACACGCGAGTAAAGACAGAGCCGAGAATTTGATGATCGTTGACTTGCTGCGTAACGATATTAGCCGAGTATGCAAACCTGGCACAGTTACTGTTCCCGAATTGTTTGCCATTGAAAGTTTTCCTGCGGTACATCACTTAGTTAGTACTGTTGAAGGTATAATAGATTCACAATATGACGGTACTGATCTACTACGAGCTTCATTTCCAGGTGGCTCAATCACCGGCGCTCCGAAGATTAGGGCGATGGATATTATTGAAGAATTAGAGCCACACCAACGAAGTATCTATTGCGGCTCTATTGGTTACTTATCTGCATGCGGCAACATGGACACTAGTATCACCATACGTACCTTAGTGTGTCATGATAATAAAATACATTGTTGGGCCGGCGGTGGACTCGTTGCTGATTCAAATATTGACAGTGAGTATCAAGAAACTTACGATAAAGTGAAAAAGATTTTACCCGTATTAAGCAAACTAAACTTGGAAACCTGATCTAGCGTATACATAACTAGCGTTTATGTATCAGATGCTTCGTTCCCAATGCTATGCCTAGCTCTGCGCATGTATCCGCAATTAACTTTTAATTTTCAGAGTAGTTTCAAGATGTGTATGACTAAAGATGAATTTATACAACGCTTTCAAATGCAAGCGTTACCAGCTTCAGCACATAACTTTCGCTACCCACATAAACTCAAAAGTGCCGCGGTACTTATCCCTATTGTGCACAACGAGCACCAACTTGATGTTTTATTAACAAAACGTGCCAGCCATCTGACTCATCACCCAGGACAAATCAGTTTTCCTGGCGGTAAAGTAGAGTCTTACGACTACGATATGATCGCTACAGCATTACGTGAAACACAAGAAGAGATAGGCTTACAATCAAACTCGATTGATGTTATTGGCCAACTTAAACCCTATCAAACCATATCAGGTTATGAAATAACGCCTATTGTGGCCATCGTACAAAGCAATAAACAATACAAAATAGATAAAAATGAAGTTGCCGAAGTATTTCAAGTACCTTTGTCGCACTTTTTACAACGCCAATATCATATTCAAGTACCGTTTTACCATCAAGGAAGACACCATAAAGTTCATTTTATGCCTTATCAACATTACAATATTTGGGGTGCAACCGCCGCGATGCTGCATGACCTTAGTGTCTTGATAAACTCTCCTCTGCCACGGTAATCTACCTACTTTATATCGGTTTATTCTGGGTACTGCTTTTAAGAAGTAACAAGTTAGCGACTAAATGCTAATTGGAGACACTCACTAAAGCTCCCCCTAATTACCACTAGTGCTAATAGTTTAGACAATGAAGTGATTATTGATGACGCTAGATGTCTGAGCCATAAATAATTAATAACTATTTTCTACCACTCCTCTTTTTTGGTTTTAATGTCGGTCTTATAAGTGAATATGTTATCGAAATAAACCTCGCAGAAGATTATCTACATCAGCTTAATTTGATGATTTAGATAAATAAAAAACCCCATTGTTTTATTTTTAAGGTGCGCCACGCTAGTTAATCGTAATATCTGACGCCTCCGTATTAATAATAACTGAGGAGAGGTATTAGAGAAATACTGTGGGTTAAGTCGCTATTATGAAACTATCAGCCCTTGCTCTTACTCCTCACTCTTATTGACGCGCATAGCCCAGAAATTGCACCTTGAAATGGAACGAGTATAATTATAGTGATTGAACTGACGTTTTGTATTGCATGCTGAAAGCTTTCAGCTACAATCACCGAACAAAATTTTACTTCTACTACCATTTAACAGTATTTATTCAGGTTTTCTTATGATTAGTGTATTTGATATGTTTTCAATTGGAATTGGCCCTTCCAGTTCTCATACCGTTGGCCCAATGAAAGCGGCAAAGTTATTTGTCGAAAATCTTATTGCAGCAGGTAAGTTAACTGATACTGATCGGGTTAAATGTGAATTGTTTGGCTCGCTTGGTCAAACCGGCATTGGCCATGGTACAGGAAAAGCAGTTATCCTAGGATTAACGGGTCAGAGTCCTGAAACTATTCCGGTTGATTCAATCGATTCTACGTTAGCAGAAGTTGTTGCAAGCGAAAGAATTAGTTTAAATATGCAACATTCCATCGCTTTTCCAAAAGCAAATGCCATTATATATCATCGCAGAAAAACACTGCCCGCACATGCTAATGCTATGACACTATTTGCTTATAGCAATGACGTTGTTATCTTTGAAGAAACCTACTATTCAATTGGTGGTGGTTTTATTGTGAAAGATTGCGACTTTGAAAAAGAAAAAGACAAAGCACTTTCAACACACGCCAATATTGATCGACCTCATCGTTTTAACAGCGCTGATGAGTTATTACAAATTGCTCACGAAAAAGGCTTAAGCATTAGTACCATTATGATGGACAATGAAAAATGCTTACAAGATGAGTCAACAATTCGATCAGGTCTAATGGATATTTGGGAGGCAATGAAAGCGAGTATTGCTCGCGGCATAGTCACTGAAGGTATTTTGCCTGGCGGCTTAAAAGTGACTCGCAGAGCTCCTGCATTACATAGAGCCCTTTGCGTTGAAAAAAATACCGACCCACTATCTGCGATGGATTGGGTTAATCTATTTGCCCTAGCCGTGAATGAAGAAAATGCGGCTGGCAGTCGAGTAGTGACAGCACCTACAAATGGTGCTGCAGGTATTCTCCCCGCAGTACTATCTTACTACGATAAGTTTATTAAGCCCGTCGATGAGCAAGATTGTATTCGTTACTTATTAACCGCAGCAGCCATTGGTATTTTATATAAAACCAACGCTACGATTTCTGGCGCCGAAGGCGGCTGCCAAGCCGAAGTGGGCGTAGCATGTTCAATGGCAGCTGGTGCATTGACTGAGATAATGGGCGGTTCACCTATCCAGGTAGAGAATGCAGCAGAAATTGGCATGGAGCACAACTTGGGCCTAACATGCGATCCTGTCGGTGGCTTAGTACAAGTACCATGTATTGAACGAAATGCGATGGGCTCTGTAAAAGCAATCAATGCTTCACGCTTAGCACTGCGAGGCACTGGTAAGCAAAAAGTATCGTTAGATAAAGTAATAAAAACCATGTGGGATACAGGTAACGACATGAAAACTAAATATAAAGAAACCTCACGTGGCGGTTTAGCGGTTAATATTATCGAGTGTTAAGTTTTATGACTTACGATTAACATTTTGAAGATAAAAAAACCGTATTAAGTCATACGGTTTTTTTGTATTCATTATTAAAAAATGACGAAGCTTAACGCATAGGCAATTTAATATTGGCAAACATTTCATCTATTTCAGCATTGTTTTTCAATAGAATTGCTTTAGTCACTAAATCTCGATTCAAATGTGGGGCAAAGCGTTCAATAAAGTCAAACATATAACCTCTTAAAAATGTACCACGTCTAAAACCAATTTTAGTCGTACTAGGACTAAACAAATGACTTGCATCAATAGCGACTAAATCATCATCAATTTTTGGCTCCAATGCCATAGTCGCAATAACACCCACACCAACACCAAGTCGAACGTAGGTTTTAATAACATCAGCATCTGTTGCAGTAAAAGCTATTTTAGGCTCAACACCAATTTGATTAAATGCGGCATCTAATTCTGAACGCCCAGTAAAGCCAAAGACATAAGTCACTAGCGAGTACTGCGCTATATCTTCAATAGTAATATTTTGTTTGCTCGCCAATGGATGATCGGCTTTAACAATAATACTGCGATTCCAGTGATAACAAGGGAGCATGACTAAATCGTTATACAAATGCAAAGATTCAGTGGCAATAGCAAAATCAGCCTCACCTTTACTTGATGCATCACTGATTTGCGCCGGTGTTCCTTGATACATATGTAATGAAACTTTCGAATACTTCTTCATAAAGCCTTGGATGACTTCAGGTAAAGCATAACGAGCTTGCGTATGTGTGGTCGCAATTCTTAACTTACCTTCATCGGGTTGCGTATGTTCACGGGCAACTGCTTTAATCGCTTCAACTTTCGATAAGATTTCCGTTGCAATATTAATAACTTCATTACCCGGAGACGTAACATGGGTGAGGTGTTTACCACTACGACCAAAAATTTGAATACCTAATTCATCTTCGAGCATTCTGACTTGTTTACTTATGCCTGGTTGCGAGGTAAAAAGACTTTCAGCGGTGGCAGAAACATTTAAGTTATTATTAAGTACTTCGACGATATAGCGGAGTTGTTGTAGCTTCATAATTATAATTCAGAGTTTTCTTAGACGAAAAATATATACTTAAATGCACATTTATTCCATATTATTTTGTAGATTTAGTGTAAATAACTGACTCAGTCTTGATTTAAGCCAACATTCAACAACAGAATATTGCTCTGTAGGGTATCAAGTAAGTAATTGCACTAAAATACAGAAAAGAAAACGCTTTCTGCTTTGCATCACCAGACAATTTTTGTAGACTGCAACATTAGCAATTTATATTTTTCATAATAGAGAATTAAACATGGGCATTATCATCGCTTTAATTATCGCTTTAATTATCATTGTAGTGGTAGTCAACGCAATACAGCAGCATAAAGAAAAATTAGAACAAGAGAAGCGTGCTAAGGCGGCAAAACAAAAAGCTATAATCGATGAGACAGAAGAACTAATCTTGAGCTTAGCAAATCTTCCCAACAACCCAAATTTAGTAAACATCCTTAATAACCGCAGTCTAAACGCCGCAAAATCAATGTCGAAAATATTACCTGACAACAAGCAATTAACTAAACGCATACAAGAGATTGAAGCCCGAGTTAATGCCAGTAAAGGTAATACTAGTGAAGCGGCAAGTGAGCAAAGTTTTACTCTACCTGAGAATGAGCAGAATTTAGTTAGCATTTTACAATGCATCAAAAAACTTCGAGCGACATTAAAGTCAGAGCAAACGAAAGGTAATTTAGATGCGCAAACTTTCACACAAGAAGATCAAAGATTATCAGCCATGCAACTCAAAATTGGCGTAGAGAGCTTACAAAAACGCGGTATGATGGCCTACCAAAAAGATATGTTAGGCTCTGCGCGACAATATTTTGAAAAGTCCCTGCAAACCATATCCGAAAGCCCTCTTCAAACAGAATACTGCATCAGCAAGCGCGAAGAAATAGAAAACACACTTGCCGATATTACTTCTTCGCTGAAAAACACCAATGCAAAAGATGCAGCTAAAAAAGCAAAAGCAGAAGAAGATGATTTAGATTTACTATTTCAACCAAAGAAAAAGTGGTAGCCTAAACATTACTCTTACAAGCCAGCAACCAAGCTGGCTTTATTTTTAGCTTTTTATGAAAACACTAAAAAATCAAATTCCTTATATTACTCTCCCCTCTTTTTTACGTCGTGTATTAAAGGCCTACGCACTTAAAACACTTATTCGTGAGCAAGGTTGTGAACTTAACCGCATTGGCCGATCTCGTCACTGGCAATTAAAAGGCACCTTTGAACAACTAGAAGCAACTATTGACATAATAGAACAAAGTTCAGAGCCAAGTTGGCAGTGGTTAGCCACACACCTATCTAAACAACGTAAAAACTTAGGTTTTGATATGCTGGTAAGCATTGCGAGAAAAAAGTCTGGTATAACCGTTTCAGAGCTAATGCAGCGTACCGACTGTACCATTGCAGAAGCAAGAAGAGTTATAGACACCATAGAGTTCGACGACAACACTCATTAATACTATTGGAACACTGCTTGCTGCTTTAAATAACGAAAACAAAAAAAGCGCTCAATGAGCGCTTTTTATTATCAAATTAACTGACTAAGCTGTTTTTTTCGCCTTTGGCTTCGCTTTAGGCTTCGCTTTAGCTTTTACTACTTTTTTCTTGGCAAGCTCTTCAACCCACTTACCATCAACATACTTAGCGTTCCAACCTGTCGCTTTGCCTTCAACTTCTGTCATCACATATTGTGACTTAGTTTTTCGACTATAACGTACAACGGCTGGATTACCTTCTGGATCTGCTACCGGTGCATCAGCAAGGTAGTAGAATTTTTCTGATATTCTATCTCGAAAACGCGCTAACTCAGCCACCTTAGGAGCACGGGTTTCACGCGATCTTGGGAATGTATTCGCAGCCAAGAAAATACCAGCAGCACCATCACGTAAAACAAAATGCGCTTCTGATTTCTCACATTCTAATTCAGGTAATTGAACAGGGTCTTCTTTTGGTGGCGCAGCTTCACCGCTAGCCAGTAGCTTACGGGTGTTTTTACATTCACTATTAGTGCAATCAAAGTACTTACCAAAACGGCCAGACTTAAGCTCCATTTCAGCTTCACAGCGATCACATTCTAAAATTGGACCGTCGTAGCCTTTAAGTTTAAATTCACCTGTTTCAACTTCAATGCCATCACAAACAGGATTATTACCACAAACATGTAACTTACGTGTTTCATCAATTAGGTAACTATCCATCGCTGTGCCACATTTTTTACAACGATGCATCGCGCGTAACGCTTCTGTTTCTTGGTCTTCAGCTAAAACACTTACAGCCTCTTCGCCTGGCGTTAAGTTCATCGTTTTAGTACAGCGCTCTTTCGGCGGTAAAGCATAACCAGAACAACCTAAGAACACGCCCGTTTGTGCCGTACGAATTCCCATTTTACGGCCACATGTTGGACAATCAATATCCGTTAATACTGGTTCGTTATTACGCATGCCACCTTCTTCGGTAGGCATATCAGCTTGGCCAAGTTGCTTGGTAAAGTTTTTATAAAAACCATTAAGCACATCTTTCCAATTTGCTTTACCATCTGCCACTTCATCAAGCTCTTGCTCCATGTTGGCAGTAAAGTCGTAACTCATTAAGTTTTTAAAACTTTCAGATAAGCTATCGGTAACAATTTCGCCCATTTTTTCAGCGTAAAAACGTTTACTTTCTAGACGAACGTAACCACGGTCTTGAATAGTTGATATTATTGAAGCATAAGTAGAAGGACGACCAATTGAACGTTTTTCTAACTCTTTTACTAATGATGCTTCACCAAAACGCGCTGGTGGCTTAGTAAAATGTTGTGTTGGATTTAATTGTTCAAGTGATAATACTTCACCAACAGATAAGTCAGGTAAATGCTTATCATCACCTTTTGATAGTTGAGGGTGAACACGTGTCCAACCATCAAACTGCATAACGCGACCTTTGGCTTTTAAATCAAAACCTGAAGCGCCCACCGTTATTGTACTTACGGTGTAACGTGCTGCTGTCATTTGACAAGCAACAAACTGACGCCAAATAAGGTCGTACAGCTTCTTAGCATCAGCTTCAATGCCTTCCATAAAGGCAGATTCAACTTTTACATTTGACGGACGAATAGCTTCATGAGCCTCTTGAGCGCCCGACTTACTACTATATACTTTCGCTTTTTCTGGTAAGTAGTTCTCACCAAAATTATCGTTAATATAGCCCCGACACATTTCAACAGCATCTTTACTCAAATTGGTTGAGTCAGTACGCATATAAGTTATATGACCAGCCTCATATAAACGCTGAGCTAAGCCCATAGTACGTTTAACACCAAAACCTAATTTAGTGCTTGCCGCTTGCTGTAAAGTTGAGGTGATAAAAGGAGCTGACGGTGTACTTTTAGACGGTTTGTCATCACGTTTATTAACGGTATAAGCAGAAGCTTTCAATGTTGCTAACGCTTTATTCGTGTCGGCTTCATTCGTTGGCTTAAATGCCTTACCATTTTCATGAGTCACATCTAATGGAAAATCTAATCCAGAAGCTGTTTTTGTATCAGCGCTAATCTCCCAAAACTCTTTCGGGTCAAAGGCTTTAATTTCACGTTCTTTTTCAACCACTAGTTTTACAGCAACAGATTGAACACGACCGGCAGATAAGCCGCGAGCAACTTTTTTCCACAATAACGGGCTAACCATAAAGCCAACTACGCGATCAAGGAAACGTCTCGCTTGTTGCGCATTGACACCTGGCATACTTAATTCACCAGGAGTAGAAAAGGCTTGTTGGATAGCATTTTCTGTTATTTCGTTGAAAACAACACGTTTATATTTATCGTCATCGCCACCAATAATTTCTTTTAAATGCCATGCTATCGCTTCACCCTCGCGATCCAAATCGGTTGCGAGATAGATAGTGTCAGCAGTGCTGGCAAGTTTAATTAATTCAGCAACAACTTTTTCTTTACCGGCTAATATTTGATAATTTGCTTCCCAATCATTCTCAGGATCAATGCCCATACGATTAACAAGCGCTTGCTTATCACGTTTAGCTTTATATTTGGCCTTCGCAGCAGGTGCCATTTTACGCACTTCAGCAGGAGATTTAGCGGCTACTTTTTTACCGGTACTACTGTGTGGTAGATCACGTACGTGACCAACACTAGATTTCACAATAAAATCTTTACCAAGGTACTTGTTAATTGTTTTCGCTTTGGCTGGCGATTCCACAATTACCAGAGATTTTGCCATATTATTTTATATTCCTACTAAGCTGACTATGCCAGTTGCGCGACAGTTGTTTGCATTGAATGACTCAATATTGCGCGAGCAAAATATTAAGAAAAAAGTGCATTCGTAAATGAAACTGAAACGTAAAATTAAATTTGAGACTGAAATTACTATTAGATATATCTGTAAATTAGCAAGCTGACAAGCAAAAATTTTTTATATATGTGCCTTTTTACAACTTTTAGCTATAATGATGCGAATTTTTCGGCGCCATCATAATCGACTTTTTAGCAAAAATTAAGGGCTGAAAGAGAAATAACTTCACTTTATTGCCAGTAATAACAATTTTTTACAATCACTCCAGGTAGTTTGCGTTCATTTAAGTGAATTTCAATGCCTTTCTATAGGAAGAGAATATATATGACAACTTCATGGTCAGCATTCAAAAATAAAATTAATCAATGCTTATGTCCACCAGGCAACGGCGTTTTTACAGTTAATACGGCTAAAGAACGTAAGGAGCGCTTGCATAACGCTTTATTTGGTCAGTCAGACAATATTGAGGCGCTATGGCAGCAAAACATTGAAACACTGCCAGAATCGACTAATGCGGTGATTCTAGGCATTGCCTCAGACTGCGGTGGCGGTATTTTACGTGGTGCTAACTGGGGACCACTATTTGTACGCTCAACCTTACTAGAGCAATATCCTGATTTATCTGCCTTCGATTTGGGTGACGTACGCGTTATTCCACATTTATTACACGATAAATATTTAAATGAAGCCACTATTGCTAATTGTCGTCGCGCGCTTTACCAAGATGAAAATAGCGAATTTGCAGTTAGTCCGCTAACGATCACTGAAGATGTATTACACGACTTTTATGCCGAATTCCCGAGCAAAGGTATATTTGGCATTGGCGGTGATCATTCCGTTAGCTATCCACTCACAAAAGCTTACTTACAAGCGAAAAAGAAACAAGGTGTTAGAGCCGCTATTATTCATTTTGATGCACATACCGACTTACTGGTTGAACGTTTAGGTATCGACTTATGTTTCGGCTCATGGTGCACCCATATTTTAGATGATTTAACCGATCATCGTGATTTGATTCAAGTTGGTATTCGATCAAGCGGTAAACCAAAAACACATTGGGAAAGTACTTTTGGCGTAAAGCAACATTGGGCACATGAAGTAAAAGAGCAAGGTGTTGAAGCTATTATTGCAAAAATTATCAAGCAATTAAAAGATGACAATATCGATGAGGTTTATGTCAGCTTTGATATCGACGCGCTCGACGAAACTTATGCTTCAGCGACTGGCACGCCAGAGCCTGATGGCTTATCTCCAAACGAGTCAATGCAGATATTGCGTGCGGTAGCGGCACAATGCCCTATTACTGGTGCCGATATGATGGAAATAGCCCCATTTACCGACAGTACCGGTTTAGGTGAAGTTAGCCGAGATAGAACCCTTGCTGCAGGCGCTGAAATTTCAGCATTTTTAATTGAAGAAATGAATAAGTAGATCAAGTGATTAAGTCTTTGCTCTTCATTCAATAAAGACTGTTAAAGATAAGTATTCAAGCTCGGGTACATGATTGAGCAATAGTGAACTATTGAGATTGAACACAAAGCGGAAGTTTGTTGGGTAAAGCGCTTAAAGGTAAACAATAAATTTATCTTCTGCTACAACCTCAACTTAATCCCCAATATAACTCAGATATAGCCTAGATATGAAATTAGGTAATATAAAAGCAAAAAAAGCCGTTCAATGAACGGCTTTTTTATTACTTAATAGCGATCAATCATTATTGAATGACAATATTAATACCCGTGAATACCGTTGTTACACCACCAGGTGTCGTAACATTTATTTCTAACGGACCACTTGTCGGCTCAGCCTCACCTTTTATAGCGACACCAAAACCACTACCACCATTACTTGAATCACCAGGCCAAGTATAGCTACTTGTACCGACTACAGAGCCCACACCAGCCGCAAAAGAAACAGTAGTGCCTGCAGGCATAGGTTGATTATGAAGGTCAGCAATAATAATACTTACTGTGCCTGTGCTTTCACCAGCCAAGTATAAAGAAAGATCTGTTGAATTAAGGTTTGGCGATGACGCAGCAACTGCGTCATTTGTACCTGTTACTGTAATATATGGTCCACTACCAGACATAATAATAACAGTTGACCCACGAACATTAGTTGAAACTTTTTCCGATTTTTTAGTCGGATCAGGTTCATCATCTGGGTTAGCACAATATTGGTTAACTGTTTCCGTTCCCGGATTAGTCACATCATTTAAACCACATAACACACCGTTATACACGTTATCTTGGATATCGAAGTTGCCATTACTATTAAAATCAGCGAATTCTTCTAATTCACCACCACTTTCGGTACTAGCTTCTTCCGGGTTATAAAAACCATCTTCATTGTGATCAACAAAAGCTTCTTTTAAATCATAAGGTAAATCACTAACATTTAACCCTTGGAATAAAGTATATTCACTTTCGTCAAAACGACCATTACCATTTTTATCAGGGAAAGACTCTTCACCGATAGCGGTAGCTAAAACGGTAACGCGGCCACCATACTCTTGACCGAGATAGTTTTTGCCATTAGATAAAGGTTCACGAGCACAAAATATTGCTGGATTTGCGTCTTCAGCTAAAGTACAGAAACTATTAGTTAATATCATACCTGCAGGTCGAGGATTCTGGCTTCTCCACATAACTGAACAGACACCATTTTCCGTGGTACATGATGGTTCAACAGAGCCACCTTCAGTCGTTAAGTTAACCGCTGTGCCATCAGGAACAGGATTATTGAATGCATCTGCCATACGAACGGTAACAGCAACTTCTACACCATCAACGTTCCAAGCTTCAGGATTTGCTACACTACGAGCCAAGCTAAAACTATCTTGATCAGGTAAGCCAGTAGAGACAACTAATAAACTAGACTGGGTAAAGACAATTGTCCCATCTAATGCCTCAGTCGAAGCGATGACACGGATAGTGGTTGGCACTGTGCCTGAGTTAACAACAGTTTGAACAATACCTTGCGCATTTGTTGTTGCTTGCACTTGGCTAAGTGAAATGCCGCCAACGTTCGTATTAAGAGCAAAGTTCACAACACGATTATTATACGGGTTACCATCAGTATCTTTCACTTTAAAAATAACGGTAGCACTTTCTGAACCACTTACAATACCAGCACCTGTGATACCAATATTTTCTGGAGAAGCTGAGACAAATTCAATACTGCCAATATCAGCCGCTAAAACATTAATAGTTGCTGATGCTGATAAATTAATACCACCGGCATTCGCAGTAACATTAATAGGGTCATCACCTGTACAACCTTTTGCTAAATAGGTGCTTGTCGCTATACCATTAGCTGTTGTGATAGGGCTACTTAGTGTTGCCAATGATTGAGCCGAACAAGCTGAAGAGAAGTTAACATCAACTGGTTCAGTAAATAAATTGCCTTGGTCGTCAATGATAGATACTGATATAACACTGGTACCACCAGCAGAAATTTGTGCCAAACTTACTTCAGCTACATTTTCAACAAACGGTGTACCGCTGCCCATGGTAACTGTAGAAGAACCAACTACTAAAATAACTTGACCAGATTCACCGCTAGTTATAGAAGCTGTAATTTGACCCGCGCCTAATGTCTCGCCAGCAAATATATCAACAATAGCTTGATTATTACTATCAGTAATTGCTGAGGCAATAGGGATAGCACCTACGGTAGAAACAAACTTAACAATTAGCGGTGAACTTATACCGTCGATTGTTGCAATCACACGTCCAGGTTTAGAAGCAGTAATGGTGTTAGTCGCATTACCTTGATCATCAATTAAAGTGACATTTATATTAATATCGCCAACGACACCGATGTCATCACCTTGAGTTGAGAATCCCAATGGTGTTGTTGCATTTTCACCTGTTGATAAAGAAGCGGTTATCTCGCTAGCGCCACGCACATCACCTGCAGTCAATGTTATTGTTGCAACACCGCTATCATCAGTTAACGCCGAACCAGAAGCAGGAGAAAAAGCACCTAAACCGGCTTCAAAAGTTACAGCACGTCCTACAACCGCAGTTGTGCCTTGCATCACTGTTGCAGTAACGGTGACAGGCGCTGCGCCTGTTACTGTTGTATCTGAAATAGCTAAGCTAATTGTTATTGCGTCTGGTGAAGTAGTACCACCACCGCTACTAGTGGTTTCAACAAAACCATCACTACTGCCGCCACAACCGATTAAAGTTGCAAACAGTAAAATAAAACTAAAGCGTTGAAGTACCGCCATAAAAAGCATCTCCCTGGTATTTATTATTATCAATTTTCTTCATCTTAACCGAATTTTTTGTAAAAGGTCAGTCATTAACAAAAAAAAAACAAGATTTCATTCATTTTTAATCATTTGATTTCTGATCAAAGCAGCAACATAATACAGCATCGTTCAATAAAACAAGAATTATATGACAGAAAAAAAGCAAGCAAGTTTAACGACTCGAATTGTAATAGGTATGACCGCAGGTATTTTCATTGGTTTTCTCTTACAAAATTTAATGCCTGACGGCAGCGACTTTATAATTCCACTCTATTTTTTCGATATTTCTCTGCGCAACCTGCTTGTTGATGGTGCATTTGAGGTGGTAGGTCAAATTTTTATCGCTAGTTTACAAATGCTGGTGGTTCCTTTGGTTTTTGTATCACTGATTTGTGGTACCACCTCCCTAAAAGATACCTCTAAACTTGGTAGAATTGGTGGTAAAGCCGTTATTTTATACCTATTGACTACAGCAATAGCGATTAGTCTAGCGATGTTTGTCGCACTAATGGTAGAGCCTGGCGTAGGTGTTGATAAAGCAACTGACACAACATTTATTGCTAAAGAGTCGCCACCACTAGCGCAAGTATTTATTGATATGTTCCCAACGAATCCATTTAGCTCTTTCGCACAAGGCAACATGTTACAGATTATCATTTTCGCTTTGTTATTTGGTATGGCGATTGCCCTTTCTGGTAAACCTGGTGAGCGCATTGCGAATATATTTACTGATATGAATGAAGTGGTCATGCGCCTAGTGACTATTCTAATGAACCTAGCCCCTTACGGCGTATTTTGCTTACTTGCAGGTTTATTTACTGATTTACCACTCGATAAACTTAAAAACCTAGCTTGGTATTTCTTATGCGTGCTCGGTGTACTAATAACCCATGCGTTAATTACCTACCCGGTAATTTTAAAATTAACCACTCGTTTAAGTCCTGTCGTATTCTTGAAGAAAATGCGTGACGCCGCACTATTTGCCTTTTCGACCTCAAGTAGTAACGCCACGATTCCAATTACGCTTGAAACAGCAACAAAAAAATTGGGTGTAAAGAACTCTATTGCTTCATTTACCGTTCCTTTAGGTGCCACCATTAATATGGATGGTACGGCGATTATGCAAGGTGTTGCGACGGTTTTTATTGCGCAAGTTTATAACATAGACTTAACACTAGCCGACTACTTAATGGTAATACTGACCGCGACATTAGCTTCAATTGGTACTGCTGGTGTGCCCGGTGTTGGCTTAATCATGTTAGCTATGGTACTAAACCAAGTTGGCCTACCAGTTGAAGGCATAGGCTTGATTATTGGCGTAGACCGCTTACTAGACATGACTCGCACCGCGGTTAACGTTACCGGAGATAGTATGGTGACGCTCGTTGTTGGTAAATCTGAAGAGCAATTTGATGAAGCGATATTTAACGATGAAAATGCCGGTAAGAATATCGAAGAGATTGACTTCCATCATTTAGATAAGAATTAATTTCAATAAAAATTACTCTCTCATATTTTATGAGAAAACAATACCATCAAAAAAGGCGCTAATTAGCGCCTTTTTTTATTTTAAAACTCTGACCATCATAATATTAACTAGCCAGTAATAAGCGGTTCAAAACCTTTTACTAAGTCATCTATAGCTTTCATTTGTGCTAAATAAGGTTCAAGTTTATCCAAGGGTAAGGCGCATGGACCATCACACTTTGCCGTTAACGGATCAGGATGAGACTCGATAAATAAACCAGCAATACCAATAGCCATGCCGCTACGTGCTAATTGCGCCGCTTGTGCACGTCTGCCGTCAGCTGAATCTTCTCGGCCACCTGGTTGTTGTAAAGCATGCGTAGCGTCAAATATAACTGGCGCATAATTTTTCATCTCATCCATAGCTAACATATCAACAATTAAATTGTTGTAACCAAAACAGCTTCCACGTTCACAAAGAATAATATCTTCGTTGCCCGATTCAGCAAATTTATTGATGATATGGCGCATTTCATGAGCGGCAAGAAACTGTGGTTTTTTCACGTTAATAATCGCACCTGTTTTTGCCATAGCAACAACAAGGTCGGTTTGACGTGCTAGGAACGCTGGCAACTGAATAATATCAGCCACTTCGGCAACCGGCCCAGCCTGATGAACTTCATGGACATCAGTAATAATCGGCACGTTAAATGTTGATTTGATTTCTTCAAAAATCTTTAAACCTTCATCTAAACCAGGTCCACGATATGAGCTAACCGAAGAACGGTTAGCTTTATCAAACGAAGCCTTAAATACATAAGGAATATTAAGTTTTTGGGTTACTTCAACATAATGCTCTGCAATAGTCATAGCTAAGTCTCGAGACTCAAGCACATTCATACCGCCAAACAAGACGAAAGGTTTATCGTTTGCGATATCAATATCGCCAAGTGAAATCAAATGCTTTGTCATAATATTTCCAAAATTTGTTATCGAGTAGGCACTAGTTTAGCTGCCAACAATTCTTAATAGCTGACCACATAACCATGCCATATAGGTACCTAATGCATAGCCAAGCACAGCCAGTAAAACGCCAACAGGAGCAAGTGACGGATGAAATGCAGAAGCAATTACTGGGGCTGATGCTGCGCCACCAATATTGGCTTTACTACCTACGGCTAAATAAAATACCGGCGCTTTAATAAATTTACCTACTGCGAATAACAGTATAACGTGCACCGCCATCCATATAAGGCCAATAACCATATATTTAGGTGCTTCAACTATTTGCGTAATATCCATGTGTAAACCAATAGTGGCGACTAAAACATAAAGAAAGCTACTGCCAACTTTAGATGCCCCTACTGCTTCTAACTTTCTGACCTTTGTAAAAGACAGACTAAGCCCTATGGTAGTTACTAAAACGATTATCCAAAATAGTTTACTGTGTAAGCTAAATTTCTTTAATTCAGGATAACTATTTTGAAAAAATGGTACTAAATAGTCAGCCGCTAAATGGGCTAAACCAGCCGCACCAAAACCAACTGCTAAGATCAACATATAGTCTTTTAGCTCAGGTTGTTTTGAATTTTCTCGGCTCTCGGCTTCAACTTTTTCAATTAATCGATCAATACTTGAGGTATCTGCACCATTTTTAGCATCAATACGTTTATGGTTCGCAGCCATATAAAGCAAAATGGCCATCCAAATATTGGCAACGACAATATCTACTGTCACCATAATGGTGAATATTTTACCATCAGCGCCATAAATTTCTTTCATGGCGAGCATATTAGCACCGCCACCAATCCAACTACCTGCAAGTGCGGCCATGCCACGCCATACAGCATCAGGACCTGAAACGCCTATTAACTCAGGCCAGATAGCTGAAACAATCAATAGTGCCAAAGGGCCACCAATGATCACGCCTACGGTTCCCGTTAAAAACATGATTACAGCTTTATTTCCTAAGCCTGCAATCGCTTTAATATCTATGCTTAAAGTCAACAATACTAAACAAGCGGGTAATAAATAATATTTGGCGACTTCATCAACTTGGCTGATATCCGCACTAACAATGCCAAAAGTGTTTAATAGTGAAGGTAATAAATAGCACATGAGAAGTGCAGGTACATATTTATAAAATGCTCGACAGGCTTTGTTACTACTGTTGGAAGTATAAAAAACAAAACCTAAAATTAGGGCTAAAATTCCGAGCACTGTTGCGTCGTTAGTGATCAATGGCACGTTAGCCACGACTGAATCTTGCATTACTTATCCTTTTAATTTTGACAACTTACGATGTTGCTAGTTATTATTTTTATAATCTCTGACTACTTTAGAATTGGAATTTTTCTCTTATTATTAGTGCAGTATCGTATCCGAAATTGAAATTTTATCTAGTTGTAGCTTTAACAATTGTGCTGCAGGATCTTTGGGGCATTGTTCAACAAAGTATTGATAATCATCATATGCCACTTTAAAGCAATCGAGTTGGTGTAATAAAAATCCACGATCACGACGCTCAAATGGGTCGTTAGGGTTCAACGCTAACAGCATATCAACACACTTTAACGCATGATCATAAGCTTGCTCTCTTATGAAAGCCTCTTTTAGACCCGTAATATGTTCAAGCATCAAGCTTTCTTGCTTCATTACATCTAACGTTATTTCGAACGGATCTCCTGAAATTTCATTCATGCGGGTATCTAGTTCGTGCCAATTTAGCGATTCACCGGTTACCGGATCAAAAATAATGGCATAGCTATCATCACACACGATTCTTAACATGGCTTTTTCTGGCACAAAAACAATGTCGGTACGACAATCACAGGCATTCGCTACATGGGCAATCAATACAGCCTTTAATACAGGAGATATTTGTCTATGTGCTAATGCTGGTGATAATTGATAGGACATCACCGGCCAATTTTGTTGTTGTTTATCAATAAAAAGTTGATCAACAAACAACGAATTAATGAGCACTTCTGCACGCTCAATAGGCTCTTTGACTTGGTCAGTTTCAGCTTGGCAGTAACCCACCAGTTCATCAATTTCTTCTTGAACTGTGCTCTTTTCACCAAAAATAAACTCTTCAACTAATAGAAAAGTTTGTAATTGTTCATTTTGTTCAGATTTTATTTCTGATAACAACAAATCGTTCATGCATACTCTATTAATGTTTAATACTTTAAAAACCAGCTAAAAAAACAGTTTCCTTGCTAATGGCAATACGAACAACCAACATTATCCAACCCATAGCGCCTAAAAACCCTATGATTTGCATGGTGCGATTACGTGCCAATTTCAGTGTGTAATAGCCAGTAAAAATATAAGCAACTACGGCAAATAACTTTTCAGCTAACCAAAGTTGTTCCGCTGGATTTATCGATAATTTAACGGCTAATGCAATACCAAGACCTAGCAACAAGGTATCGATAATATGTGGGGCAATTTTCAGCCATTTCAATGTTAATTTATTTGAATTAACTAACGTTAAAGCAAAACGAAAAACAAACAGTAAAACACTGATTGCCGCAATAGTCATATGTAGGTGTTTAAGCACGTTGAACTCCACTAGTTTATTGTTATTGTTCTGGTCGTATTTCTACTCTTGAACAGATATTTACTCTTGCACAAAACAGGCCCGAGTAACTCGGTCATTGTCATTATAATCTTTTATGGTGCGAATTTCGCTGTATGCTAAATCCTTTAAAACTTGCTGCACGGCTCGGCTTTGTTCAAAACCATGCTCAAGATACAACACCCCTCCTGGCTTTAAAAAATGAAGCGCGCGAGTGGCAATCACTTTAATATCGGCTAAGCCACTATCAGATGCCACCAATGCCGTTTTAGGTTCATATTTCACATCTCCTTCATTGAGGTGATGATCATTCTCATCTATATAGGGTGGATTACTAACGATGATATCAAAACGCTTGTCATGAGAAACCTCATTAAACCAATCACTTTGATAAATATTAACCTGCTCTAACGCTAAATTAATTGCATTACGCTTAGCAAGAGCTACGGCTTCGTGGCTAAAATCTACTGCTTCAAGCTGCCATAAAGGTCGCTCTGATGCTAAGGCTAAAGCGATGGCGCCAGTACCGGTACCTAAATCTAAGCAACTTAAACGACTAAAACTTTCATCTTGATGGTCATTTAATACTTGTTCAACAAGTACTTCAGTATCAGGACGAGGGATTAACGTCGCCGGTGATACTTGTAATGACAATGACCAAAACTCACGTTCTTTGACGATATAGGCAATAGGTTCGCCCTGAAATCTTCGCTGCAGTAGTTTAGCAAAATGCACTATTTCATCTGCAGATAACTTATGTTCTGGCCAAGTTAATAAGAAGCTTCTAGGTTTATCGATAACAGAACAAATTAATAGTTCAGTATCTAATTTACTGCTATCAGAATGCGCTAATAAAAGCTGTTTGCCATAGGCAATTAATTTAGCAATTGTCATCGTGGATAACTCATCCAGCGATAACAATTGCTTTACAACATATTCAGACACTAATGTTGCTCAGCTAGCTCTGCCAATAAATCAGCCTGACTTTCTTGCATGATAGGCTCAAGTACTAACTGTAAATTACCTTCCATAATTTCGTTTAAGCGATAAAGCGTCAAGTTTATGCGATGATCACTCATGCGACCTTGTGGAAAGTTATAAGTACGAATACGTTCAGAGCGATCGCCACTAGCGACTAAGTTACGACGAGAAGACTCTTCAGCGCTACGACGCTTTTCATCTTCCGCTTGTTGTAAACGCGCTTGTAAAACTGACATTGCTTGCGCACGGTTTTTATGTTGAGAACGTTGATCCTGACATTCAACTACCACACCACTGGGGATATGAGTAATACGAATAGCAGAGTCAGTTTTGTTTACATGTTGTCCACCAGCACCAGATGCACGGAAAGTATCAACCTTCAAATCAGCTTTATTAATTTCGATAGCTTGTGACTCAGGAATTTCTGGCATCACAACCACTGTACAAGCAGAAGTATGTACACGACCCTGTGATTCAGTTTCTGGTACACGTTGTACTCGATGACCGCCAGATTCATACTTCATTTGGCCGTACACACCTACACCGTTAACTTTAACAATAACTTCTTTAAATCCACCTTGCTCACTTTCGTTGGAATTCATTAACTCGATTTTCCAACCTTGCTTTTCAGCATAACGGCTATACATGCGATATAAATCGCCAGCAAAAATAGCAGCTTCGTCGCCACCAGCACCGGCACGAATTTCTACAAAGCAGTTATTGTCGTCTTTTGGATCTCGTGGCAAAAGTAAAATTTGTAGCTCGTCGGTCATGTTTTCAACCGATTTCTTAGCTGCTTTAAACTCTTCTTGCGCCATTTCACGCATATCAGGATCTTCATCCTTAAGCATTTCTTCAGCGGCTGCAAAATCATTCTCCGCTTCTTGATAACGATGAAAAGCAGAAGTAACTACTTCTAATTGTGAAAATTCTTTTGATAAAGCCTGAAACTTTTCTTGATTAGAAATAGTTTCAGGATCAGATAGCAACGCTTGTACTTCTTCAAAGCGTTCGACAAGTATCTCAAGTTTTTGGTAAACAGATTTATTCATTAAATGATCTTATATAGTCAATGATTGATGAATTACCCGCGCATTATATTCGACTCAGCGGATAATTTATACCAAATAGATAGGCAAACAAGCAGTATATATCCATAACTAATTAAAGTGCATGAATTTTTGTTAGATTAAAAGATAGCGAGTAAGGTGAGTAATAGAATAAACACTCACTATCGAGGCTAAATATAGCGAGGAAACCTAGCGATAAGTTTCAAACGCTGCAGAGGTTGCAGAGGTTGCAAAGTGGAAATGATTAATTGTTGAAATCGGTTTTCATTTCACATTGAGGGATTATTCAGAGTCGATATCAAAAATATCGCGTAAGTAAACTAATCTATCTAATTCTCCACCTTGAGCTGCTGATTGAATAGCACTGGTTGGCGCATGCATAAATTTATTGGTTAACTTAGTGGCAAGTTCGGCAATGACCGCTTCTGGTTTTTTGTTTGCGGCAAGCTGCTGCATCGCTTTTTCAAGTAATTGATCTCGATTATCTAAGCACTGTTTACGGTATGATATAACCGTATCTTGAGTATTTAAACCACGTAACCATGACATAAAACTCGAAGAATGATCAGAAACGATCCCTTCCGCTAATACCGCTTCTTTACGTCGCCCTTCTAAATTTTTTGCAATAATACTTTGTAAATCATCAACCGTATAAAGAAAAACGTCTTCCAAATCTGATACCTGTTCTTCTATATCTCGAGGAACAGCTAAATCAACCATAAACATTGGCCGATGTTTTCTTTTTGTTAATGCTTTTTCCACCATCCCTTTACCAATAATAGGTAATGTACTACCGGTAGAACTAATAACGATATCTGCACTGGCCATCATTTCTGGAATTTGTGCCAAAGTAATAACATCAGCCCCAAATTTCTTTGCCATATTTTCAGCACGACTGAGCGTGCGGTTAGCAACCGTAATATGACCAACATTATTTTCATACAAATGTTTAGCCACCAACTCTATCGTTTCACCAGCGCCAACGAGTAATACACGGGTTTTTTCTAAGCTGGCAAAAATATGTTTTGCTAAATTAACGGCTGCAAAAGCAACTGAAACAGCATTGGCACCAATTTCTGTATCGGTTCTAACTTGCTTAGCGACACCAAAAGTGCGTTGAAATAGTCGGTCCATCACTAATGCCATGGAACCTGCGGCTTTAGCTTGACTATAAGCTTGTTTCATTTGCCCCAAAATTTGCGGTTCACCTAAAACAAGTGAATCTAAACCACAAGCAACACGCATCATATGATTAACAGCTTGTTGATCTTGATGCCAATATAAACTTGGTGTAATAGTCGATGCTGGAACATTGTGGTGTTGCTCTAACCAGCGAACTAAACGCTCTTGCGTTATAGCAACTTCACCATCTTGAACAAGATATAACTCAGTGCGATTGCAAGTAGATAAAATCGCCGCTTCTTTGCAGTCAACCGAGTTAATCAGTTCCTGTAAAGCCGCACTCAAGTTATCAGGATTAAAAGATATTTTTTCCCTAACAGCAACCGGAGCGGTTTTATGATTGATACCTACTGCAACTATCGACATATGAATATATTGAGTCCAAAAAATTTAATGGCAGGAAAATCTGCGCTGAATGGTCAAGTATCTAAGCGTTCATTATACGCATGTAATGACTAATTGGCGCTATTATCGGTCAGACAATAAAAAAAACCTATGATCTGCGACAAAAAATCGCGATAATTTTACGAAAAATATCATTCAATTGAAAGCAGCTCATAGTTTTTTGTACTTTTTTATTGTTTTCACTTAATGAAATAAGGTTTATTTAATGCGATTAACCAATAATACTATCAGTAGTAAACATCTATTTATTCTATTCCTGTTCAGTATATTAAGTGCTTGTACTAGCATTAACGATGTCCCTGTAGACAGCAATGAATTAAGCCAAAATATTAATAGCCGTAATAAACAAATGACAAAACTTACCCAATGGACCATCGCGGGTAAGATAGCTTTTATAAATAATAAAGAACGTCAAAGTGCAACACTGCATTGGCAAAAAAATGAAAGTGAACAAACGGAATCGTTAAATTTATCAACACTATTTGGTATTAATGTCTTAACACTTACGCAACAGCAAGGTAACTTCGCTTTAGAAGTTGACGGTCAGCACTACAACACTCAAGACTTAGATCATTTAATATATTCCCTCACTGGTTTAAATTTACCCACGCGTGCCATGAATAACTGGTTAAAAGGGTTACTTTATTTACCTGACGATAAAATAACGTATCATGAAACAACACAACTACCAGAGTCTTTAATTAGTCATTACAACAATAAAGAATGGCTGATAAAATACAGCAAGTATCATCATATTGGCCCATTTCAATTGGCTAAGCAGTTCACCATTATTCAGGATGATTTGCGCATAAAGATTGTCATTCATTCATGGAAAATTTAACGAGGTTATCTTGATAAACGCCCCCTTTCTTGCATTTCCATCACCAGCAAAACTAAATTTATTTTTGCATATTGTCGGCAGAATGGACAATGGCTATCATCGACTAGAAACTGTTTTTCAATTTCTCGATCACCACGACACCATTGCATTGCGCATCACAGCAGAAAAAACAATAACGCTGCTGACCCCAATTCCAGGGGTAAATAATGAAGACAATTTAATCGTCAAAGCTGCACAACTGTTACAAAATCATACACAGTGCCAGCAAGGCGCAGAAATTAAACTAGAAAAGTTACTCCCAATGGGGGGTGGTTTGGGCGGGGGTTCATCAAATGCAGCAACAATACTACTCGCGCTAAATGCACTTTGGAAAACGAAACTGACTATTGACCAACTTGC
Source organism: Cognaticolwellia sp. (assembly GCA_049642265.1). Taxonomy (GTDB): domain Bacteria; phylum Pseudomonadota; class Gammaproteobacteria; order Enterobacterales; family Alteromonadaceae; genus Cognaticolwellia. Next base: position 6,880 of record JBAROR010000097.1, on the reverse strand, counting down.
TGAACTAGGCGTGAAATTAGGTGCTGATGTGCCAATTTTTATTCATGGCTATGCGGCATTTGCTCAAGGTATTGGCGAACAACTGACGCCTGCCTCACCAAAAACGTATTGGTATTTAGTTTCTAAACCTAATTGTAGTATTTCTACTGAAAGTGTTTTCACTGCAACAGATTTAACTAGAGATACGCCCTCTATACGCTATAGCGATGATAACATCAAAAATTATCACAACGATTGTCAAACTTGGGTAATAAAACACTACCCCGAGGTTGCCAAACTACTGGCTTGGTTGATAGAATACGCGCCGTCCCAGATGACTGGAACTGGTGCGTGTGTATTTACACGTTTTAGCTCTAAACAAGATGCGTGCTACGTTCAATCTTTACTGCCAAATGGCATAGAATCATTCGTAGCCGAAGGACTAAATCAATCGCCTTTACATGCTGCAATTGCAGCGGTAAACGACAATTAAGTTCGGATAAAATTAATATAAATGCCATTAAAACTGGCAAAAATAAAATAATTTGCTGATATTTAACTTACCGTTTTATTCAGTATCGTAATTTAAATGTCAAAAGTTTCTGAGGAACTGACAGTGCCTGACATGAAGATTTTTGCGGGTAACGCCACCCCTGAACTGGCCAAACAGATCGCTAACCGCTTGTACATCACCTTAGGTGAAGCCAAGATTGGCAGTTTTAGTGATGGTGAAATTAGTGTTGAAATTACTGAGAATGTCCGTGGAGCGGATGTTTTTATAATTCAATCAACTTGCGCCCCTACCAATGATAACTTAATGGAATTAATCGTGATGATTGATGCGCTACGTCGTGCATCAGCTGGACGTATTACTGCTGTTATGCCTTACTTTGGTTATGCTCGTCAAGACCGTCGCGTTCGAAGTGCTCGCGTACCTATTACAGCAAAAGTTGTGGCTGACTTCTTATCAAGTGTAGGCGTTGACCGAGTTTTAACGGTTGATCTACACGCAGAACAAATCCAAGGCTTCTTTGATGTACCCGTTGATAACGTTTTTGGTACTCCAATATTACTGGAAGATATGTTAGAACGTAACATTGAAAACCCAGTAGTGGTTTCTCCTGATATTGGTGGTGTTGTGCGTGCTCGTGCTGTCGCTAAATTATTAGACGATGCCGACCTTGCCATTATTGATAAGCGTCGTCCTAAAGCGAACGTTGCTCAGGTAATGCATATCATCGGCGATGTTAAAGGTCGTGATTGTTTTATTGTTGATGACATGATTGATACTGGTGGAACGCTTGCAAAAGCAGCAGAGGCATTAAAAGAACACGGTGCTAAACGCGTATTTGCTTACGCTACTCACCCTGTACTTTCAGGTAATGCGGCTGAAAACTTAAAAAATTCAGTAATTGATGAAGTTGTTGTGACTGACTCAATTCCGTTGTCAGATGAAATTAAAGCGTTAGGCAAAGTTCGTCAACTTACCTTAAGTGGTATGTTGTCAGAAGCTATTCGTCGAGTTTGTAATGAAGAATCTATTTCTGCAATGTTTGATGCGTAAGCATTAAAACGACATAGCAGTAAAAAAGCACCTTTTATAGGTGCTTTTTTTTATTACACCTAACGAATATCCCCTTTCATAAATTAGTTATTCCAATAAGCTTAAAATCAAATAAATTTTAAAGATAAGTTATGGCTATCGTTTTACTAGAGTGTTATCATGCGGCGCCTTTTTTAGCTAATTACTCTCGTATAATTATCTTAGTATAGTTATCTTCGTATAGTTATCATAATAACGAGTTATAAAGGAACAGGTTGCTTTTGGTCGCAAAAAGTAACAACTTTTAATTATTATATAATGGATATTACCATGACTGATTTATTTACATTGGATGCTGAAGTACGTACAGATTTAGGGAAAGGTGCGAGCCGCCGCCTACGTCACGCGAACAAAGTTCCAGCAATTATATACGGCGAAGGCCAAGAGCCAATTTCTTTAACGTTAGAGCACAAAAATGTTTACCGTGCACAACAAGAAGAAGCTTTTTACTCTCACGTTTTAACAATTAACGTTGATGGCAAGCCTGTTGAATGTCTTTTAAAAGACATGCAACGTCACCCGTTCAAACAACTTGTAATGCACTTAGATTTTTTACGTATCAACGCAAAAAATGCTGTTCAAGTTAATGCTCCAATTCACTTCGTTAATGAAGCTGAAGCAGAGAAACTTGGTGGCGTTATTGCTCACCAAATGAATGAAATAGCAATTACATGTTTACCAGGTAACATTCCTGAGTTCATCGAAATTGATGTTGCTAACTTAGAAGTAGGTCAAACTCTACATTTATCAGATGTTACTTTCCCTAAAGGTGTTACATCTGACGAATTGGCTAAAGGCGAAAGCCATGACCAAGCCGTAGTTTCTTTGAATGCTCCTAAAGTTTCAAATGATGACAACGAAGAAGAAGCAGCAGCTGAAGCACCTTCAGCTGAGTAATAGTTAACGTTACTCACGATGCTCAAGCTTAAAGGGAAATGTTTTACGACATGCCCTTTAAGCTTTTTAGTTTTAAATGTACTTGAATTTATCAAACTTTATTTGAATAACAAGAGTAAGCTATTAGATGACGATTCAATTAGTAGTCGGTTTAGGGAATCCAGGTTCCGAATACAGTAAAACCCGTCATAATGCTGGTGATTGGTTCGTCCAAGAGCTTGCATCACGTTACAATATCTCACTCAAGCCAGAAAAAAAATACTCAGGCCTCTACGGTAAAGGATTAATTGCAGGACAATTAGTTCATCTTCTTATACCGACCACGTTCATGAACTGCAGTGGAAAAGCTGTGGCACCTTTAGCCAACTTCTTTCGTATTCCCGTTGAAAACATACTTGTTGCTCATGATGAATTAGACATGCTACCTGGCGTTTGCAAAATTAAAAAAGGTGGTGGTCATGGCGGCCACAATGGCTTACGCGACATTATTTCGTGTATGGCTAATAACAAAGAATTTTATCGGTTACGCATTGGTATTGATCATCCAGGTCATCGTGATCGCGTTACTGGGCATGTGCTTGGAAAAGCCCCTGCCATCGAACAAAACTTAATTGACCAAGCGATAGACGAAGCTGCGCGCTGTTTTGAAATTTGGCTAAAGGACGATATTAAAAAAGCTCAAAATCGTCTACATTCTTTTAAAGCGCAATAATATTATTGCGCCAACATTATAATAGGTAAACATCATGGGATTTAAATGTGGTATTGTTGGCTTGCCCAACGTAGGAAAATCAACACTTTTCAATGCGTTAACTAAAGCAGGTATCGAAGCTGCTAACTTTCCATTTTGTACAATTGAGCCTAATACTGGTGTTGTACCAGTTCCGGATCCACGTTTAGATGCATTAGCAAGTATCGTAAAACCAGAACGCGTTTTAGCAACAACAATGGAATTTGTTGATATTGCTGGTTTAGTGGCTGGCGCTTCAAAAGGTGAAGGTTTAGGTAATAAGTTTTTAGCAAATATTCGTGAAACAGATGCCATTGGCCATGTTGTACGTTGTTTTGAAAATGACAACATCATTCATGTTGCCAATAAAGTAAGCCCTATCGATGATATCGAAGTAATCAACACTGAATTAGCATTATCAGATATGGATACGGCTGAACGTGCTATTTTCCGTTTAGCGAAAAAAGCAAAAGGTGGTGATCAAGATGCTAAATTTGAAATGCCTATATTGGAAAAAATATTAAAGCATGTTGAAGAAGGTGAAATGGTTCGCTCTTTAGAGTTAACTAAAGAAGAAAAAGCAGCCGTTGCATACTTGAACTTTTTAACCATTAAACCAACCATGTACATTGCTAATGTTAATGATGATGGTTTTGAAAATAATCCATACCTTGATCAAGTACAAGAAATTGCCAACAAAGAAGGTGCAATAGTTGTTGCTGTTTGTGCTGAAATAGAAAGTGAGTTATCAGAAATGGAAGATGAAGACCGCATTGAATTTATGGCTGAAATGGGCTTAGAAGAGCCAGGCTTAAATAGAGTAATAAATGCTGGTTATTCGCTACTTCACTTACAAACCTACTTTACAGCCGGTGTGAAAGAAGTAAGAGCTTGGACTGTTAAGCAAAATGCAACTGCGCCACAAGCGGCTGGTGTTATCCATACTGATTTTGAAAAAGGCTTCATACGTGCAGAAGTAGTTGCTTATGATGACTTTATAGAATTTAACGGCGAGTCTGGTGCAAAAGAAGCTGGGAAGTGGCGTTTAGAAGGTAAAGAATATCGTGTTAAAGATGGCGATGTAGTTCATTTCAGATTTAATGTCTAGTCGTAATACTAAGTAATTAGTGTTTAGTAGTTAATCATTAACTTTACCTAAAAAAAGAGAGCTCAAGCTCTCTTTTTTATATTTAAAATACAGTGTTTTATAAAAGAAAAATTACCTTTACCTCAATAACCCCCATGCTTAAATAACTTCTATATATTTGTTATTTAAGCGCTATGCTATAAATTTTATTAGCATGTCCAAAAATTGCTATATCTGACATCCATCTTATAACGTTATAATTCATTCTATTATTAGGTAATTAAGCTGAAATGCTTTTTGAAATGGATTTTACTTGATACATTCTTTTATCCGCTAAATTAATAAGACCATCTAAATCAGTTCCGTCCTCAGGAAAAACAGCAGAGCCTGCAGAGAATGTCATACCTATATCAATTTTTTTAGAGGCAAATAAAGAGCACTCAATAAGTACTTGCTCGATTAAGTTATTAATATAACTTGGCTCATTAACATTAGGAAGTAGCAAAACAAACTCATCTCCGCCTACCCTTGCAATAAGATCGGAACGTCGTAATATTTTTCTTAAACCATTAGAAAAATAAATTAAAGCTTTATCACCTAAATAATGGCCAAACTGATCGTTGATTGTTTTGAAGTTATCTAAATCAATATAAATAATGGCAACGCTTTGATTATTTCGCAGCGCAAGCGCTAATAACGTTTCAGCATTAACTTCTAACCCACGCTTATTATTTATTTTTGTCAGAGGGTCTAGTAATGATTTCTCACGGTAGCTGATCCTATCTAAGGTAATAGAGACAATATTTGATAACGCTGAAAAATAAGCTATTTCATCATGTGACATAGCTCGTATGCCTTCAGTCTCAAATGATCCTGAGCCAATTAAGCCCATGCTTTTTCCATGCAAAAATAATTGACAGTTTATAACTGTTCGATAATTTAATGCATTAACAATATTTTTATCCGTTGTTGGATCAACTCTCGCATCTTCAACATAAACAGGAGAGTCACTATTAAAAATATCTTCCATCATTTTATCGTGAGTAATATCAATCGTTGGATATTTTTCTTCGACTTCTTTTTTATTTTTACCAACAACAGAAATAAGTGTCGATGTTTTTTTGCAGTTATCCTCAAAGGCATACAACCACGTTATGCTAAAGCCAAATAATGACTTCAGTTCAGTATGTAATGACATCATCATTGAACTAACGCTATCAACGTTGTACATATCCTTGGTTAAATTTCCAAGTGAATTGATTAGTGCTGATGTGGTATTAATGCAATTTTCCTTTTTACATCTATTTGAGGTGATTTAATTTACTTCAATTATAAAAGAAATGACAAGTATTTATGACTGAATCCAACTAAACCACTTTAAAACTACTGCTATATAGTTAATGTTATTCAAAGTACATAACAATGGAGCTATTATTCTGGACATATCAACTTGCTTATTACATGCACCAAAGCCATAAACTTTTAATTTACCTTGAATACGAGCGTAGTGGGAATTAGCTTTAATAAAATGGCAACGAGGCAGCACAGCGATTATTTCTATTCACCAAAATACTAGCGGCTATTTTGGCTTACATTGCTCTGTATTACATTACTCTTCTATACGACATTAAAATTAGTTCAGTTAACTGAGTTTATTATTTTTCAACGTAGCTTAATCACTTTGCTAATTTAGGTTTCTAACTAATATTCGTTGATAAGTATAAAACGGTTAGTGATATAGAAGTCATCACGAAATAATGGTCAAGCAAACCGACAAATATCGCACTCTGATATCAAAAATATGTTTTCTACACGAAAAACTCGATAAAACGGCACTTTAATTTACTATTGCACCAACGACGATTGATAGTTTGCAGATAAATTGTTTTATTATTCCGCCATAAACAGCATATCTACCCTTTTTTTATTTAATTTTCTTAACTAGCAACATTAACAACGATGACGATAGTCAAATAATGCCTAAAAAGTACTAAATAGCCCCATTAAATAAAATACAAAGAATATAGATAACAAACTTATCAGCATTAATATTTCACTCTTCGTTCATTTATGACTTTTTTTGTGTAGATATCCTACAAATTGCACAGTGAATAGCCAAACAAACAAAAAGTCTTATTTATTTGATAAAAAACGGTTGACGTAACGCAAACAGATTTGCATAATACGCGCCACTTGCTGAGAGGCAAGATGGAATGGCTACATAGCTCAGCTGGTTAGAGCACATCACTCATAATGATGGGGTCCCAGGTTCAAATCCCGGTGTAGCCACCATTTCCACTCTTAGTAGTAATAGAAGAAATGCGGGTTTGGCGGAATTGGTAGACGCGCTGGATTTAGGTTCCAGTATCGCAAGATGTGAGAGTTCAAGTCTCTTGACCCGTACCATTCTACTAATATTTATCATCATGATATTTATTAGAAAGTAAGTAACATTGTTGGGGTATAGCCAAGCGGTAAGGCAGCGGGTTTTGATCCCGTCATTCTGAGGTTCAAATCCTCATACCCCAGCCACTTTCTTTTACTCTCTGTATTATTCGAAAGTCCATCAATGTTATAAACTTAT
>JBAROR010000089.1:0-11755 GCA_049642265.1 Cognaticolwellia sp. | reverse complement strand
GGTTTTACGATAGAAAAAGTACGTTCGATAGCCATGATAGCCCTCTCAATAAAATTAGAATTAAATACGGTATAAATTTTGGCGCGATTATAGACGAATTAAAAGCAAATGCCTAGGGTTATCATTTTGGGAGGGGTTAACTTGGTTTAGCTATATTTAGCCTAAATAGTCATATAGGAATGTATATGTACGACGTTTAGCACTAAAATTTGGCAATGAGTCTACATGTAAAGCAATACGGGTAACGTTAGCTAGGTTAGTACCATTACCATGAGTTTAGTGATCATCAAGACGATCACGCTAACTCAAGGTAACGCTATGCTAATTCAGTAGTATCCAAAAATATTCAGCTACATTCGATAGTATTCAATAATATCCAATAACTAAATGCTAACTCGACGATATTGACGATATTGCGGTGTCCAAAAATTAGCTTCAATTCTTTCAAGTAATTGTTCATCTGATAATGGTAAAGCTAAGCTTTGATCGAAAGCAATTTTAGCAATCGAGAAAGCTATCTTTCTGCTTAAATCAGCAATTTCGATCAATGGTGGCAGTAGTTCACCGGTTGCCGTATTCGCTAGTGGTGAAGCTTGCGCTAACATTTCACTTGCTGCCATTAACATTTCATCGGTAATACGGTTAATGTTAGCTGATACAACACCAAGCCCTATGCCAGGAAAAATATAGCTATTATTACATTGGGCAATAGGGAAAACCTTACCCTTGTATTCAACCGGGTCAAATGGGCTGCCGGTAGCAATAATAACATCACCTTCAGTCCAGTTAATTACTTGCTCTGGTGTTGCTTCGACTTGGCGACTTGGATTGCTCAATGGAAATATTATGGGTGTGGTGCAGTTTGCTTTCATCGCTTTAATCACCGCTTCAGTGAATAAACCAGGTACTCCTGAAACACCAATTAAAATAGTCGGTTGAGCACCGTGCATCACTTCTAATAAAGATGCATATTCGCCTTCAGTATTCCAAGGTGTTATTGCCGCTTGCTTTTGTGTAAGTTTCTCTTGAAAGTCACGTAAGCCCGACATGCCTTCAGTTAATAAACCGAAGCGATCAATCATAAATATTTGACTACGAGCTTGTGGCTCAGAGATGCCTTCACTGACCATTTGCGAAATAATTTGTTCCGCAATACCACAACCGGCAGAGCCTGCACCAACAAAAGCAACACGTTGTGCTGATAATGGCACTTTCTTGGTACGACATGCGGCTAATAATGTACCAACAGTTACTGACGCTGTACCTTGAATGTCATCGTTAAAACAACATATTTCATCACGATAGCGATTAAGTAATGGTGTAGCATTAGGTTGTGCAAAGTCTTCAAATTGAAGTAACACATGTGGCCAACGACGTTTAACGGCGTTGATAAACATTTCTAAAAACTCATCGTATTTTTCTTGTTCAATACGAGGATGACGCCAGCCCATGTACATAGGATCATTTAATAGCTTCTCATTATTGGTACCCACATCAAGCATAACCGGTAGAGTATAAGCTGGGCTGATACCTCCACATGCGGTATAAAGCGAAAGCTTACCAATAGGAATGCCCATACCGCCAATACCTTGGTCGCCTAAGCCTAAAATACGTTCACCATCGGTAACAACAATAACTTTAACTTTGTTTTTAGTGGCATTACGTAAAATATCATCAAGTTGATGACGTTGGTCGTAAGAAACGAAAAGTCCACGTGAGCTGCGATAAATATCGGAAAACTGTTCACAAGCATCACCGACAGTAGGCGTATAGATAATTGGCATCATTTCAGCCAAATGTGCTTGAACTAACTTAAAAAACAACGTTTCGTTGTTATCATGAATGGCGCGTAAGTAAATATGCTTATTTAAGTTAGTTTCGAAACTACGATACTGCATATAAGCACGTTCAACTTGCTCATCAATAGTTTCAAAGCGTGGCGGTAATAAGCCAATTAAATTAAAGTGTGAGCGCTCGTCGGCACTAAATGCACTGCCTTTATTGAGTAACGGCGTTTCTAATAAACTAGGACCCGCGTATGGAATATATAGTGGACGTTGATTTGTTTCAGATGTCATAGTTTATCTTTTTTGTTCATATTTGCTGTGAATGGTGAAAATTCACCATAAGAATCATAATGCTGACATTATAATCAAATTTCACCTTTTGAAAAGTGTAATAAGCTGATCGACCAGTTTAAATTGATAATTACACCACAAAGCGAGTGATCATAATTAATCGGCTTCAGATATCCAAGCTAACTGAATAGCTTCAAGTATGCGCTCGCCACAATGCTTAGGATCATCTTCAAAATTTTCTAACGCTAGTACCCATTGCATTAATTCGGGAAAATGCAATTTCATTGGATCAACATCTGGGTGTACTTCGATTAAATCAAGCGCAATTTCAAGTGAATCAGTCCAACGATAGCTCATAATATTTTCTCTTTTAGTATTTAGTATTTAGTATTTAGTGAATGATTAAGCCAAACCAAAGACCATCAGCGATTAACATCAAAACCAGCCAGAAAATAATCATTCTAGATTTACGGCAAAATTGACAATCTGTTTGCCACCATTGCTTGAACGTCGATTTATTCACAATAGCTCACTTAGATTAGTATTGGTATCACCAGTATATACCCAAACCACTTGAAGATGGAGTTTCAGAGCTAAGCTAGGAAATCAGATCAAGGCGCAGCACGAAGACAATGGTTATTCCATTAACAAGTGCTGCAAAGCGGAGCTGGTTTTCTAGCTTAGTTCCCTTCGGGCAAGGCGATAAAGGGTCATCTCCGGCGTTATTGATTTCGACAATGGAACAACCATTCTCGGCTCTGGCATCCTGCTTCGCTCTACCTTCACCATCCATGGTTTCGTCTTCAATCAATGCCTTGGTGCTAACCCTTTCTCGACTTGCACAATCCTGCATCTTCAAGTCGCTTGGGTATATACTCGCCAATAATAAAATGCAGTTTCAGCATCCTAGGTTTGAACAGGTATAATAACAATTTACACTAAATTAAACTTACCCTTTAAGGAAAACTTATTTATGTCGCCGATACAATTTACTCAGGCCGAAAAATCTTTGTTGATTGATAAGCTGCAGCGTTACTTTATTAAAGAACTCGATCAGGACTTAGAACAATTTGATGCTGACTTCTTACTCGACTTTTTTACTAAAGAGTTAGGCGCGGTTTATTACAATCGAGGTTTGTATGACGCCCAAGCGTTAATGGCTGAAAAACTCGAATTAATATCTGAGCAAATTGTTGAATTAGAACTCCCTATTAGTTAAGTACGAGTAGCATAATAGCTTCACTCAAGGTTAAATTATTGATGTATGGCAAAGTAATTATATTTTTATTGCTTTATTATCGCCCCAACGTAAAAAATAAAGGTTGCACAGATGATGCAAATTACCGACTTAAACAAAGAGCAACAAATAGCCCCGCTGTTTAGATTAGGCTTTCGGCCCTTCTTTCTCGCAGGTGCTTTATTTAGTGTTATCGCCATTTTATTATGGCTGCTGCTGTATCGAGGTGCGATAAACTTTCAGCCCCTAGGAGGCGGTTACTGGTGGCATATTCATGAAATGATTTTCGGTTTTGGTTGCGCTATTATCGCCGGTTTTCTTTTAACCGCCGTGCAAAACTGGACAGGTATGCCGGGCGTAAAAGGCAAAGTGCTTGCTGGTTTATTTTTTGTCTGGCTACTAGGCCGACTTTGTTTGATCTTTCCTGAGGTGTTAGGCCCAACATTAAGCACCACAATAGATTTAGCTTTTCTACCTTGTGTAGCATTTATATTGGCAAAGCCAATATTAGCCGTTAAACAATATCGTAATTTATTTTTTGTTCCGCTATTAACTATTTTTACTATTGCTAATGCCGAAATGCACGCCAGCATTTATTATCCTAATTCAATATCTACTCAATATGCAGGCTATGCTGGAGTGATGTTAGTTACCTTACTTATTTCCGTTATGGTTGGTCGTGTAGCGCCTATGTTTACTGCCAATGGTACCAACACAACAAAAGTAGTCACACCTGCTTGGCTCGATAAAGTCACCAATGGTTCACTCGCCTTGGTCACTATTTTATTACTGTTACACCCTCTTATTGGCGTTAATAACTTTTATATCGGCGTAATTTTAATTATTGCCGGTGTTTTTCAAGCAATGCGCTGGCTGAGATGGCGACCTTGGATCACCTTAGGCGTGCCACTATTATGGTCTTTGCACCTTTCTATAAAAGCGCTAGCTTATGGGTTAATACTACTAGGACTCAGTTATTTAATCGCTGAAATACCAACAAATCATGTTTGGCATTTAATCACTGTGGGTGGTATCGGCGGCGTTATTCTCGCGATGATTTCTCGGGTATCTTTAGGTCATACTGGCAGAACATTACAGCCACCTAAGCTGATGTCTTTAGCGTTTGGTGCTATGGTATTAGCAGGTTTAGTCAGAAGTTTTGGCCCTTGGGGCTTCCCGGAAAAAACTATGATGTTCATCGATATCAGTGGCTTTCTTTGGTTACTTAGTTTTGGTCTATTTATTGTTTATTATGGTCCAATGCTTTTAAAATCGCGCGCTGACGGTCGACCAGGATAAGCGTTTAGCACGCTCTTTAATGATTTATAATCCGAGCATTAATTTGCTCAATAGAACCGCCTTTGCAGCCAGTATTGCCGAGGCGTTATTATTTCAATTTAAAATCCCTAAAGCGCCTCATTACATCCCCCCCACAAAACCTCATAACAGCGAATAAAACCTGAACCCCTCTAAAAACAGCCAAAATGCCATCGACCCATTGACGGCTTTACGATAAGCTTGGCAAAATTTTCCTAATAGGTCTCTTCCATGCGAGCTGTATTTTTAGATTATCAAACCTTTAGCCAATCCTTAGACTTATCTGCCATTAATCAAGTAGTCAGTAAACTTGAACGACACGCAACAACATCTCCCTCACAAGTCGTGCAACATAGTGCTAATGCAGAAATTATATTAACTAACAAAGTAGAACTAAGCCGTGAAACATTAAGTCAGCTACCTGATTTAAAACTGATCTGTATCACCGCTACCGGCATTAACAATGTCGATATTGCAGCAGCGAAAGCACTAGGTATAGCGGTGACTAATGTCAGTGGTTATGCAAAAAATACTCTTGCCCAATATATTTTTGCTCAGTTACTGGCTCACTTTAGTCAAATTGAGCATCACAACCGCAATACCCAGCAAGGTTTATGGCAGAAAAGTGAGACCTTTTGTGTGCACGGTAATGGCAGTATCGAACTAGCAGGCAAGTCTATCGCTATTATTGGTTACGGGGCTTTGGGACAGAAAGTTGCCGATATTGCTAAAGCTTTTGACATGACGGTACTGATTGTAGAAAGACCCGGAGCCACAACGATTAGACCTGAGCGAATGGCGTTTTTAGCCGCTATCGAGCAAGCAGATATTATCAGCTTACATTGCCCGCAAACGCCAGAAACACAAGGTATGTTTAATGCGGAGTTATTTGCTCGTATGAAAACAAGCGCGATACTAATTAATACCGCGCGCGGTGCTCTAATTAATAACGAAGATTTGCTCAGTGCCTTAAATAACGATGAAATTGCCTGCGCGATTTTAGACGTACTTGAACAAGAGCCACCACCAAAAGATCATATACTTTTAGCTGCGCAGTCACCTAAGTTAAAAATTACCGCTCATATCGCTTGGGCAAGCCAACAAGCACAACAGGCCTTACTTAATTTGGTCGCCACGAATATAACGGCATTTGAGCAAGGTGAACGCACAAATCGTGTCGATTAAGGCTAAGTAAAACAACAAGTAGAAGGCCCGTGCTTTAAAACCACTGGTCTTTTACTTTTCCGTAATGAAAATAGCCCCACTGCCCTACTCGTCGTAATGAACGCGCAAATCGTGTTGATTAAGGCTGAGTAAAGCAACAAATAGAAGGCCTGTGTTTTAAAACCATTGGTCTTTTACTTTTCCGCAATGAAAATACCCCCACTGCCCTACTCGTCGTAATGGAGCAAATGGAAACTTAGGCAAAGCTTTATTGTACAACGGCAAATCAGGTACCTGTTTTTCAGCCACTTTTTCAGCTAAACGCTTGCCCGCTTGTACTGAAAATGAAACGCCACTACCGCAATAACCCATACTGTAAAATACCGACTTTTCATCATTTTGATAAATGTGTGGTAAATCATCTAACGCCATACAAATCCAGCCAGACCAAGCATAACTGTAGTTGATGTTGCTCAGCGCAGGAAAACTACTTTTGAGTACCGACAGTAGACGTTGTGCGTAATAAGGATCTTCTGCACTTTTGCCGGTGATCGCTCCTCTACCGCCAAACAATATTCTATTATCGGGTAACTTACGGTAATAATACTTCAATGCTCGCGTGTCCATAACCACATTAGAGGTTAAGAAATTACAAGCAGCCAGTTGTGCCTCATTTAATGGTTCAGTAACAATAATTTGTGACAATACTGGCAATGTTCGATCGGTGGTTAAGTCGTGAAAACCTTTTGGCGTATAGCCATTGGTTGCAATAACCACTTTTTGCGCATTAACAATACCATTAGGCGTGTGCAGCTTCTGCTTATTGTCACCTGACTTTTTATTGTCACCCGACAGCCATTGGGTAACTGGAGAAGCACAATGTACTTTCGCGCCAGCTTGACGGGCTAATTTTTGATAGCCCCAAGCCAGTTTTAAAGGATTTAAACCAAAACCGTCTTGATAACGAATCGCGCCATAAGCATTGCGGTCATCCATATATTGTTGACGTACTTCAGCTTGTGAAAGAATTTCAACGTCATAACCAAACATTTTCTGTTGAAGTTTGGCCAACTCAACCAGCTCTTTCAATTTATTAGGCTTATGCGCAACCTTAATATAACCAGCACTCTGGCGATCGCAGTCGATGCCTTCGCCGATCAAGCTATTTACCGTGTCGACACCTGCCGCCATTTCCTGATAAATACCGCGCATCACTTCTTCGCCCCATTGCTTAGCCATTTGGCCATAGGACTTGCGACCGGAAGATTTCAAAATAAAACCGGCATTACGCCCACTACAACCCCAAGCAGTTTGATTAGCTTCTAAAACATGCGCTTTAATACCATGTTCTCGAGCTAAATGAAGCGCACAAGATAATCCGGTGTAGCCTGCACCAATAATGGCGACATCAACATCAATATCACCGCTAACAGCGCCATCGTGTTCTGGTGCGATACCCGAAACGTTTGCCCAATAGCTTTCAGGGTATTTTTCATTACAACCGGGTGATAAATCGTGCAAAGGATCGTACATTTTCACTTCCAAAATTAGCTAAAATAATGATGTTGATTTTTAATAACTGACACACTTAAAGTATCTCAGAAAAAACAGTACAATGCTGTAATAACTAACTCAATAAAAACAACTTTATGAGCATAACGCTTAACTATCAACAATTAACCCCTGCCGACTTTGACCGTATTATTCACTTAGCGACTACCGTGCATGGTGAAGGTTATGTTGATCAAACCAGTATGCGAGATTGGTATGAAAAAGGCCTGAAAAATAACATCAATGCTGGCTTTGTCGTTTACCATGATGAAAAGCTAGTCGGCTTTCGCATTACTTATGCAGCGCAGCAATGGCAGATAGATAAGTGGTGCTCTAATGAATTATGGTCAGTACCTGCTGAGCACGTTTGTTACTTTAAATGTAATACTGTTGATGAAGAATATCGTGGTCATGGTATTGGCGGCGAACTGCTTCAGCGTTCAATTGCGGCGGCAAAACAACAAGGAGCCATTGCCGGTGTTAGTCATCTATGGAAACAAAGCCCGGGGAATAGTGCTGTAAAGTATTTTACTAAATGTGGCGGCATACTCATTAAAGAGCACCCTGACAGATGGCATGAACTGAGTTTAGCGGGTTACGATTGTCCGATATGCCATTTTGATTGTCATTGTGAAGCGGCTGAAATGATGGTTATGTTTGACTGATTGAGTGAATTGAGTGAATTGATACGTGAGTGATTAACTGAATTAACTGACTGATAGACTGACATTGTTGATTAATCTATCAATTCACCTGCACTTACCTATTCTATTTGTTGGCTATTAAAACCGTTAATAGCCAATAAACTTTCAGTCTTGATTAGCTAACAGTTAGATAATACTTAGATAATACTTAGATAATACTTAGATAATAATTAAGTAACCATTAGGTAATCATTCGACAATCATTCCAATTCTAGCCAAATAATTGTCGAAAAATTGAAGGACTCGCTCCTGCTTTTTCCACCGCTACTGACGAAACCTCCGGTAAAGCATCGAAACTGGATAACGTTGGAAACTGAACCGAAAATTTACTATGTTCGTAATCGCCAATGGCCGGATTAAAACGGTACTCTTTACTCCACAAAGCTAAGTTTTCGGTAACTTGCTTAATAGCATCAACAACAAAAGCGACTTCTTTATCTGATGTGGTCGGATGAAATGAGGCGCGTATCCATCCTGGCTTTTCAGCAAAATCACCCGCATCTATTTGCTCAGTAATTTTTGATGACGTTGTTTGATCAACATTTAATAAAATATGACCATAAGTACCAGCACATGAGCAACCACCGCGAGTTTGCACACCGAACTTATCATTAAGCAACCGCACGACTAAATTATAATGCGCACCCGGTATGTAAAACGAAACAATCGCTAAACGATCTCGAATAGTTGGTTCAAGCATAACAACCTGCTCATTTTGCGCCAATGCATCCATCACATAATCCGTTATTTCAGCCTCACGTTGACGAATATTTTCTACGCCCATGGCATCTTTAACTTTTATCGCTAAAGCCGTTTTAATGCATTGTAAAAAACCAGGAGTGCCACCATCTTCACGCATCTCAATATTGTGAAAAAAGCTATGTTTGCCCCAAGGATTAGTCCAAGTCACCGTACCACCACCGGGATGATCTGGCACTTTATTTTTGTACAATGCTTTGTTAAACACCAAAACGCCAGAACTGCCAGGCCCGCCCAAAAACTTGTGCGGCGAAAAGTAAATAGCGTCTAATGCTTGCTTTGGATTGCTTGGGTGCATATCAATATCAACATAAGGAGCAGAAGCAGCAAAATCAACAAAACACAGACCACCATGTTGATGCATCAACTCTGCCAGTTGATAATAAGGCGTTTTAATCCCCGTGACATTTGAACAAGCAGAAAATGATCCTATTTTAACCTCTCGATCTTTGTATTTTCCCAGCAGAGTAGCTAAGTGTTCTAATGAGGGTAAACCATGACTATCGGGCTCAACAATTTCCAGCGTAACATCACATTCGTACCAAGAAGTTTGGTTCGAATGATGTTCCATGTGGGTAATAAAAACCACCGGTCTTTCATGCTCAGCAAATGCGACTTGTGCCTGCATACGCTCAGGAATACGTAAACCCAAAATACGTTGAAATTTATTCACAACAGCGGTCATGCCTGCGCCAGCCGTGATCAAAATATCGTTATCACAAGCGTTTACATGGCGTTTAATAACATGTTGCGCTTCATGATAAGCATGTGTCATCGCACTACCGGTAAGATTTGTCTCGGTATGCGTGTTAGCGACATAAGGCCCAAGTTCATTGGTTAAGTAATCTTCAATCGGTTGATAGAGACGGCCACTCGCAGTCCAATCGGCATAAATAATATCAAGCGTTTTACCGTTAATTTGATGTTGCAGGCTTTGCCCGATAGTGTGCTGCCGAAAAGGTAAAAAGTAGTTTTCCAATGACATGCTGTCAGCTCTTAATGCTCTATAATAAAAACAGACTAACAGCTATCAACTTTTGAGCAATATAAAACCAACAAACAAACATAAGTAGCAAATAAATTCCAAGAAATCGATATAAACAGAAAACAACAACCTTTAGCCGCTGTTTTTAAACGTGAGATGAAAATACATTTTGCTAATCGCGATAAATTGAAATATTTTTCTCAAATACGCTGTTATTAGATGAGCATAATACTGAATATTAGAGTAGTGAAATTAGCGGAGCTGAGTGCTTGAGACTAGAAATCACTAGATAAGATTGCCTTCTAATGTTCACTTTTGCCATAAAAGAAGCACGTTCTACTACATCAATTTAGCTAAATTAGGACGGGTGTCCTAGTTATTTAGTTGGCTAAAATAAGCGACGCAGGAGCAAAAGCCAACTATTTTAGTTCTGATTGATTTGCTTGTTAAGTGGCAAATTCTTCATTGGGTGATTCTAGTAATTCAACTTCGTCTAACTCACACACACCATTACCACCATCTATGTAGCGTATACCAAGATATACCAATTCACCTACCTGCTCAGCTTGGATGGCGACAGCAGGTGTTCTTTCATTTGTTTCTTCATCAATATGAATAACACAAGTAGGAAGTACGGCATCACATGCAGCACTCCCATCGGGGATATAAAAAACAGCAATTCCACTTTCTACATCTTCTTCAGTAGCAACTATTCCCGAAATAGAAGGGAGGCTTTCCCATTCTTCAGGGGAGAACGAATTCCACATGCTGGCTCCTTACCAACGCCCTAATAACAGGCAAAAAATTGTTTGCTAAAATGTTGAGGAACGAAAACAGCAAACTCTTTTTTGTCCTTGTTTATTAGCTTGTTAGGCAAACTTACACATAATTTCTGGAATTGAAAATATTGGAAGCATACCCATTGTGTTTTTTATTAATTCTTGTTCGTTTAATAACACACCATCATTACCACGACTTGCACATAGCTCAATGAATCTGATGAGTTCAGGACAATTCATTCTTTGGATTGCGGATGTGCGAGTAAGGATTAGGTAAAGAGCTAAAGGAGTTGATGAGTACAACGTATATTGATGAGAAAACAAGTCCCATAATCCATCGTTTACAGCATCATCAAATTCATCTTCAGTAGAGTTAGGGTCTATGAGGACATTAATAATACTTTCAAACTCAGCTCTGTTAGCTGAACCTCTACAAGTTTGGTAATCACTAAACTCAACTTGCTCTATTTCTGAAAGAACTCCAAACTCCATTTCTAACACAATCCTTTTGGTATGCTTAACTATGCTTAACTATGCTGCTTAACTATGCCACCCATGATAAATACAAGCAATAATGATGACACACAGATCAATCAACGCTGAACAATTTAAACATAATTGATTCTATTTATTGGCGCTAACGACTCATTTATTGACAATATTTGATAATCATCGAATGTTAATCGCATTTTGCCCACCACTGTTAAGCTTGCATTGAATCCTAGAGGACAAGGAAAAGATTTATGCGCTATTCAAGCAAGCTTTGCTTAACTATGCCACCCATGATAAATACAAGCGATAATGATGACACACAGATCAATCAACTCTGAGCAATGTAAACATAATTGATTCTATTTATTGGCGCTAACGACTCATTTATTGACAATATTTGATATATCATCGAATGTTAACCGCACTTTGTCCACCACGGTTAAGCTGGCATTGAATCCGTGTGGACAAGGAAAATACTTATACGCTATTCAAGCAAGCTTTAGCATTCGCTAGACCATGTGTTCTTTTTAAACCTATATGTTCACTAAATTCACATAAATGTTCCGCTGTGCCTACCGCGCCAGTGAATATACCTTCAAAGTCGGTCGTGAGCTTTAACCAACTTTCATTACTGATGTGTAGTCTTGTAAGAATATTGGCTGTGTTCGTGTTAATAGCACCGCGTTTAT